>NZOA01000067.1 GCA_002695115.1 Planctomycetota bacterium
ACAGGTGTCGGGATCGATCACCAGCATCGCCGGCTCCTTCGTCTCGTAGAAGCAGTCGACCGGACACACCGTACAACAGTCGGTGTAGCGGCAATCGACACAGCGTCCAGTCACTACATGGGTCATCGAGCTCTCCTCAAATCCAGGTCAACTCCGCCAGCCGGGCAACTCAACCGCGACAGCCTCGACTGCATTCAAATCAAAGGTGATTAAAAACTACCATCTCCGCCTGATCAATACGCTATAGCGGTAAAAAGTTCCTTCGCCACGGGTCTGCCGATAATAAGAAGAGACCCGGACGGCGTTCAGCCGGGCGCCTTGACAACCCGCCTGATTGCGCGCTCATCCTTCTCCAGGCGCACTCCGGGCGCCTGGGCATTCTCCACAGCCTGCGCGCATTGCGGACTCCAACGAAAGCGACGGGAATCCAGGGCCGCGTGGAACCCATGCGACGGCTGGGTTGCGGGGTGAGAGCTCCCCCCCGCGCGAGACAAATCGGTCGAGTTCACCTTCACCGGGGCGCATCGTGTCCATGACAGGCGGACTCCCGGCTTCGATCCAGCCGCTGAAACCATCAGGATGCGATTGTTTTCCAGTCCCGGCCTTCAGCGGAGACCGGCGTCCCCGGGCAATCGTCCACGATGGTCACCCCGGCGGGCGCTGTAGTGGATAACAGGCTCCCGAACAGAACCGTGAGGCTCACTTTTTGATATTGATCTCTACCACCTAAAACAGGAAACTACCGACCATATCGTGTCCGGGAGGATAGCTTCCAGGCGACGGTTTTTTTACTATCGAGGACTTGGTTACAGAGGAGTCTTGCGAGAAATGAGCGAAGCTGCAGCGGCCGCGCCTCCCGATATTCGCAAAGAGGTCCTGGGAGTCACCAATGGCAAGATGGCCATGTGGATCTTCCTGGGCTCCGATGGCATGTCCTTCATGGGGCTCATCGCGGCCTATATCGTCCTTCGCGTCAACAACCTCGACATCTGGCCCTCGCCGGGCAAGTACCTCGGAATCTCGCTGACCGCCTTCAATACCTTCGTCCTCATCTGCAGCAGCGTCACCATGGTCAAGGCGTTCGAAGGCGCCCTCGCCAATGACGTCGCCAAGCTGAAGAAATACCTGCTCCTGACGATCATGGGAGGCGCCGCCTTCCTGGGGATGCAGGTTTACGAGTACACGCACTTCTTCACCAATACCCACGCGGCTGAGGGCGAGGCCGCTTTCCGCCTGTTCCTGAGTGGAATCTGGGAAGGCTCCCTGGTAAACGGCCACTGGGAGTTTGAAAACGGTGGCACCCACGTTCCCCGCAGCACGCTCTTCGGCTCGACCTTCTTCGTACTGACGGCCTTCCATGGCTGCCACGTCTTCAGCGGGGTGGTCTACCTCTTCTTCACCTACCTCGGTGTGTGCAACGGCAGGTGGGACAAGAGCCGAATCGAGATCCTCGGGCTCTATTGGCACTTCGTCGACCTGGTATGGATCGTCATCTTCACCATCGTCTACCTTGTAGAGACTGAGATCGGGACCGGCTAACCGGAAACGCCATGAGCGAAGACCACAAACATCCCAACTACATGCTGATCTGGGTAATCCTGCTGGTGCTGACCGTACTCGAGGTCGCGGTAGCTCTTGCCCCGAGATACCTCGGCGATGTCGACGGGATCATTACCATCACCATTGTCCTGCTGGTCGGAATGGCCCTTGTCAAAGCCGGGCTCGTGGCGGCCTACTTCATGCACCTGAAGTTCGAACAGAGGAACTTCGTCATAATCGTCTCCTTTCCCCTTGTCCTGGCATGCGTCCTCGTCATCCTGCTGCTGCCTGACGTGGCCTTCGGGTAACCGGACCTGCCTGCCGGAGAGTCTCCCCCAGCACCCCCCGATTGGCGCTCCGTCCCGGCCTAGGCGATGAAATCGAAGCTCCCCCTGGTGAAAAGCTTCGGGGGAATGAGCCACCTGAGCTGGCCGCAGCCGGGCTCGCAAGCCTCCCAGGACTCGATGGCGAGATCGAGCCTTGCCATCGTCGCGGTAGGAAAGCGCACCATGGCCCCCGCCCCGGGCAGGGCGCACCCCGAGACCAGGCGCACCATCTCAGACGAGGTCGGCTCGTGCCCCACGAGCATGAGCGAGCCTGTATCAGCGGAGACCTCGTGGAGAATATCGAAAACCGTCTGGGCGGCTGCGAGGTAGAGCCGGGGCTCGAAGTCGACCTCGCAATCCCACTGCCCGGCATCCATGGCGTGCTGAAGGGTCAATCGCGCCCGCGCCGCGGAAGAACAGATGACCCGCTCGGGCTGCTGACCCGCCAGGCTGAGGAAGCTCCCCATGCTCTCGGCCGCGGCGATCCCCCTCGGCGCCAGCTCGCGATCGTGGTCATCCTCTATACCGGCTCCCCAATCCGATTTTCCATGTCTGAAAATCAGCAGGCGCTTCATGCCGGCCACTCAGCTCGTCCTTCTCAAAAACGACCGCAGGTACACCGAGAGACCGGCGCCGGCAAGGAACGAGACGGCCGCCGAAACGGCATCGGCATCACGCCAGAGCTTCAAGACGGCGAAGCCGAAGGTAAAGGCGATACCGGAGAGAATCAACGTGATATGCACCCGGCGCAAAGCTTTTGACGGATAGACCGTCTCTCCTTCCTGTCCGGGTTGCCTGGATGACATTCTCAAACCTCCTTCGCGAATCCTCGCATAGTATGAGCTTCCTGCGCAAGTAGGGAGACCTTGGCGGTTCAGGATCTGAATTATTTGATGTTCAGCATCGCCTGGATACAATACCTTCAGCGGTCGCATAGTCGACAGATGGAGGCCCACGACCGTCTGCGAAGAGACAGCCTCCCCGCTCCTCGACCTTTTTGATTCAATCCAGACCACCAAGGCCAGACAAAGCAGAGAAATAAAAATGAGAGATCTCGATTCGTTCAGACCCCTTTACGATCCGACAGCCGTCCAGCCCATGCGCGATGAATTAACCCGTGTCGGTGTGGATGAACTTCGCACGTCCGAAGATGTGGATGGGGCGCTCGGCAGCAGCGAGGGCACCGTGCTGCTTGTCGTCAACTCCGTGTGCGGCTGCGCGGCCGGAAATGCCCGTCCCGGCGTGATGCTGGCCCTGCAGAACGAGGTCATTCCCGATCGCCTGACTACCGTCTTTGCCGGGCAGGACAAAGAGGCCACCGACAAGGCCAGGGGCTACATGGCGGAATACCCTCCCTCCTCGCCCTGCATCGCCGTTTTCCAGGATGGCAAGGTCCATACGATCATAGAGCGCCACAACATCGAGGGACGGAGCCCCCAGGACATCGCCTCGATGCTCGCCAACAGCTTCAACAATTGCGGCGGGCGCGAAGGACCCTCTATTCCCAGGGAAGAATTCGAAAAAATCGTTCCGGCTCACATTTGCGGATCATCGATTCCGACATTCGATGCTGATTCCTCCGAAGAAAACGGACCCGCTCCAGGGGATCCGGATAAAGAGTAAAAAAAGCGGACGCTTTCATCCCGCCACTTCTATTCGAGCGCTCCCTCGAGACAGGGAAGACCGATGGGGCAGCCTGAAGAAGCTTGAAAAGTACAATTACCAGGCAAGGAGAAGCTGATATGTCCAGGAGAGCAGTCACCGTAGGCCTGCTGGTTCTTTCCACAATTCTCGTATCCCGGACCGCGAGGTCAGCCGGAAAGCCCTACCTCGGGATCAGCCTTGCCGCAAAGATACCGTCCGCCGTGGCCGCGCATCTCGAGATCGATGGCGGGGCCATGATCATCGCCGTGGTCGACGGCAGCCCTGCCGCGCAGGCCGGTCTCAAGGAGCACGACATCATCGTCAAGGCCGCCGGGATGAAGATAAGGTCCCGTGCGGACCTCCAGAAGGCGCTCTCTATGCATACGGGTAATGACCAGGATGACGCCCTCGAGCTCATCGTGCGCCGAGGCGCGGGGACATTCAAGTTCGCCGTGAGACCCGCTGAGGCCCCGCCGAAAAGGACGCCCCTCAAAAGAGCGCCTACGAAGCCGGCAGCCGGGGTGAGAGCCTATCTCGGTGTGCGCCTCGAAGGAATTCCAGCCAGCCTCGCAGCCCATCTCAAGCTTTCGGCGGCCGAGGGCGTACTGGTGAGAAGCTCTCTTCCCGGCTCGCCGGCCTACGACGCGGGACTCCGGAAGCATGACGTCATCCTGGAGGTCGCCGGCAAGGCGGTCACATCGAGCGGAAAGAAGGGCGGCCCGGGCGCCATCATCCTGCCCGAAGATCTCAACGACTTTCAGCTCGGCGGCATCAGGGGCAGCATCAGGGGCGGCATCAGAATCGAATCTCTCCGATCGCTCCTTGGCGACAGCCGGGATGGCATCGTCTCAAACCTCAATGAATTGGTCGCCACCCACAGGCCCGGCGACCAGGTCGAGCTGGCTGTCGTGCAGGAAGGAGAACGGAAGAAGCTCAAGGTCATGCTGGCTGCCGCCCCATCGGAAACAAGCCCCCGCTTTCCCCTCGGGAGCCTGCGCCGGGGAGGCGCCGCCAGCAGCTCCTCGGTTTCCTCCGTCACCATCAGCGATGGAGAGCTGAGCATCACGGTGCGCGATGCCAACGGGAAGAGGACCTTCTCCGTCCGTCGCGGCAAAGAGGTCATCGCCGACGACGAACCCTGGGAGGCGCTCGGGAAGCTGCCGGAGGATATCCAGAAAAAGGTCAGGCAGCTGAAGCTGCGCTCCTCCAGCAGTTCAGAAAGCGACGGAGGGAAGNCCCTGCCCCCGGGGGAAAAGAAGCTGCCCCCCGGCAAGGAAAAAAAGAAGCCTCTCTGAGATTGGCCGGCCAGCGGCGGCGAAAAGAACTCCGGGTCCCCGGTAAACGGGCGCGCTGCCCTCGCAGCCTCTTTTCCCTGCCTGCGAACCCATGGTGAATGCTATTTTAGCTGCATGATGCAGGCTCGCGACGCGCTCGATAAGGACCTCTACCAGCTCGACAAGCTCGGGAGCCTGCCGAGCCCCTGCCTGGTCGTCTACGAGGGACTGGTCGAGGCGAACCTGGCCGCTGTTCGCCGGGAGCTGGAAGCCGCGATTCCCGCGGCGGGCCTCAGCTGCCTGAGACCGCACGTAAAAACCCACAAATCTTCCTGGGCCACCCGGCTGCAGCTCGCCGCCGGCATCGACAAGTTCAAGTGCACCCACAATGAGCTCGATATGCTGCTCGATGAGGGCGTCAGGGACATCTTCGTCGCCTATCCGCCGCTGGAGCCCCTGGCCGCGCGCATCGCCGCCGCCACGGCGCAATACGGCCCCGACGCCCGGATCACGGCCCAGGTCTCCCGTATCGAGCACGCGTCCTTCCTCGCCGCGGCGGCCGAAGAAGAAGGCGTCAAGCTCGACTACCTCATCGATATCGATGTAGGGGACCATCGAACGGGATTGCCCCCCCCAGAGGCGCGCGCGCTCCTTGAATCGATCCGTTCCGAAACCCGGTTCTCGAGGCTGCATTGCGCCGGGCTTCACGCCTACGACGGACACAATCACTCGGAGAACCCGCGCGAGCGAACGGAATGCGCCCGCGAGGCCATGGACGATCTCGCCCGGGTCATCACCCTGATGGAAGGAGATGGCGCGGTGCTCGAGCGCCTCGTGGTCGGCGGCACCCCCGGCTTCCTCCANTGTCTCGAGGCGCTCATCGACCGCGGTGATATCGGCCCTGGGATCGAGGTCTCACCAGGCACCTTCATCTACTGGGACACCCGCTACGACGAGCTGATGCCCGGACGGTTCCAGCTCGCCGCCCTCATCCTCGCGAAGGTGATGGATCGCCCGACGCCGCGGAAGATCACCCTCGACCTCGGACACAAACGCTGGGGCATCGACCAGGGCCCGGTCCATCTCTTCTCAACCCCGGGACTCGAGGTGATCAAGGTCAGCGAGGAACATACGGTTCTCGGACACGACGGCAGCTGCCCCCTGGCGATAGGAGACCCCGTCCTCATCGCGCCGAGGCATGTCTGCGCGACGGTAAACCTATGGGAGGAATTCCACCTGGTTGACGGCTCCGGCCGGCTCCGGGGAGAATGCCTCGAGGTGACCGCAAGGAACCGCTGAGGAGCCGCCCCGGGCATGACACGGAGGAGTCAAATCAAAAGAATACCGGAGCCCGAGGTGATGGACGACACGGAGGAAGCCCGCGTCTATGACGAAGCGGACTTCAGCCGGGTAAACCTCTGCTGCGCGCGAAGGATCTCCAGGCTGCTGGACACCGAGAGGGGCCACGCCCTCGACCTGGGAACCGGACCCGCGGAGATACCGATCCGGCTCTGCGCCCTCTTGCCCGGCTGGAAAATAACCGCGGTAGATGCGAGCCCGTCCATGCTCCGGCTTGCCCGCTCACGGGTGAAGGAGGCCGGGCTGGAAAAACGCATCCGGCTTCTGCGCGCTGATGCGAAGCGGNTGAAAAATCTCAGGAAGAGTTTTTCAGCGGTTTTCTCCAACAGCCTCCTGCACCATCTTCACGACCCTCTCCCCTTCTGGCGGCAGGTGAAACGGCTCACCTGCCGAGGCGGCGGCGTGATGATCCAGGACCTCAGGAGGCCCCCGAGCAGGACCCGGGCCCGGGAGCTCACCCNCCGCCACACCGCGGGAGCGCCACCTCTTCTGAAGCGGCTCTTCTACCAGTCGCTCCTGGCCGCCTTTACCCCTGGCGAGGTGCGGAGGCAGCTCGCCGANGCGGGACTCGACCTCGAGGTCAGGGCGACCACCGACCGGCACCTGGNGGTGAGCGGCCGNCTGTGAACCGCCGGTCACTTCCTCCTTGACGAAAAATTTCAACACGGTTAACTCGGTCGNTCATAAGCAAAACCNTTTATGGAANGAGCCCATGTCGANAGNGCAGAGCAGCNATCTGGGCAGGGGAGCACTGNNACAGCTTGGNGAAGTACTCCGGGAGGCCTCGCCGCGCTCCGTCTTCCTCGTGAAAAGNCCCGNCGCCTACGAGGCTTCCGGGGCGCAACCCCTGGTGGAAGAAGCTCTTGCCGGGCTGGAGACCCGCTCCTTCGACAGTTTCACCCCGAATCCCAAATGGCCCGACATCATGGCTGCCATGGAGTTTTTCAGGAGGAGTCCCTGCGACCTCATCCTGGCTGTCGGGGGCGGAAGCGCCATAGATATCGGCAAACTTGTCGGTCTCCTCTCTCTTCAACCCGCCGCCCCCGAAAGCTATTTGAAAGAAGGTGTGGAACCAAGCGGGCCGGTCATACCACTTGTAGCCATCCCCACCACCGCGGGCTCAGGCAGCGAGGCGACCCGCTTCGCGGTGGCCTATTACGAAGGAAAGAAATATTCCATCGCCCACGAAAAGATCCTGCCGANCTGGTGCCTGGTCGATCCGGCCCTGACCGACAACCTCCCCTCCCTGTGGAGCGCNTCGAGCGGCCTCGACGCCTTCTGCCAGGCGGNGGAATCGATGTGGGCGGTCCAGTCCAATGATGAATCGGTGGGCTACTCGAAAGAAGCCATCNCCCTGGCCCTCGAACATCTCGAGGCCGCCTCCACCTCGCCCACCCGGGCCGCCCGCGACGGCATGTGCGAGGCCTCTCACCTCGCCGGGAAGGCCATCAACATATCGAGGACCACGGCCGCCCACGCCCTGTCCTACACGATGACCTCAGACCTCGGGGTACCGCATGGCCACGCGGTCTCCCTNACCCTTGGAGCCGTCCTGGCCTATAACTACGGCCTCGGCGAGGAAGACTGCCTCGATCCTCGGGGAGCGGGTCATGTACGCGGCAGGATCGAGGAGGTCCTCGAATTGCTGGGAGCACGGAGCCTNGAAGACGGCCGCCGGCTCATCCACGCTCTCATCGAATCCACGGGCTGCACAGCCTCGCTCAAGGCCATCGGCATAAAGAGTCCCGAGGACATCTCCGCCCTCACCGATGGAGTAAATACCGAGCGCCTCGGAAACAACCCGAGANCTTTCACCGACGAGAGCCTCCACGCCATGCTGCGGGAATTGCACGCGGAGAGCGGCGGCGNGGACCGCTGAAAANNGGNTNGACCGGCCCGCCGCCTACTGGCAGGCCTCGCANTCTTCNCCATTCTNCATGGCCTCGATCGAGCAGGCCTCCTTCTCCTCATCGCTATACTGCCCCTTGACCACNTCNNTCACCTCTTTCTTCACCGACACCGTGGCCTTCTCGATATTGGTCGCGGCCATGGTGCGCAGATAGTACGTGGTCTTCAATCCCGAACGCCAGGCGGCGCGGTACATATGGGACATGGTCTTCATATNCGGCTCGCCGAGAAATAAGTTGAGCGATTGAGACTGGTCAATCCACTTCTGGCGCCGCGCAGCGGCGGCGATAAACGCCTCGTAGGGGANACTGAAGGCGGTCTTGTAGAGGGTCTTGATGTTCTCGGGAATACCGGGAATATCGCTGAGCTCTCCGTCGAAATACTTGAGGTTGTCGATCATCTCCTGGTTCCAGAGTCCCTCCTTCTTCAGATCCCGGACCAGGTGCTTGTTCAGAACGGTGAACTCGCCCGACAGGTTGCTCTTCACGAAGACATTCTTGTAGTGCGGCTCGATGCAGGGCGAGCTCCCCATGATATTGCTGATCGTAGCGGTAGGNGCGATCGCCAGGACATTGCTGTTACGCATGCCCTGCTGCTTGATCTTGCCCCGCAGGGTCTCCCAGTCCATCCGGCTGCCCCTGGGTACGTCAATCGGCACCCCACGCTCCTCCTCGAGAAGCTCCAGGCTGTCCTGCGGCAGGATGCCCCGGGCCCACTTGGAGCCTTCGTAGGTGGAATAGCATCCCCTCTCAGCGGCGATGTCACTGGACGCCTCGAAGGCGTAATAGGCGATCGCCTCCATGAACTCATCGTTGAAATCGATAGCCTCGGGAGAATCGAAAGCCAGCCCCTTCNGGTACAGGGCGTTCTGCAGGCCCATCACCCCGAGGCCCACCGGGCGATGCCGGAGATTGGAGGTCTGGGCGGGAACNGTCGGATAGAAATTGAGATCGATGACATTGTCGAGGGCGCGTACGGCNATCCTGANCGNNTCCTTGAGCTTGTCGTGATCGAGNNCCCCATTCTCATCGAGGTGGTTGTCCAGGACGATCGANCCGAGATTGCAGACAGCCGTCTCTTCCTTNCCGGTATTGAGGGTAATCTCGGTACAGAGATTCGAGCTGTGGATGACGCCGAAGTGGTCCTGGGGACTGCGNATATTGCACGCATCCTTGAAGGTGATCCAGGGATGGCCCGTCTCGAACAGCATCTGGAGCATCTTCTTCCATACCTCGATGGCGGGCATCGTCTCGGCCTTGATCTCCCCCCGGGCGGCCATCGCCTCGTACTCGATATATCTCTCCTCGAAGGCCTTCCCGTAGAGNTCGTGAAGGTCCGGCGTCTCGCTGGAGCGGAAAAGAGTCCAGTCCTCCCGCGACTCCATCCGCTTCATGAAGAGGTCCGGAATCCAGTTGGCTGTGTTCATGTCGTGGGTGCGGCGACGGTCATCGCCCGTATTCCTCCGCAACTCGAGGAACTCGAAGAGATCGTTGTGCCAGCACTCGAGGTAGGCGCAACCCGAGCCCCTGCGCTTTCCACCCTGGTTCACGGCGATGAGCTGGTCGTTGTGCAGCTTCAGGAAAGGAATGACGCCCTGGCTCTCACCATTGGTGCCGGCGATATGGCTGCCGGTACCCCTGACCGCGGTCCAGCTGCCGCCAAGGCCNCCGGCCCACTTCGAGAGATAGGCGTTCTCGGCGATTCCCCGCTGCATGATGCTCTCGATCGAATCATCGACCCAGTAGAGATAGCAGGACGAAAGCTGGGAATGCAACGTCGCGGAGTTNAANAGCGTCGGGGTGGAGGAACAGAAGCGGCGGCTCTTGTAGAGATCGTAGAGCGCGGCGACCCTGTCTTCCTTGGNTTCTCCCTCGTTCAGGCAGAGCCCCATCGCCACCCGCAGCCAGAAAATCTGCGGGGTCTCGATGCGTCTGCCGGCCCCCTTCCTCTTGTCGACCAGCAGGTAGCGGTCGTAGAGAGTCTGGATACCCAGGTAGTCGAAATAAAGATCCGCGGAGGGGTCGAGGATCCTGCTTAATTTCTCGACATCGTATTTCTTCAGCTCCGGCGAAAGGCGGCCGATCGCTATTCCCTTTTCGATGTATTGAGACAGGTACCTCTGGTGAAACTCTTTCAATCCACCGATGCCGTCCTCCANGATGTCCCAGCCCAGCACCTCCTCGTAGATATAGCTGCAGAGGATACGACCGGCAAAGCAGGCGAAATCCGCATCCTTCTCGATAAGGGCCTTGGCGTTGAGGATGATGGTCATCTTGAGATCTTCGGTCGTGATCTCATCGAAGATCGACCGCCGCAGCTCCGAGATGATCTCCTCCTCGCTGAGACAGAGCTCCAGGTCGATTGTGGAAAAACGGACGCGGGCCACCAGATCGGCTCCATCCCAAAGGAAGGTAGAGCCATCCTCGCGGGTAACCACCACCATGGAGGTCTGGCCCTCAGACTCCGCGGCCGTCTCCGGCGACTGTACGCGCTCCACCTGGCGCATGATCGCGCGTTCNGCCCNGTAGAGGATATAGGCCTCGGCCACCTTGTAATGGCCCAGCTTCATCAGGATCTCCTGCACCAGGTCCTGGACCTCCTCGATGTGGATGAAGGACTGGCCCGTAGCGACAANCGCCTCGGTCNCCTTCTCAGCGACCTCAACCGCGGGAGAAGAATCCATCTGCTGNGAGAGAAACGCCTTGCGGACAGCGATCTCGATCTTGTCCGGATTCCANGGCACCACCTGGGTATTACGGCGAATCACCCGCAGGTCCACGACCTCGGAACGCTGANCCGTCAGGTGGCTGGCGTTGTGAAATACGAANCTCCTGGCCACATCGTAGGCGTTGTTTTCCACGAGAGCCTTCTCTATGTGAAGGTTCAGGTCCTGCAGGGAGAGCCGGGCCGCCTCGCTGGAATCGAAAAACTGCTCGAGATGAGAGGCGACCTCCCGGGTAATCCTGGCCACGAATTCNCGGTTCTCGGAGGTAAAGACNNTGNCCTCNTTTTTCTCCGTCTCACTCTGNACCNGTATCAGNCTGGTGAGGGCCTTGCCGATCGCGTTGGCCACATCGGCGAATGCCAGGTCCCTCTCCCCCTGTGGAGTGGAGAGACGAACGACTCCCCGCGAACCGGCGAGCTCTCCTTCATCGAGGGCTTCCCCCCAGTTAAAACCGGGTTGCGCGCCTTCGGGTTCATCCACGTAGCGCTTCAGTAGAAGATCCTGTTGCAGGGACGAATGTCTATAGCTCATGTTCTCTCACCTCTGGCTTCCAACAGGGCTGGAAGCGTTTCTCTTTCTCACAGGTCACTATCACTTACAGGCTTCTTGAGCGCTGAAGTCTTCTGGTATTCCGTCACGGTACCTTCAAAAAAGTTCTGCTCCTTTTTGAAGTCCATCACCTCGGCAAGCCACGGGAAGGGATTCTTCACTCCCGGGTTCAGCACCGGCAGGGCGACTCCCTCGAGCCTGCGGTCAGCGATAAAATCGATGTACTGATTAAAATCTTCCCTATTGAGTCCCAGGGCCTCCACCGGCAGGCAATCGTNGATAAATCGTTTCTCGAGNTCCACCGCCTCCTTCATCAACTCGACAAGACTCTCCTTGAACTCGTTGGTCCAGATCTCCGGGTTCTCCTCAACCAGGCACATCAGCAGCTTCCTCAGAAGCTCAATATGATTGGACTCATCCCTGAGGGTATAGCTGAACATCTGGCCTATACCGGGAAACTTGTTCTGACGGTAAAGGGAGAGAATCATCCCGAAGAGGCCGTAGAACTGGGTTCCCTCCATGCANTGGCCGAAAACGAACATATTCCTGGCCAGGTTCTGGATGTTTTCGGTCACCGTCATGTCGAGATCCCGGCGCATATCCTTTGAGATACGCGTCACGAACTCGTTCTTGGCGACGATACTCTCGACATCGACAAACATGGCCTCACACTCGTGNGGATCGATCCCCAGCGAGCTGATCATATAAAGAAGCGAGTCCGCGTGGATGTTTTCTTCATGCGCGTGGCGGCCGAGGACCAGCTTCAGCTCGGGCGCGGTTACCATCTCCCTGATGACGTGGAGGATGTTGTCGCCGACAATCCCCTCGGCAGCGGAGAAATAGCCGATCCCCATGCGAATAATCCAGCGATCGGAATCACTGAGCTGGTCAGTACTCCTCCACTGGCCGATATCCTCGTTCATCGGGATGTCTTCGGGTTCCCAGTGGTTCGCCTTCATATTGCGATACAGNTCGTAGGCCCACTGGTATTTAAGCGGAAGAAGATTGAAGGTCATCGTATCGATNCCGTTGATCACCTTCTTGGCGGCAAAGACNGCCTCCGCCTTCTTGCAGTCAAGTACGAAGGTCNTCCCCCCGACCTCGAAGNNCTTCTTGCCCTCGCCGCTGTCTTCACCATCNGCCAGGGCGACACCGGTAGAACCCGACACCGCGGCCGGCTGCTCCTGACCCATTCTCTCCTCTTGACTTTCGAAACCCATTATCTTCCTCTCCAATCCCTGAGCAGAACCAACAATTCCATCGACCCGGCCACCGATTCTCCCAGCGGATTACCGACAGCCCATCGACTCCACCGGCCGCTAAAACCGCGACGGGGATCCTTGAATACCACCATCCTGATTGTCTCTAACCACCAGCCCGTTCCCCTCCACCAGGAGAAGAACCAGGACCCGGCGACAGAAGCCCGAAAGCGATTGATTCCTCCCCGCTTCCCGACTCTCGATGGTCCGCCTNTACGACGAACCGGCCTGCGCGCCAGNCCAGGTATTCTAACGGGCTATCTCTTCCTCTTCACCTCCAGCTGAATCCAGGGTGCTCATCGAAGCAGGCGCCGACTACTGCAGCGACATCCATCTCGCAACGGGGTCCGATAAGAAGCGNCCCCGATTAGCCACCCGACAATAAATAACTCCAACCAACCGAGCGCCCCACTGCGGCGCCACTACCTCGGAGTGTCTCAACCCCGGGACTCGCGACGNCGGCCGGCAAACGCGNCCTGCACAGGAGAANACTCGGACCAACGGCCTCACGGCCNAACCCGAAAGCCACCGGAAACTCGACCCGNAAAATTCCGTCGAAACCGGANAACTTTCAATCGACCTGCCTCAATGAACGAAAAAGTGTTCGAGGGAGACCCTCCCAGGCACACTACATAGCCGGGGAGAAAAGCCAACNTACTACAAGATATAGTTGCGTCAAGTGAGCATTTTCGNCTCATCNNCGATGGATGGCTGATTTGTTGAACTTATGAGGGGNAAAATAATCCNGGAGCGGATCAAGAAGNCTCTCTCCNCCAGATCGAGCGGGATTGAGTTAACACCACCCCCCTGCTACCATCACTTTTTCTGATCCTGACGCAAGAAACCGCATCCAGCCGTAAAGCATCACGTGACCTCGAAAAAANCCGACTCCAAGACCGGCAGCGCCGGGACTCCACACTACGAAGCCGTCATCCCCCGGGCCCAGCATCCAATCTCCCGAAAGAAAATCGACCGGGATGCCATGAGGGTGATGAAGCGTCTCAACCAGAACGGCCACGAAGCCTACCTCGTCGGCGGCGCCGTACGGGATCTCTACATAGGCAAGGCCCCCAAGGATTACGACATAGCTACCGACGCGACACCATCGCGACTCAGGAAGCTCTTTCGAAATTGCCGGATCATCGGCCGGCGATTCAAGATTGGCCATATCTACTTCGAGGCNGGCAANGTGATCGAGGTCGCCACCTTCCGCCAGAGCGCCGCCGATGCGACCAGCTCATCCAACGGTATCGTCCGGTCCGAGAGCGGGATCATCCTCCGGGACAACGCCTACGGCACCCCCCAGGAAGATGCCCGGCGCAGGGACCTGACCATCAACGGTCTCTTCTATGACCTGAAAACATTCGCGGTGCTCGACTACGTTGACGGCGTCAAGGACATCAAGGCGAGGATCGTTCGCATGATCTCCGAGCCGGACCTCAGCTTTGCCGAAGACCCCGTGAGGATGCTCCGGGCGCTGCGCCACTCGGCGCGAACCGGGTTCCGGATTGAAGACGAGACGATGGATTCGATCATCCGCAACCATGCGGATATCCTGCAGGCTAATTCATCGCGACTGATCGAAGAGATCCTCAAGGACCTCCGCAGTGGAGCGGCGGCTCCCTTCTTCAAGGCCATCTTCGGGGCCCATCTGCTCGGCGACCTGCTGCCTGTCCTCTCCGATCAGCTCTCGCGCTCGGGAAGCGCGCATCCATTCTGGCGCCGCATCGAGACACTCGACTCCCGCGTCATCGCCGGGAGCGAGTTCTCCTCGTCCATCTCCCTGTCCCTGCTCCTCTATACTACCCTCTTCAACGAGGAGGAAATGTGGAACGCGACCCGAAAGCTCTCACCCCTGGCATTGAAGCAGATCAGGGGCAACTTCCAGAAGAGCACGGCCGCCCTGCAGGTGTCGCGGCGCGACACCGAACGGATCCTCCAGATCGCCAGGAACCTCAGCACGTTCAATCACCTGCTCAGAAACGACCGGGCACCCGGAAAGAAGCTGAACAAGAACTATTCCCGTGACGTCCTCGACTGCCTTGAAATCGAGGTCGAATCAACAGGAGAGAACCTGGAAATAACGAAGAGATGGAGCGCCATCGTCGGGGAGAATGAACGCAAGAGGAGCGCGAAGAAGCGGGAAAAAGGTGAGGCCGAGGAACCTGCCGGCGGCGGGCCGTCAAGGCGCAAAAGACGCCGTAGACGCCGCAGAAGAGGGCGTGGAGGCAAATCGGGCCGCAANAACGGCTGATTTCAGTCCTGCCGGGTATCGAGGTAGCGGCCCGAGGAGGANGTGGCCTTTCGCCGCATGAACTCGNCGAGTTCCCGNACCTCTTCGGTCATCAGCCCCTGCTCCTCCAGCAGCGCGCAGCGAGCAGCGAGTGGAGCGCCTCGCTCCTTACGAAACAGGAGTGTATAGGCTTTCTTCAGCGCGGCGACGGCCTCATCGCTGAAACCCCCGCGGACGAGTCCCACGGTATTCACCGAGAAGGGGGTCGCGCTGATCGAGTCAGGGCGACGGTCGTGCCGAAGAAAAGGTTCAGCATCCTTGCGCACCCCCACGAGCCCCCCAATGAAGGAGCACCGTCCGAGAGTGCTGAACTGCGCGACAGCCGAGCTCCCGGAAATTGTACAATTGGACTGCACGTGACAATGGCCCGCCAGGAGCACAGAGTTGGCAAAGACGCAATCGTCCTCCACGACGCAGTCATGAGCCACGTGAGCGGTCGCCATGAACAGATTACCGTTGCCGATGGTGGTGACCCCCCTGCCGTTGGGGGCGCCCCTATTGATGGTCACCCCCTCGTGGAAGGTGTTCCGGTCGCCGATCTCGAGTTCGGTCGGCTCATCTCGATAGCCGCGGTCCTGCGGCGCGCCGCCAATGACCGCGCAGGCATGGACCACGTTTTCCGACCCCAGGACCGCGGGCCCTTTCAGGACAGCGTTCTCACCGATACGGCAGCGGTCACCCACCGTGACCGATGGCCCAACAACCGCCCCGGGGGANAGCTCGACTCCCTCGCCGAGCCGGGCCTCCTCGTGGATCCACCCCGCCTGGAACTGCCTGTAACCGGTAACTTCTTCTCTAGTAGGATCAGACATTCGTCCTCCCTTAACAGGCGCAGTATAGCCCACCATCGGTATCCCTCACAGCCCCGTGTAAAAGAAATGAAGCTCACGGTGGAGATTCGCTGACAAGGAGAGTTTCATTGGGTAGTCTTTGCTGAATCATGGTCGCGCAATCGNTTCCCGCAAAAAAATGGCGGTCACAGGAAGNTTTCTCCCTCGAGAGCGGAGAGACCCTGCCCGGACTCGAGATNGCCTACGAAACCTGGGGTCGGCTCTCCCCGGAGGGCGACAATGTCGTCGTGATTCTCCATGCTCTCTCAGGCTCGAGCCACGCCTTCTCCTCGGCGGAAAATCCCGANCNCGGCTGGTGGGAAGGGCTCTGGNATGAAGGAGCTCCGCTGCGGTCTGGGAANTACCATATCATCTGCGCCAACANCATCGGAGGCTGCTACGGCACCACGGGCCCATCGAGCATCAACCCCNACACCGGCGCGCCCTACGCCGCGNATTTNCCCCAGGTNACCCTCAGGGACATGATCGANGCCCAGAGGCTGTTNCTNGCCGGCCTCGGCATCGACAAGCCGGTCACCCTGCTGGGAGGCTCGATGGGAGGAATGCTGATCCTGCACTGGATGTGTGAGCACCCCGAAGAGGTAGNCCGCGCCATCTGCCTGGCCACGCCACCGCGAAGCGAGGGCTTCACCATCGCCCTGCGCTCAATCCAGCGCGATGCGATCCTGAGCGACCCNCGCTACAGGCAGGGNCGCTACAGCGAGGANGAATTCCCGGAGGATGGGCTCTCCCTGGCCCGGAAGATCGGCATGATCACCTATCGCTCTCCCGCAGAATTCAACCAACGATTNGGAAGGGACGTAAAAGACCCGCGAAACCATTTCAGCGAGGGCCTGTACGAGGTCCAATCCTATCTCGACCACCAGGGAAAGAAGTTCGTGGCCCGCTTCGACCCCAATACCTACCTCTATTTTTCCAGGGCCATGGACCTCTTCGATATTTCCGCCGGCCATGATTCGGTGGCGGCTCCCTTCTCGAGCTGCCCGGCGAAGGTGCTCCTGCTGGCGATCAATTCGGATTTCCTGGTCCCCCCGGCCCATATGAGCGAGCTCCACGAGGCGCTCGCAGAGGCCGGAGTCGCTGTGAGCCTCCACGTCATGGACAGCATCCATGGCCACGACGCCTTCCTTCTCGAGGCCGACCAGATCAACGCGCACCTCACCGACTTTCTCCAGTCCGCCTGAGCCCCTGGATTCGATTTAACATCGAGGACAACCGGAGACTGCCGGTTCAATTGTAGAGCTTCTGATACAGGCCGAGCTTGACCGCCACCGGATCGAGAACAATCACCCTGGTGGTGGAGAAGACGGGCTTCTTCGCATCGGATTTCCTGCCGGTATCGGGACGCTCATCGCTCTTCTTGCCCAGCACGAAGGCATAGAGCCCCTTGCTATTGGAGGTGATGAGCGATGCCTCGGCAGGCATGCGGCTGAGCAGAAGGGTCCTCTTGCTCACCTCCACCCGGTAGCCTTTCTGCTCGAAAAAGGTGACCTCGAGCTGGCCATCATTGGTCTCGACCAGCATATCGAGCCATCTCACGGCCTTGTCCTTTCGATCTCGGTACTCCTTGTTGACCTGGATGCCCTTTCCCCTGAGCAGGGCCTGCACGCCGATGATGCGGTAGTACGTGACGCTAAGCCCCATGGGGCTGACACTCGTATCCTCGCGATTCTTTCCGAGAG
Source organism: Planctomycetota bacterium (assembly GCA_002695115.1). Taxonomy (GTDB): domain Bacteria; phylum Planctomycetota; class UBA8108; order UBA8108; family UBA8108; genus UBA8108. The sequence goes on from NZOA01000067.1 coordinate 17,410, forward strand.
CGTAGACCTTGTCGTCCTTTTTGAACTCACTGAGCTCGACCCTGCTGTCGGCGAGCACCTTCAGGTCATCGGAGAGCTTCACGAAAGTCTTCAGCTTCCGCCAGCGGCCCTTTTCCCGGGCCGTACAGGCGAATTCGAAGAAGCCCTCGTTGCCCTTCACCGGCTTCAGCTGCCCCCAGCCGACCAGGTCGTAGGCTGGTTTCGCCCTGGCAGCCTCCTCGCCCTGCTTCTGTCCCTCCCCCTTCCCCCCCTCATCCTGGGCTGGAAGCGACAGCTGCGGACCGAAGAGCGTAAAAAAAGAGGCCAGGAGGCCCAGGCGCAGACCGCCATGAAAATCCAGAAGGGAGAGATAGGGTTGAGCGCGCATCAGCCTTTCCTCCAGGCTACGGGAAGTTTGAGTCGCTGCGANCCTGATGAATACAATCTACGGCGTTCGATTATAGTTTAGGAGCGGCCCGGGGCAAAACACCTTGAGGTGACCGGGGAGACAATCAGCTCCCTCCGAGCGTGCCGAGCACCTCGGCGGCGGTGCTGACAATCTGTTCGATATCCTCAGCGCCATGTGCTGTGGATACAAAGAAGGCCTCGTACTGGCTCGGCGGCAGGGTGACCCCTCCCTCGAGCATTCCCTGGTAGAACGCCGCGTAGAGATCGGTACGGACCCCATCGAGACTGTCGCGATTCTCGACAGGTATCTCGTTGAAGAAGAGCGTCATCATCGAACCGACCCGCTGCACCCGGGCGCTCACTCCGCACGAGGCGATGGCCTCCTCCAATCCTCCGGCGAGGGCCGCGCCTGTGCTCTCGAGAGTCTCGTAGACTCCCTCCTCGCCAAGCGCCCCCAGGGTCGCGAGCCCCGCGGCCGTGGCGAGCGGATTCCCCGACAGGGTCCCGGCCTGGTAGACGGGTCCCCCGGGAGCGAGCTGGTCCATGATTTCAGCCGGAGCGCCGAATCCTCCCACGGGCAACCCGCCGCCGACGACCTTGCCCATCACGGTGATGTCGGGAGCTACGTCGTAGCGCTCCTGGGCGCCTCCCGCGCTGACCCGGAAGCCGGTGATCACCTCGTCAAAAATAAGCAGGGCGCCATGCTCATCACAGACATCCCTCAGGCCGGCGAGGAAGCCCTCGGCGGGTGGAACCACCCCCATGTTCCCGGCAACCGGCTCGACAATCAGGGCGGCGATCGAGCCGGCGGCCTCTTCAAAGATCTCCCGCACATTGTCGATATCGTTGAAACGAGCCAGGTGGGTCAGCTTCGCGAGTTCCCCCGGCACCCCGGGACTCGAGGGGACTCCCAGGGTCAGGGCGCCAGAGCCTGCCTGGATGAGAAAGGAGTCAGCGTGGCCGTGGTAGCAGCCGGCGAACTTGACGACCCCGTCCCTGCCGGTAACTCCCCGCGCCAGCCGCAAGGCGGACATGGCGGCCTCGGTGCCGGAGCTGACCAGCCGCACCTTCTCGACCGAGCTGAAACGAGAAACGATCAGCTCCGCCAATTCCACCTCGGCCGCGGTGCAGGCGCCGAAGCTGGTGCCACTGCGCGCCGCATCGCAAACCGCCGAGACCACGTCGGGATGCGCGTGCCCCAGGATCAGCGGCCCCCAGGAGCCCATGACATCCACGTACTCGCGGCCCTCGATGTCCACCAGCCGGCTGCCGTGCCCCTCTCGAAAGAAGACCGGTTTCCCGCCCACCGAACCGCAGGCCCTCACCGGGGAGTTCACCCCTCCGGGAATCACCCCCAGGGCCCTCTCGAACATTTCAGCGCTTGAATCCATCGTCATCCCATCCTTCCGGTATTTTCGTCAATCTCGCGCCTGGACCGTCTCCACGAGGGCGCGGACCGATTCCACCGGGGTCTCCGGCAGCACCCCGTGCCCCAGGTTGAAGATAAACCCCCTGTCCCCGCTCATCTCGTCCAGGATTTCCTCCGTCTTTCTCCGGACCTCTCCGACGGGACCGAACAGGAGTGAAGGATCGAGGTTTCCCTGGAGACCCGTTTCTTCCCCGAGCAGCTCGCGCGCCTCACGAAGGCTGGTGCGCCAGTCGACGCTCAGAACCCCTGCGCCGCTGGCCGACATCTCCGCCAGCAGATGGGAGCCTCCGTTGACGTAGAGAATCGCCGGGGCACCAAAGGCGGCGATCGAAGCGAATACGGTCTCCTGGTGCGGCAGCACAAAGCGGCGGTAGTCCTCCCGGCTGAGCAAACCCGCCCAGGTGTCGAAGAGTTGGACGGCATCGGCGCCGGCCTTCAGCTGGGCTTCGAGATAGCGCCCGGTAGCCCGGGCGAGGGTGTCGAGCAATGTATGGAAGAGGTCGGGTGTTTCGTGCATCAGGCGCTTGATCCACTCACCGCTACGGCGGAAATTCCCCTCCACGAGGTAGGAAGCCATCGTGAACGGCGCCCCGGCAAATCCGAGCACGGCGACCTCGGGGGGAAGCTCCGCGCGAAGCCGCGAGATGGTCTCGAGCACCGGGGCGGTATGCCCTGCGGGATCCGGATCCCGTAGGGAGGCGATAGCCTCCGCCGTCCGCAGGGGCTCGAGAAAACGCGGACCGGGGTTGTACTCCAGCGGCGCCCCCATGCCCTCGGCGAGAAAGAGGATGTCGTAAAAAACGACTACGGCATCGAGGCCAAACAGCCTGTAGGGCTGCATCGAGACCTCGAACGCCAGGTCCGGATCCGAGCACATCTCGACAAAGGAGTGCTTCTCCTTAATTTCCCGGTACTGGGGAAGATATCGCCCCGCCTGGCGCATCAGCCATACCGGCGGACGGCCGCCGTTGCGGCAGTGCGCGGCCCGCAAAAAACGTGAGACCGCGGCTTCGCCCTCATCCATCCTGTTTTCCTCTGCCTCAGACTTCTGCATGACCTGCTTTTATGGTCTCTCGAACTGTAGAGGTCAAGAAAATCGATGCTGGGGAAACGAATCAGGTTCATCTGTTTTCCCGCCGCGGGTGGACAGATGAATCCTCACCAGGCTCCAGGCCCCGGCCCGGGTCCTCTCACGCGGCTTTCAACAGGCCCGGGAACCCTCTCCAGCCCGTCCGATAAATAAGGTCCTCGCCCTGGATTTCAAGGTCGAGAAACCCTCCCGACGCCCCCGCATGCAGAGCATTTCCCCCCGGAAGCCACACCACACCGCCTCGACAGGGGTGCCGGGGGCCGGGCAGTGGTTTTTAAGTCCCACGGTGGAAAACATGGGTAAAAACGCCTTCGCTTTCCTGTTATGCTAAAGAGTTGTCACGACTTGAACGACAACCTGCAGAAACCTGCAGGAGTTTTCACGCATAGCGCGAACGGACTCGAATGGAACTCCTTGTTTTCGGACTGAATCATAAAACCGCTCCCCTGGGGCTCAGGGAACGATGGTCTCTCTCCCCTGGCGAATCCGAGTTGGCGCTGGAGAGAATCAGCTCCGAGATAGCCGGCTCCGAGCACCTGATCCTCTCCACCTGCAACCGCACCGAGTTTTACAGCGCCATTCCCGCCAGCAGCGGGCTGGTCAGGAATCTCGACCAGGAAAGCTCGCCCCTTGGCGAGCTGACGAATTTCTATCTCGGAGGAGATGAAGAAAACGCCGGGCTCGACGAACATTTCTACCTCTACCGGCAGGAGAACGCCGTCAAGCACCTCTTCCGGGTAGCCGGAGGACTCGACTCCATGATTGTCGGAGAAACCGAGATCATGAGGCAGCTCAAGGACGCCTTCGCCCTCTCAGAAAAAAACTCCGCCAGCGGGAAGATGTTCAGGCGCCTGTTCCCCGAGGCCCTCAAGGTCGGCAAGAAGGTCAGAACCTCAACGTCCATCTCCGAAGGATGCATCACTCCGGGGCAGGCGGCCCTTCGCCTCGCCATGGAGGCCCTTGGGGAACTCACCGGGAAGAGGGCCCTGCTCATCGGCTCAGGTGTTGTCGCCGGCCTGACGGCGAAGGCGCTCATCGAACAGGACCTGCGAAACTTCACCGTGATGAACAGGACGACGGAATCAGCCGAGGCGATGCTCGAGGAGATCAAACTCGAGGGAGATGAACTCGAGGCTGAGATTGTCCCGCTCGACAGCGGCCTCGTGGATGCCCTCGCCTCCGCCGATCTCGTCATTTCATCCACCAGCTCCCTCGAACCGATCATCACAGCGGAAAATATCGGCTCCGTTCAGCNCCGGCGTGACTCAGCGCCTCTGGTCATCATCGACCTGGCCGTTCCCAGGGATATCGAACCCGCCAGCGGCGAAATCGGGGGGGTGCATCTTTTCAACATAGATGACCTCAACAGGGTGATCCAGGGCAACCTCTCCAGCCGCCACGATCAATTCGCGAAGGCCGAGGAGATCGTCAGAAAACAGATCGAGGTCTTCTACGGGCAGATGAACTACCTCGAGGTCGACCCCGTGATCCGCCATCTCATCGAGCGCTTCGAAATCATCCGCAGGGGCGAGCTGCAGAGTACGCTGGAAAATTTTCCCCCCGATCAACACGAGGCTGTCGACCGGATGACGCGGCGACTGGTAAACAAGCTCATTTATTTTCCGATCGAACGCCTCAAATCGATTCGTGACATGCAGGGGCTCAGTGAAGATGAGATCGCCTTTCTCAAAAAACTCTTCCTGCCGAAATGAGAATCTGACCCTCGCATCGACTCGCTGCGGCGGCGTGGTTGGCATCCGGCCAGGACAGGAACAGGCCCATACCCCGGTGGAGACACGATCGGAATGAGCCCTGAAACATTATTCAAGCTGGGAACCCGGGGGAGCCCCCTCGCTCTCCGGCAGGCCGAGTGGGTCTGCCAGGCCCTGCTCGCGGCCGAGCCCGGGCTGGAGCCCGGGATCGTCGTCATCAAAACCAGCGCCGAAAAATTCCCCGAGCGGGATATCCCGATGATCGGAACAGGNGTGTTCAGCCGGGAGCTCGACGAGGCCCTGCTCGCTGGCGAGCTCGATGCCGCCGTCCACAGCCTCAAGGACCTGCCGTCGGAGCACCATCCGGACCTCGAGATCATCGCCATACCCGCGAGGGAGAGTCCGGCGGATGCCTTCGTGAGCGCCGATGGAAAGAGCCTGGCCGAGTTGCCCGCGGGCGCGAAGATAGGAACCGGGAGCCCGCGCCGCAAGGCCCAGCTGCTCGCCTGGCGTCCGGATCTGCAGATCGTTCCGCTGCGCGGGAACGTTAACACACGGCTGGAAAAAATCGAGCGAGAGGGACTCGCGGGCACCATCCTGGCCCAGGCGGGCCTCCGGCGGCTGGGAAAAGAAGACCTCATTACGGAGCTGATCGACACCTCGATCCTGCTCCCCGCCGTGGGGCAGGGAGCCCTTGCCGTGGTATGNGGGAGAGCCGATGACAGGTTCCGCCGGTCGCTGGAGTCCCTCGACGATGGGGACAGCCGCGAAATCTCCCTGGCCGAGCGCTCCTTCCTTCGACGCCTGCGTGGAGGCTGCCAGGTCGCCGCCGGCGCCCTCGCCCGCATCGAGGGGGAGAGCATCCGCATCGAGGGAGTGCTGGCAAGCGAAGATGGCGCCACCTGTCTGCGGGCAAGCCGCGAGGGCCCACGCCCTGATGGTCCCCGGCTGGGCTCCGAGCTGGCGGAAGAGCTCCTGGGAAACGGTGGAGCGGCGATCCTTGACGGCTCGGGAACCGGCCAGCCATGACCGGGGANCCTCTCTACGGCCGAACCATCGTCGTCACCCGCCCCGAATGCAGGGCGGCGGAGCTCAACTCCAGGCTCCGGGAGGCCGGAGCGNAGGTCCTCGCGGTTCCCTCGATCCGCTTCGCGAGAGTTGCCGATCGGGGTCCGTGGAATGNGGTCCTGGCCGGGAAGGACAGCTTCACCCACATCATCTTCACCAGCGCTGTGGCTGTGGACACCTTCGTGGAGCTATGTTCCGAGGCCGGCCTCACGGCGGCATCCTGGCTGGAGAGCCGTACCACGGGAGCGATCGGAGCGGCCACGGCGGCCAGCATGGAGAACGCCGGGGTCACTCCGGAGCTCGAGGGCAGAGGCTGCTCCGGAGCCGAATTCGCCAGGAANCTCACCCGAAAAGAGGGACTGGGCGCCGGCCACCGGATCCTCCTGCCCGGCTCGGATATCGCCCGGGGAGANCTGGCGAGCGCCCTGGCGGACGCGGGAGCCCGCGTCGAGGCGGTACCCATCTACCAGACCATCCACGAGGAGGCCGCCAGGGCCGGGCCCCTGCTCGAGGCTCTCGACCGGGGAGAGCTTCCCGACGCGGTAACCTTCGCCAGCCCATCAGCCCTCGAGGGATTCCTGCGAATCTGCGGAAAGAGGGGACGTGAAGTACTCGAGTCGGCAACGGTGAGCATCATCTCACTCGGGTCGACCACCAGCGAAGCCATCGAAAGAGAGGGTCTCGCCCCGGCGGCGCAGGCGCGAAGGCCAGGAGCCGAGGCGCTCATCGACGCCCTGCGCGAAGCTCTCGCGGACCGCGACGGATAGACTCAATCCCCTGACAGTGATGGGCTCTCCGCCGTGCCCTGCAGATAGACATCCCGCTTGGGATAGGGGATCTCGATCCCCTCTTCCATGAAACATTTGTAGATCTCCTTGCAGAGCAGGTGGCGCAGCCTGCCGCGAAGCACCGGCTCGCGGATCCAGCCGAGAAGCTCGAAATCGAGGCTCGATTCCCCGAAGGTCCGGAAGCGGACCCGTGGCTCCGGATCCTCCAGGATTTCCGAATGGGACACGGCGATGGCCATCAGCAGCTCCTCCACCCTGTCGATATCGGTGCCATAGGCCACCCCGACCTGCACTCGGATGCGCTCCTTCTCGTAGGGGCCACCGCTCTCATTGGTGATCTTCGAGTTGCCCATCACCGCGTTGGGAATGGTGATCTCCACGTCATCACGGGTCAGCATGCGGGTGCTGCGGAGCCCGATGTGGGTCACCCTGCCACGCTCACCGGAATCCAGCACGACAAAGTCGCCGATCTTGTAGGGAGCGTCCGCGAGAATGAAGGCGCCCGCGAAGAGATTCGCGAGGCTGTCCTTGGCGGCGAAGCTCAGGGCCAGGCCGATGACACCCGCCGAGGCCAGCCAGGCCGTAGCGTCGATATTCCAGGCGATAAAAAGAAAATAGAGCGCCCCCCCGATGATCACCAGCAGGGAGACGTTGTAAAAGAGCGGCAGGGTGCGCGACTGGATAAGAGGAAAGCGGTCCTGGTTCCTGCTCAGGGCATCGAGGATCAGCCGGGAGGCACGTATCGAGAAACCGATGAGAACGATGAGGCCGATGGTCTTGAGAATGGCCGTTGTGACCCAGAGCGCCTTCTCGGACAACCCGGCTCGTTCCACGGCCATGCCCAGTCCCAGGAAAAGCACGATCAAGAAAACCGGGCGATGCATCAACTTGATGAGTTCATCATCGACCGTGGTCTCGGTTTTCCCAACCCAGCGACCGATCAGGCCGGTGAGGATCCAGGCAGCCAGCTTCGCGCAGACGATCGCCAGGACGATGAGGATCCCTACCTGGCCGAGGCCGGGCAGCCAATCCCACAAATCCACGATGGAAGACAGAATCGGATCAAGAAAAGAACCCTCCGACGTCTGCGCGAGGATCACGAGGGATGAATCCATCTTGCTCTCTCCTGCTGTTTTACTTTCTCTTCACGCAATTCAACGCGAGCCTGCCAGCTGGAAGACCGCGCAGCGTCATCCGCCGCCGAGCAGCGACAAGAAAACCGCTGACGTCTTAATAACCAACCTCGGGTAAGAACGCAAGACCGTTTGACCTCGCCTAGCTGCGAAGCTCCCTCCACCAGGTCAGCGACAGGGCCAGGAACAGGACCGGCCCAAGGGCTGAGCCGATGACGGGAGGAAGAACCCCCTGGGCTCCAAGGGCCTGGCAGAAGGCCCCGGCAACGAAATAAACCGCCCCCACACAGACCGCCAGGAAGGCGCCCAGGAAGACATTGCTGGTGCCGGAAGAAACGATGATGGGAAGGCCCAGCAGCAGCAGGACCAGGTTGTGAACGGGATGAAAGATCCGCGAGTAATACTTGCTCTTCCAGCCTCTGTCCGCGGTGGTGCTGACCTTCCTCTTCAGGTCAGCGAGGCTCATATGCGCGACCTGCGCCTCGCGCACCTCAAGGTCCTCGGGCGAGAGGACCGTCTCGAGCGCACGCTCGATAAAAGACTCCGACAGGCGGTCGGCCCCTCCCTCCACCTCCGGCTGAGACACGGTAACCAGTCTCGAGCGCCGAGCGCCCTCGCGAAATTCAAAAGGCTCGTAGAGAGCTATCCAGCCCTTCTTCATGAGCCAGTAGCCGCGGCCCTGGCTGGGCTGTACCCAATCCATCTGCCTGGCCGAGATAACGGAATCAGGCTCCTCCCCCGGGCTGGTCGGCAGGACCAGAACCCCCTCGGCGCGTTTCTCGTTGACCAGGTAGCGCCGGATGAGAATCAGGATTCCCTCCTGCGTGTCCTCGTACTTCAGATCCCTCGTCTCGAGCCGACCCTTCCGCTTGCTGGCCATCTCCCGGAAGGCCTCGCGGGTCCCCGGGATCCAGAAGTCCTGGACCAGGTAGGTTCCCACGGAGATCACCCCGGCGGCGAGCAATACAGGCAGGAAGAGGCGGCGGTAGCTGCGGCCGTTAGCGAGGACCGGGATCAGCTCGTTGGAGCGCTGCAGCAGGGTTATGGTGAAGAGACCCGAGGTGAGACATACGATGGGCCCGAGCACCTGGCAGAAAACAATCGGCAGGTTGATGCTGTAATACCGGAGCATCAGGCTGAAGAGCTCGCCGAGCGAGCCCGACTGGCGGTTGAAATTATCCAGGTTCTCCACCAGGTCGATGAGCACGAAGATCAGGCAGAAGCTCAGCAGGCTGACGATGTACACGACGAGGAACAGGCGCAGAATGTAGAGGTCGAGGGTCGCCGGACAGCTCCTGGTGATTCGCTGAAAAAGGGACATGAGGATCTACCTGCCTACCTCCGTTTCAAGACGCCACAGGCTCCAGCCCAGGACGCCGAGGAGTATGACGGCGGGTACGTGCACAACCGCCAGGGGAAGAGCCCCTTTATGTACCGCCACCTGGAAGACGACGGTACCACCGTAAAAAACGGCCGGAAGAACTCCGCAGGAAACGAAGAACGGCAGCAGCCGGTTGCCCGAATTCAGGTACAAGGCTATCGCCCCCCCCAGCAGGGCGAAGAGACCGCAGCTCAACATCCGGGCGATTCGCCCATGGTATTCAAACTGCAGGCGCTCGAGCGCCTTGGCCCCCGCCCCCGCCGGGGGCCTCCCCGCGGGACCATCCCTCACGGCTCGGATCTCCCTGCCGAGCGCCCCATTGCCAAGCTCCTTGCCCCGCCTCGCGCGCCTCGCCTTGCTCGCAGGGTCAAAGGAGATGTTCAGCTCATCGAGATGCATTCGCTGGAAAAAAGAATTCGACCCGCCCGGATGAAGCTCGCTCGAATAAAAAATGCTCACATCCCTGAGCTCGATGATGATGTGCCCGGCAAGAGTTCCAGCCGCCGGCTTCGCGGGAGCGCTCGCGGCAAGAGGAGACTCGGCCGAGGCGCTCCTGAACCTGAGCTCGTCGGGAAAGAGAATCGTACCCTCGCCGGCATAGAGACAGTAGGGATAGGAGACCAGGTCCAGCTCGTCGATCTTCTCCTGGCTGAGTATCTCGTCGGTGTCAGCATCCGCCCTCGGCCCGACAAAGACGCCCTTCAGGCTCCTGCCCTCGTGTTCCATGATCCAGAGGTTCAGGTTGCCGAAACGAAAATCCCTGTTCTGGCCCTTGCCCAGGGCGCGGAACTGGTCGATGAGAAGGCTGCCGACATCGTTGCGCTTGTGCTTCATCAGGGGGACGAGGTGGCCGTTGATGAAGTAACCTGAGAAAGTGAAGGCGAGGCCGAGCAGCAGGGCCGGCAGCAGGATCCTGCCGTTGGAGATGCCGAAGCTCCTCGCCGCCATGATCTCGCGGTCAGCCACGAGGCGACCGTAGACCAGGCTGGTGGCGAACATCAGGGCAAGGGGAATGCTGTCGCTGAGCATGGCCGTCGCCGCGTACCACATGACAGGCAATGCCAGCGGCAGGTCGATGTCATATTTCCCCGCCGCCAGGATAGAGACCAGGAGCGAATAGCTCAGCTCCAGGACCAGGAGGGAGAAGAGAAATATCTTGAGGATCTCCAGGACGATATGCCGCGTGAGTCCCCAGGATGTGCCCGCCCGCTTGCTGTTCATCAGGATCCGCCAATAGTAATCACTGAAAATCCAGGGCAGCCGACTCCGGCCGCCCACGGTAATCAAGAAGCTGACCAAATGTTACACAAGACTCAGGCCGAAATAAGATAAAGAAGGGCTGTTTAAAGCGTGGGGAAAGGATTATCCGCCCTTATCGGCACCAGCACGACTTATCCGGACCATGCGCGGGTTCCGGCTCGCTTGGGTTATCTTGCCAGAGACTGAAATGAAGCCTTATAATCATCGGTCTTTGTTTTTTCTTATCGGCCACCTTAATGCCAGTTGCCAGAGATGCACCGGGAAATGACCGGACAGAACAACAATCCACTTCCTGACTGGGACACCCTGACCTTCTCCCTTACAGAGACCGACTGCATGTACAGAAGTCTCGGGGACACGGAGAGGGAACCGGTCTGGGATGAGGGCGAATTCATACCCTTCCAGGACATTAAGATCTCGCCCGCGGCGGCCCTAATGTCNTACGGCGTGGGCGTTTTCGAAGGTCTGAAGGCCCAGAGAACCACCGACGGGAGGATCCTNCTCTTTCGCCCCGATGCCAACGCGGCCCGGATGCGGAATTCCGCCGAGAGGCTGATGATGCNTCCCTTCCCGANCGAGCAATTCATCGACTCCTGCGTCGCNGTGGTGCGNCGCAACGAGCGCTTCATTCCGCCNCCGGAATACGGCTCACTCTATCTGCGCCCCATGCAGCACGCGGTAGAGCCCCAGCTCGGCCTGGGNCCCTGCAGGCACTTCNCNACNCATATNTTCNNCAGNCCGGTNGGCAGCTACTTCCGNGGNGGNAGNCCNNAGGGNGTNCGCCTGAAGGTGCTNGANCAGGGCCGNGTNGCNCCCGGGGGNACNGGCTCGGCAAAGGCGATGGGNAANTACGCNGGCGCCATCTGGGTCGCCCAGCAGTGGAAAGACCAGGGCTTCGATGATGTCCTCTACCTTGACGCGCACCATCTCCAATACCTGACCGAGACCAGCGGCTCGAACCCCTTCGTCCTGCTGAAATCAGGAGCGCTGGTCACGCCACCGCTCGACAGCCAGATCCTGCCCGGGGTGACGCGCGACTCAACCCTTCGAATCGCCCGTGACCTGCTCAACCTGGATGTCCAGGAGCGGGCGCTCTCTATCCAGGAGGTCCTGGAGGAAGGCGAGGAGATGTTCTGCACCGGAACGGCCTGGACATTGCTCAATGTCCGAGAGGTAGTCCACAAAGACGAGGTCAAGCTCCTGGAGAAAGACGATCTTCGTATGGAGCTTCTCGAAATCCTGCGCGGAATCCAGACCGGCGAGAGGGAAGATCCATTCGATTGGATCAGGGAGGTTTGAGATGGATCTCGACCAATGCCGAAAGGACATCAACAACCTCGACAAGAGCCTCCTCGAGCTGCTTGCCCAGAGGCGGGCCATCAGCCGAAAGGTGATCGAGGACAAGCTCGAGAGAGGACTCGATCTTCGCGACCCGAAAAGGGAAGGCGAGGTCCTCGAGACTCTCATCAAGGCCGGGCGTGAGCTCGGACTCGACGCCCACTTCGTGACCCGGGTCTTCCATGAGATCATCGCGGACTCGGTGCGCTCGCAGGAATCTTTCCTCCAGACCAACCTCAACCCCGCCACCGAGAAGCTGCTCTGCATCGCCTACCAGGGAGTCGAGGGCGCCTACAGCTACCTGGCCGGAGAAAAATTCTTCCGCGGCCAACTCGATAATTGCTCCTTCGAGGGCTACAAGAACTTCTCCGACGTTGTAGCCGCGGTCGAAAACGGCCAGGCGGACTATGCCATCCTGCCGATAGAAAACACCACCGCCGGCAGCATCAACGCCGTCTACGACCTCCTGCTGGCGACCAAGCTCAGTATCGTGGGAGAAGAGGTCTTCCCGGTCCAGCACTGCCTGCTGGGCATTGAAAAGGCCCCCCTGTCGACGATCCGCCGGATCTATTCGCATTACCAGGCGCTTGCCCAATGCTCTGATTTCCTCTCCAGGCTCAAGAATTGCGTGCAGGAGACCTACATGGACACCGCCGAGGCCGCGAAGAAAATAAGCGAGGATGGCGACCCCGAGCAGGCCGCGATCGCCAGCGAGGAGGCCGGCAGGATCTACGGCCTCGAGGTGCTGAAGCGCAACCTCGCCAACCAGCGCGAGAACTACACGCGGTTCGTAATCATCGCGCCGCGTCCCAACCAGGTCGACAGCCGGGTTCCCTGCAAGACCTCTCTCGTTCTCTCGACCGGGCACCACGAAGGCGCCCTGCTCAAGGCGCTTTCGATCCTGGAGCACCACAAGATCAACCTGACGAAGCTGGAGTCGAGGCCCATGCAGGGCTCGCCCTTCACCTACATCTTCTACCTGGACTTCGAAGGCAATGCGAGCGATCCGAAAATCCAGGAGGCTCTCGTAGGATTGAGCGGCGCGACGAATTACCTGAGGATCCTCGGAACCTACCCGCGCGAACGCCACGACAAAACCAGGCCCTCCATCCGCTCGAGGGTTCCGGAGAAAACGGGCGCTCCCGAAGATGCTGGCGATCACGAGCCCTCGACACCGACCCCGGAAGAACCCACTGTCGCCAGGGATCCCGATGGAAGGAGCCTGACCGCTCTCTCCACGAAACCCGCCGGCACCATCATCAGGATTGGTGAAACGGAGCTCGGCGGCTCCGAATACGTCGTCTTCGCGGGACCCGACTGCATCTCCTCGATGGACCAGATAGGAGCCCATGCCCGCCAGGTGAGCGAGTGTGGCGCGATGATCCTCCACGGCAGCTGTCTCGAGACCAACGACTCGCCCTTCAAGACGAGAAGAATCAATTTCGAGCTCCTCGAAATACTTGCCACGGCCGGCAAGGAATTCGGCCTGCCTGTGATGACGGAGATCGAATCCGTTCTCGATGTGGCCCAGGCCGCCCAGGAGGTCGACCTGATGAAGATCGGCCCGCGCAATATGCAGAACTTCAGCCTCCTCGAGGAGGCCGGCAAGACGGGCCGTCCCATAGTCCTCACCAGGGGAATCTCAGCCACCAATGACGAATTCCTCGAGGCCGCCGAGTGCGTTCTCGTACAGGGGAACCAGCAGGTTATCCTCTGCGAACGAGGAATAAGGATCGACGAGAGAAACTCGCGCAACACCCTCGACCTCGGCACGGTGGCGAACATCCGGCGGATGACCCATCTCCCGGTCATCATCGATCCCACCAGGGCCATCGAGCACGGCAACCTCGTCCTGCCGCTGGCAAGCGCCTCGAAAGCTTTCGGCGCCCACGGACTGGTGGTCGACGTTCGTCAAAACGGGAATGCGAACCCGGCAGCCGATGCGCTGACCCTCGGTTTTGAAGAATTCGCGAAGCTCATGACCGGCCTCTACACCTGAAAGAAAACCCCGGGAAGTCACGTTCGCTTTAAAAATTGACATGCCCCGGCGATGCAACTAATATTCGTGCTTAACTTTACGACCTGTACAGGCAGGAAGAATCATGTTCAAAGCCACATTTGAGACCATCACTGAAAGCGTGCGGAAGTATCCCCGGGGGAGCCGTTGCGCCATCGTCTCGGATTATGACTGTGGCCGTTCGGCCCTACTCGGTATTCTGCTTATTAGCGAGGCGGGTGGATCGTAAGAACGCCAGATACGATTTCACCACCCGCCGCCTTCAGAAGGTGAGCGGGTTTTTTTTTTTGATTTTTGACCTTCTGAGAGTCGAATAACGCAATTCCAAAGGACCGGAGAAACCGGCCCCCGAGACCATGAGAAAAATAAAAATCTTCGATACAACCCTGAGAGACGGCGAACAGAGCCCGGGCGCCAGCCTGAACGTGGAAGAGAAGCTGGTGATCGCGCGCCAGCTCGAGCGCCTGGGAGTAGACATCATCGAGGCCGGCTTCCCGATCTCGAGCACCGGGGATTTCGAGGGCGTCAAGCTGGTCGCCGAGAGCCTCGATGGGCCCACGATCTGTGGTCTCGCCAGGGCCAGGAAAGAAGATATCGAAGCCGCCGGCATGGCGCTCGAAAAGGCCTCCAGCTCGCGCATCCACGTCTTCATCGCCACCAGCGATCTCCACATGGACAAGAAGCTCAAGATGAGCAGAGACGACGTCCTGGCGATGGCTGTAGCCAGCGTAGAGCAGGCCCGGCAGTTTACCGACGATGTCGAATTCTCTCCCGAGGACGCGTCGCGCAGCGACATGGACTTCATGTGCAAGGTGATCGAGGCGGCAGTGAACGCGGGGGCCACGACGATCAACATCCCCGACACCGTGGGCTACGCCATGCCAGGAGAGATAGGCGACCGGGTACGCTACGTGAAGGAGAAGGTACCCGCGGTAAATGACATAGTGCTCAGCATCCACTGCCACAACGACCTTGGTGTCGCTGTGGCCAACTCGCTCTCGGCCATGCAGGCCGGCTGCGACCAGATCGAGTGCACCATCAACGGCATCGGCGAGCGGGCGGGAAACACCTCTCTCGAAGAGATCGTGATGGCCCTCAACATGCGCCAGGACGTCTACGACGTGGAAACCGGCATCAACACCCGGGAGCTCTGGAGCACCAGCCGCCTGGTCTCCAACCTGACGGGTATCGAGGTGCAGAGAAATAAGGCCATCGTCGGTGAGAACGCTTTCGCCCACGAAGCCGGCATCCATCAACATGGGGTCATCAGCGACCGCAGGACGTATGAGATCATGTCAGCCAAGGAGGTCGGCTGGCATGGAACCCAGCTGGTCATCGGCAAGCACTCCGGCGTGCACGCCATCGAAAAAGTCCTCGAGCGCAGGGGCTATGACCTCAACCGCGACCAGCTCCACGAGGTCAGAGCCCGGGTCAAGGATGCCGCCGACAGGGAGAAGACCATCGAGGAAGAAGATGTCGTCGCCTTCGCCAACGAGGTTCTCAACGAGCTCACCAGCGAGGAGCAGCTTGTCTCGCTCGAGGAGTTCTCGGTGATGACCGGCAACGGCTTCACCGCCAGCGCCACCATCAAGCTCAAGATCAATGAAGATGAGGTGATCGGGACCGGTACGGGGGTCGGACCGGTGGATGCCTCCGCCCACGCCATCCAGGAGATCCTGAGCTCGCACTTCGGACCCGAGCTCGAGCTCAGCGGCTACGGCCTGAAGGCCATCACCGGGGGGACCAACGCCCTGGCGCACGCCAACATCCAGTTCAAAGACAAGACCGAGAACCGCTTCCGCGGAGACGCGGTCGACAAGGACGTCATCCTGGCCTCGGTCCACGCGATGATCAAGGGAGCCAACCGCGCCCTGAATCACCGCATCCGGCATGGAGACAAATCACAGGACAAGAACGGCTCCAGCGAGCAGGCGGACGAATGACGCCCGGCCTGGGCGGACAAATGAGACGCTCCGCGGAGAGACCTGACCCATGATCAAAATCTACGATACGACCTTACGCGACGGCACCCAGGGTGAAGGAGTCTCCTTCTCAGGGCGGGACAAGTTGAAGATCCTGCGGCTGCTGGATGAGTTTTCCATCGACTACGTCGAGGGAGGCTGGCCCGGCTCCAACCCCAAGGATATCGACTTCTTCAAGGCCGCCGCCGACCTTGATCTGCGCCATTCGAAGCTCGCCGCCTTCGGCAGCACCTGCCGGGCCGGCAGCGCCCCGGAAGATGACGCCAACCTGAAGGCGATCCTCGCGGTCGGCACGCCGGTGGTCACGATCTTCGGCAAGTCCTGGCATCTTCACGTTACCGAGGTTCTGAGAACCACCCCCGAAGAAAACCTCAGGATCATCCGGGACTCCGTCAGCTACCTGGTCTCCGAAAAACGTGAGGTCGTCTACGATGCTGAGCACTTCTTCGATGGCTACAAGGCGGATCCCGAGTACGCCCTGGAGACCCTCGCCGCCGCCCGGGAGGGAGGCGCGAGCTCTCTCGTACTCTGCGACACCAACGGCGGCTCCCTGCCCGCGGAGGTCGCAAAGACCGTGCGTGCCGCACGGGAGAAGATCAGCGACACAGAGAT
>NZOA01000068.1 GCA_002695115.1 Planctomycetota bacterium
AGAGCGTCTGACTGGGGGTCAGAAGGTCGTAGGTTCGAATCCTATCGCCCCGACCACGAAAGCTCCTGCGCGACAACGAGTTGTGCAGGAGCCTCTTTTCTGCGGTTACAGTGGTTTCCTTACAGGTTGCCATTCCCCGGTGGGCTGCTACAGTTGATCAGGTTATGGAATCGATCCCGGGTTCGCGAATCCACCTCACCTTTCGCAGCAGCTTGACGATTTGCGGTATTGTTTCGCTCCTTCTGTTGTGCCCAATGAAAGCCAGTTCGGAGGGCGTTATCAGCGAGTTTCTCGCCGTGAGTCGAGGCGAGCTTCTCGACAGTGATGGCGACGCAAGCGATTGGATAGAAATCCGCAACGATGGACTGGATGCGCTCGATCTCGAGGGCTGGTATCTCACCGACAGCCTGGAAGAGCTCACGCGCTGGGAGTTTCCGGCGGTGTCGATCCAGCCGCATCAGCACCTCGTCGTGTTCGCTTCTGGGAAAGACCGGGCTTCCCCGGAACTGCACACGAATTTCCGACTCGATGCGGACGGTGAAGCCCTCGCGCTGGTGGCTCCGGATGGGCGAACCATCGTGCATTCCTATGCGCCCGCCTATCCACAGCAGCAACTGGGAACATCGTACGGTCTCGGCAGGGCATCGATCCCTCTCATCGATGGCCAGTCCAGCGCCTGGTTGCTTATTCCCGATGAAGCGCCGGGCGCTTCCTGGGCCCTGGTTGATT
The DNA here is from genome assembly GCA_002695115.1 of Planctomycetota bacterium. GTDB lineage: Bacteria > Planctomycetota > UBA8108 > UBA8108 > UBA8108 > UBA8108. The sequence goes on from NZOA01000068.1 coordinate 730, forward strand.
TCGAGATGCCCGCCACATGGGCCGATTCATCGGCTGCCGTCGGCTTCACACGATCGGACAATCCCGGGCCTCCCGCCGGTCTCGTCGGCTACTGGCCCCTCGATGGAGGTTTCGACGACTTTGCCGGCAACAACGAGGGCGCCTTCCAGGGACCCGGCCCGGCGCAATTCAGCGATGGCCCCATCGAGGGCACGGCCCTTTGTCTCGATGGTTCGAGCCAGTACGTCCGCGTTGCTCAAAACGAATCCCTTCCGATCTTCCAGCACGATGCATTCTCGGTTTCGCTCTGGGTTCGCGGAGGCCCGCAAGCGGACCGGCGCGTCTTTTCCGAAGGTTCCGGCAGCAACAACAGCCCGGTTTTCAATATCGGGACCAATGTCAGCGGCAGAACAGGAACCGTGGACATTTACATTCGTGACGCCGGGGGTTCTCAATTGCGTGGACACACGCAGTCAACAGGCATCGCCTTCGACGGAGATTGGCATCACCTGGCCTGGGTGGATCTCGACGGCGACGCGGCTCTCTATATCGATGGGAACCGGGACGCGACTGATTTTCGCTACGCCAAGCGTCCTATCGCCTTCGATCGCACTTCGATCGGTGCCATCCTGAGGTCAGGCCCCAGCTACTTTTTTGATGGCTGCCTTGCTGAAGTGTCGCTGTGGAGCCGGGCCTTGACCGCGAACGACATCTCCGGTCTCGCCGAGGGAGGTTCTCCAATGTCGCTGGCCGGCTCGGCGCTTGAAGGGCTCATCGAAACCGATATTGGAGCTGAGATGGAGAACGGCTCAACCAGCGCCTTTCTGCGCATTCCTTTCGAGGTTTCCGATCCCAGCGCCATCGGCTCACTGCTGCTGGAGATGAACTACGGCGATGGATTCATCGCGTATCTCAACGGCTTCGAAGTCGCTCGCGCAAACGCGCCGGTCGATGGAGCCTGGAATGGGACTGCCACCGCAAATCGCTCTATCCCCGAGGTGCTGTCCACTTCACGCTGGGTCATCGAGGCGCCGGCGGCGCAATTGCGAAGGGGACTCAATATCCTCGCGATCCAGGGACTCAAGGCCTCGGCTGACGACCCGGATTTCCTGATCGCTCCCAGGCTTGTAGCCCGATTTTCTGAATCGTCGGCGTGGTTTGCTGAGCCAACACCGGGCGAGGATAATTCCGCAGGGCGTCGCTTCCTGGTTTCTGCCGTTGAAATGGACGCTGAGGGAGGGGTCTACGAAGACTCGTTCGCTCTTTCACTCTCAACCTCGACCAGGGACGCCACGATCCTCTACACTCTCGACGGTTCAGAGCCTGGCGAGACGACAGGGATCGAGGCGACAGGCCCTGTCGCCATCACCGAAACGACGGTACTCCGTGCCGCGGCATTCCATGAAACGGGGATAACGAGCCCCGTTGTCACAAGGACCTTTCTCCTGGTTGACCGGGTCCTCGAGCAGGGCGCGCCGGCCAGTTGGCCCTCCACCTGGGCCGGTGTGGCGGCGGACTACGAGATGGATCCCGAGCTTGCGGCAGACCCCGAATTCCGAGCGAGCGCACGCGCAGGGCTCCTGTCTCTCCCGTCGTTGTCACTCGTCATGCCCCAGGATGCCCTCTTTGGTCCGAGCGGAATCTATGACCACCCGAGAAGTTCAGGCATTACGTGGGAAAGGCCCTGCTCGGCGGAATGGTTTTCAGACGCTGGCTCTTTCCAGGTCGATGCAGGGATCCGGATCATGGGAAACCGCAGCCGTAGTCCTTCAAGCTCTCCCAAGCACGGTTTTCGCCTGCTGTTTCGTGGTTGCTACGGATCATCGAAGCTGGAGTTCCCGCTGTTTCCCGGCGGGGTCGACAACTTCGACACGCTGGCCATTCGACCCAACGCGTTCGATTCCTGGGTCTCGGACAATTCCAGCCAGCGAAGAGGCGGAACCTATCTTCGTGATGACTGGGTGCGGTCGGCCGAAGCCGCTACCGGCAATCTCTCGGCGCGCAGCCACCTCGTCCATCTCTACCTCAACGGGCTCTACTGGGGTATCTACAGCCTCGTTGAACGGCCGGATGCTTCCTTCGGAGCCGAGCACATGGGAGGAGGCAAGTCGGAGTACGATGCGATCAAGACGCACGAGGAAGTCGTCGACGGCAACAGCGCCGCCTATAACACGCTCGACTCCATGCGCGCAGCCGGTCTTGCGAGCGCGCAGGCATACCGAGCGGTGCAGGACTACCTTGACGTCAGCAACCTGGCCAACTACATGATCGTGAATATGCTGGCGCCATCGACCGACTGGCCCGGGAATTACTACATGGTCCGAAGGAGAGGTCCCCGGACGAATGGTTTTCGCCTGTTCTCCTGGGATTCCGAGTACGCCTTCCTGGGGGGGGTAAGGAACAACCGTACGCTTCCTCATCGCCGCGATCCCGACTCGCCGACCAAGTTCTATCATGCGCTGCGAGCGAACGAGGAGTTCAGGTCACTCTTTGCTGACCGGCTGCAGGAGCTTCTGACAGGTGACGGCATTCTCTCTCCCGGCGGCGTCGCGGCGCGCTGGGAGGAGCTGGCTAATCATATTGAACCTGCCTTGTACGCTGAATCGATGCGCTGGGGAGACTACCGGCGCTCGACTCCCTACCGGCCGGACGTGGAATGGGCGGCCGAACGCGAGTACCTGCTGAACGATCATTTCCCCCAACGCAGTGCGATCCTCCTGGAGCAGTTTCGTGCGCAAGGTATGTACCCTCGTGTTGCGGCGCCGACGTATTCACGCTATGGCGGCCTGGTCGAGCCGGGCTACGCTCTAACTCTCGCAGCCCCAGCCGATGCAATCTATTACAGCCTGGATGGAACCGACCCGCGACAGGCCGGTGGGGGGCTCCAGCCCGGGGTACATCTCCATGAAGGAGACTCGATCTCCATTTTCGAGGATACCGAGGTGCTTGCTCGCTCACGCGAGGCGGGTGAATGGAGCGCGCTGGAGCGGGCTGTATTTGTTACCGATGAACCGACACCCCTGCGCCTGACGGAGATCATGTACCATCCTCCGGAGCCCCTGCAGATGCCTGAGGGAACCGAGGCCGACGATTTCGAATTCATCGAAGTTCTCAACACTTCCGCCAACAGGGTCTCCCTGGCGGGGCAGGTGGTTGACTCGGGTGTTGGGTTCACGTTCAGAGAGGGACTGAAGCGTTTTCTCGAACCGGGCGAGGCCGGAGTCCTGGTCAGCCACCTCGACAGCTTCCTTGAGCGTTATCCCGATGCGGGGGGGAGCGTGCTCGGCGAGTACCGGCGTCAATTGGGCAACGCGGGAGACCGGCTCGTGTGGCGAGACGCTGTCGGTCGCGTCCTGTTGTCAGTCACATTCGAAGACACCTGGTACCCCCGGACCGATGGAGAGGGTTACTCGCTGACGATCCGCAGTCTCGACGCCCCGACGGCCTCCATCCATACCGCTGAGGCATGGGTCCCCAGTTCCGTTTTCCTTGGGACCCCGGGGATGGTCGAGAACATCGATTCGGACAATCTTCGACTCCCGGGCGATGCCAATGAAGACGGGATGCTCGATCTCTCCGACGCCATCCGCCTGCTCGGGATCCTGTTCCTGCTTGGCGATGGGGAACTACCCTGTGGCGCGGATGGAATTACCGACCCGGGAGCACGGGATCTGCTCGATGTAAACGGCGACCTTGGTGTTGACCTGACAGATGCGATTTCCCTACTCCTGTACCTGTTCCAGGGGGGCACTCCGCCGGCCCTTGGCCCCGACTGCCGTCCGATGCGTCCCTGCGAGGGCATCTGCCCGGCTGGTTAGCTCCCTGCTCCTTCTTCATTGCCGTGTCGCAACGACAGGATAAAATGGACAATAGCTTCGACAGTGGCGAGAGCATCGGGTTCTCGGTCTCTTCCAACCATCGCATCCGCATGGGCTAAGGTAACGCTCACGCAGGCTCAATTCCGGCTCAGACGGATAGAATGAAAATCACCAAGCAGATCGCGCTCCTGGCTATTCTTATTTCATGCGGCCTGGTTTCGGCCCAGGAGCCGGTCCTGAACGAGTTCCTGGCCAGNAANGAGTCGGGAATNCGCGACGAAGANGGNGAGCTCCAGGATTGGATCGANNTCCACAANCCTCACGCCCGGGAGCTGAATCTCGACGGCTGGTANNTGANCGACCGCGCCGACGATCCCGTTCGCTGGCGCTTTCCGGCAATCGCGATTGCTCCCGGCGGCTACCTCATCGTCTTCGCCTCAGGCAAGGCGCGCAACGATCCCGACTCAGAGCTCCACGCGAACTTCAGCCTCGAAAACGCCGGAGAGTACCTGGCGCTCGTTCGCCCGGACGGTAGAGTCGCGCAGGAGTTCCGCCCCCTGTTTCCGCCGCAGCGGGAAAACATCTCCTACGGCATCTTCGCGGAAGCCGTGAGCCTCATCGAGCCCGGAGCCGCGGCGGATTACTACGTTCCCGACTCAGGCGCGCTGGGTACGGACTGGACCGCCGCCGGTTTCGCTCCAGGGGCGCGATGGCAATCAGGCGCGATGGGCTTCGGTTATTACGCGGAGGGCCAGGAGATCGGCGTGCCGCCACCGTTCACTCACCTGCCGTTCGATGGCGACGTCCTCGATGCGATCGGGCCCAACGATGGAGCCCACGTTGGCGGAGCGCCTGCTTTCGTCGAAGGCTTCGACGGTACCGCCCGAGGCGCTATTCGTTTCAACGGGAGCAACTACGTCGATCTGAGAACCCAGAGGATTCTGCCGGTCTACAATCGCCCGGCGTATACGATCGCGATGTGGGTGCGAGGCCTGCCTCAAAACGACCGCCGCATCTACTCCGAAGGATCCTCCACGAACAACCGCCCGCTTCTGACGCTTGGCACTGCGAACACCGGCGCCAACGGTAAGCTGGATGTTTTCATTCGTACCGCCAGCGGCACCCCGGTGTCGCATCGCCTGAGCAATGCGACGGTCTTTGACGATGAATGGCATCACGTCGCCTGGGTCGATGAGGATGGATCGGCGCGGGTTTTTGTCGACGGCGTTCTCGACACGAGGAATTTCAGCTACGACAAGCAGGCGATGCCGCTCGATATCAGCTCCATCGGCGCCGTGCTCCGCTCGAGCGCATGCTGCCAGTTCACCGGGGATATCGATGACTTCGCTGTCTGGGATCGGGCCCTGAGCGCGGAGGAGGTCTCGATTCTCGCCACGGGCAGCTCGCCGGGGGCAGGCAATCCGTATGCTGCGAATACGGCGACCGACATAGAATCCGACCTCAGCGGGCGTACCTCCCTGTACCTCAGGATCCCGTTCGAGGTGGAAGATCCCGCCAGCGTTGAAGCGCTGACGCTGCGCATGAAATACGATGATGGGTTCGTCGCCTATCTCAATGGCATCGAAGTAGCGAACGCGAACGCTCCCCAGGTCCTCGGCTGGAACTCTACAGCTACGGCGAGCCACAGCGGTACCGAGGCCATCACGCCCGAGAGCGTCAACCTCTCCGAATTTCGTTCGGAGTTGCTCGNCGGCTTGAACGTGCTNGCGATCCATGCGTTGAACCTCGAAGCCGACGATGAAAGCTTCCTCTGCTCCGCCGAGCTCCTGGGCTCCGGAGCGCTGGGCGACCAGTTCCGTTACTTCGCTGACCCCAGCCCGGGTGAACCGAACCGCGGCGGAACGATCGACTTCGTCGCTGACACTAACTTCTCCGTGCACCGGGGCTTCTTCGATGCTCCCTTCGATTTGGAGATCCGGACGGAAACCGAAGGCGCCCAGATTCGTTTCACGACGGACGGCACCGAGCCCACCGCCAGCCACGGCGAGATTTATGACGGACCCCTTCGCATCGCGAGGCATACCATCCTGCGAGCCGCCGCCTTCAAGCCATTGCATCAGCCCTCCGGGGTCGACACCCAGACCTATATCTTCCTCGATGATGTCATCCGCCAGCCGAACAACCCTCGGGGCTATCCATCGAGTTGGGCAGGGCTGCGGGCCGACTATGCGATGGACCCGGAGATCTGCACCAATGAGAACTCGCCGAGCTTCGAGCCCACGGTCAAGGAAGACCTGAAGTCGATCCCGACGCTGTCTATCGTTATGGAGCCCGACGATTTCATGGGATCCTCGCGTGGCATCTATGTCCACCCGCAAAATCGGGGCGTAGGCTGGGAACGCGCGGCATCGGCCGAGCTGATTATTCCCGATGAGCTCTCCGAGGACGGAGACGGTAGCGATGAAGGATTTCACCTGAACTGCGGCGTTCGTATGCAGGGCGGATCGAGCGCGCGGACAGTCGAAGGCAAGCACTCCTTCCGGCTCCTGTTCAAATCACTCTACGGACCATCGAAGCTGCGCTACAGATGGTTTCCCGACTCTGACATCGACGAGTTCGACACCATCGTCCTGCGCTGTTTTTCGACCGATGCATGGGCCTTCAAAGATGGTGGGTCGCGCTATCGCCGCTGGGATTCGACCTATACCCGTGACCTGTGGATGAAGGACAGCCAGCTGGCCATGGGAAATCTCTCCGGGCACAACAGCTACGTGCACCTGTATGTCAATGGCCTCTACTGGGGTCTCTACAATCCCGCTGAGCGGCCCGACGACAACTTCCACGCTTCCCACCAGGGAGGCGAGGCGGAGGACTGGGACATCGTCAAGGACTTCAACGAGCTCTTCCGGGGCCGGCGAACCTCCTGGGCGCAGCTCATGTCGCTGGCCAATTCGGGGCTGGGTACGGCGGCCGCCTACCAGCGTATCCAGGGAAATAACCCTGACGGCAGTCCGAATGCCGCCTATCCCAACCTGGTCGATGTCGACAACCTGATCGACTACATGATTCTGCATATCTTTGCCTGTGCTGAAGACTGGCCGCATCACAATTTCTACGCGGCCAGGAGCCGGGCCGGGGAGCTCGGTGGCTGGAGATTCTTCGTCTGGGACCAGGAAATCATCATGGACAGGACGATCTACACCCGCAACCGGGTCAGCGTCTCCAACGACAACTCGCCGGCACGAATCTATTCCCGGATGCGATCCAACCCCGAGTTCCGTGTTCGCTTCGGAGACCGGTTGCAGAAGCATCTTTTTCACGATGGGGCGCTCGCTGTCGAGGTCGCGCAGGCTCGCTGGATGGATCGAGCCAACCAGATCGAACGCGCCATGGTCGGAGAATCCGCGCGCTGGGGAGATTTTCGCGATGACGTTCCTGATCCTTCGAACAGTCCCGCCGAACTTTACACGCTGGAAGATCATTGGATTCCGGCAAGAGACACTGTCCTTGTCGAATACATCCCGGACTGCAACGAGCTGGCGCTCGAGCGGTTCCGGGCAGCGGACCTCTACCCGGAAGTAGAGCCACCGAGATTGAGTCGCCACGGCGGCGGATTCGAGCCCGGGTTTCGACTGGGAATCGCCGCTCCCGCGGGATCGGTATACTACACACTCGATGGGACGGATCCGAGGCTCGAAGGCGGCGCTTTAGCTCCGGCAGCGCTGCTGGCAGGCAGCACGGCCAGTGTCGAGCTCCTGGCGTCCCCGCGCCCGGCGACCTATATTGTGCCAACGGGCCCCGCCCTGGGGCCGGACTGGACCTCGCCGGATTTTGATGACGCGTCCTGGAGCGATGGCATGAGCGCTCTTGGTTACGAGCGCCAGGGCGGCTACGAGGATGACTTCGTTACCGATGTCGAAGGAGTCCTGTACGGTGAAAATGGGTCCATCTACATGCGCGTTCCCTTCGTTGTCGAAGACCCGGGGACGATCAGCTTTCTCTCCCTCAGCATGAANTACGACGATGGCTACGTCGCCTACCTCAACGGTGTCGAGGTNGCNAGCCGCAATGCNCCGGCTGATCCGCAATGGAACTCCCGCTCCAGTCGCTCGCATNCGGATGCGGCGGCTGTTGTCTTNGAGACGCTCGACATCTCGAGTNATCTCGATGCGCTTGTCGCCGGNGTGAATGTCCTCGCGATCCACGGCCTCAATGCGAGCGTGACGAGCAGCGACTTCCTCATCGTCCCCGAAATCGGTGGTGGATCGGTCAACGAATCGGGAGTCGAGCTGACCGAGACGACCCGATTCCTCGGGCGCGCCAGGCTTGGCGCGAGCTGGAGCGCGCTTGTCGAAACGACGTTTTTCGCTGCCGGCCCCCTGCCGCTTCGCATCAGCGAGATCATGTACCATTCTCCCGCGCCTGCCGGGCAGAGCGAGTTCGCTTCGGAGGATTTCGATTACCTGGAGCTGATCAATGCCGGGGAAGACACGATTTCCCTCGAGGGGGTGCGATTCACTGGCGGCATCCGATTCGATTTCTCCGCTCAACCCATGACGNGGTTGGCTCCCGGGGAGGTCGTCCTGGTTGTCGAAAATATCGAGGCTTTCGAAGCTCGCTACGATACCAGGGGGATGAGGATTNTCGGTGAATACGGAGGCAAGCTGGACAATGGCGGCGAAGCGCTCCGACTGGAAGATGCCTTCGGAGAAATCGTCGCTGGTTTCGCTTACTCCGATTCCTGGTACCCCCTGACGGACGGGCAGGGCATGTCGCTCGAGATCGTCGATGCAGGGGCACCCCTGGAGTCCTGGATCCTGCCTGCCAGTTGGCGGGCAAGCCAGGTTTTCGGCTCTCCGGGCGTTCATGATTTCACTCCCGAGGCCGGCGGCCTTCAGCGGGCCGGCGATTTTAACCAGGATGGCGTCATGGATATTTCAGATCCGATCGGTCTCCTTCGCTACCTGTTCATCGCCGGAGCTCCGCAGCCGCCTTGCGAGGGCGGCGACTTCGACAACGGCGGCAATTTACTTCTCCTGGATCTCAACGGAGATGTCTCCCTGGACCTCTCGGATGCGATNTACGCGTTGAGCTTCCTGTTTGCAGCCGGTCCTCCTCCCGCGCCCGGCGCCGATTGCCTGCGCATCGAAGGCTGCCCAAATGTTTGCGCCTTCTGATCAATTTATTTGCTGAGCCAGTTTGTTAATGGCTACAATGCTCGGCTGGGTCACAGGCTTGCTATGTAGTTTGCTTGCTGGGATTGCCGAGGCGGTTATTTGCCTGGGGTTGTTTTCAGCATCTGCTGCCCAGCGGGATTAGTGTGTATCCTTCACTGGATGGAGGTTTTCCGGTCGCCGATCGACCGAGGGTGGAGTAGAGAAGGCAGGGTCATGAAAAAGTACGGTAGAGAAATCGGTTTCGCACTTTGTATTGCCCTNTTGGCGGGTGTAAACGCCAGGGCAGACGAGGTTTCCTATTTCGCGCTCGATGGAGACCTGCTGGATTCAGGGGACGGCGGCAACGACGGCGCAGTTGTCGGCGGCGCGGCGCTGACCTTCGTCGAAGGTTATGATGGGGCAGAGGGCGGCGCGCTTCACTTCAACGCGGCGGACCAAACGCTCGTAAGCCTGGCGCAGACCACGGGTCTGCCTCTGAACACTCAGCCCGTTTTCAGCATCGCGATGTGGGTTCGGGGTCCGGTCGGGCAGCGCGATCTCCGGATCTTCTCGGAGGGTTCGACGACGAACAACACCCCGCTCTTCAACCTCGGAACCCACAACCGTGGAGCCAACGGCGCATTGGATGGGTACATTCGCGGCAATGGCGGGGCGCTTCTCAATCACACCTATTCCACGAGCGTGGTCTTTGACGATACCTGGCACCACATTGCCTGGTCCGACAACAACGGCCGGGTCGTGCTCTATGTCGACGGAGTAGCCGACGGGACAGATTTTTCCTATACCCGCGCCCCAATGGATGTGAATACGACGACGATTGGCGGAATCCTCCGGGCGACTCCCAGCTATCATTGGAGGGGAGAAATCGACGAGGTTCGTCTCTACAATTACGCGCTGAGCGAAGAGGATGTAGCCGGGATTCTCGAACCCGGCGGCGTGGTGGCGGAAATCTGCGACAACAACAGGGATGATGACCTCGATGGCCAGGTCGATTGTGATGACTCGGACTGCGCACGCCACAACGCCTGCCAGGTGGAGATCTGCGGCAATGGCGAGGATGACGACGGCGATGGTGCCGCCGATTGTGATGATTCC
>NZOA01000069.1 GCA_002695115.1 Planctomycetota bacterium
AGACCCGAACGCGTTCGGCGATGAGCGGCCGATCGTGGCCGTTTGGACCTCAGGGACCACTGGCGCCCCTCAGCGGCACTCGGCACATTATCGGCACCTCGGGCTGAACCGGCGCACCGACGCAATTCTCCCCCCCTGAATGACTTGCGGCCAAGGCCCCGGAACCCGGCGGCGGGCACGGAAATTGCCCCCTTTACCACGGGGAAAAAGCCCTGAAACACCGCCCTCCGCCGCAAGGAAGACCTATGAAAAATACGTGGCCCCTTACTCTCGTCCTGGTGCTCTGCATCACCTCCTTCATCGATTTAGAGGCGCGCATCGGGAATTTGAGGTTCCCGATCGACGTGGACCTCGAGGAGATTCTCGGCCGGGGCGATTCGAACAACGACGGCAGGGTCAACATCAGCGATACGAGCTTCCTGTGCCTCTATCTCTTCGCAGGCGGGCAGGAACCTCCCTGCCTGAACCAGGCAGATGTGGACGATAACGGCAGGGTAGACCTCTCGGATATCATCTATCTCAACAGCTGGCTCTTTGGCGGCGGCGCGAGCCCTCCCTCCCCAGGGCCCTTCAACCAGCACTGCGCCCCCGACCTGACGCTTCCCAACCTGTCCTGTGAAGCCGGGTGCGGTTCCTACCTGTCTGACTGAAGACCTTCCGAAAACACTGAACATATTATCGGCAAAAGAGTTAGGTACCCCCAGAGGGCATAACGGGATGGACATCAGATTCCTCGATCCGTACGATACGGGACCTGATTGAACGCCGAATCATCGGCTGGAGCGCAGATGTCCCCTCAAGAGATCACCAACAGACCTTCTCCGCTGCCTGAGAACTGGCTCAAGAAGTTCTTTCGCAGGGCCGACCTCGATACTTCCTACAGGGAACTCGAGGGCGTAAGACATTTCCATGCCGAGACGATGCGCGGACGAATCCGCTCACTGCAGATGCGCTTCGCCGAGGCCTGGAAACATTTCGATCACGCCCAGGCGTTGATCTCAGAGTCTCCCAAGAGCATCCCCAACCTCGTGCGGCAGTTCGTCCTCGAGATCTATTCATTCAACAACGCGCTGCTGGAGAGACCCGTCTCATCAGACTGCCCCATGGCGGAGTTTTCTCTGCCGCCGCTGGACCCCAAGATTCTCGATGAGTATCCGGAGATCCGCTACGTGCTGGAATTGCGGCGCAACTCCGAGGCGATGCTCAGGCTCCATACCGGCGAGGTGGACCGTGCCAGGTCGATCTACGAATCTCTGCTCAACGACAAGCCCATGAACAAGGCCGAGCTGCTCGTCGTTTACTATCTCGGGCTGGCTGCATGCGAAGCCCAGGGCGGCGTTACCGAGGAAGCGGAGGCCCACCTGGAAAACGCCAGCCTGGCCGCCCAGACCCTCCAGAAGATCCTGAACCAGGCCAGCGCCGCCGCGCAGCTCAACGCCTTCTACAAATTCACCGGCAACGGGCAGAAAGCGATGGAATGGAAGCTCTTTCTCAGCCGGCTGAGCTGCCCCCAGGAGACCATCTCCCTCTTCACTCTGCGGGCGGAAAAAATCTACAACCGCTGCTCGGAGAAGGGCCGCCTGGTTCTCCTCTGATTCCTTTGCGAAGACGGTCTCGCGTGGCCTGTTTTTTCTTTCGGGCCATCTTTATTACCCTAGGGTAATAAAATTTGCTACTATCAGTTGGTGCCTTCGTGGCCATCCCGCGGCCACGGGCCTTCTGGAAACAAACCCCATCAAACAAAGCTACAAGGACAAGCACGTGCAAACTCGAACTCTCCCGGCCCTCTTACTCCTGGTCCTGCCACTCCTGGTCTCCTGCTCCCCCTCTGAAAAATCCACATCCGGCGGCAAGCTCAGCGTGGTCTGCACCACCGGCATGATCACGGATGCCGCTCGGATCATCGGAGGCGAACACGTCGAGGTCACGGGCCTCTGTGGGCCGGGCGTTGACCCCCACCTCTACCTGGCGACGCGCGCCGACCAGAAACGCCTCAACAACGCGGACCTCGTCCTCTACCACGGGGTCCATCTCGAAGGCAAGATGGGCGACCTGCTGGCCCGCATCAAGGACTCACCCCGCGAGGGCCAGCACATATCCGCTGTCGCCGATGTCATCGACAAAGAAAAGCTCATCAGGAATGAATTGTTCGGGGCCTATCCGGACCCTCACCTCTGGTTTGACCTGCAGCTCTGGAAGGTCGCGGCCGCCGAGGCGGGAAAGGCCCTGCAGGACGCGGATCCCGCCCATGCCGAGAGCTACGCCGCGGCCACGAAGGCCTACCTCGCGAAGCTCGAAGAAACCCACCAATGGGCCCTCGCCAGGATCAAGCAGCTGCCAGCCAAAAAGCGCAAGGTCGTCACCAGCCACGATGCCTACAATTATTTCGCCCGCGCCTACGGCTTCGAGGTCAAGGGGCTGCAGGGTATCAGCACGGAGACCAAGCCGGGGCTCCAAAACATCCGGGCGGCGGTGAAGTACATCAGGGTAAACTCCATCTCCGTCATCTTCGCCGAAACATCGGTACCGCGCGATGCGGTAGAAAAGGTCGCCCAGGAGGCGGGCTGCGAAATATTCGAGCACGAGCTCTACAGTGACGCGCTCGGAAAGCCGGGCTCGCAGGCGGAATCCTTCCTCGGGATGTTCCGCTTCAACCTCGAAACAATTCTCACGGCCCTCGGCGGCGACAAGGGTGAAGATCAATGACCGCGTCGCCAATTGAGATCCACGACCTGACGGTCTCCTACGACCAGAAGCCCGTACTCTGGAATATCGACATCGAGATTCCCGAGGGCGCCCTGGTCGGGATCATCGGCCCCAACGGAGCGGGAAAATCGACCCTGCTGAAATCCGTCATGGGGCTGCTCGACCTGTCCTCGGGATGGGTAAAAATATACGGTGAACCCATCGAGCGGCAGAGAGCCACCGTGGGCTACATCCCCCAGCGTGAGGAGGTCGACTGGGACTTCCCGATCACGGTCAGCGACCTCGTGCTCATGGGAAGGTACGGGCATCTCGGCCTCCTTCGCCGGCCCGCGGCGGCCGACAGGGAAATCGCCGCTCAGGCCCTCGAGAAGGTAGGCATGACGGCTTTCGCCGACCGCCAGATCTCCAACCTCTCCGGCGGACAGCAGCAGAGAATCTTCCTGGCCAGGGCGCTGGCCCAGGAGAGCAGGGTCTACCTCATGGATGAACCCTTCGCCGGAGTCGACGCAACGACCGAAAAAACCATCGTCAAGCTGCTGGAGCAGATGCGCTCGGAAAAAAGGACCCTGCTGGTCGTCCATCACGACCTGCAGACGGCATCGGAATATTTCGACCACCTGCTGCTGCTGAACCGCCGGCTGGTCGCCTTCGGACCTACAGGAGAGGTCTTTACCGAGGACCTCCTGCGCAAGACCTACGGCGGGCACCTGACAGTCCTCTCGCAGGCGGGCGAGGCGATCCGGCAGTCCAAGAGCGGCAAGAAATGAGCTTTGTTGAACTCACAGGAGAATTCTTCTCAAGCCTCCTGGGGCACGGGGATGCCGCTCAGGCGACCATCAACGCGGTGCTCGGAGCCTGTCTCGCCGGCCTGACCTGTGGAGTTCTCGGCAGCTTCATCACCTTGCGGCGCATGTCGCTGTTCGCCGATATGCTGGGCCACGCGGTGCTTCCCGGCGTGGCGGCCGGTTTCATCATCGCCGGCAGCAAGAGCACCCCGGCGCTGCTGCTGGGCTCGCTCGCGGCCGGGCTCCTCGCCGCCCTCCTCACCCGCGCCATCAGCTCTCACTCGCGGATCAAGGAGGACGCCAGCCTCGGTATAACCCTGAGCCTGTTCTACGCTGTCGGCATCTGGCTGCTGAGCTGGATCACCCGTGCCGGCCCCGAGCTCAGCAGCCAGGCCTCCGGGCTGAATCACTACCTCTTCGGCAATCCCGCCATCATCCAGGTGATTGACCTGGTCTTTCTCGCCTCTGCAGCCGTCGTCATCGGGGCGGTACTGGGCCTGTTCTTCAAGGAGGTGTCCGCCTCGATCTTCGATCCATCCTTTGCGGATTCCATCGGCCTCCCTCGCAACCTCTTCGACAACCTGCTGCTGATCCTGCTGACCCTGGTCATCGTCGTCAGCCTGAAAATACTCGGGGTCATCCTCGTGGCCGCCCTCCTGGTCATTCCTCCCGCGACGGCCTACCTGCTGACCGACAAGCTCAAGCGAATGGTCCTGCTGTCGGCCGCCCTGGGGGCGCTGGCAGGCTTCGGCGGGGTCTACCTGGATTTCGTATTCGGGATCGGCGTGGGGCCGGCAATCGTCTGCCTGTCCTTCCTCGGCCTGATGGGAGCCTTCCTGGGTGCGCCCCACCATGGCATTCTCGGTCGCTACCTCTCTCACAGAAAGCTGGCCCTCAAAACCCTGCGAGAGAACCTGCTGACCTCGGCCTGGCGAATCGGTGAGCGCGGCGGCGAGCTCCTCGCCATCCCAATCGGTGACCTGGCGAACGAACGCGGCGAGGAGCCCTCGGCCACCAGGCTGCTTGCCCGGCACATGAATGGATCCGGCTGGGGACGATTAGAAAACGACCGCCTTATTCTCACCTCGCTGGGGCAGGAGAGGGCGCGCACGCTGATGCGCGGACACCGCCTGTGGGAGATCTTCCTGCAGCGGGAAGCCTCCCTGGCGCCCGACCACGTACACGCGGGAGCCGAAGAGATCGAACACTTCCTGGATGCCGAAACCGTCCGGGAGCTGGAGGAGCTTCTCGACAATCCCGAAACGGACCCGCACGGCAAGGCGATTCCGCCGGGGAGCGGGGAAGGAGAAACTCGATGACCGCCGCGGAGCTCTGGTTTGACTGGGACATCGACACCTGGCCGCTGCTGATGGCGCTGCTTGTGGGAATGAGCTGCGGGCTCCTCGGAGCCGTCTTCCTGGTGCGCCACACGGCCCTGCTCGGCGACGCGGTCAGCCACAGCGTCCTTCCCGGTATCGCGGGTGGCCTGCTGCTGGCCGGAATCGTGCTCGATCGCAATGAGGAAGAACACGTCTTCGGTACCTCGGCGACAATGCTCTTTATCCTCGCCGGGGCGCTCGTAGCCGGCCTCGCCTCGACGATGCTCATCGAGGCGCTGCACAGGCATTCCCGCATCAAGCCGGACACAGCCCTCGGCGCGGTCTTCCCGGCCTTCTTCGCCATCGGGGTCATCCTCATCAGGCTGGCGGCCAGAGACGCGCATTTCGACCAGGACTGCGTGTTTTACGGTTCCCTCGAGGTCATCGGTGAATTCAGCCAGGTGATGCCGACCCTCCTTTGCTCCATCCTCGTGATCCTCTTCTTCCTCGGCTTCTACAAGGAGATCCTCATCACCAGCTTCGATCGTCAGCTCTCCGGTACGCTCGGCCTGCCTGTCGGACTGGTCAACTTGCTGCTGACAAGCCTGCTGGTGCTGGCGATAGTGGTCGCCTTCGAGGCAGTCGGCGCCATCCTCGTGATCGCCCTGCTGATCATTCCCGCCGCCACCGCCCAACTTTTGAGCTACCGATTCAACAGGGTCCTCATCCTCTCCGCCCTCTTCGGCCTCAGCGCGGCGTTCCTCGGCTCCTGGATGACGATCCTGCTCGAGGCAGTCAACTTCGAGACCGCCAGGGCCCCGACCGTCGCCGTCGTTGCGGGCCTGCAGTTCCTGCTCGCCCTGGTTTTCAGCCCCGAGCAGGGACTGCTGGCTCAGGCGCTGAGAAAGAGGGCGCTCGAATCAAGAATCCTCGAGGAGAACCTGCTGGGCTCCGTCTATCGCCTGGGCGGAACCCCTCGAGCGGAAGCCGTCACCCTGGAAGAAGCCGCGGCGCGCCTCGGCTATCCTCCGGAAAAACTCGCCGCGGCGCTTCGGCGCTGCAGGATTCGCGGCGAGCTGACGGTTGAGAGTGAGGGCATCCTGCTGACCGAGGAGGGAAGCGAAAAGGTCGGCGGAATCATCCGGGGGCACCGTCTCTGGGAGAGCTACATGATCCACGAGATGGGCGCGGCATCCGACCACGTGCACGATGCGGCGGATCACATCGAACACCATCTGCAACCCGCCCTGGTGAAAGAGCTGGAGAAATTGCTGGGCAACCCGGACCTCGACCCGCATGGAAGCGAGATCCCCTGAGCCGCGCGGCCGAGGACAGGATTAACTCTCGGGCTTGATGAGCCTGGCGAGCTTCTGGAGCCCCTCGTTCGCCCGCTTCACGTAGTCCTTCTCCTCGAGCAGCCCCTTGAAGAGCCCCTCGGCCTCCTCGTAACGCTTCACCTTCATGAGCGCGTTGGCCTGGCGCAGGCGCAAGGTGCGGGAGACGATACCGGCAGCCAGGCCTTCCTTGCAGATCTCCGCGCAGCGCTCGTAGTCACCGGCTGAATAGAGGCGGCTGGTGTATTCCTTGTAGAGCGCCGATTCCGGGCGTTTTTTCAGGAGCGCTTCGATCTTCTTCGAGATCGCCGACTTCCCGGCGGCAGGCTTCACCGCCAGTAGCTCCCGGATCAGGTCGGAACGGGTGGGATCGACCTGCTGGACGAGCATGAGAATACGCTCCCTCGCGGCCTGGTCCTGGGGACGGGTCTGGCGGAGATCTTTTACCAGGTTCAGGAGCCACTCGGCCGAACAATTCAGCGCTATCTGCTGGGGACTCAGCTTCGCCAGCGCCTGGGTCCCGTAGCTGACCGCCTGCTTGCGATCCCCACCCTCGCGATGGTAGACGCTCAGGTCGGCGAGGCCGACAAAGGTTCGCTCCAGGAGAGAGCTCGCCTGCGCCAGCGCCGCGGCGGCCTCGGTCTTCCGCTTCGCCTTGCGAAGTCCACGGGCCTTGTCAAGCAGCGCCAGGCCATTCTGGAGACTCCACCTTGACCGCGCCGCGCTATCGACCCAGAGTTGGAAGACCTTCTCATCGGAATACTCGCTGGCTCGGTAGGCGGCCCTGAACGCGTCGAAAGCCTTCAGCGGCTGGCGCAGACGGAGCATTGTCTCGCCGTAGACCATGAGTCCCCTGACGGAATTCGCACGTTCCAGGAGAGCCCGGTTGACCCAGCCGCGAGCGGCGACCAGGTTGTCCTGGCGCAGCATCGCCTCCGCGATGCCGACCGCAACCTCGGGGACCCCGGGGCGCTCCGCCTCGGCTTCCATGAAGGACTTCAGCGCATCCTCGAAGCGGGCGCGGTCGAGTTCCTTGTAGCCGGCCAGGGCCCTGTCGAGGAATTTCGAGGAGGGAAGGTCCAGCTCATCGTAGATCTGGATATAGAACCTGAACTCATCCCCGGTCGAGTTCTCCTTGATCCGCAGGGTGTTCCTGCCGCGCTTGACCCAGGCGTAGACCTCGTCCTGGTCCTCACCGATATCCCGGCGGGTAAAGTTCGAGTGGATCAGCTCGTTATTGAGCCAGAGCTTGATTCCATCACCGGAGCCGATGCCGAAACGAACCCAGCCCGCCTTGCGGGACAGGAACTGGCAATGACCGTAGCCGATACCCGCGCCCTCAATCTCGAGCACCGTCCGGAAATCGACGCGCGGGCCCTTGGCCATCTTCCAGCGGCAGACCCTTCCATCCCCTGTGTATTTCGCGGCCGTATTGAACCCTTCCTTTTCGGGTTTCAGCTCGGCGTCGAAGCTCTTCTTTCCTTCGTATTTGAACGGCGCCAGGATATGCCAATCCGTCAGCGGTACCGGCTCGATCTCATCAGCGCGCTTAGCTCGAAGAGTGGAGCCGAGAACCGAGCGCGCCTCCTCCAGCTTGCCCTGGGAGATCAGGATCTCAGAAAGAAACTTGCGGGGGATCGGGTTTTTCTTCTCGGTGCGCAGGAAGTCGGCGAAGACCTTGCTCGGCGCGGTCCTGCGTCCTCTCCGGAAATCACGGAAGGCGGCATTGAGCTTGGGAGCCCACTCGAGATAGCTCGACTCTTTTCCAGTCCCCGAAGTCTTGGGGCTGATGATGGCCCCGGCTGGCGCCCCGAGGGGGCGGGTCGGAACCTGAGATGCCAGGGGAAGAGCCCAGAAAACCTGCGACAAGACAAGAAGCGACAGGCAATTAAGTGATTTTAATCGAATCGAACCGAGCCTCATATCAGCACCGTAGAAGCCGCTTTCCGGGTGGAAAAAGCCGTGGGACTGTACAGAAGTCCTGAAAAGACTTGGATGTAACTGAATACAACAAACTATAATAGGTAACTTGAAGCGTAGTGCAAAGCCTGAATACACTCAGATCTACCGAAAGAGCGATGAACAGGACCTCAAAAACCAAACTTGCCGGAATTCTGGTCGTTTTTTTCGGGCTGCTCTCCGGAACCGTTTCCCAGGCGACGCCCAAGCCGCCTGAACCGGAGCAGGCCGCGGCCGAGATCAACCGTCTGCTGCACGAGGTCTGGAGCGGGGCGTTCACCAACGCAGCCCCGAGAGCCTCTGAAAGCGCTTTCTTCAGGCGCCTGTCCATCGACCTGCGCGGGGTCATTCCCTACCCTGACGAGCTCGATCAATTCCTCAACGACCGCGCACGAAACAAGGTCGGCAAGTGGTCGGACTGGTTTCTCCAGACCCCCGATCATGCGGAATTCCAGGCGGAGATCTGGGAACATACCCTCATCGGACGCAAGGGCAATACCGATGGACTCGATCGCGGCAGCTTCCGCACCTGGCTGCGAAAAAACTTCCTGGCCAACACGCCCTACAATAAGCTCGCCCGCGAGGTACTCCTGAGCGCCGGGCTTCCCGAGAACGATCCGGCCGTCA
The DNA here is from genome assembly GCA_002695115.1 of Planctomycetota bacterium. Taxonomy (GTDB): domain Bacteria; phylum Planctomycetota; class UBA8108; order UBA8108; family UBA8108; genus UBA8108. The sequence continues at coordinate 8,731 of NZOA01000069.1, forward strand.
ACTTCTACCTGCGCTACGAGGCCAAGCCCGAGGACATGGCCGGCAAGGTCGCGCGCGTATTCCTCGGCACGCGGATCGAATGCGCTCAATGTCATGACCACCCCTACGCGGACGTCAAGCGCGAGGAATTCTTCGGCTTCGCGGCTTTCTTCGCGCGCACCCAGCGCTACAGGGACTATGACCGGGCCGGCGGCAATTCCCGCAGGTACGGGATCCGCTCACGCTCCAGCGGCGAGATCACCATGCCGCCGATGAAAAAAGGCCACCGCCCCATGAAAATCCCGCCGATGTATTTCGGCGTACGCTACGACAGGCCGGAGAATTACAGTCCCCTCGATCCCATTGCGAAACCGAAGACCGGGGCCAGCAAGCTCGACAAGAAAAAAATGGAATCGAAGATGATGATGGCCCGCAAGGGGGCGAAGGTGACCAATTACGGGGCCTCCACCCGGCGTAAGAACCTGGTTAAATGGCTCACCTCGGAAAAGAACAAGTACTTCGCCCGCAGCCTCGTGAACCGGGTCTGGGCCCGCTTCCTGGGCAAGGGCTTCGTCAATCCGATCGACGATTTTTCGGAGGACTCCAAGATCATCCTTCCCGCCGTCCTCGATTACCTGACCAGGGACTTCGTAGACAGCGGCTATGATCTCAAACGGTTGCAGAAGATCATCGTCCTGACCGGAGCCTACCGCCAGCAGGCCGTCCAGGGCGTTCCCGGCGGTATCGTCCCCGGCGAGGAGCACGACCTCTTCACCACCATTCCCATCCGCCCGCTCGAACCGGAGGTGCTGGTGCGCTCCGTGCTCAGGGCGACCGGGATGGAAGACCCGCATCCGGAAAACAACGCCCGCCAGGTAAAGAGCTACGTCCAGAAAGCGGAACGTGAATTCGTCAGGCGCTTCGGGGTCGATGAAACCGAGAAGCGGACGGAGTTCCAGGGAACCGTGCTGCAGGTGCTGCTCCTCTTCAACGGAGAGTTCACCTCCAGCAAGGCGCCGGCCTCGCGGCCCTACCACGCCAGCTATCAGAAAAAGTATCCTGGAAACCTGGATGTGGTCCTGCACGGAATCGTGCCGAGCAGGCATGTCGATCAGCTCTTCCTCGTGACCCTTGGCCGTCTGCCTTCGGCCGCTGAGAGAAGCGCCTTCAGCCGCCACGCGATGAGCGCGCGGGACGATGCCAAGCGCCAATCGGCGCTCGCGGACATTCACTGGGCGCTGTTGAACTCAGCGGAGTTCCTGCATTCGAGTTAAAGGGCGGAAAAAGAGAGAGACTACGGCCGCGTATGAACCGCGGGGCCTGAAAGGAACGNNAATGAAACCTACTGANACGGAAGCANCCATGCAGAACAATNTCTTTTCGCAGNACCGCCGTGAATTCCTCAGGGTCGGAGTCGGCGGCCTCGGCTGCTCGATGGTGCTCGGCTGGGCCTCTGGAGGATCGGCCACCGCGCTGCAGGCCCAGGACAACCGCGGCAAAACCGTTGTCGGAGGGATCCCGCCCTGGCAGAAGGGCAAGGCCAAGAATTGCATCCTGGTCTGGCTCGGCGGCGGCCCCAGNCAGCTCGATACCTGGGATCCGAAACCCGACCATCGAAACGGCGGCGAGACCAAGGGGATCGATACGGCGGGTGGCTTCCAGATCGCGCAGCATTACCCCGAGATCGCCAAGGAGACAAAAGACGTCTGCCTCGTTCGGAGCCTGACCTCGCCGGAGGGAGATCACTCCCGCGGCAGCTACCTCATGCACACCGGCTACAGGATGACCGGCGCGATCACCCACCCGTCCTTTGGCGCCCTCGTTGCCAAGGAGCTGGGGAAAGATGACTCGGAGCTTCCCCACTTCGTCTCCATCGGCGGCGGCTCCTACGGGCCGGGCTACCTGGGAGTGCGCTACGGACCCTTCCAGGTCGACAATCCCTCCCGCCCGGTGCCCTATCTGCAATATCCCGGCGANGTGGACAAGAGCCGTTTCAATTCCCGCCTGGGATTGCTCGGCATGCTCGACAATAAATACCTGTCGTCAAAACGCGGTGAATTCCTCGCCGGCCACAGGACCGTGCGCAAGAAGGCGCTCAGCCTTCTCGACTCCCCCAGCGCCAAGGTTTTCAACGTGCGCAATGAGCCCGAGGCGGTGCGAAAAGGCTTCGGCCTGAACAATTTCGGCCTCCAGGCCCTGATGGCCGCGCGCCTGGTGGAAAAGGGCGTTCCCTTCGTCNAGATGAACCTCGGCGGCTGGGACACCCACACCAACAACTTCAACGCCGTCAGCGNGCGCGGCGCGATCCTCGACCCCGCCATCAGCGGGCTCATGAGGGCGCTGCGCTCCAAGGGCCTGCTCGACTCGACCCTGATCGTCTGCATGGGAGAGTTCGGAAGGACGCCGAAGATCAACCGCAACAACGGGCGAGACCANTTCCCCCGCTGCTTCAGCGCGCTGGTCGCCGGCGGCGGCGTCAAGGGAGGAACAGTCATCGGGTCGTCAAGCGCTGATGGACAGGAGGTTAAAAACCGCCCGGTCTACATCGGCGAGCTCTACGCAACGCTGCTCTCCATGCTGCGGATCAACCCGGTGAANGAGAACAAGCTGGCCATCGGGCGAGCCATCAAGATGGCCGACTCTGACGAACCCGTGACCAAGATGTTTATCTGAGCTGAACCGGACAAATTCAGGCCCCGGCCTCCCCCCCGGAGACCGGGGCTTTTTCCATCCAGCGGCGAGCGCTCCGGTCAGCGAAACAGCAGGGTTCCAAAGTCCCGGGGCCTGTGAAAATCCCCGCTCACAGACGACCATTCCCATTTCGTCGTCTTGCCCCCGTCGTAATCGACCCGGTAGAAATTCGCCCGCCAGCGATCCCCCTTCTTCGGCACCGAGTTCAGCAGGGGCTCCAGCAGCTTGAAGGGGATGAAAAACTCCGCGCTCCACCCCTTGATCGCGGCGCCCGGCTCCAGCTTGTTGCCGATGACTCCGGTCTTCTTGCGAACCTTGCGATCACCGGAATAATGCCAGGGGAGCCAACCCATGATGCGATTGGAGATGTTCGTCACCAGGAGGGGTAGCTCACGGTTCAGGGGGGAGATCTCATATTCGAAATAAAGCGGGCGGCTCTCATCGGGCCACAAAAAGACCTCGAAGACATCCTCGAGAAAGAGGTCCATAAAATCTTNCTGCATCGTGGCGGACANCCGCTCNTCNCTNCCNGACATGAAGAAATAGAGNCCCTTGGNGGAATAGACCNNCTTGAANCGNGAAAAATACGTGAGCCCGTCTTTTCCCTCCCTCTTCATNTCTCCCCAGGCNGCCTTCGCCCAGGCNGCGGCGCCGCCGCTGCCGGTGATTTCAAAATCCTCGACCTTCGGGACCTCGTAGATCCTGTCGGCCTTGCCGGTGCCGCCAGCAGGAATCACGACGGCGAATACCATTGCCGAAAGCAGGAGAACGGGAAGCTTCACGATGGTCACCTCATTAAAAAGAGCGGGTTCATTGATTTCGGACCGGGGCTCTTTACTTCATCCGGACCTCGGTTAATCTGGACCGAAACGTTCAGCGGCGACAGGCGCCCAATCAGGTCAACCGGAGAAGATACCGTGAGCGAGCTCGACCCCGAAACCAGGGAAACCATTGTCCGAATCATCAAAAGCTGTGTCTACGGTGATTTGGCCACCTTCTGCCCTGTCGAGAACAGTCCCAGGGTTCGCCCGGTCTGCGCCTTCCTCCAGGATGACCTCTCGATCCTCGTCCCCAGCCACACCGCTACCCGCAAGATCGAGGAAATCCGTGCCAATGCAAACGTGGAGCTCTGCTTTGTCGACGCTGAGCACTGGCAGGTCCGCGTGGCCGGAAAGGCCGAGGAGGTCGAGGACACCTCCGTCAAGAAGAAGCTGATGGAAACGACGCTGAGCCCCCAGCTCTGGGGTGGCTTCTTTCCCGATGGTGAGACGGACAAACACTTCGTGCTCTACCGAATCCGGCCGCGCTCCTTCGAATGGATGAAGGAATGGGAGCTGAGCTACCGCAGGGTAGAACTCTAGGCCGGCCTCACCGCGAGGCGCTCTTGAGCATCTCCACGAAGGCCTTCAACAACGGGGTGTTGTCGTGCCAGGTCCGGGCGGTGACCAGGTTGCCATCGATCACCGTCGGCTCATCCACGTAGGTAGCGCCGCCCTGCTCGACATCGAGGGCGCACTTGGCGACCGTCGTAAGCGTCCTGCCGCCGATGCAGCCGGCCGCGGTGAGAATCTCGACGCCGTGGCAGATCGCGGCCACCGGCTTGCCGGCCTCGAAGAAATGCCTGGTGAGCCGCAGCAGGTCCTCGTCGTAACGGAGATACTCCGGGGCCCGGCCGCCTGAAACGAACAGGCCTGCGTATTCTTCCGGGTCAACATCGGCGAAGGCGACCGTCGCCTCGATATGATAGCCGGGACTCTCGCGCGTGATGTCCCAATCGGAATCGGGGGGGACCTCGTGTAATACCATATGGTAGCGACGCGCCTCAGGGCCCGCGACCACGACCTCGAAGTCATCCTCGGGCAGACGGAAGACCGGGTACATGGTGTCAAGCACCTCGGTCGCGTCACCGATCGGCAGCAAAACCTTTGGCATGGGAAATCTCTCTCCGGCAGCTCTTCAGTCTCAACAATCCCGGCGACAAGGCCGACAAGGCGGGTTATTGTAACCAAAAGTCCTGTTTCGGTCTGTCCAGGATCACGCACGATGGGTCATTCTTTTTACAGTTGTGACTGGGGCACCTCGAATTTCCGCCTCCGGCTGGTCGACGCCTCCTCTCTCGAGATAGCGGCGGAGGTCCACACGAACGACGGCATCGACCGGCTCGAGGGCGAAGACCCCGGGCGCTTCGCCGCCTGTCTGCTCGAACGCATCAGGGAGCTGCCTGCCGGCTCCGGGGCGGACACCTCCGAGATCCCGTTGTGGATCTCGGGGATGGCCAGCTCCTCGATCGGCTGGCGGGAGCTCGACTACGCCGGCCTGCCGTTCCCCCTCGACGGCAGCGAGGCGGTCGTGGCAGACCTCGGTCCGCTCGAAGAGAACCTTCCCCACCCGATCCGCCTGGTCTCCGGCCTCAGGAGCGAAGATGACATCCTTCGCGGCGAAGAGACCGAGGCACTGGGCCTGCTGGAGCTCCTCGACAGGAGGAGCGAGGCGACCCTGCTCATCCTCCCTGGAACCCACTCCAAGCATCTCAGTGCCCGGGACGGAAAAATAAACTCCCTGCGCACCTTCATGACCGGCGAACTCTACGCCATCCTCACCAGCCACAGCATCCTCCGCCATACCGTCGAAGAGCCCGAAACCCTAGATGGACTGGAAGATGCCTTTCTCGATGGCGTACGCGCCGTCGTCGAGGACGGACTCTCAGCCGGACTCTTCGCCGCAAGGACCCGCCAGGTGCTCGGCGGAAAAGAGCCCCGGGAGAACGGCGCCTATCTCAGCGGACTGCTCCTTTCGGCCGAGCTGGAGCCGGTGCGCGGCTGCGGCAGCGCCATTCTTGTCGCCGCGGGCGGCGTCCTTGGAAGCATGTACCGGCACGCAGCCGCCGAGCTGGAGCTCGAGAAGCTGGAAACCGTCGATGAGCGGCTCCTCGATCTCGCGGTTCCCGCGGGCCACGCGCTGCTCGAGAAGGTCCACCGGGGAAAGCTGACTTGAAAAACATCGAGATCAAGACGCCGCTTGCCGGGCGAGCGCAAACCGAGGAAAAGCTGCTGTCCATCGGGGCGAATCTCAAGTGGACCCGAAAGCAGGTAGACACCTTCTTCAATGCGCCCTCGGGCTGGCTGAAGCTGCGCGAGGTGGAAGGCCGCCCCGGCGAGCTGATCTCCTACAGGCGCTCTGTAGAAGACAGCGGCCCCAGGGAATCGGATTACGATATTCTCCGGCTGGAGGACGCCCACGAACTCAAATCGGTCCTGGAGCATTCCCTCGGCATCCTTGGAATAGTCGAGAAGCAGAGAGCCCTCTGGCTCTATCGAAACACCCGGGTCCATCTTGACCAGGTCAAGGGTCTCGGAGATTTCCTCGAGCTTGAAACCGTGCTGGCAGGGATCGACGCCAGGGAAGGGATCGCAGAGAGTGAAGAGGTGATCGGCCTGCTGGAGCTCAACAAGGAGCTCTTCATTTCCGTTCCCTACCTCGAGCTCCTGCAGAGACAGTGAAGCTCCTTTTAGCGGACGAAGGACCTGTTTTGATGGGATCTCACCGGTCGGCGCAGTACGATGCCGGCTGGCTCGGTGACTTCACCGGACCGCCCCTCCCAGCTCACCATTTTTTACGGAGGCCCCATGAGATCTCTCCTGATCTTTTCTGTCATCCTGGTCATCGCCTGTGCTACCGAGACCTTCGCCCAGGGCTTTGAGAAAACAGAATACCAGGCCGACTCCTCACGAACTCTTCAGTACGCCCTTCTCAAGCCGGAAAAAATCGAAACCGGAAAAAAGTACCCGGTGGTTCTCGCCCTCCATGGCGCAGGCGGAAGGGGGAACAAAAACTGGGAACGCAACTGCCTCGCCAATACCGTGCTTGCCAGGCCTGAGATGAGAAGCAAGTATCCCTGCTTTATCGTTGCCCCTACCGTCAGCAAGCAGGGCTCCTGGAGAGGAGAGTCACTGGACGATGCTCTCGAGCTGGTGGGAAAACTGCTGAAGAAGCTGCCGATCGACCCGGACCGCGTCTATGTCACGGGGCAATCGATGGGAGGCTACGGCACCTTTGAGGCCATGGCCCGCAAGCCGGAGCTCTTTGCCGCGGGCGTACCGGTCTGCGGACGCAATAAGGCCTCGAACGCGAAGAAGATAGCCCCCATCCCGATCTGGGTTTTTCATGGCGAGAAAGATCGTGTCGTGCCCGTAGCGGGCAGCCGCGAGATGGTCGAGGCGATCAAGAAAGCGGGAGGAAAGCCGCGCTATACCGAGCTCCCCGGGGTCCGCCACAATGCCTGGACTCCTGCCTACAAAAACCAGGAGCTGTGGAAGTGGATGTTCTCCCAGAAACGGACGAAGTCGAAGTCATCCTGAAAGCCTCCCGTCGCCCGCCCCCCGGTCGGCGCCCCTAGTGGGAGCTGAGCTCCTGCGCCGTCCATGAATCGCCCCGGCTGGCGGTTCGCGACCGTACCGCCGCCACCGCCCCGGTCGTCACCGCGGGCGCGGCGTTACCCCAGGCTCCGCGGATGTAGGTCAGGATCGCCGCCATATCCGCGTCATCGTAAACATGACGCAGCGCCGGCATCTCGAGCTGGTAGCGCCGCCCCCGGACCATGATCGGCCCACGCACGCCATCGAGAGCTATGCGAAGGAGGCGGCCCTCGGAGCCCGTGACCCATTCAGAACCCGCCAGCGGAGAGGCGACCCCCTCCTTCCCCTCTCCATCCACCTGGTGGCAGGCCCCGCAGCTCACCTCGTAGAGCGTCCGCCCCCTGCCCTTGCCGACGCCCCCGGCAAGCTCCCGGGGCCGACAGGAAGCCAGGCACCCGGACATGAAGATCAACAGGAGAGCCGCCGCCGGACTGAAGATCACCGGTAGAGGAAAAAAATGGCCTCTCATTTAGCGGCCTTGTTCTCCCCGGCCCCTAGAGTGATCACCAGGTTGCGCTTGGGCGTATTGCCGACCTCGACGTAGCCGATGATCTTCCTGCTGGCGGTATCGACGACGCAGACCTTCTTCTTGCTGCGAACGGCGAGATAGGCGTACTTGCTGTCAGGCGAGAAACAAAGCCAGTAGATCCTGCCGATCATCTCTAGCGAGGCGAGCTCCGGGTAGGCCGGATCGGTGATGTCGTGGATATGCACCGTCTGGTGTTCCACGTTACACGACCAGATCTCCTTCTGGTCGGGACGAATCGCCAGGCCGTGGCAGCGACTTGACCTGCCGGCGTATTTTTCTGGGATCTTGTGTTCGATACGGGCGATCACCTTGCGCTGCGCGATGTCGGCGACCTCAAAACCGAGCAGCCCATCAACGTTCTGGAAGTAGCGCTTGTTGTCGGCCGAGAGAGCCGGCGGCCTGACCGAGGCCGAGAATGGAATGTGCCCGGCGACCTTGTGGCCCGCCTTGACGTCGACGATGGTGACGCGCCTGGGATTTCCCATTGGCGAAAGATACATCCAGCGGCCGTCCCTTGAAGCCTGGGTATTGTGCGGCCTCCCGCCGGTCTTGATCTTCTCCACCACCTTGCGGCTCTCGCCATCGATCACCCAATAGTGGCCATCGTTACAGGGCACGTAGACCCACTTGCCGTCCGGAGTGCAGGCCAGCTGGTTGGGCTTGGGGCCGATGGTCAGGCGATGCTCGACCTCGTAGGTGCGCGGATTGACCCAGATCAGCTCCCCCTGCGGCTTCTTGAACGCCTCGATGGCCACGTAGACGACGCTCGCATCGTCCGGCGCGGCGATGCCGTGGGGCTCGGGCCCTACGACGATCCGCTTGATGACCTTATTGCTGCCGACCTCGATGACGTGAACGTCATCGCCGTAGGCGTTGGTCTGCCAGAGATACTGGTTTCCCGCGACAAGCTCGGCGGCAAACTGCGTGGAGACGACGAAAACAAATAGACTCGCCAGGATCCGCGATCGGTTTATCCGCACAGGCATCCTCCTTTTTCGCATCGTTTTATTGAGATGGCCCCAACCAGTCTACAACAGGAGCGGCACGCATCACCCGCGGTATTTACCGCTGAAAGCCCCCAGCTCCCTGCAAAAAGAGCCGCTCAGTCTCTCCCTCTCCACGCGTTCCCGCGCCTCAGGTACTCCGGGTCCGGGGGGGGGATAAACGAACCTGTGGAGCCATCGTAAAAATTGTCGTCGTCATCGTAATAACCGGCCTTCAATCTCCTGCGATAGAGCTCGCGCAGAGCGTCACGCCGCTCCTGGACCCTGAAGAAGGAAACATCCACAGTATGAAACTCCTCGACGAGGGTCTCCTTCTCCGACTCGCTAAGCTCCTCCCCGCTGTAGACCTTGATGCCCGCGAGGCGAAGCTCGTCTATCCTCTTGAGCAAAGGGTTAATGCGGACGTGGCAGGAGCTCAGGAGCAGGGCGAAAAGAAGCAGGAGAACAGGCGCGGACCGATTTGAAGCAGAGGAGCTCATCTTTGCGCGAAAGCCTCGATTTTTTCCATTGGGTCGCCGCCGCCGCCCAGGGCATGGTCCTCACAGGCCTCGTAGACTCTCTTCAACTCATCGTAGACCGCCACCAGCTCCGGCTCGGGAGAAATTCTACTCTCGGCCACCGGCTCCGCGAAATCAGCGATGATCTCGTCCCAGGAAATCGACCCGCCCCCGGCCAACTCGTCGGCATGGTACGCCCGCAGGGCGGCGCCCAGCGCGGCCGAATTCCCGACCTTGAACTGGTAGACCTCCGCGTCAAAGACCTGCGACATGATGTGCAGGATCTCCTTATTGCAGGAGGCGCCGCCGGTGGCATAAATCGATTCGGGCTTGACCCCCATCCAGCGGGAGTGAATAGCCATGGCCATCATCTGCGCCTCGATGACAGCCCGGACGTTAGCCGGGCCATCATCTGCGCTGAGACCGTATCGCCGGACACCCGGCTCCTGGACATAGGGTGTAATCTCAGGTTCAAACCAGGGCAGCAGGATCGCGCCGCCGTTGCCCACCGGGGTGTCTCTCAGCGCGGCGGAAAAACCCTCCCAGTCGAGTCCCGCGGCATTACAGATTTTCTCGCGCGCCAGGGAACCGTTCTTGAAGCAGATCAGGCTCATATAATCACCCGTAGGCGCTCCAAAGGTATGACCTTCCATGGCCGGGTCAACCCGGGACTCGGGGAGATAGCCAAAGAGCGTGTCGCTGGTTCCGAGCGAGATCGCCAGCCGCCCGGACTTTACGAGACCGACCCCGACCAGGCTGCAGGGATTGTCCCCGGACCAGCAGATCACCCGGGTTTTCGGGGAGCAGCCGTGGCGCTCGACCCAGAAATCCGAAAGCGGTCCGACCACCGACCAGGACTCTTCGATGGCCGGCAGCTTGTCAACAAGCCCGGGAGCGGTAGCATCGAGGGCCGCAGGGGCCCAGTCCTTCTCGCGAAGATCCATCAGGTTCATTCCAGCCCCATCGCCCGGATCTATCGGAGCATCGGCTCCCGCCAGCAAGCTGGCCATGAAAGAGCTGACGAGGTGTATGCGATCGGTCGCCTCGTAGCCGGCGGGATCTTCTGTATGGAATTTTCGGATCTGCGGACCGGTGAATCTCTCGAAGGCTCTCGATCCCGTCAAGCCGGCGAGCTCGAGGTCCCCTCCCACCTCAGCCGTGATCATCGCACACTCGGCCGCGGTGCTGGAATCCATCCAGATTGGCGAGGTAGGACGAGAGAAGATGTCCTGGATCTGACCAACCAATGAGACCGATGGGTCGAGGGCTGCCAGCCGGGTAACCGCATCGGCGTTGAGGTAGACGCTTCCGTGCTGCTGGCCCGAGCCCGCGATGGCCTGCAGCTCGCCGATCGGAAAGTTCCCTTTGCGGGAAAGATCCTCGAAAAGCCTGTCGAGAGCCTCCGCCCACATCAGCGGATTGGAGTGCGCCACCAGGGGATCGGAGTTCGCAAGCACCCCGTTNCGNCANCCGTAGGANACCAGNTCCTCGTCAAANCGNANNGAGCGNTGCTCCAGGACCTNNCTGNTCCNGNCCATCGNCCTCNATGACCACCGCCGTCAGGCTCTGGGTGCTCGAGTCCAGNCCCATATAGATTGCCATGCCGCCNCCTCCGCTGGAAAACAATGCTGNGATTAGATTCTATACCGGGCGGAGAGACACTCCCTCTGTCCCNAGAATGACAATTCTCGACAATCCATGAACGTAGCCGCTCCTTACCCGTGAACCTCTCCCCGGGCTCCATCCCATCCATACCCGGAGAGAACTTCCCTGTTGAGCTCCAGGAACTCACCGGCCCAGCGATAATGCCGCAAGAGCTCTTCGCGGGGCGCTCCCAGTATTACCGTTGATGCGAACATCGCCTCCACGCTGGCGAGACCGCCAGCGGGATCCTCGAAGAGCTTCGAGTGCCTGGGATAGGCCGTCCTGAAATCCCCGGGAAGAGAGCGCCTCTGGATGCCGGCGGAGACCTCGAAACACAGCCTGCGCACCAACGGGGCAAGGCGCACCCAGGTCGCATCGAGAAGAAGAAGACGGCCTCCGCCGCTGAGATGCAAGACGTCCTCCGCGGCGAGCACAGGGGCATCCACCTCCAGGAGGATGCCGGCGGGCACCTCCACGAGCTCCTCCCCCACAATAGGGATGCCCAGGCGCAGAAGCTCGAGCCCCTCCAGATCGGCGAGCGGCTGGACGGTACACTTGCGGCGGTTCTCCTTGTAATCCTGGATCACAAAGAAATCAACCCGCCCCCCGAGAGNCGAGCGGTCANCATCGNNGGCGGCNAGACGGTTCTCTCCGGTCGTCTTCGAATCATCACCTNGAAAAGACATTGTTCNTTGCTTCCGGGCCCGGGCCNCGTCCTCAGGTTCGCGCNGCGATGAGCCTGTCGAGCTCTTCCCGCAGCCGATCGAGTACCTCGTCGTAGGTATAGGAACCGAGGGGTTCGGACTTTTTCTTGAGGTTTACCGTNCGCGGACCGCACCAGAGACCCAGGTCGGCGTCATCGGTCTCGCCCGGGCCGTTCACGCGGCACCCCATAACGGCGATGGTCAGGTTATGCTCCTCCGCATAGACCGACATCTCCTTGACCTGTTCGGCAAGATCGATGAAGGCCATATTCTCCACCCGCGAACAGCTTGGACAGGCGATGATATTCAGGCCTTCCCCCCAATGCTCCGGAACCGCGCGTATCCTTCCTGCCCGGATATCCNTGATGATCCTGTGCCCGGCCTCGACCTCTTCANCCTTGCGATCATTGGGAAGCGTCAGGGAGACCCTGATCGTGTCCCCGATGCCNACGGTGATGAGCTGGTCGAAGGCNATGCGGGTCTTGATGATCCCGTCGGGAGGCAGNCCCGCCTCGGTCACCCCCAGGTGCANGGGAACGTCGGGGCGCTCNCCGGCAAAGAGACGGTTGGCCCGTACGACCTTCCCGGGATCGGAATCCTTCAGCGAAACGACATAGCGGGTAAAGCCGAACTCNTCGAGGTAGGCGCAATGATCCACCGCNCAGCGAACCATGGCCTCGATCCCGTCCTCGGGGTATTTTTCCGCATAGAGCGGGTCGACCGANCCGCAATTNACCCCCACCCGCAGCGCNCAATCATTCTCAGCCGCAACAGCCGCGATGAACTCCACCTTCTCTCTCACCGGCTTGTTCTTTTCCACATGGTAGAGATGGCCNGGATTGTAGCGCACCTTCTCGACATTCGGCGCGACCTCGGTAACGAGGCGGTAGTTCTCCTGCAGGTCGACGACCAGGTTGGCATCGGTCCCCTTGCGAATCTCCGCAAGCGCCCGGGCGTCTTTATTGTTGTCACACGCAACTCGTATAATATCCGCGCCCGCGCTCAACATATCCGCGATCTGGGAAAGGGTCTCATCGATCTCCTGCGTATGAGTCGCGGTCATGGTCTGCACGGGAATATCGTGCTCCTGTCCGATCAGGACCGAGCCCACCCGCACGGAACGAGTTGGATTACGCTGGATATCTTTAGCCATAATGCTTTCCCGTCTTTGCCCTGGAGTTCCAGGGCGGGCCTGGAGAAGAAGCTCCCCGGGGCGCAAAAGAGAATCATTGTATTCAGCCTGCGGACACCGGTCAACGAATCCAACCCCGCCGAGCCGTCTTGAATCCAGCCTCCCGCTCGATCTTACCGGCACCTTTCTCTATGCTTTCCTTTCTATGATCCATCGCGCACCAATACCGAAGACCTTTCCGCTCCTGGCGCTCTGGCTTCTCTCGCAAACCACCGGAACGACCGTGGCCCAGGAGCCCGTGGACGTGATCATCGGCGCCGTGGAATTTCCGGGAAGAAGCTGGGTTCCCCACCAGAAGCTTCTCGANGCCAGCGGCCTGGAGCCCGGCGAAAGATGGACCCCCGAGGCCGGACAACGGGCGGTAGAAGGCCTCTTGAAGCTGGAGTTCATCGAGAGCGTCGAGCCGCCGACCGTTGCCACCGTGCCCGGCAAGCCGCCGATCATCCGGATCCGTGTACAGGAGGTCCCGGTCNTGGCCAAAATTGAGATCACCGGCAGCTCAGCCCTTTCAAGGCGTTCCCTGAGAGAGGCCCTCAAACGCGCGGTGGGCTCGGCCTTCAGAAAAGAGGACCTCGAGCTTTCCCGGGAGATCATCGAGCACACCTACCAGGAGGATGGTTTCCTCTTCGCCCAGGTGGATGCAGAGCTCGAGACCCTCGCCCCGGGCCGGGTCAGGCTCCACCTCGTCGTCAACGAGGGACTGCGGGCGAGCATACGGGATGTGATCACCATCGGAAATTCAGAGCTGACGAGGAATGAGCTGATCGAAATCAGCGGGCTGCGACCCGAGCGCCTCTTCGGAGCGGTGGAGAGAGGATATTTCATTCCTCACCGCCTCGGCGAATCTCTCGAGAAACTCAGGATCTACTATCGNTCCAGGGGGAACCTTGATGTGAGGGTCGGCCTGGATGAAATCACCATCAACCCCTCCCTGCGTGATGTCACGATCACCCTCGAGATCCACGAGGGCCCCCGCTACCGCCTGCAGGAGATTCGCCTCGAGGGCAACCAGGTCTTCGGAGATGACATCCTCCTGGGAGCCCTCTCCTTCGAAGCCGGTGGCTTCTATTCCGGCGCCCGGGTCGGGGAGCTCCAGCGAACCCTGGTGAGAATCTACCAGGAACGCTCCGACCGCATCCCCCGGGTGGCCGTCCGGCTCCTCTATACCGGGGAGCGGGACCTCACCGCGGTCTTCACGATCGATGAGCGCGAACACCTATTTGTCGACAAGATCGAGATCCGCGGCAATACCAGAACACTCGACCGGGTCATCCGCAGGCACTCACGGCTCGTCAGCGGAGATCCTCTCAGCCTCATCTCCATGGATGAGACGATGGACCGCCTGTTGGCAACCGGGCATTTCAGCGATGTCTCTTTCAGCATGAGCGACTCGGAAATACCCGGGAGCAGGAACCTGCAGATCAACGTGGAGGAAAGAGAGGCCGTCGGGCGCTGGGATCTCGGAGGAGGGGCATCGAGCGGGGAGGGAGAGGTCGGATACTTCCGCCTGGAGCATACAAACTTCGATCTCTTCGCACTTCCGCACAGCCTTACCGACTGGTCGAACGCCTTCGTCGGCGGAGGGCAGTCGATCTACACCGAGATCATTCCCGGAAACGTAGAGAGCCAGTACACTTTCGGTTTTCACGAACCCTACCTCTTCTCCAGCGATATGTCGTTCACCTTGCGCGCCGGCTCGCAATTGTTCTATCGCGCGCCCTACGAGGAAAGCAGAGTTAAGATCGAACCGGAGCTCCGCCGGTACCTCGACGACGATCACCACCTCTCACTCGCCCTCGCCTGGCACATTGATGATGTCGGCATCGATGGTCTCAGCGCTTCGACTCCGCCGACCATCGTGGCGGACTCCGGCGGCGCCCTGCTCAGCTATCCACGGCTCTCGCTTCGCTACGCCGATCTCGAGAACAACACCTATGGCGGGCCGCGGGGACTGTTGGCCGAGCTGAAGATCGATGTGGGAGACTCTCCAACCGGCTCCGATCTTGGATTTGTCCGAGGCAACGCCTCGGCCGATTACTACAGGCCTCTCTTCGATCGCTACGCCGACCTGCGCCATCTCCTGCACGTCGGAGTCGAGGCCGGCTGGATAGAGGCTGCCTCGGGAGAGGTGCCGTTCTACGAAAACTACTTCCTCGGCGGGCCGCATAGCTTTCGCGGTTTTGAATACCGGGCGGTCGGACCCCATGAACAGGGAGAGCCGCTCGGCGGAGGAGCCCTGCTCAGGGGAACCGTCGAGTATTCCGCCCCCCTGTTCTTCCGTGAGCTGCGGGGACTCGTCCTCTTTGACTGGGGCCTTCTCGAAGATGAACTCGGCGACTTTTCATCCGGCCGGCTGCGGACCGCGGCCGGCGGGGGATTCCAATTTCGTTTCCCCTTACTCGGACAGGTCGTACCAGTCAATCTCTATTGGGTGAAGGCGCTCTCGAAACAGGCCTTGGACCAACCCGAGATCTTCTCCTTCTCCATCGGCTATGCATTCTGAGCCGGATCCCTGCCTCCTCGATACTTGCAAGCACAGGACACAGGGCCCCTAATGCCATCCATGACCCGTCAGACGGCGAATCTCATTCTCTACCGGCAGCGAGCCGGGCTGGAGGTCTTCCTCGTTACCCGGTCAATCGAGCTGAACTTCCTCGGCGGCTACCTCGCCTTTGCCGGGGGCAAGGTCGAACCGGGCGACGAGCGCATCCCCCTGGCCGACGGGCTCGACACCGAGACCCCGGAGCTGCTCGGCTGCGCCGTACGGGAACTCTTCGAGGAGACCGGCATCCTGGCCCTGCGCGGCGCGACGACAGCCGGGGACGAGCTGAAAAAACTCCGCCTGAGGCTTCCTGGCGACGCCGGCGCCGAGAGATTCTTCTCCGCGATGCGGGAGAGCGGCGCCCGGCTCGAGCCCGGCACATTCCAGGAGGCCATCCGCCTGGTAACCCCGCGGTTCTCAAAACGGCGGTACTCGAGCACCTTCTTCCTCCTGGAGACCGGCGACGAGCCCGAGATACTCCCCGGAGAATTGGCCGCTGGCGGCTGGTGGGCGCCCTCCGATGCTCTCGAGAAGTGGCGACTCGGAGAGTTGCTCCTCGCCCCTCCCGTGATCGTCATCCTGCGCCAGCTCGAGAACGGCATCGGTCCCGGGACCCTCGAATCCCTGCGCTCGAGCCCTGAGACCTTTGAAGGATCGGGGCTCGCCATTCCCTGGGGGCCGGGAATCGAGTTGCTCCCCTTCCACTGTCCGCCGCTGCCGGTGACTCTGCCCTCGAGCACATTCCTCGCCGGAGCACGCCGTTTCGTGATCATCGATCCGGCTCCAACAGGAAAGAAAGAGCAGGAACACCTCCTGGCTGCCATCGAGAACCGTATCGCCGGGGGTGACCGGCCCGAGGCGATCGTCCTCAGCCACCATCACATCGATCACGTCGGGGCGGTCAATGCCGTACAGGAGCGCTGGAGCCTGCCCTGCTGGGGACACCGGCGAACCGCCGAGCTGCTGGAGAGATCCTTTGATCGGGAGCTCGACGAGGGCGACCTCATCGACCTGGGAGACAGCCCGGCCGGAGCCGCTGGCTGGAAGCTTCGCTGCCTCTTCACCCCCGGACATGCCGAAGGCCATCTCGCGTTCTTCGATGAGCGCCACCGGGCCCTCCTCGCCGGCGACCTTGTCTCCACCCTGGTGAGCATGTATGTGGGCACGCCCGGTGGCCACCTCGAAACCTACTTCCGCTCACTGGAAAAGATCCGCTCCCTCGACATCCGGCTGCTCTATCCATCGCACGGCATGCCCACCCTCGATGCCCGGGGTCTCATCGACCGGACCATCGAGCACCGGAAAAAACGCATCGGGCAGGTCCTCCGCAAGTTGGAGAAAGGTTTTCATTCAGTCGAAGAGATCGCCGGCGAGGTCTACCGGGATAAAGCGGACTCCCGGCTCAGGCCTCTCTATGAGCGCACCACGCGGGCCGCGCTCGAGTATCTTGTCGAGCACGAACAGGCCGGGAAGGTTGCGGAAGACCTCTACGAGACCGGCTGAGGAGAATCCTCGCCACCTGTGGCCGTCTCCAGGGAATTGAAGCTGAGCCATGTCGCCAATGCGATCAAGGCCACCTTGACGAGCTCCAGGGCCGTGTAGATACCGTGCAATCGATTGAAGCTTTCCAGCGCCGCGGGCGGCGGCTCGCGCGGAACAAAATCAAGAGAGCGCCCGAGCGTGGTAATCTCCGGCGCCAGCCAGAAGGTGAGGGCCAGGACAATCAGCCCCGCCCCACAGAGGCCCAGGAGAGCTCCTCGTGGACCCGAGCGCAAAGCGAAAACCAGGGCGCAGACCGCGAGGACCAGCTGCCCCACGTTCCAGCCGGCGAAATACTGCCTGTTCAGCTCACCGGTTACGACCCAGGCCACGCTGACCTTCTTCGCCGCATCCTGGCCGGGGGCGAAACCCGCCTCGCCGGCCAGCCTGTTATTTTCCACCACTGCGCGCTCGACGCCGGGAAAGGAAGAACCGACCACCCAGAGCAGCAGGATGCTCGACCCCAGCCAAACGCCGAGGACGAAGACCAGGGCCGTTGTTTTCTTTGCCTCCATCAAAAACGCTCCCGACTCCGGAACTCCTAATCTCCCGAACCGTCCTCATTGGCCGCGCCCGTCCGCGGCGCCACGGTCGCCGAGTCCGGAAGCAGATGCCCCATCTTGTCCCGCTTGGTACGCATATAGGCCTCGCTGTGCTCATTGGCCGGAGCGATGATCGCCTCCTGGCCGACAACCTCGAGGTTGTAGCCATAGTAGATGAAGGCATCCTGCTTCTTGGGGTTGTTGGTCAGCAGGCGGACCTTCCTGAGCCCCAGGTCCTTGAGAATCTGGATCCCGACTCCGTAATCGCGCATGTCGGCCCTGTAGCCAAGCGCCAGGTTGGCCTCCACCGTGTCAAGCCCTTCATCCTGCAGCGCGTAGGCCTTGAGCTTTTCCAGGAGGCCGATGCCCCTTCCCTCCTGGGGCAGATAGACCACGGCGCCGACCCCCTCCTCGGCGATCCTGGCAAGGGCGCCGCGCAGCTGGCCGCCGCAGTCGCAGCGCAGAGAATCGAGCACCTCGCCGGTAAAGCACGATGAATGAACGCGCACCAGCGGCGCCTCCACGCTGTGAAGATCGCCCTTGAGAATGACGATCGGCTCGCTGGAATCGAAATGAACCTTGTAGCCGTAGATCTTCAGGTCTCCGAAATCCTCGGTAGGAAGATCGGTCTCCACCACCCGGTCCACCAGGGTCTCGGTACGTCGCCGGTAACGAATCAACTCTTCAATGGTGACGATCGGGGTGCCGCTCTCCTCGGCAATCTCGAAGAGACGATCGCCGCGGGCCATCTGGCCGTCCTCGTCAAGGATCTCGATCAGAGCGCCGACAGGAGTGAGCCCGGCCAGCCTGACCAGGTCGACAGCCGCCTCGGTATGCCCGGCGCGATGCAGGACGCCGCCCTCGTGCGCGACCAGGGGATAGACGTGGCCGGGACGGGCGAGAGCGCCGGGCTCCGTATCCTCCGCGACAAGGGCCTGGATCGTCTCACAACGCTCCGCCGCCGAGACCCCGGACTCGAGGGTCGCGAGATCGACGCTGACGGTAAAATTCGTATGATGCAGGGCGGAATTCGAATGCGAAGCGGGCTCGAGCTGCAGGGCTTCCGCCCTGTCCGGCTGCATCGGAACGCAGAGCACTCCGCGGCCGGAGCGCAGCATGAAATTGACCATCTCCGGGGTGATCTTTTCGGCGGCGCAGATAAAATCGCCCTCGTTTTCACGGGCCTCGTCATCGACGACGATAACCATCCCGCCGGCGGCGATCGTTTCGATGGCCCGCTCTATCGTTGCAAAACTTTTTTCAGACAAGGGTCTCTCCAGTGGATCTTACCTCGTATCGAACTCTCAGCATAACCTGCCACGCCGAACCTTCAAGCCGCAGAAAGGCGCCTATTGTAGCTCCCGGGCTGAAAGAAACCCGATTATTTCGCACCTGAACCGTCGCGGCGGAAGAAAAGAGCGCGCTGGGAACTCTCCTGGTGGCGCTCCGATGCGGAGCGGAGAAAAACTTCCCGGAACAGGGTAAAATCCCGGCTGCGGCGCCTCCTTCCCCGGCGGATTCCCGCTCCCCCTACAGATGGTAGCTGTTCATGTTAAATCACCTGCTGAAATCCCTGGCTGCGCTGGTCGTGCTGCACCCCCGGCTGACCATCGGAGTCTACCTGGCGCTGGCCGCAGCCGCCGTCCCGGTCGCCATGAAGATCGACTTCAGGACCGATCAGAACGACCTGGTCGCCGCCGACCTGGAGTACAACCGCAGGTACCTGGATTTCCTCGAAGAGTTTGGGGACCTCGAGTTTCTCTACGTGGTGATCGAGGTCGGCGACGACGAGCGGGCCGCCCTGGCCGCGGCCCGGGACGCCAAGGAACGTGTCGAGAGCCTCGAGGAGCATGTCGACTGGGCACTGCATCGCGTACCGGCGGAGGCCCTGCGCTACGGCATCCTCCACCGCGATGAAGAGGATCTGAAAACCCTGGGAGAGGCCCTGGCCGCCAACAGCAAGCTGCTCGGGATCCTCGGCAAAACAGACCGGCTGGAAGGTCTCTTCGCATTCTTCGCCAGGCTGCTCGATCCCGGGGATATCAGCAAGCGCTTCGAGAGCGGCAGCGGGAAAAATGAGAGCTTCACCGCGGCCGCCGGCGCCCTGTCGCTGATGGAGCATTCGCTGAAGACCACGCTCGACACCCTGGAAGGACGCCAGGCCGCCAGCCTGGCCCGCCTGCTTGAAGAGGAACAGGGAGGCTCGCTGCGCGAGCGAGGCTACCTGGCCACGGAGAATGGAAAGTTTCTCCTCGTCGAGATCATGCCGAAGAAGAACACCAGCACTCTCGAGCTCATCCGGGAGCCCCTCATCGAGATCCGCAGAGAGCTCGCCGAGGTGCGCCGCTCCCACCCCGGGGTTCAGCTCGGCCTGACAGGGAGACCGGTCCTGCAGGCCGATGAGATGATGACCACCGACAAGGACATGAAGCGGGCGACCCTGGCGGCGCTCATAGGCGTGTTCGCCCTCTTCGTCATCTTCTTTCGCCGCCTTGGAAGGCCCTTCCTCTGCATCCTGACCCTCTCGGTGGCAATCCTCCTGACCTTCGCCCTGGCGACCCTGGCCATCGGCCACCTCACCCTGCTCTCCATCGTCTTCGCCGCCATGCTCGTCGGGCTGGGCATCGACTTCGGGATCCATTTCACGGCCCGCTACCAGGAAGAGCTCGAACGACAGGAATCGGTTGAAGACTCCGTCCGCAGGACCATCGAGACGACCGGGCTGGCGATCGTCGTAGGCGGTGTCACGACGGCGGCGGCCTTCTACATGACCCTCTTTGTCGATTTCAAGGGGCTCAGAGAGCTCGGCCTCATCGCCGGCAGCGGCGTCCTTGTCTGCCTCTTCAGCATGATCACCCTCCTTCCAGCCCTCATCGTGCTCTTCGACTCCAGGGCGGGGAAGACCGCCCACGCCGGCGCGATCAGCGTGCCCCTGCTCGAGTTCCCGGCCAATCGGCCCATACCGGTTCTCGTCATCGCCGCCATCGTCACGACCAGCGGAGCCTTCTTCCTCGAGGGCCTCCCCTACAATCCCAACCTGCTCGATCTGCAGGCGCAGAACCTCGATTCAGTCAAGTACGAACGCAAGCTGATCGAAAACTCGACCTTCTCCACCTGGTACGCTGCCTTCATAGCGCACGATCTCGATGAGGTCCGCGACAGGCTCAATCGCCTCGAGGCCATCGACAAGGAGGTTGTCTCCAGGACCGAGAGTGTCCTTGATTACATCCCCGGAAAACAGGCCGCGAAGCTCGCGCGGCTCGAGCCGGCCCGGGAATCCCTGGCGGCAATTGTGCTCCCGGCCGCCATCCGGGATGTTGAGGTGGCAAGCCTGGCCACCTCGGTGGAGCAGCTGCAGGGCAATCTGTTCGATCTTGCCGACACCATCTCGCAATCAGACGAAGAAGCCGCCCGGCAATTCGCGGGACGGCTCCTGGCGGCAGCCGATCTCAGCGGCAAGGTCGTCGACCGCCTCCGGAAATTTCCCGAGAGCAGGCTGGCCGGCCTCGGAGCCTTCCAGGAAAGCTGGATCGACGAGGTGAACGGGCTGCTGGGCTCCCTGCAATCAGCGCTGCTTGAGAAAGCCCCCATCACCGCCGGCAACCTGCCGGAGATCCTGAGAAACCGCCTTGTCTCCCGCGATGGAGAAAAGTTCATCGTCTACGCCTATGCCAACGGAGACCTATGGCAGGAGGATTCGATGGAGGACTTCATCCGTGAAACGCGCCGGGTCGATCGGAAGGTGACAGGTGCTCCCGTACAGGTCTACGAATCAGCCGGCCGTATGCGAGCGGGTTTCGAAAAGGCCACCCTCTATTCCTTTGGCGTCGTGCTGCTGTTCCTGCTCATCGAGCTGCGCAGCCTGCGCCTGGCCCTGCTGGCTATGGTGCCGCTTTCCATGGGTCTGCTCTGGCTGCTGGAGGCGTTACCCCTGCTGGGTATCGACTTCAACCTCGCCAACTTCTTCGCCCTGCCGATCCTGATCGGCTGCGGGGTGGATGGAGGTGTTCACATGGTCCATCGATTCCGCGAGTCAGGCTCAGCCGTCTCGGTCGGAAAAACAACCGCGGCGGCCGTTACCCTCTCCTTCCTGACGACAATGATCGGCTTCGGAGCGATGGCGACCGCGAACCATCAAGGTGTCGCGAGCCTTGGCCTGATGATGATCAGCGGGCTGTTTTGCGTCCTCACAGCGACGGTCATCCTGTTGCCCGCCCTCTTGAAGCTGCTGGAGAAGAAACAAACGGCCATCCCCCCCCGCTCGTAGAATTTGCGAGGCTATACCGAACATGCTTGAATAACAGCCCAATCCAGCATTCAGAGAGTTACAGGCATGATCAAGCTATGCTGTTTTTTCCTCGTTACTTTTTTTTCCCCCTTCTGTGGAGAAAAATGCGGGGCGGCAGATGAGGCCCCCGGCCTGGTCATTATCCAACCTGGACGACCCGGCTCGCCGAAAACAGCGGAGGGCTTCCTCTCCCGGCTGGGTGATTACCTCGCCAGGAGTACAAAACTCCCCAAACCCTCTCTCAGCTACCAGAACAAGCCTGCGGACGCCCTCTCCATGCTTGAAAGAACGCTACCCGACCTGGGAATCGTCAGCCTGGGGTTTTATCTCGAATACCGCGAACGCTTCGGGCTCAAGCCCGTCCTGGAAGCGTATCCCCTGAAAAAATATGTGCTTGTGGCGTCTGAGGGCAACCTCAAGACCGCCGCCGATCTCGATGGAAAGCCGGTTATGGGCGGCCCTCTCTACGAACTGAACTTCGTGCGCCGAATTCTCTTCCCCCCGGGCGAAAAAACAGCCGGAGCGCTGCCGGGCTGGAAAGGATCCGATGCCTGGCTCCCCAGGCCCACAACAAAGGTATCTGCGGCTCTTTACCAGCTCGGAAAAGGCCGGGTCGAGGCTGTTGTGCTGCATGAGAGCCAGTACAAATCGATGAAAACTCTAGGGCGGCTGAAAAAAGTGGAGAAAGTGATGGAATCGTCCTATTATCCCCCTGCTGTCATAGTGGCTTTCAGAGGAGCACTTAAATCGGCAGAGGCTGTCAGTGAAGAGCAGCGCCTGCTGATAAACGCTATGGAAAAGATCTCAACGGTCAAAGATGCCGGCGAGATCGTCCAGCAGATGGGCTGTAAAGGATTCCGAAAAATCCGGCCCGGATGGATGGGTGAAATCGAAAAGAAGTACCATTTTGAAAGAGGAGAGAAGAATGAGAAAAAATAGTGCCAAATTCCTGGCCCTTGCCGCGATCTCAACGGCCCTGGTCTTTCTCGTGGGTGGCTGCGCTTCCTACGAAGCCATACACGTCTCGGGAACAGAGCCGGAGGTGAGACTGAATGAAGCCGAGCTGCCGGCTGGGGTTCTTAAAGAGAGAATTACCGAGATCGATACCAGCTATGCGGAACCTCGAACGATTTACAGGGTCTCCCATTCCCTGGGCACATCGAAAGATTCGGTATCACCCGGAAACAACTACCAGTCACTCTGGCGCGGCGTCCGGGCCTGCTCCTGGCTCGCTCTGAACCACCAGGATCCCCGGGAAAAGAAAAAATACGCCCTGGAGGGCATCTACCTCGGACGCAAGGCGAGGCAGAAAACTTCCGTGCAGGCGGAAGCCTACTATTATTCCGCTATCTGTCTCGGCGCCTTGCTGGATGTGTTAAAAGAGCCCAACGTGGAGCGCCTGCAGGAAATGAAGTATTGCCTCGAGGTGGCGCACGAGCTTGATGGAACCTGCGATTATGGCGGGCCGGCCAGGGTGCTTGGAACCCTCATCGTCGAGACCTCCGATTACGCATTCGCGGGGTTCGCGGTCGGCACCCTGGAAGAAGGCATCGCCACTCTCGAGGCGGCCTGCGGCAAGGCGCCCAAGTTCGCGGAGAACTGGCTCCTGCTGGCCAGGGCCCTGGCCGATGCAGGCGAATACCAGAGGGCCCTTGCGGCCATCGACAAGACCTTCGCCTGCGAGATACCGGCCGACTACAGTGTCGAGCACAAGAACTGGCTCATCCAGGGCCAGAACCTGAAAGCCGACATCGCGATCAAGATCGACGACAGCGTCCCGGCGACCGCCTTCGAACCCAAGTAACTCCGCCACCTCCGGAAGCGCGGCTGACCGGGGGACCGGTATGTTCGCCGTTTCCTACCCCAGCTCGCCGCCGACAACTCGAACCTCCTCGTAGACCTCCCGAGCCGCGGCCTGCAGTCCGGCAAGATCGTGGCGGTCATCGAACACACCGCGATAGCGCCCCCGGAGGCCGGCGAGAAGCTTGAGATCGCCGCGAACACGCAGCGCTCTCGTTACCAGGAAAACCATCACGACAGCGAGAGCTCCCATGCTCCCGGCCATCGTATAGAGCGCTCCCTCGGACTGGCCATGCGCGGCCACAGCGACACCCCCGAGTATGCCGAGGATGACGCCAGCCAGCCCGCAAAACCGCGCCTGTCGACCCAGAGCCAACCGGATACCAGCCAGGATCCGACGCTCCAGGACCTCAAGACCGGCCTCGAACCTTATCCGCAGCGCCTCGGGTTCATCCGTCATGGAGAGGTCAAGCCCCTCCCCTCCCAGCAGACGCTCCAGCTCAGGCGCGTTGAAGACTTCACGCACCGCGGGAGTGCGCAGCAGCTGGAGCTCCATCGGTTCAAGGGCGGCCTCAGACATCTTCAGCCCCTTCTTCCATGGACCGCAGCAGCCCTCTCACAAACGCGGCGAGACTGCCGGCGGCCCGGGCACTCCGGCTCCTGAGAGAAAAAAACCTGGTAAAGGACCAGGGACGGCGCAACAGCAGGCCGGCGAGCCCCATGGGGCGCGGCCGCCCATCCGGGCCCGGAATCTTTTCGAGACCCAGCGGCAGATCCAGAGCCACCTCGTCGAAAACCGCTCGTGCCACGATGCAGGAGACCCCCCTGTCGAGGACCGCCGCGAGAATCTCGAAGGACTCCATATCGACACCATCGGCCCCATATCGTGACCCCAGGTCACGCTTCCCCTTCGCGGAGCTCACCACGGCCGGCACGCTCAGCAGACAGCCCCTCCGCACATTGCCCCGGGGAATCGAGACGTCATCGGCCGCGGTCAAAAGGACCTCATCGGCAGAGAGCTGCCGGGGCTCCTGTCCATTGGAGGCGGCCTCGACCACCCTCTCAGCGATGATGACGTCTCCGTTTTGCAGCGTACCAATGAGCCCTCCACCAAAGCCCACGGCGAAAAGAAGATCCGGTCTCCTTTCAGCCAGGAGAAGCTCCACCCGCCGCCGGGCCTTGTCGGCGCCGATCCCCGTAAGCGCGAGGTGAACCTCGGCGCCCTCAAGCGTGCCACGCAGGTACCCCTCTCCTGCAAGAGGTTCCACATCAGCGAGTTCCCTCTCCAGAGCCGACAGCTCCTGGCGAACAGCCGCGATCACGAGCACTCTTTTCATTCTTGCGACTCAGTCTCGATGCACTGGAAAAGGCTCGAGCGCCTCCCGCGTCCCGCGCAAGGCCGCAGCGGCCTCTAATCCACCAGCCTCTCCCCCCGGGAGCGCGTTCCTGTACATCCCCAGGGCAAAGAGCGGAAAGTAGAGACTGTACATATGGTATTTGAGGTAGAAGACCCGCGGAAAACCCGTGCCTGTCCAGCATCTCTCTGTCCAATTACCATCGGCATCCTGGCTGTCGATAAGAAACCGGATCCCTCTCTCCACCGCCGTGGACTCCAGCTCGCCGGCGGCGATAAGTCCCATCAGGGCCCAGGCTGTCTGGGACGCGGTCGTCTCTCCCTTCCCGCCAAGGGAGGGGTCGGTGTAGGACTCNCAGCTCTCGCCCCAGCCGCCATCTTCATTCTGGTGCTCCTTGAGAAAAGCAACGGCGCGCCGGATATATTTTTCATCCGGGCTGATGCCGATCGCCATGAGCCCCTTCAGGGCCTGCCAGGTCCCATAGATGTAGTTGACTCCCCAGCGCCCGTACCATGATCCGTTCTCCTCCTGGCTATCCTCCAGGTACTGCACACCCCGCTGGACCACCTCCTGGATTTTCGGATCCGCCAGGTATCCGGGGGTGCTCCCCAGCATCTCGAGCACGCGACCGGTGATGTCGGCGCAGGCGGGATCCAGCATCGCGTTGTGATCAGCGTAGGGGATCTCGTTGAGAATCTTACGTTCGACATCGGCATCAAAAGCGGCCCAGCCTCCATTGGAACACTGAAGACTCAGGACCCAGCCGATTCCGCGCTCAACGGCCTGTCGCAGCCCCTTGACCNCGCCAGGCGCGACACGATTCAGGGCCATCACGACAGCGGCGGTATCATCAAT
The DNA here is from genome assembly GCA_002695115.1 of Planctomycetota bacterium. Taxonomy (GTDB): domain Bacteria; phylum Planctomycetota; class UBA8108; order UBA8108; family UBA8108; genus UBA8108. The sequence goes on from NZOA01000069.1 coordinate 34,307, forward strand.
ATCCGGATAGAATTCGTTCCTGAACTGGAAAGGCCAGCCGCTGACCTCCGCATTGCGTACGCGCTTCTGCCAGTCGCCGGGCCGCCTCACCTCCTTCGACAGGAGCCAGCGGCCGGCCGCGGTCATCTCATCGAGATCGCCGGCGACCCCGGCCTCGCCAAGGGAGTTGAGCGCCAACGCCGTATCCCAGACAGGCGAGAGACAGGGCTGGAGGTGGGTTTCTCCGCCCTCTTCAACCTCGAGNTCCTCGAGTTTTTCAATACCCTCGAGCACCAGGGGATGATCGACCTCATAACCCAGNCAGCGAAGCGCCAGAACAGAATTGATCATCGAAGGAAAAATCGCCCCCAGGCCATCGGAATCTTCCAGCCGGGTGACCATCCATTCTTCCGCCTTNTTTACAGCGAGATTTCGCAGCGGCTTGACCCGGGNTTTCTCGAGNTTCTTGAGCACCAGGTCGATCNTNNTGAAAATATTACGCCAGCTGAAAATGGACTCGGTGTACCTGCGGAGGCCGCCATTTGCCTTCCCATCGCCCTTGGAGACGGGCCCGGGGATTCCCCCGGCCTCGCCGTCATCCCCCGCACCGACGCCCTCGGCACCACGATCAGCTTCGGGTGACCTGAAGAGTTCGCTGATCGTGAGCCCATTGGGGTTCGAGAAACCCAGCCACTTGGCGTAGAGAATGGAGAGGGGAATCAGGATGGCCCGCGACCAATAGGAGATCTCGTAAATGTTGATGTAAAAGAAACGGGGCAGAAGGACCACCTCGGGAGGAATAGCAGGGACATCCTCCCACGGCTGAAGATTCAGCATGGCGAGGTAGATCTTGGTGTAGCTGTTAACCTTGCCGACGCCTCCGAGTTCTTCCACCGCCCGACGGGCGCTGNCCATGACAGGGTCATCCTCTCCATAGCCGGCGATCTTCAAAGCTACGTAGGCTTTCACCGTGGCGCTAATCTCCCCGGGCCCCCCCTCGTAGATATTCCAGCTTCCATCATCGAGCTGCTGGCGGGCGATGTAGGCGGCCAGCCTGGCGATCTTGTCATGGCGGCTCTGCCTGTCGAAGAGATAGAGGAAGAGGATGTAGTCTGATTCGATGGTCGAATCCGCCTCCAGCTCACCACACCAGAAACCGCTGCCGGTCCGCTCCTCCCATTGGAATTGCCCGAAGAGACAGCCCCTGGATTGTTCGATGGCGAAATCAAGCCCTGACACCGAGTGTCCATTCACGGAGGTTGTATTGTCGGCTTGCCTATCCAAGATGCTCTGCCCTGATTGGCCCGGAAAAAACGATCACCCGCATCCGGCCCGGGTACTGCCGACCGGCCAGTATGAGGAATCGAGGCGAACGGTCGTTGTACCAAATGGAGCCGCCTGGGAGCAAGCTCTTTCAACCAGGCCTCGGGCGGGATGGAAACAGATAAACCATTNGGGTGTTAGCGTTTGCGCCCGGGCCCGAAGCTCTCGGGAGCCCGGCACAGACCAGCGGCGACGCCGGCCGAGCCAACCCTTCAATTTGACTACCATCATAAATTTTCATCGAATAGCATAGGAGCTTTCCGGGTGCTGACGCCCTCGCTGGAGAGCGGCAGCCGAGAGAGGGAAGCCGGTGAAAATCCGGCGTGGCCCCCGCCACTGTAAGCGGAGAACACCTCCNCCGGCGGCTCCAGAAGCCGCCTGGCCTCAAACAAGAGGCCGGAACCACTGACCCGGNGGCGGGCTGAAACGGTCCGGCNCGCCTGGGGGGTTGGGAAGGTTCGGTNAAGGTGNAAGNCTCCGTGAGCCAGGANACCTGCCCGGGAAAATATCCTGGTCTTCGGGGTTGAAGACGCCAGGAGAGAAATTTCGTGAGGCTGTTTTCGAAACTCCAGGCTNCCTGCTGAANCATGNTTTTCCATCGTACCNGGAAAATGAAANAAGAATGANCATGAAGCNGTNTCCAGTCCTGCTCCTGGTTTGCGCNGTAAGCCAGGGCGCCATTCTCAACGCNCAGGCTTCCTATGAGTTGCGNGATGGCTATCGCGTTGACNATCTCTTCGACTACGATGCCTCCGCNCCCNTCGAGATGCAGGTCGGCGGGCTCACCCTCTCCACCCGGNGAGAACCCATCGTCANCGANGGAGGTGAAATCCGGCTCCANTCTGAGCATGGNGTTGTCGTGCTCGCCTCCTTCCGACCCGGGGTTTTCGGTTCCTTTCTCGCCCTGGATCCCGATGGCGCCAGCGTCTGGTTCGGCGAGAGCTCGCAGCAGAACATCTACCGGGTCCCGCTGGACGCAAGCGGACCCATACTCAGCGACCGGATCGCCCTCAACTTCGATATGGCCTTCGCCCCTCGCAACGCCCCCCCGGGGATCGCCGGCAGGGGCTTCATCTCCGGCCTGGGAACTTCACCGGAGAACTCCCTGTGGCTCCTCGACGACGATCCCGAGGGTGAGAATGATGAGATCATCTCGCACATCTCACCCTTCTCAGGACCGATCGCCTTTGACGAGGTCGGCAACCTCTACCTGGTGACCTCGGGACTGACCGACAGAAAAACGGGAGGCCCATCGGAAAAACTTGTGCGCTTCAGCCCTGCCCAGCTCGCCGGAGCACTGGGTAATGGCGCCCTCGAGCTTTCCGATGGAGAGCTCCTCTGTACCGGGATGGGAGGCTATTACAACATCGCCTGGCTTGACGGAAAGCTCTACGGAACAAGCCTCGGCTTTCAAACCGGGGTGGGCTCCATCGACGTCATCGCCCCGGCGATGGGCTTCACCCGGCGCCCCCTGGCCCGCCTGAGCCTCCACGGCACACCCGGCGGAAGTATGCTCTACCTTGCCGCCCGTGGAGGCCGCGAGGGTTTCGAGCCCGGCAGGGGGCATTACGGCGGGGTCCTGCTGGCAAGCTACGGCAACTACGTCGACGTCTCGGGAATCAGCAGGTTTACCCCAGAGCTGTACTTCCTCAGAGGCGACGTCAACGACGACGCCTCCGTCGACCTGAGCGACGCGGTCTCCGTCATCGCCTATCTCTTTCTCGACGGCGAAAATCCCCGCCTCGCGGAGGCTTCCGACATCAACGCCGATGGAGCCATCGACCTCGCCGACGCGGTCTATCTCCTGAATTTCCTCTACCGAGGAGGCCCCCGGCCCCCGGCTCCCTTTCCCAAAACCGGCGCCGCCCGGCGCTGACAGAAGGCTGCCAGGATCGGCAAGAACCAGCGGAGAAGGGGGAACGCAGGCCAGCTCGATTCTGTTATGATCAGGTCCCTCTGAACTTCTACACGGTAAAATACGATAGAGAGGCCCCTCAAAGTGGACAATTCAAAAACCTTCGACCTCGCGGCCATACAGGAATCCCTCCGGGAGTCCGGAATAGACGGCTGGCTCTTCTACGATTTCCGCGGCAGTGACCCGATCGCCCGCAATATCCTCCGCCTCGCCGAGGGCAAAATGGGCACGCGGAGATGGTTCTACTACGTTCCGGCCGAGGGGGAGCCCTGCAAGCTCGTACACGCCATCGAGACCGCCGCGCTCGATAATCTGCCGGGATCGAAAACAGTCTACCTGACCTGGCAGTCCCTCGATGCCGCACTGAGCGAGACGCTCTCCGGGGCAGCGAAGATCGCGATGAATTATTCTCCCGGCAACGAGGTGCCCTACGTTTCGAGGGTCGATGCCGGAACGGTCGAGGCCGTGCGGAATACGGGGGTCGATGTGGTTACCAGCGCGGACCTCATCCAGATATTTGAATCGGTCCTCAGCGCCGGGCAATTAGAAAGCCATCGCCGCGCGGGTGCGCATATCCGGGGCCTCGTAGACGAGGTCTTCGCTCTTGTGGGAGACACGCTGCGGGCAGGCAAAACGATCACAGAGCGGGATGTCTGCGATTACGCCAACGAGAGAATCCGGGGGGAAGGCTATGAAAATGACCACGACCCTATTGTCGGTGTCAACGAGAACGCCGCCGATCCCCACTTCGAGGTACCGGCTGAAAATTCCTCCGAGATCCGCCCGGGTGACCTGCTGCTCTTCGATGTCTGGGCAAAGGAAACGGAGCCCGGCTCGATCTACGCCGATATCACCTGGTGCGCCTTCATTGGAAGCGAGCCTCCGGAGGAAATGCTCACGGTATTCAACGTCGTTCGCGATTCCCGCAAAGCGGCCTGCACCCGGGCGCACGAGGCCTTCTCCAGCGGTGAAGAAATCCGCGGCTGTGACCTCGACCGCATTACCCGCGGCGTGATCACGGACGCCGGCTACGGCGAGTACTTCATCCACCGCACGGGGCACAATCTCCACGAGTTCATCCACGGCAATGGCGCGAACCTCGATGACCTCGAGACCCACGACACCCGGCGGCTGGTTCCCGGAACCCTCTTCACTGTTGAGCCGGGCATCTACCTCCCGGGACGCTTCGGCATCCGCAGCGAGGTCGACGTCTACCATACCGGACAGGGCGCCGAGGTGACCGGCCCCGAGCACCAGGAGGAGCTGGTCCGCATCGAGATCTGAAAACCGGCGATCGTGCCGGGAACCCTACTTCGGCGGAGCGAGAGCCGCGGCGACCTTCCTGTGCAGCTCGGCGAGCGAAGAGTCGCGGGCTGCCCAATGGTCGGCCTGGGAGAGAAGATCCCTGTAGCAACGAAGGCGCCCCACCTCCGACACAGGAGGTTCAGCCTCGATCGCGACCAGGAGCGCCCTGATCTCGGCCAGGTCGAGGCGGCCCGGATTTTTCAGACTGGAGAGAGGCTCACCCCCCGGCGCATCGAGGATCCTGCCGAGCGGATCGCGGCCGGCGAAGGAGCGCTGGTACCAGCGATTGGCCGGATGCAGGGGGTCGTCATCGTATACAGTCGGTGCCGGCCAGCCCCGGCGCTCGAGGGGCCCGTAGTCTCCGGGTAGCTCAGGCGGTATCTCCCGGCAGCTTCCGATGCAGAGAAGCGCCAGCACAGCNGCCCCGGCAAGAGCGAAGAGCCGCAGGTATTTCTTTTGCGGGGCGCGCATCAGAACCCGTCCGGGAGATGACCCGTAAAAACTTTCAGCGCCTGCCAAAACACGAGCCCCGCGGCGAGCAGGTAGACGAGAATCGGCAGGACCTTGACGACCTTTTCCAGGCGGGCGAGAGCCGATTCCCGCAGCTCATTTCCCGATTCGATCAGGGCCCGGTCAAGCGTTCCGGAGACATCTCCCGAAGACAGCCGGGAGCGGAGATCATACGGGATCCCCTCGAGGCACTCGAGCCCCTCCGAAGCGCTGGCGCCGCCGCTGATGCGGGCGGCCATCTCGCCGAGCTGCNNCGAGAGTCCNCCCAGNCGCGCGGCCTCGCTCACCAGCGGAAGTCCATCGGAAAAACCGAGCCCCGCCTGCAGGAGTCTGCCGAGGAGCTGCAGGGAGCCGGCGAGAGCGTATTCCCGAACCAGCCTTCCCACGAAGGGCAGCCTGAGAANGAGCCCCTCGAACAGGGACCGGAGACTCGATCCTCCCGGAAAAAATTTATCTCGATAACGCCAGGCAAGGACAAGAGCCGCCAGCGGCCCGAAAACACATGCCTGGATCAGGAGGTATTCGCCCGTTCGCCCCTGGAAGACAAGATAGAGAAAGGGCAGCAGGGAGGCGAGACAGAAGATGACCAGGGGATAGGCGAGCCTCAGCATCAGGCGCCGACGCGCATCGTGAAGAACCTTCTCCTCCTCGATGATCTCGGCGAGCGTCTCACTGAGGCGCCCGGAGCTCTCCCCGGCATCGATGAGCGCCACATGGCCGGCCGGAACCGNGGCTTCCAGGCTGGCGAACGCCTCGGCAAGGGTGGCGCCGGCCCCGAGCTCCGAGCCGAGGGCATCCNCGAGCGCNGCCAGCCGCCCCTTGCCGTCTCTGCCCAGCCCCTCCACGGCATCGCGCAAGGGGATACCCGCCTTGAGGCGCGTCTCNATCCCCTTGAGGAGTTCGTGGTATGCGGAACTCAAGGGACCCNGCTACCGCTCNCCNAACCAGTTGAANTCCGGCTGGGTCTCGANATCGCAGTCNCCCATCACCTTCGACTGGCACGACAGCCGNACCTTGTCCTCGTTGCCTATCTTGAACCANCTCACNGCGATACGAATACGCTCAAGCAGCGTCTTGGGGGCGAGGTTCTCCATGCCCTTGGTGACGTGCACCCGGCACTCGCCGCATTGGCCGAAGCCGTGGCANTTAAAATANCGTTTCATGCCCGGGTAGAGCTGGATCTCGTTGGCGATGGCNACATTGCGCAGCTTCTCGCCCTCTTCGCATTCGACGGTCTTTTTTTCCCGGGTAAAGGTGATCTTAGGCATATCGCTGGGTCCACTGTTTCAAAATTCACTGTCCGTCCTNCAACGGCTGGCTGAATTTTAGGGGATGCCGCCGAACGATGCAATCAGGCCTCCGGAGCTTCATCCTCCGAACCGCCNNNATCGTCCTTTCCGATNTCTTCNCCANCGNCNNCTTCNTNCCCGNCGNNGGAATATCCCGGCTCGAGCTCNCCNCGCTTCAACATACCGGTATATTCATCGAGATCGCGGCCCACCTTACCGCTGAGAAGAAGCACTCCGAGGATATTGGGAAAAGCCATACCGAGAATCATCAGATCGCTGAAGTCGAGAATGTTGGTNGCCGTGATCACCGAGCCCAGGAAGGTAAAGACCAGGAAAATGATACGGTAAACCATTGAAGAACCGTCACCGAACATCCAGACCCAGCAGCGCTCGCCGTAATACGACCAGGAGATCATGGTCGAGAAGGCGAAGAGAAATACCGNTACCGCGAGAATCATNGGAAACCATTCGAGCTGGCTNCCGAAAGCGGCGGAGGTCAGCGCGCCGCCATTGTTGCTGGCGACAGTCTCCGCGTTAGCNGGATCGTTGTATGCGCCGGTGATAATGATAACCAGGGCCGTCATGGTGCAGACGACGACGGTATCTATGAACGGCTCGAGCAGGGCGACAACCCCCTCCTCTACCGGGTGCTTTACCTTGGCCGCCGAGTGGGCGATGGCCGCCGAGCCGATACCGGCCTCATTGGAAAATACCGCGCGCTTCAGCCCGATCACCAACACCCCCAGGAAGCCGCCATAGGTCGCATCCGCGGTAAAAGCGCTCTNGAAAATCAGAANAATCGCTCCGGGAATTGCCGGGATGTTCATGGNGAGAATCACGAGGCAGGCGACGACATAGANCCCGCACATCAACGGAACGATCTTCTCCGCNACCCTGGAGATGCTCCTGATGCCGCCGATGATCACCACGCCACCGAGCAAGGTCATGATCANCCCGTAAACCCAGGGATATTGATCGAGCAGGGGCACCACCGTCTTGATCATGCCGAGAGACTGCACGACCTGGAAGGTATTACCCCCTCCAAGTGAGCCGCCGATACAGAGNATGCAGAAAAATACCGCCAGGATCATCCCGAGCGGCTTAAGCCCAAGCTCCTTGAGCCCATTGGAGAGGTAATACATCGCCCCACCCATGATCTTCCCGTCACTTCGCACCTCTCGGTATTTCTGTCCGAGCGTACACTCGGTAAACTTGGCCGTCATGCCGAGCAGGCCGACAAGAACAATCCAGAAGGTGGCGCCGGGTCCTCCAGTTCCAATAGCGATGGCTACGCCGGCGATGTTGCCAAGGCCCACGGTCGCTGAGAGTGCCGTACTCAATGCCTGGAAGTGACTGACCTCGCCCTCGCTGTCAGGATCGTCATATTTTCCACGCACCAGGGAGATGGCGTGGCCAAAGAGACGAAAGTTGACGAACTTCATCCGCAAGGTGAAAAATATGGCCCCNAACAGAAGCCAGGCCACCACGATCGGCATCTTTATGACAGGAATTGGCCAAAACAGAANGGCAGCTAGCGGCTCGACCACCCAGTCGCCGAAGACGCGGTCGATCTCGGCCTCGAAGCCTGATGGCTCTCCATCTTTTTCCGCTACCTCCGCCGCCTTCACCAGCTCTTCGAGCTCCGCCTCTGCCACCTCCACAGCCGCCACGCCGGTCCATTCACCGGATTGCCCGGTTACCAGGAACTGCCAGGTGCCGGAGAGGTTGCCCTTTTCATCCAGAGCCCCTTTCAGCTCGACAGAATTTCCCGGCTCCCCTTTAACNGGNGAATAATCGAAGTAAACCTGTAGAGCGTCGCCCTGCACCAGAACGTCGGTGACCTTCAGCTCGCCTTGATCCGGGTNTCGGATACNGGCCTTGTCAGNCCCCTCGACCTTGAGGATATAAAGTTTCNCCTCGGCCTCCGCTGGCTTCTCTCCTGTGGGCAGAGCCATCTTTACATGCCAGGTGCCTGTAAGCTCGGACGAGCCGGCGCCATCCCCGGGCTCCTGGGAAAAGACAGGCGCTGCGATGAAAAACACCACCAGNATCAGCCAGGAGAGGCCTCTGTCAGACAGGAAGGGCGCTTTCATGCGGATTTATCCTCTGGGAATGGGTTAGCAAAGACGGACGCCTGAGGCCAGATAACCTGAACCGGAGAATACCAGAAAATCGGCGTGGATTCACCCCGAAGGACCGTTCTCAGGACCCGCCACCACCACCNCCTCTACCGCCGCCNCCGCCACCGCCACCACCGCNGCNNCCGCCGCCACCGCCGCCGCCGCCGCCGCCACGCCGGCGCCTTCTTCTTCGGGGCTTGCGCTTGCGCTGGGAGCCCTCAGCGGACTGCTGCTCACCACCGGACCTTCCGCCGTCCCCCTGTTTTTTCCTGCCTCCCCCACCGGAGCGAGACCTGCGGCGACGCCTTCTGCNCTTCCCTTCGCCACGGCCCTTCTCTTTCTCCTCCTCCTGGCCCTTCTTTTTTCTCGGCGAAACCGAATCCGCGCGTTTGAGAACCTCGGCATCGATGTTGAAGTAATCCTCTTTCAGATAGTCGTCGTCCACCACATCGAGAGTGATCTTTTCCGGCCGGCCCTGCTGGCGCTTCCTTTTTTCTTCATTCTGGGTCTTGACCTCGGCAAGGGTCTCCTCCATCTCCTCCATGCTGCCGAATTCAGGCTCCATCTTGGGCAGCTTCGGCCCACCACCCGAACGTTTCCCCCGGCGGCCCCGCGAAGATCTTCTGCGACGTGAACGTCCGCCTTCGCCCTCATCTTGGTCGGAGGAACCCTGTCGCCCTCTCCCGCGGGATTGTCCCTGCCTGCCGCCTCCATCTCCTCCACCACCGTCGTTGCCGCCTTTTCCCCCGCGGCCCCGTCTCCTTCGCCGCTTACGAGGCTTGTCCCGGGACCCCTCGCCTCTACTGTCGGAGCCTTCGCCTCTACTGCCGGAGCCTTCGCCACCTTCTCGGTTGTTCCCCATGCGGCGTCCTTCCTCTCTTTCGAGACTGGTAATTTTGAACCGAGTATCTTTCAGAATCTGGTCCCAGTACCTGCGCTCCTTGGGCGCGACCAGCGTGATAGCTACCCCGGTAAGATTGGCCCGGCCTGTCCTGCCGATACGGTGAACGTAGGATTCGCTTTCTTCGGGTACATCGTAGTTTATAACACGCGTGACCGCCTCGATATCCAGTCCCCTCGAGGCGACATCCGTGGCGACCAGTACCTTGATGGCTCCTTCACGGAATTTATCCATGATCGAGAAGCGCAAATCCTGGGTCTGGTCTCCATGCAGGGAGCCGGCGCTGTAGCCGTTGCCCCAGAGCATACGGTCGAGATCGATGACCTGGCGCTTGGTATTGCAGAAGATGATCGCCGTATCATCCGGATTNTCATCGAGGATCCTGCGCAGGGCGGGAAGCTTCCTGTGTACCGGCAGAGAAAGGTAGCCCTGCTGAATATCCGGAACGGTCGCCAGCCCTCTCGCGGTTGAGTAGGTCTTGGGATCCTTCATATAACGGCCGAGGAGCTTCTGCATACCCCCGGGAATGGTGGCGGAAAACAGGAGGGTCTGGCGCTCACTGGGTATCTTGTCGAGGATGGCTCCAACCTCGTCGATGAAACCCATGTCGAGCATCCGGTCGGCTTCATCGAGCACCACCGTCTCACACCATCCCAATGACAGAGTCCCTCCCTTCAGAAGATCAAGGACCCGCCCGGGAGTTCCGACCACCACCTGCGAACCCTTGCGCAGCTTCGCTATCTGCCCGCTGGCGTGGACTCCTCCGACCAGCAGCACCACCTCCAGGNCTCGGCCATTGCCGAGTTCCTCCATCACCTCTGCCACCTGCTGAGCCAGCTCACGCGTGGGAGTCAGAACGATGCCCTGGACCGCCACCCTCTGGGTGTCGATACCGGCCACCAGGGGCGCGCCGAAACCGATCGTCTTGCCGGTGCCTGTCTCCGCCTTGCCGATGATATCTCCCCCAGCGAGAATCGGCTCGATNACCTTCTCCTGGATTGGAGTGCAATGACTGATGCCCATGGCCTTGAGACTGGAGAGTACATCGTCGGGAAGCGCGAAGGCGCTGAACGGCTTACCCTGGGGCTTTTCTTTTTCCGATGGAGTATCGGTCGCGTCGCCCCCCCCATCATCGGCGGAAAGCTCATCGGCCGGTTGTTGTTCCTGCTCTTTCATCAGAATCGAATCTTAGCTGAAGCGGGCATACGCGGAGGGAAACGGAAACACCCCGAAAACAGCGCCGCTGACGGCAGGGAGAACACCGCGACTGGACAAGTAGCCGATGTGGCTGGACTGGACGAATCCGTGAAACATCTCATAGCTCGTCTTCCGCTTCAGGATCCGGTTTTGACAGGTCAGGCCCCTTCTTGGCCGGCCCTTTCAGAGGGGGCAACGGGGCCTTCTTCTCCGGCATTTTCGTGACCAGCTTGCCGGCCTTTCTCAACACCGCCATCTCCTTCTCACACCAGGCGCGGGGGAACTTTCCATCGATACGCAGGCTTGAAATCAGGAAAGAAAACCCCTGAAAATTGAAGCCGATCTTGCCGGGAGGAGGCTCCATGACCTCTGTCGCTACGACCTCGATCATCTCCTCCTTCTTTCCATTCAACACCCCGATGCTGATGGAGAGCTTGCCGCCCTTACAGACAATCACCACGGGCATGCCCTGCGGACCCTTATCAAACCAGCGGTACGCGGGCGAGGCAAAACGCTTATCCTTTGTCCTCACCTTGGTCTTCGTAGCCGCGATGATGATGTCCTGGAAAAAATTGGTCTGAACAAACGAGCCTCCCTGGTGATTCAGAAGAAACGCGAAACGCCCACCGGCACCCAGCTTGGGGATCCTCATCCGAAAACTGATCTTGTAATCATCCACGAGATCAAACCGGGACAAGGTCGAACCGGCCAGGAAGCCTACCAACGTCGCCTTGCCCTTGGAATGGCCATCTATGAGCAGCTTGCGGTGGCTGACGTTCTTCACGTCAGCGATTTTTGAAAACACCCTGCCGCGGCCGAAACTCCTGGAGACGAATCCTTTATCGAACTCCCCGGCACCGGGATAGATCACGGTGAAGCGGCCCTTGTTGAGCTTCAGCGGGACACCGAAGAGAGCGACCCCGTTGAGCTCGGCAAGCTGCTCTACGGTCAGCGGCTTAGCCTTGGCTTTGGGCTTGGGCTTGGCGCGCTTGTCCGGCTTTCCCTGGGCAGCCCATGCGGCCTGTTCCCGGGGACCTGGGGCGCACAACAGAGCCAGAATAAAGAGAAACGAAAGAGAAAAGACGACCGTTCCACGACCAGCTACGCCGAAGTTTCGAAAAAATCTTGNAGGGAACAAGCTGGATACACCTCGAATTTCAAACATCTGAAAGACCCGCTAAACGAGCATTGTAGCGTTATCCGCAAAACTCGCCACCCGTTTTATTGCCGGAGCCGAGGTCTACGCCCAGCAACGGTGGCGGTTCAGTCACCCTTGCTCCAAGGGCTTGGGAGCCCCTCGTCGTCAAGCGCCACGTAGACGACCGTCGAGCTGCTGATCTGCTCCGGCATCGAAGGCTCCCCCCTGCCCACCACGACACGGCAATCCATGGACAGCGAGGTGACACCTTCCTTCACGGGTCGATACCAGATCTCGACGACATCACCGAGAAGACCCGGAGCATCAAAAACGATCTCGCCGAATTTCTTGGTGACGATGTTTTTCGTCCCCATCAGGTTCATCGCCGCCGCCGCCAGCACCTCGTCGATCCAGCTCATGAGCTGACCGCCAAAGAGCCTCCCCGTGAAATTCAGGTCCGGGTACATGACGATCTTGCGACCGGCAAGCTGGTAGCCTTTGAGCTTTTCGGGTTTATTTGTCATGCCGCATACCGCTCCAGGTTTTTCCTCAGTGCCGGAAGTGCCGCAGGCCCGTAAAGACCATGGCCAGGCCCTTCTCATTCGCCGCGGCGATCACCTCTTCATCCCGGACGCTGCCTCCCGGCTGGATCACGGCCGTGGCTCCGGCCTCGGCCGTGGCAAGCAGGCCATCGGCGAACGGGAAGAACGCATCGGANGCAACGGCCGAGCCGGTGAGATCCAACCCTGCCTGGGATGCCTTGAGCGCCGCGATCCTCGCGGAGTCGACGCGTGACATCTGCCCCGCCCCGACACCCAGCAGGCGGTCGGGACCGCTGTAGACTATCGCGTTCGACTTCACGTAACGAACCACGCTCCAGCCGAAGAGCATCGCGTTCATTTCCTCTTCTGAGGGCTCGCGCTCGGTAACCACCTTGAAGCTCTCCGTGTCGTCGGGTTCATCATCCGGAGACTGCGCCAGCAGACCACCGGGAACGCCGCGCAGAACCGGAGCTCCCGGCGACAGCCCCCAGGAATCATCCCGACAGCGAAGCAGGATGCGGTTTTTCTTTTCCCGCAGGATTTCCAGGGCCGCCTCGGAGAAGGCGGGCGCCACGAGCACCTCGATGAAATGATCCCGCATGGCGTTCGCCGCCCCTTCATCAACAACGGCGCTGCAGGAGATGATTCCACCAGAAGCTGACTGTGGGTCACAGGCAAGGGCCTTGTGCCAGGCCTCCTCGATGCTCNCGGAGTATGCCGCGCCGCAGGGATTCGAATGCTTGATGATCGCCACCGCCGCTCCCCGATCTTCAATGGCGGAGATCACCTCGAGGGCCCCGCAGAGATCGAGAATGTTATTGTAGGAGATCTCCTTGCCATGCAATTGCTCGAACGAGTCGAGGAAGGTGGGCCCACGGCCGTAGAGGGCCGCGTGCTGGTGAGGATTCTCACCGTAGCGCAGGACGCGTATGCGTTCGAGCTCGATGGAAAAGCCCGGAGGAAGGTCACCGCAGTCCTGATCATCCGAGCCTGTCTGCCCGGAGNCACTGGCCGCCTGGCCCTCAAGATAGGCCGAGATAGCGCGATCGTAGCCCGCGGTGCGCTGAAAAACCTCCAGGGCAAGAGCCTCTCGCAGCTCGCGGGTCGTCGCCCCATCATTGGCCCGCATTTCCGAGAGAACATCCTCGTAGCGATCGGGACTCGCCACCACCGTGACGGCCTGGTGATTCTTGGCCGCGCTCCTGAGCATGGTCGGCCCGCCGATATCGATCTGCTCGATCGCCTCCTCCCGGGTGACATCCGGCCGCGCCACCGTCTCAACAAATGGATAGAGGTTGACCACGACCAGGTCGATGGGCTCGAGGCCATGCTCCTCCATGGTCGCCAGGTGGGACTCATCGTCCCTGCGGTGCAGGATCCCCGCGTGCACCTTCGGATGCAGGGTCTTGACCCGGCCATCGAGCATTTCCGGGAAACCGGTAAAATTGTCGACCTCCACGATCTCGATACCCGCCTCAGCCAGGGCGCGAGCCGTCCCGCCGGTGGAGAGGATCTCGACNCCAAGCTCGCTAAGCCCCCCGGCAAAATCGATGATCCCCGTTTTGTCCCAGACACTCAGGAGGGCCCGCCTGATAGCTATGTTCTCCACCTTGGCTCCCTTTTTTCTGTTAGCTCACCCTTTTGAAGGAAGGCATACAAGTTACCCTCAGAAGAGTGGTTTTGGAAGGCCGCATAGATTTTCCTTTGAGGCCCTGAGATCGAGTAGATACAATCGCTCCGCAAGATCCTTATCCAGTACAGTAAAAAGACTTGCGGCTTTTGGTCGGTCTCCCGCCGCCGCTTTTTTCAGCAAACGTGCGAGAGCCGGAAGCGAAACCGCGTTGAGCTTCAGGCAGATGTCCATCGGTGGAAATGCCGGAGCACCTGTTTTCGCATACCTCCTGTTTGAATCCGAGTTTCATTTCATGGGTCTGCGGCCTTGAGCGGCCGNTTTGGTGGCATGGACCCGTTCGCTTGAGTTCCTCATCGCAATCCAACCACGAGGAAACCTTTGGCAGCATCTGAAAGCCCGAAAGAACCCAGGCTGAAGCGGGATAAAAGCCGGGACCGGGAACTCCTCGGCACGGTGGTAGCCGGCAAATACAAGGTCCTAGATATCCTGGGACAGGGCGGTTTCGGCAGCGTCTTCGTCGTCGAGATGACCTCCGGCATCATCGGCGACCGGCTGGCGATGAAGATACTGCCGGCCGAATTCAGCCAGGACAATATGCTCCGCGAGCAGTTCCTGAACGAGATTCGCGTAGCCATGAAAATGGTCGATGCCCACATCGTGCAGATCAGGGATGTCGGAACCACCGAGGGCGAGCTGAAAAAAGGCGGCGGACTGCTCTACTACACAATGGACTACGTCGATGGAAAGACGCTGGCCCAGCTCATCAAACAGGAAGGAACGCTGAGCATCTGGCGAACCCTCCGTATCGCCCGCAGGCTCCTGCCGGCCCTGAAGGTCGCCCACGGCGCAGGGATCATCCACCGCGACCTGAAGCCCGCGAACATCATGGTCGAGGTCGTTGGTGAAAAAGAGATCCCCCGAATCCTCGACTTCGGTATCGCCACCGCCGTGATCTCGGACACCGAGCTCAACAACAGCCTCGAGGGAGGCCTGAAGGACAAGAAGGGCTTTGTCGGCAGCCCGTACTATATGCCGCCCGAGCAATTCCAGGGCGTGGAGATGGGTTTTTACACCGACCTGTATTCCCTTGGCGTAATCATCTACGAATGCCTGACCGGCCAGAAGCCCTATACCGGGAAAACAGCCAAGGAGGTCTACAAGAAGATCAAGCAGGGTCCCCCCATATCTGTGGACGAGCTGCAGCCAAGCGTCGGCAAGGTGCCCGGTCTCACTGAGATGGTAATGAAATCACTCGAGCGCAATCCCGAGAAACGGTTTCAATCCGCCAAGGAATTCTTCGAATCACTCACCAGGGTCATGTCCGGTAAGAGCGAAGAGGCCGCCCCGGCAAAGGCAAAGAAGGCCGTGGCTCCAAAACCGCGTATCGCCGCAAGGCAACGGACAACCGGCATCCGCAAATCAGCAGCGGGAACGGCCCTGCGCGACCGCCTGCCGGCCCGGCGGAAATCGAACCCTGGCGGTATCATCCTGGTCCTGCTTGCATTGGGCGCTACAGGAATGCTCGCCTTTGTTTTTAAAGACCAGCTCCTGGATGCGATCAAAAAAAGCGGGCAGGGCCCGGGGGCTCCACCCCCGGTAGCGGGAAAAACACCTGGGACAGGGCAGCCCGGAACAGACCCCTCCGGAAGCCAGCCCGCGACGCCTGCGCAGAAGAACCCCGAGCCCGCAAATACGCCTCCCGGCCAGGAGTCGCCCGGGGAAGGCTCGAAGACGAGCACCTCCGAACGTATGCAGGAGATCAGGGAGCAACTTGCTGAACGCATCAGGAACCATCTCCAGGCCGGGGCGGCGGCGATCGCCCGCAAGGAATGGAATACGGCCTCCGGCGAAGCTAACAGCGTACTCGAGATCCAGGCGGACCATGCCGCGGCGCTCCTCCTGCGGGCACAGGTCATGCTCAACACCAATCGAAGCGTCCCGGCCATCTCCGTCCTCGGCTCCGCTCTGAAAACGACGGGAGACACCGCCTTGCGCATCGAGATTCTCCGACACCTCGCAATCAGCCACACCAGCCTGCAACAGCCGGACTGGAATACCGCGGCGAAGCACCTCGAGCAGGCCACCTCCCTCGACCTCGAAAACGCTCCTGCCGCGAGAATGCTCATCCTGGCCTACCAGGAATTGAGACAGGAAAAGCGCCTCGCCGCGTTCGTCAGGAGAGCCCACGAGGCGGGAAACAAGGATAGCCGGGTCGCCGAACTCTTCGAAGAAATCTGGGTGCTGGCCCCCCAACGAGAGCGCAAAGAGCTCGAGGAACAGACCGCGCTGGCGCTCAAGCTCTACTCCGAGCAGGATTACCTTAGGGCGGCGCGAGCCGCCGGGAAGACCCTGGGAATCAAGCCGAGCGTCGAGATGGCCGAGATCGCCCTCGACTCCTATATCCGGGAGCGACGCTACAGCGAGGCTTCAGGCTCGCTGGACCTGCTCGAAGAAATCCTGGAGAGAACGCCCGAGGTAGATGACTCCTTCAAGCTGAAGCTCGAATTCTACGACGGAAAGGTTTCCTACCTGAAGTACCTTGCAGCCAGGGGCTCCCAGGAATCCAGGGGGGCTCTCCTCCAGGAGGCGGATCTGAAGCTCTCCAGGGCCCTCAACAACCTCGCCGGCAAGAAAACGACGGAGCTGTATTACCAGGTGAGATCCTGGCGCGGCCTGGTGTACGCCAGCCGCAGACAGCTCGATGGCGTCATCTCGGAGTTCCAGGCCGCCAGGGGCTCTCGCGATCCCCGCCTGATCGATCTGCACTCCAGGACCTACCTCGACCTCGGCTCCCGGCTGAGAGAGCCCGACAATAGGAGAAAGGCCTACGATCTTGCGAAGGGGCGATTGCTTAACCTCCTGAAATTATCCGGGCTCTCCGACGACAGGGAAGCGAACGCCTATTACAAGCTGGGCGTCTGCTATCTCGAGATGGGCAAGCTGACCGATGACGATGCGGACCTGCGCAAGGCCGCCAACCGGTTCCTGGAGGCAAAGAAAAAAGGCTACGACTCGCCGAGGGTTTTCGAGAACCTCGGAGAGACCTATCGCAACCTGGGTGAGTTCATCAAGGCGGCCGTCCACTACCGGGACGCCTACTACAAGGCGCCTTCACCGTCGCGCTGCCTGACGGCCGTATCCCACTTCCTGCAGTCAAATCCTCGCGCTCCCCAGGCAAAGGAGCTTCTTGTCCACGCGTTGCAGAAATTTCCAGGGGACAAGGGGCTGCTGAGCAAACAGCGCGAGTTGGAATAGACCGGCAGGTCAACCTGACGGGATTCGTTGCGTAGTTGCCCGGCAACCCCCGATAGCGTATCCTGTGCGATCGAAGAGAAGCCTGCGCCCGGACGCAGGAAGCAGTGAAGAGAACAATGAATAAATCCAGATGGTTAATCTGTGCGGTCGCAATCGCGCTGGTCCTGCCGATGGCGCTGTTTTTCCTTGGCTCCCCGGTGAAGGCGGGTCGGCAAACCGTGACCAACCCGGCCGGCGCTGAGCTTCCGCTGCCCGGACCTCGCGACCCGGCTCCCCAACTGGCCGAGGGGAAGGACGAGAAGCTTCCCCTCGCCGCGATCAGAGCTCCGGCCCTGCAAAAAGGTGACACGATCGGCATTGTCGCGCCCGCGAGCGCGATGGACCAGGCGAGCGCCATAAGAGCCGTTGAGAACATCGTCAGGCGCGGCTACAAGGTCAAACTTTCTGAAGGTTACCTGAAGAGCCGGGGCTACCTCGCCGGTGAAGACAAGATGCGCGCCGCCGAACTCAACGCGTTCTTCGCGGACCCCTCGGTCAAGGCGATCCTCTGCCTGCGCGGAGGCTACGGCAGCCCGAGGATCCTCGACCGTCTTGAATATGACGCGATCCGTAAGAATCCGAAGATCCTGGTCGGCTACAGCGACATCACCGCGATCCTCAACGGCATCCATTCAAAAACCGGGCTGATCGTATTCCACGGGCCCATGGCGAAAGAATTCTCCATCGGGCGGGGGCTCACTCCCTACACGGAGAAGTATTTCTGGCCGGTCTTCACACCCGAGAGCGAGTTCTTCGATGACTGGGGAGGAGCCGGACCGCGCGGGAGAAAATACCTCAAGACCATCTCCGGGGGCAAGGCCGAGGGGGTGCTCGTCGGCGGCAACCTCAGCGTCCTGGCCTGCACCATCGGGACACCCTACGCACCCCGATCCGACGGCTGCATTCTCTTTCTCGAAGACGTCAGCGAGAAACCATTCCGCATCGACCGCATGCTCAACCAGTTGCGCCTGAGCGGAAAGCTCGGAGCATACAAGGGGGTCCTGCTCGGCAGCTTCACCAACTGCCTCCCGCTGAGGGGAAACGGTATCGGGTTGCTCGACGTCTTTGACCACTACTTCTCGAAGCTAGGGGTGCCCGTGCTCTCGGGCTACGCGGCCGGCCACCAGGGGGACCAGGTGACCTTGCCGATCGGGGCGCGTATTCGTCTCGATGCCACCGCCAAGAAGGTAAGCCTGCTGGAGGCCCCTGTCGAAAAACGCTGAGGCGCCGGTCTCAGTCCCGCAGCCGGACGCCTTCGAGATCGGCGCCTTCAAGGTCACACCCATCGAGCCCCGCCCCAAGCAGGCTCGCCCCGCTGAGATTGGCTCCCCTCAGGGATGCCCCCCGAAGCTCGACTCCATCCAGGACCGCCCCCGAGAGGTCGCTTCCGTCCAATACCGCGTGCGCGAACAGGCAGCCGGGGTCAAAGCGGCAGTTCCCCAGGTTAGCCGATACAAGGCGCGCATCGCGCAGATCCGCGCCAGCGAAGCGAGCGCCGCTGAAATCAGCGTTGTCGAGCTCACTGAATCTGAAGGTCGATTCACTGATACGCGCCTGGCGAAAAACCACCTCACTCCCCTTCGTTCCATCGAAATTGAACCTCGCCAGGCGGCAGCCCTGGAAATCGCAGTCCTCGAGTCGAGCGCCGAGAAAAGATACCAGCCGGAGGCTGCCATCCCGGAAACTGAGCCCCCTGGCGCTGACATCGGTAAAGAGAACCGCGTCAAGATCTCCCTCGGAGAAATCAACGGAGTCGAGCTCTCCGGACCCGCTGAAATCCAGGTCTCGCAGGACCGAGCCCCGGATACACGTGTTCCGAAAGATCGCCCCGGCAAGGGAGGCCCCCTCCAGCTCCACCTCCGCGAGGTCGGCCCCCTCGAAATCGACGCCATCCAGGCTGGAGAAGGACAGCCGGGCCCCGTGAAAACGCGACGCGGTAAAGGCGCTATCCAGCAACTCGGCGTAACGCAGATCACAGCCATCGAAGACGCAGCGCTCAAAACGACAGGAGACCAACGCCGCTTTCATAAAATGACTCGTTGAAAAATCGCAGCCCACGAAACTGGAGCCCTTCGCGCGGGTCTTCTCGAAACAGAGGCCCCGGAGGCCCTCGCCGGCGACATTTTCCCCCTTCTCCAATTTGCTCAGGATATCTTCAAGAGTGCTCGGCATGATCCTGTCCACTCGATTTCAGATCTTGATAACACTGTGGGTGCTGCCGTACATCTCGATCACGGAACCCGTGACCGATTTCGAATAGTCGGAGACCAGGTAGACGGCNAGCGAGGCGATGTCCGCCTGGGTCACCTTCTGGTTCGGCCCGGCGCCCCAGCGATCCAGTGAATTCGAATCGATGGCCCCGGGAGCGATGGCGTTAACCCTGATCTCGTACTCGCGCAGGGCATCGGCGCTGGCCTTGGTGAGCCCGACCAGGCCGAACTTGGACGCGCAGTGGGCAACGACGTTCGGATCGCCGACCTGCCCGTGAATCGAGGCGATATTGACAATCGAGCCTCCGGCGCCCTGGTCCGCCATCGTCTTTCCCGCGATCCTCGTCATATGGAAGGGCGCTCCCAGGTTGGTGTCAATGGTTCGGCTCCAGTCCGCGTAGTCAAGCTCGAAGAGCTTCTTCCACACGAAGACACCGGCGTTGTTCACCAGGATATCGAGACGGCCGAACTCACTGAGAGCGCCGGCGACAATATCATCGGCCGCTCCCTCGACGGTTACATCAGCGACCATGGCCGTGGCCTGCCACCCCGAGTCCTGGAGCCCGGCGGCAGCAGCGGCCAGCTTCTCCTCTTCGCGCGCCACCAGCAGGACACTGGCCCCATCGGCACAGAGAGCCGTGGAGATCGCCAGGCCAAGCCCCTGGCTTGCCCCGGTGACAATCGCTGTTTTCCCATCAAGCAGCTTCGACATGGCGCGATGATTAGATACGAAGGTTGAAACCGGCGTCAAAGGAAATGGAGACGCCCCGATTATCTTCATCGGTCGCCACGCCCCTCTTCTGCAGTTCGACGCGATCCCAGGGACGCCGGACTTCTGATAACGGCTCGTTTCCAGACTCGGCAGGCGAAAACCTACGAAAAACCGGGCTTTCTCCGGCGGCGGGGTAAAACAGGCTTTCGGAGCCCGGGCTCAGCCGCAGCCCGGGTTGTCGGCGCAGCCGAGCTCGAGATCCTCCCCCGATTCCGAGAAGCCGCAACCGGGAAAAGGAGCTGACGGCGGAGCGCCGCCGAGAAAGAGGAAGTTGAAGATGAAGACCGCCGTGGTGATGTCAAGCCGGCCATCGCCGTCCGCATCGCATGCCGCCAGGCAGCCCGGGTCGTTTCCACCGGTGAAGAGAAAGCCGAGCAGGAAGATCCCGCTCGAGATGTCCATATTGCCCGCCTGGCCGCAATCTCCGCGCACGAACGGGCCGATGCCCGGCGGCGGCCGCCGCTCATCGAAGTAGAACGGACCGACCTGGACCTCGACGAAGCCATCCCCATCGCTGTCGATCTCGTCTCCGATGACTAAGTACCGGCGATTGGGGATCGAGTCCTCCCAGCCGACGTCGAGGCAGCCGATATTGAACTTGTACTCGCCGCGGCCGACGGTCATTCCCGGCAACTCGACGCTCACCCGGTGAATTCCGTCACCGGCCGGGGTCATCCCCTCGGTGCAGTCCCAGCCGTTGAACTCACCGCGGACCACGACCGTATCATTCGCCGGGTCGAAGAGACCCTCCCGCTCGTACACGCTCATATCCACCTCGAAGACCAACTCGGCATCAATAAAGGGATTCTCGAGCGCGTTGTAGAACGCTACCCCGGGAGTCAGTTCGAGAAACCCATCTCCATCCTCATCGGGAAGGTCGTTCGTGACCACATAGGTCCGATTGGAAAGCTCCGGCTCCCAGCTGAATTCTTCGCAGGAGATGTTGAACTTGTATTCACTCACGCCAACCGGGTGGGACGGGATCCGCACCGCCAGCTCATAGACGCTCTCATCGAACTCCTCGAGCTCGGCGCTGCAGCTCCAACCGTTGAAGCCCCCTCCAACGTGAACGGTCATGCTCTCGGGAATGAAGATTTTCTCATCGATGGGCCGCGTCATATCGACGNGAAAGAGGATCTCGATGTCGGGCCCGGACTCGATGTCGTCGAAGTAGACGAGCGGAAGCTCGACCTCGACGTAGCCGTCGCGGTTGGAATCCGGCTCGTTGCCGGTGAACCTGTAGNGGCGATTCGAGATGCTGTCCTCCCACCCGGAATCGGCGCAATTGATGTTGAACTTGTACTGCCCGGTACCGACCTGGTGGCCCGAAACCCGGATATAGATCTCGTAGATGCCGTCGGCGTCACCGTCAGCGAGCGCCTCGCTNCAGCCCCAGCCGTTGAGGGCCCCGCGAACGACGACCTGGTCGCTGACGGGGTCAAAGCGCCCCGAAGCGATCTGCACATTCATGTCGACCTGGAAAAACAGCTCCGCGTCGGCTCCAGCCACCGCGTCGTCGAAGAAGACAGTCTCGAGAACGAGCTCGCCGAATCCATCGTCATTCTCATCCGGCTCGGTGCCGGTGACGGTATAGCGCCGATTTGAGATCGCGTCCTCCCAGCGTCCGACCCCTCCCTGTCCGCAGTTGATGTTGAACTTGTACTCACCGGCCCCGATCACATGATTGGCGACCCGCACCTGGAGTTCGTAGACGCCGTCCTCGTCGTCGGACTCGAGCATCGGGTCGGTGCAGCCCCACCCGTTGAGCGTGCCGCGGACAACCGGAAAGTCGATACCGGGGTTGAACCGGCCGAGGCCGATCTGCACGTTCATGTTGACGCGAAAGGTGATCTCGACATTCGCCTGGGCGTGAAGCGAGCAAGCGCAGAGGCCCAGCGCCACGGCGAGCAGAACCGTCTTCATAGCTACGTTCTCCAGCCGGGATTCCAGGGAACCGGTACCAGGGAGGCAACAAACCCTGGGAACCAAAAACACAGGAGACGGCCTCCTTGCGAGAGATCGTCTCCTGTGGAAAAGCCGAAAGACCTCAGCTACCGAGGATCTTGGCGGCGGCCGCGGTGACTTCCGCGACGCTCTTCTTGTCGATCTTGTTCAGACCGAAGGTCTTGACCACCGTCTTGTTCTTATAGATAACGACGGTGTGCTTGGCCTTCTCGTTGATCTTCCAACCCCTGGGAGCTTTCGCGCCCCCACGGTTGATGGTCATGTCGACGGCCTTGAGCTTATTGTCCGCGGCAAAAGCCGTAAGCTTCTTGCGCGCAGCCGCCTTGTCATCATCGAGCGAGACAAGGTAGGCGATCGAACCCCTGGAATTGGCGGCAACCTTATCGATTCCCCTGACCAGACTGGCCAGGTCTTTGCCCACNTCGCGCGAAAAGATCGCGACGGAGGCGCTTCTGCCGCCAGCTCATATATAGCAGAGACCGTTTTTCCGTTTTACGAACTTGCCGGTGACGGGAAGAACGCTGAACTTGGCAGTTCCCTCTCCCGCCTTACAGCCTGACTCGACCTTCCCGGACTCGTCCGCGAAAGCGGGCGTCACCAGGAGAGCGGCCAGGAGCATCGCGCTGAACTTCATGAGTAGCTCCTTTCAATAAAGCCGTTTCATTTCCCGTATTAAAACACAACTATTCTCGGCCCGCATCTTACCAGCCCGGGGGCCTGATGGGAAAAAAACCATGGGGCCCGTAACCCTGAGACCAGGGGCGCTCTTGCGATACCCGGACAGTTTCGTATGATCATGGGCCGCGCAAGGTCACGCAACTCTACTGAAACACCACCGGAGGGTGAATGTCCGAGAAAAAAACCGGCCTCGCAAGCTACGAGAACGTCGATGGCGACTACCTCGAAAAGCGCTCGCTGAAAAAAAGCGCCGGCTGGGTGCTGCTCTGGGCGCTCGGGGTCGGAGCGGTCATCTCGGGTGATTACGGAGGCTGGAACATCGGCCTGAAGAGCGGCGGCTTTGGAGGATTGGCGATCGCTACCGTCCTGATGGCCATCATGTACGTCTGTATGGTATTCAGCATCGCTGAGCTCTCGGCTGCCCTTCCCCACGCCGGGGGTTTCTATTCCTTTACCCGCAACGCCCTGGGGCCTACCGGCGGATTTATCTGCGGACTCACTGATACGATCGAGTACGTCATCACTCCTGCGGTCATTGTCTTTTTCATCGGGGGCTATCTCGGCTCGATCCTTCCCGACGTCCCGAAAGAGGCCTGGTGGAGCGGCTTCTATGTGGTTTTTGTCGGTATCAATATTCTCGGGGTGAAACTTACCCTGCGCGCCGGGCTGGTCGTTACCCTCGTCGCCTTCCTCGTCCTGGTTGTTTTCTATATCAGCGTGCTTACCACCGGCAGCTTCGAAGCCGAGCGCCTGCTCAACATTCCCGACGCGAACGGAGAGAAAGGGTATTTTCTTCCTTTCGGCTGGAACGGGATTTTTGTCGCCCTGCCTTTCGCGATCTGGTTCTACCTGGCTATCGAGCAGCTACCCCTTGCCGCCGAAGAATCTCACGATGTTGTTCGCGATATGCCGAAGGCCTTGATCTGGGGGATCATCACCCTCCTTGGCCTTTCTATCTTCACCCTGGTACTCAACACCGGAGTTGAAGGCGGAGCCGCCGTAATCGGAGCCTCCGAAGCCCCACTGGCGGATGGATTCAAGGCGGTGTTTAAAGACGGCATCACCTCCACCTCATTCAACCTGATCGCGGTCACCGGCCTGGTCGCCAGCTTTTATATGATCATCTACGCCTACGGACGGGTGCTCTTCGCCCTCTCAAGGGCGGGCTATTTTCCCCGCTGGCTCTCCAAGACCTCGAGATTCCACACTCCCCACCGAGCCCTCATCATAGGCGCATTGGTGGGGCTGGGATCCCTCTTCCTCCTC
>NZOA01000070.1 GCA_002695115.1 Planctomycetota bacterium
AGGAGGCCGGCGATACTCGCGGCGTTCTCCAGAGCGGAGCGCGTCACCTTGGCGGGATCGATAACACCCGCCTCGACCAGGTCGACGTGCTCGTTGGTGAGCGCGTTGAAGCCCTGGTTGCCCTCGGCTTTCTTCACCTGCTCGGCGATCACGGCACCGTCAAGTCCGGCATTCTCGGCGATCTGGCGAATGGGTGCCTCGATGGCGCGGCGCACGATATCCACACCGATGGACTCTTCGGTGTCACCATCGCACTCCAGGTCATCGAGTACGCTCGCACAGCGCAATAGGGCGACTCCGCCACCGGGGACGATTCCGTCCTCGGTCGCCGCGCGAACGGCATGGAGCGCATCCTCAACTCGCGCCTTCTTCTCCTTCATCTCGATCTCGGTGGCGGCCCCGACGTTAATCTGGGCTACACCGCCGACCAGCTTCGCCAGGCGCTCCTGGAGCTTTTCCTTGTCGTAGTCGGAGGAGGAGTTCTCGAGCTCTTTCTTGATCTGGCCGATACGGCCCTTGATGGCGTCGGCGGTTCCGGCGCCCTCTATGATCGTGCACTGGTCCTTCTCGATCACCACCTTCTTGGCGCGACCGAGATCGGTGACCTGGATATTGCTGAGATCGACGCCCAGGTCCTCGAAGATAGCCCTGCCGCCGGTGAGGGTGGCGAGATCCTCGAGCATGGCCTTGCGACGGTCGCCGAACCCGGGCGCCTTGACGGCGCAGCAGGAGAAGGTCCCGCGCAGCTTGTTGATGACCAGGGTCGCGAGGGCCTCTCCCTCGACGTCCTCGGCGATGATGACGATCGGCTTGCCCGCCTGCGCCACCTTCTCCAGCAGCGGAACGATGTCCTTGATCGCACCGAGCTTTTTCTCGTGAATGAGGATGAACGGGTCCTCGAGTTCACAGGTCATGTCTTCCGTGCTGGTAACGAAATGCGGTGAGAGATAGCCCTTGTCGAACTGCATTCCCTCGTGCAGGGAGACGGTGGTATCGAGGCTCTGGCCCTCTTCGACCGTGATCACGCCATCCTTGCCGACCTTTTCCATCGCCTCGGCGATCATGGTGCCGATCTCGGCATCATTATTCGCGGCGATGGCGCCGACCTGGGCAATCTCCTCGGTCTCCTTGATCTCGATGGAGAGCTCCTGGAGGCCTCCGACGAGCGCCTTGACGGCCTTATTGATTCCGCGCTGCAGCCCGATGGGATTCGCGCCGGCGGTCACGTTCTTGAGACCCTCGTCGTAGATGGCCTCAGCCAGCACGGTCGCCGTGGTCGTTCCATCACCGGCGTTGTCGCTGGTCTTGGAGGCGACCTCCTTGACCATCTGAGCTCCCATGTTCTCGTAGGAATCCTCGAGCTCGATCTCCTTGGCGACGGTCACGCCATCCTTGGTGACGGTGGGCGCGCCGAAACTCTTTTCGAGGATCACGTTCCTTCCGCGGGGTCCGAGCGTGACCTTCACGGCCCGGGCCAGTTTCTGAACTCCCCTTTTAATCGCTTCGCGAGCTTCCTGGTCGAATGAAATCTTCTTGGCACTCATGCCGAAATCCTCCTTGCGGGACGATTCTCTCGTCCCCGGCTATTCACCTGTTTTTTCGTAATTACTCGATGACCGCGAGAACATCGTCCTCGCTCATGATGAGCAAATCATCCCCATCGAACTTGACCTCGGTACCGGCGTAGGATCCGAAGATCACCCGGGCCCCGACCTTAAGCTGCATTGCAGCCCTGTCCCCGGACTCGAGGAGTCGGCCCTCTCCGACACTGACAACTTCACCCTCGCGGGGCTTTTCCTGGGCCGCATCCGGCAGGAGGATTCCACCCTCAGACTCTTCCGCAGCTTCCAGCCTCCTGACGATAATCCTCTCATTCAGTGGCTTGATCTTGATCTTCTTCTTTTTCGCCATCTTCGCACTACTCCTTGATAACTACTGCTTCCAGCCCTGCAGGGGGCCTAATTGATATCCAATAACCGTTAAACGAGAAAATCCTCTTCTGTGCCGGGTTCCCAACGCCGCTGAAAGGTCTTCACCGCGCCGCGAATTCGTACGCTATCGAGAGGTTTTCGCACCAGGGCCATCCCCCCGGCAGAGAGAATTCTCTCTTCGAGCCCGCTCGAGGTATCACCGCTGACGAAGATCGCTCCCAACCCGGGCAGCTCCTGACTCAATAATTCAAAAGTTTCCAATCCGCTCAGATCCGGGACGTGATAATCCAGTATCGAAAGTACCGGCTCACGCTTCTCCCGGCGCAACTGGCGCGCGAGGTTGACCGCCTCCTGGCCACGGGTCGCAGTCGTGATCTCGTGCCCATCGATCTCGAGAAGATTCTCGAGGCTCCTGAGGCAACCGACATCGTCATCCACCAGCAATATTTTCAGGCGGGTGAACGAACTGCTCATCAAAACAAACCGTTCTCTGGTCAGTAGGAGACGCTCATCAAAGCGCCAAATCTAAATAAGGCAACCCTACCAAATAGCAAAGCCCGTGCCTCACTCGCCCGAATATCGTAACCCCTTAATTACAAGTATTTTGCGTAGGCCGCTTTGGAACAACTACCCGAAGAGACTGGCAAAGAGGCAGAATCTGCTGATTTCAACCTGCCATGTTGGCAGAAAGATGGGTTGAAATCAGGGATCCGCGGCGCTCGGAGAGAAGAAAACCAGGCCGGCCGACTACCCTCCAGGAGCTTCTCAGAGGCGCTCTAATCGACGTCCCCGGGAGTGGGGCGCTCCAGGCCGTACTTGGCAATCTTGTTGTACAGGCTCTGGCGGGGAATGCTCAGAGCCCTGGTGACCCGGGACTTGTTCCAGCCGCCTTCATTGAGAGCGTTGAGAAGCACCAGTCGCTCACACTCGTCGATGATCTCGTTGAAGCTCTCTCTCAATGGAATTCGCAGCAGGAGATGGTCGGCATCCTTCTCGATGCCTTCACCAAGACAGGCCGAGGCGAGGCTCGCCCCGTTGAGGAAAGGGGTGAGATCCTTGCGGGCGATTTCCTTGTCCTCCGAGGTAAGAAGCACCTTCCGCAGGACGTTCCAGAGTTCCCTGACGTTGCCGGGCCAGCCGTATTCAACCAGCCCGCTCGANGCGCTGGAGCTGAACTTCCTGGAGATGCCCTCATCCCGGCGGATTCTGCCGAGGAAATGTTCGACCAGGAGGGGAATATCCCCCCGCCTCTGGCGCAGGGGGGGCGCCTCGATGCTGATCACGTTCAGCCGGTAGAAAAGATCGGCGCGGAACTCTCCTCTTTCCACCAGTTTTTTNAGATCAGTGTTGGAAGCGCATACTACCCGAGTATCAATCTTGAGGTTCTCCTTGCCGCCAATCGGGCGAACGACGCCTTCCTGCAGGGTGCGCAGGAGCTTGCGCTGCATATTTTCCGACATATCGCCGATCTCATCGAGGAA
Source organism: Planctomycetota bacterium (assembly GCA_002695115.1). GTDB lineage: Bacteria > Planctomycetota > UBA8108 > UBA8108 > UBA8108 > UBA8108. The sequence continues at coordinate 3,413 of NZOA01000070.1, forward strand.
GAGGGTGCCCTTGTCGGCTGTAGAAAACAGCCCCTGGCGATCCTCGTCGGCACCCGTAAAGGATCCCTTCATATGCCCGAAGAGTTCGCTCTCGAGCAGGGTCTCGGATATGGCACCGCAATTTTCCGACACGAAGGCCTGCTCCCGGCGCCTGCCGGCCTGGTGCAGGGCGCGGGCGATAAGCTCCTTGCCGGTGCCGCTCTCGCCACAGATGCAGACGTTCAGATCGGAATCTTTCACCTTCTCGATGATCTCGAAGATCTTCCTGATCTTCTCGTCGCGGCCGATGATTCCGAAATAAGCTTCCGTTTCGGGGCTGTCGGCTTCCACCGATTCCCGGACCTCGTCGCCCGGGACATCCCGGCGTGCGGCCTCATCCGCCGAGGACTCAACATCCCGAGTTCCGGCTGGAGCATCCTTCTCGGCCGGCTCCGCGACGGCACAGCCGGCGGCATCGGAATAGACCGGCGCGAAGACGTCGACGAACCTGTCGAAAGCCTCCCTCGAGACGGCCTCGATCACACCGGTGCCGAACTCGCGCTCGAGGTAGAGAATGCCGAGCCTCTTCTCCCCCAGCACGAAGGATCTGCACAGGGTCGGGCGCATTCCGGAATTGCCGGACTCCCCGGCGCCAACCTCCTCCTCGAATACGATCAGCTCCCTCGATTCCAGCGCCAGCCTGGCGACGGATCGATTGACCGCGAAGTCGGGGTTTGTCACGTCGACCCAGGAGACCACTCCCTCGCTCTCATCTTCGAGGCGAAGCCGGGATGCGCAGACATCAAAATCGAGTTCGCCTCCGTGATCCCTGCCGCCGGAAGGCCGCAGGCGATGAAACAGGAGGTAGGCGCGGTGGAACCCGAGTTCCTCCGTGAGGCTCTCGAGCGAGACCCTGGCCAGGGTCTCGAGATCGTGATCTCCATCACGGATATCCGCGATCAGCAGATCGAGCCATTCATCTGCGCATTTTTTCCCTAGCGTCCCGTCGCGCTCGCCGGGAGCGCCCCGGGAGTTGTCTCTCAACACGATTCTGCCTCCTCAGACCCTTGATCGTTCTATGTGAACCGACCCTCAATAGGGTATATCGGTGCTGGAGAAGAGCTTTCTGTAGGCTTTTCAACCGTGACGCAGCGCACGCTCTTACCCTCGATCGCATTTTCCGGATACAATGGAGGAACTACGTCCAGATACCCTTCCCGAGCCGATAAATATGTCAAAAATCCAACTGCCTCCACTCTTGTTCACCCTGTGCCTGCTCTGGGCTGATACAGGCTCAGGGCTCGATACAGCCCAGGAGAAACCCCTGCCCGGGACCCAGGACCAGAAGCCTGGCCTCGAGAAGCTCCTCAAAGATCTCGGGCACAAGGACTGGAAGCGCAGGGAAGAAGCCCAGAAACAGCTCATCAAGGCCGGTAAAGCGGCCCTGCCCCTGCTGAAAAAATACGCTTCAGCCGCGGATGTCGAGCTGGCCAGGCGGGCGCACCTCCTCCGGGAAAGGCTCGACCCGCTCATATCGACCTTCCACCTGATCGAGATCAAGCTCGGGGATAAACCGGAAATCATAGCCCAATACACCGGGGCGGGAAAAAGCCGCCGGGCCTTCAAGCTCCTGGGGAAAAAATCGGCTGAGAGGAAACTGTCGAATTACATCGTGTCCTGGGATTCCAACGATCCCGGAAAATACCGGGTCCAGGTGAGGAAAGGANCCTCCCAGGTCACCCAGAGCGCCATCCTCAACACCCCCCTGACGACCTCCCCCTCCTTCAGCATCCTGAAGCTCGCCGAGGAGGTAAGCTACGAGCTCCGGGGGGTCGTGACCCACCGGGAACGCTTCCCCATGATCAATATCCTGCACCAGAACCATCATCGACTCTCCGAAGCACGGGACGCCACCCGGGAGCCCTTCTCATTCGAGCTCGTCAACCGCCTGCTTCTCGAGCAGGCCCACGGCGGCGATGCCGCCGAACGCCGGGAAGCGCTCGGAATCCTGGTCGAACTCGCTCCTCCCCAGGCCCGTACGGTCTTCCTCTCGGCCCTGAAACACCAGGAAACCTCGGCGCTCGGAGCGCTGGGCCTCGCGGCCCTGGGGGAGCCTTCGGCTCCCGGACTCCTGGTGGAAATCATCGAGCGAGCCGCATCGCCCGAGCCCGGCGTCTCTTCTCCCAGGGAGCCCAAGAATGCCTCCGCATTCGGCGAAGCAAGCCCGGATTACAGGCTCGATGCAGCCATCTCGCTCTGCCGCTCTGGCGACCTCCGGGGTGTCGACTACCTGCTGAGGAAGCTTACCGAGCACGATCTCTCGAGCCTTTTTCGGGTCATCGCGACCCTGGGAGACCTGGCTCCGGAAATCGCCCGGCAGCCTGAGCTCCGCCGGGAATTCCTGGGCGTCGCGCTGCGCGCCGACACCATCAGCCAGGCCCAGTGGTACTTTTACCAATACGAAATCGCCTACTTCTTCCGCAGGGCCATCGANATCCTCGACCCCCAGGACGAGAAGGACCGAGCGCTGGCGGCGAACGCTCGNGATGTTTTTGAGGGACTCGTGCTGGGNAAATACGGAACCATCCCCATTAATCTCGGGACCATCTTTCCGCTCTGGAAGAGAGTCTACGGCATCTCCTCCGAGACGGCAGGAAGCTCCGAGGAGGCCGGAGAGGTCGAATTCATCGAGAAGATCCTTCCCAGGGTGGCATCATCCACCGGCCTTGGGTTTGTTCTCGAGCGCGTTAAAAGCCGCTTCGCAGGCGCATCGATTCCCGATCCGCTCCTCGAACTCATCCTCAAAAACCTCGGCCGCTGCAGCGACAAGGGAGAACAGACCCTGCGCTATGCCGCGCTCCGCGGCGCCCGGGACCTCTCGGCGGCCATTTTCCTCTCCCCCGGCCAGCTCAAAGTCATCGTGCAATCCCTGGTGGAACTCTACCAGGACAAGACCAACGCTAAAGCCGGCACATCCCTGTCCTCCACCTCCAATCTCCTCCTGCCCGAGCTGCGCAGGTGGAGCGGACTGACGCTGACGCAATCGGCGGGGGCGGGACAAAAGGCCGACCTCACGACGATACGCAAATGGCTCCAGGATGATGCCCTGGTTTCAGAGCGGGAAAAATACCATCTCGAAAAACAGGCCGCTACCGGAGGAAAGAAGCTCGCCTGCTACGAGTTCCTGATGAGGATCAAGCCCCGGCCGGGCTCTGAAGCCGCTTTCAAGCTCCTGGATGGACACAGGCACGTGCTGGAGGTCAATCACCCCCTCAACTATATAAACCGCTGGGGAGAGAGGAAGGAGATTCGACTCAGCTCATCGGGAAGCGCTGCTCGCGCGACAGGCTCCAGTCCGCCGCCCATCTACCGCCTGAACTCGTTCAATTCCCTCTCAGAGGGAATTCCCACCTTCATCAGCACGCTCAGAAGCGATTCCGGAATCAAGTGGTACGAGATCTCTCGCAACGAGCCCAGGGCGCGCTATCTGAACAAGATGGACTCGCTGCGCGATCAGAGCCTCCTGCTTGTTGTTCCGCTCGATGAGAAAATCCCCGAGCCCGCGGCGGAAAAACCTTCTGAAGAAGCGGATGCGACCCTCGAGACCCTGTGGGGTGAATTCCTTCACCGGCACTTCCTCAAGGCGGATACCAATCCATCGNCGAAGTTCAGGGCTTCGTTCCTGCGGGTGCAGCGCCAGCTGCGAATACCGGCCGGGCTGGAGATCCTGAAAGGATGGCACAGCCGGAGTCCCGCGGTTGACTTCGCGGAACTGCTCCACGAGCTGGATGACCCCTCCGGCCTGCAATACCTCAAAAAANTGCTCGNCGACAAGAACGAGTCCATGCGAATCCAGGCCGGCAGGTCCCTGTGTTCGATTGGAGAAGGAGCCGGAGCGGATTTCCTGCTGAACCTCGCGATCGACAATCAAAGCTCCTTTGCGCGCAATTCCTACAACATTCTCGCCAGCTTCCAGAAGTACGTCGAGAAACATGGCCTCGAAGATCCGCGCACCGAGAAGATCCTCACGCTCATCCTCGGGCTCATCGACGAGACCCGCTACCAATCCAGCGGCTTCCGGATCATCAAGCAGGCCGCCGGGCAGGATTTCGGATACTACTCTTCCGCAGCCTCCCAAGGCTCAGTCTCCGGGCTGAAAAACCGGCAACCGACCCTCGCCGAACGCCGGAAATCGGCTATCGAGGCCGCCCGGAAGTGGTGGAAAAAAAGAAACGGAACCGGCGGCGGCGACTCGAAAGAGAAATAGGCGGCCCTGGCTGACGCCTTTTCGCCAGGTGGAGTAAATTCGGCCCTAGGGGGGTTCCGGAAAACTTCCCCGGCAGCCGTAGCGGCATTTTTTGTCCATCAACCCCGGNGGACACCGGACGCCCCACAGAACGCTTTTGCTCCCATCCATGCCCGCTCACCAGCTCGAGAATTCGCCGGGCTGACAAATTGGGGCAATGGGGCAAAGGAACGCAAGGCCACGGCGGACAGAAGTCGATATTTATTCCTGTGGGCGGCACTCCCCCGCCACGCGGCGCGGCGCGGCCCACGAAAAGAATAATGGGTCTGAAAAAATGAAACGCGGCGGAGCTGCGACACCCGTTTCGTTTCGATTTTTTCTCAACAACAGTTGAACACTACCGATAGAGAGCCAGAACCGTGAGAGAAGTAGGACTCGAAGCATATTTCAGAGAAATCAACGAGATTGACCTTCTGACCCCGGAGCAGGAGATCGAGCTCGCGCACCGAATCCGGGCGGGAGATCCCGAGGCCAGGGAACACATGACCAAGGCCAATCTGCGCCTGGTCGTCAGCATCGCGAAATATTACGTCGACCGCGGCCTGGCCCTCCAGGACCTCATCGAGGAAGGCAACCTCGGCCTCATCAAGGCGGTCGAAAAGTTCGACCCGGCGGCGGGCTGCCGCTTCAGCACCTACGCCACCTGGTGGATCAAGCAGTCCATCAAGCGCGCGCTCGTCGATACGGTAAAAACGGTCAGGATCCCTTCCTACATGGTGGAGCTGATCAGCAAATGGAAAAATGCCGCTGCCGCCCTGACCGCGAAGCTCGGCCGAAAGCCGTTTTTCAACGAGGTCGCCAGGGAGCTCGATCTCGACCCCAAGAATCTCGGAATACTGAGAACCGCGCTGCGCACCACAGGCGGATCCAACCAGACGGTCAGCCTGGAAAACATGTGGGCCCTCAGCGAGGCCCTCGAAGACAAGAACGTGAGACAGCCGGACCAGATCCTCTTTGATTCGATCGAGGTCGACATGATCGAGAAACTTCTCGCGACGCTCGATGACAGAGAATCGGAGATACTACGAATGCGCTACGGACTGGTGGACGGGGACCCGATGACCCTCAAAGGAATAGGGGAGCGGGTCAACCTCTCGCGAGAGAGAGTACGCCAGATAGAGAACGAGGCGCTCAAGAAGCTCTACTGCATACTGGCGTACGAACCGGAGACTATCCAGGAACCCTGAGCCGCCCCGTAGCCGGCTGAGAGACAGGCCTCCTGGATAGCTCCACCCTTTACACCACGGGGTCTGGAGGAATAATAAGGGGCAGCACGATACCCCTTTCATTTTTCCCCGAGCCCTCCCATGAGCGACGATCTCAAGGACTACATCCGCGAAGTCCCGGACTTCCCGAAACCGGGAATAGGCTTCAAGGACATCTCCCCCCTGCTGAAGGACGCCAGGATTTTCGCACAGGCCATCGAGGAGATCACCGAGCTCTGCCGTTCCAACTCCATCGAGGCGGATGTCCTGGCCTGCCCCGAGGCCCGGGGCTTCATCTTCGGCGCAGCCCTCGCCGGTCATCTCGGCCTGGGCTTCATACCGATCCGCAAACCCGGCAAGCTGCCCTACGACACCACCACCGTCAAATACGCCCTCGAGTACGGCAGCGACAGCGTGGAGATGCACACCGACGCCGTCGAGGCCGACCAGCGCGTCCTCCTCGTCGATGATCTGCTGGCCACAGGAGGAACGACCAGGGCCTGTATCGACCTCATCGAGCAGTCCGGCGCCACCATCGCCGCCTGCGTTTTCCTCGTCGAGCTGACCTTTCTGCCGGGGCGTGAAGTCCTCGAAGGATATGATGTCCATTCGCTGATACACTACTGATCACGGCTGGGGATGGCTCCCCGCAAACCGATTGGATCAATATGGAAACGAAAAAAGCGGCCGCCGAACGTGATCGAAGCCCCTCCAACCGTCTTCGTCCCATCGAGCGAATCCAGACCTCGAGCGAGTTCGAGCGGGTCAAGAGGCACGGGAAACGCCATCGCACGGACTGCCTGAGAATCAACTACCTGCCTACGGACCGCGAGTTTTCGCGCCTGGGGCTGGTCGTGAGCCGGAGGCACGGAAACGCCGTTGCTCGAAACCGCATCAAGCGCCTGATGAGAGAGGCCTTTCGACAGGTCAAGCACGACCTTCCCGCTGTCTTCGACATCGTCCTGCTACCGGCGGGAGAACCCTGCGGACTGGATGAGTACGCGGCCACCCTTCGGGAATTCGCCGCCAGCCTACCGGCGCGAGAGCCTCCGCAACAGGAGTAGGGAACAATCGAAGAACGCGAGAAAATGACGAAGAGCAAAAACGCGGACCGGACCCTGGTAAAACGGATCCTGGGCATTCCCAGCCTGCTGGCCCGCGGCCTGATCTCCCTCTACAAGAAATACATCTCGCCGCTGCTGCCGGCGGCCTGCCGCTTCCACCCCACCTGCTCGCAATACTGCAGCCAGGCCCTCGAGAAGCATGGCCTCTTCAGGGGCGGCTGGCTGGGTATGAAGCGGCTCCTGCGCTGCAACCCGATCTTCAAGGGAGGCTACGACCCCGTCCCGGAGAGCTGGCGGGAGGCGCCGGGCGCGAACCCGGGAGACGGGGACGAGACGCGGGGACAGTCATCGAAAGAAAACGAAACCCTTCAGTGTGAGAAATGTACAAGNNCTTCCTGAGCCTGCGCTTTTTCCGTTCGCGGTTCCTTACCCTTGCCGCCTTCCTCTCGACCATGTTCGGAGTGGCTATGCTGTTCATCGTGCAGAGCGTCATGGGCGGCTACATGTCCCAGCTGAAGANGAATATCCGCGGCCAGGAGGCGCACCTGCGGATCATCGGCTACGGCCCCCTGGGAGTGAAGAACCTCCTGGACATCGAGGAGNCGGTCAAGAAAGTGCCCCACGTCAGGGAGACGGCTCCCTTCATCGAGCGTCTCGCGGTCTACCGAAGCGGCGTATCGATCAAGCCGGTAACCCTGGTCGGCATCGATCCCGTCCTGCAGGCGAAGGTCAGCGATTTCTCCAGCTACCTGCTGCGCCCGGGTGAGCTCGAGGAGATCCTGCGCAAACACCATGCCGGCCCTACCGCTGTCGACATGCCACTGGCCATCGACGATGTCCATGCCCTGGTGGGCGACAAGGACCGGCTTCCGCTCAGCGACGGGGAGCTTCGCCAGTTTTTTGACCTCGAATGGCGAATCGAGATCCTCGAAAAATACAGGCCCCTGCTGGTAAAAGAATTCCCNGTCCCCCCCGCCGGCATCATCGTCGGCGTCCAGTCGATCCTCGACCGCCAGCTGATGCTCGGGCAGATCCTGACGGTCGTNACCCTGAGCCCCGACACCGGGGGCGAGATATCTGAACGCTTCCTCGTGACCGGGGCNATCAATACAGGCGACTTCCNGNTCGACTCCGGCAGCCTCTTCGCCGATGTGCAGAAGGTCCGCAACCTGCTCAACAGGGACATCGACGAGCTGGACAACCCCTACCGCTACCAGGGAATCCGGATCGCNCTGGATGAAGACANGATCGATGTGCAGAACGNCGCGAAGCTGGAGNAGGTGAGAGACGNGGTNGNCTACGCCATAGCCTCAGCCGGCTCACACCTGAGNGTGGAGACCTGGNCCCAGATCCGCGCCAACCTTCTCAAGGCGGTCNGCATCGAGAAGCTGCTGGTCTATTTCATCGTGCTGATCCTGATCATCTTCACAGGCTCGATGATCCTCCTGATGCTCACCCTGACCGTCATCGAGAAGACGAGGGATGTCGGGGTCCTGATGTCCCTNGGCGCCACGCCCNGNGGAGTCACCCAGATCTTCCTGTTCAACGGCCTGCTGGTCTCGCTGTTTGGGACCGGTCTCGGTCTCGCGCTGGGCTACGCCTTCAGCGCCAACATCAACGAGATCCATGACCTGATCTACTCTGTGAGCGGTGTCGAGCTGTTCCCGGCGAAGATCTACCAGATGGACCGAATCCCCGTTCACTTCAACCGCCTCGATATCCTCTGGTGTACCCTGCCGCCGGTGGTCGTCGGTCTGCTGGCGAGCGCGATTCCGGCCACCTGGGCTCCCCGGCGGGATCCGATCAGCTCGATTCAATATGAATAATACGCCAAGATCACGGCCCCGCCCCGCTGCGGNCTTGACAAGTTCCCTCCCTGAGGTTGCTATCTGAGCATGNCNGCATCATCCAGTCAGAACGAGACTCGAAAGGCGCCTGGAGCGGACTCCACCGCGAAGACCGCGGACGTCCCGGCCCTCTACTCGGTACGCGATCTCCACAAGGAATACCAGATGCAGGGCGTGAAGGTCCCCGTGCTGCGCGGCTGCGACCTCGAGGTCCGGCATGGCGAGATCCTCTCGATCATCGGAATGTCGGGCGTCGGCAAAACGACCCTGCTGAACATCATGGGGTTGCTGGACAATCCAACCTCCGGTGAGTTGATCTACAACAGCGGCGCCGATGATAGCCTGCGGAATTGTGACCTCGCAAACCTGCAGCTCAACCGGAAATGCTCCATTCGAAACCAGCACTTCGGCTTCGTCTTCCAGTTCTACCACCTCCTGCCAGACCTGACGGTCCTCGAAAATGTCCTCCTGCCATCGATGATCGCCCTGAGCTCCGGCGAGTACGGCCGCCAGCGCACAAAGCTCCAGGAGCGTGCCCGCGAGCTGCTCGATCGGGTCGGGGTGCTCGACCGCGGCGACTTCCCCCCCTCGCGCCTCTCCGGCGGAGAGCGCCAGCGGGTGGCCATCGCCAGGGCTCTCATGAACGACCCCGAGCTCGTCTTCTGCGACGAGCCGACCGGCAACCTCGACACCTCGACAGGTGAGCGCATCCACGAGCTGATCCTCGAGCTGAACCGGGAGCTCGGCACCGGCTTCATCCTCGTAACCCACGACCAGGAACTCGCCAGCCTCGCCAGCAGGATCCTCACCATGCGCGACGGCTGCTTCGAGGATCGATAGGCGGCCGCCTCATCGCCCGATAAGACGACAATTATTGCTCCGGGGACCCGGCTGGATCTTTTGCAGCCGTAAACTCTTGAGGTATACTCAGCGTTTCCGAAGCTTTGCATGCCAGGGGGTAATGCGGGAATTCCCGCCCAGAACCCCGGCAGCCTCAGTTCTCAAGATTCCAGGTAGAGTTCATGACCATTCTTCGAGTCAGGTCCGGCGCCGACAAGGACAAGACCTACGAAATCACCGGCGACAGCACGACCATCGGGCGTGAAGACAATTGCTCCATCCAGCTCCCGGACCAGGGGATCTCCAGGAAACACTCCGAGGTCTTCAGGATCGGCGAGATGTACTTCATCCGCGATCTCGAGAGCCGCAACCACACCTACGTGAATGAGAAGGAAATTGACGAGGAGCTCCTGCGAATCGGCGATCGGATCCAGATTGGCAATACGACCCTCGTTTTTGAAGACCACAACTCCCAGATGCGCGATTCGAGCCGGATCATACCCGAGGCCGAGCCCGATTCGGCGGAGGTCCCGTTCGACCCCACATCGACGATCTCGCTGAAGCTGCCGGAGTACTTCACCACCAGTCCCGGAGAAAAAACCGAGGAGACCCGCGAGGANCGCTACCTCAACGTATTGCTGANTCTCTCGCACGTGATCGCCGAAGAGGGCCACCTCTCAACCATGTTCAATAAGGTGAGCGNGGTGCTCGGCGGCAGCCTCGATGCCGACCATCTCTACATCCTGGGAATCAAACCGGGNTCCGAAACCACCGAGGTCGCGAGCCTCGACGACCTCGACATTCTCGGGCGCTTCGACAAGGTCGACGATCCTGACCAGGCGGCCGGAGTCTCCCGGGGCATCGTCTCGCAGTGCCTGGAACAGAAGCACGCCATACTCACCTCCGATGCCTCCCTCGATCAGAATTTCAACGCCATGGCCAGCGTCGTGATGAACCAGATCCGCTCGGTGATCTGCGCTCCGGTCACGGTCCTGGGCAAGAACCTGGGCGTCATCTACATCTACTCCGGCAGGCCCGAGGCCTTCGCGGCCGAGGACCTCGAGCTCTCCTCGGCGGTCGGCATCCAGCTTGGCTCCACCCTCGAGCTGCTCAAGCAGATGGAACGCCAGGACCGGTTCTTCCGCAGNTCCATCAAGACATTGGTGGCCGCCGCGGAGATGCGCACTCCCACCCCCAGGGGTATCTGCGANCGCGTCGCCTCCTACGCCCTGGCGATCGCCAGNGANCTGGGCTGGGATTCCCAGCAGGTNCGCAACGCCTGGCTCGCCGCCATGCTNCACGATATCGGCTCCATTCCCATGTCGGACCAGGANCTCGAGAACCAGCTCCTCAACGATCCCAAGCGTAATCACTACGCCCGCGAAATCCTCGGCGATATTCCCGGCCTCGAAGAGCTCCTCCCCGCCATCCAGCAGCAGAATGAGAGATGGAACGGAAGCGGCTCACCCGAGGGACTGGAGGGAGACAGCATCACCCCCCTGGCAAGGGTCCTGGGAATCGCCAAGGAGCTCGATCAACAGCTCTACGGCGAGGAGCTCGGCGAGGANNCCCGCTCGGTAAAATCCGCCCTGGTCAACATCAGGGACATGGCCGACCAGCAATTCGACGTCAAGACCATCAACGCCCTCTTGATCGCCTACCGCAACGGGAAGCTCTTCGATACGACCGAAGCCGAGCTGGAGATGCCNGCNTCCTGAAGGCCNCCATCCCGCGGACTGGNCGCCTGNAAACCGCTTCGCCGNAAGTGATGCNGGGCCGGAAGTCGGGAACAACAGGCGCAGNCGCGAACGGCGGGCAGNNGAGCCCGGTGTTCAACCCGTCGGCTTGAAGGAGTCGAGATCCAGCTGGATGCGNGCCTTGAGAGCCTTGATGGAATTCACCTGGCNGGCGTAGCGNGNCTGCANTATCTCATCACCNTTGAGCTCGTTTTCCAGGCTGGACAATTGGTTGAGGAGATCCTTGAAGCACTGGATGGCCCAGCTTTTCTCGTTCAGTCTCTGGACGCCCCTTGACTGCTGCGAGCGGCGCATGAACTCTTTTCCGGTCTCGGAATAGATCTTTTCGAAATACTCGAGCTGGATCGCGATCAGCTCCGCATCCGGCTTGGCGACGACCTCCTTGCTGGCCGCCTTCCGTTCTCTCGGAGACGGTCCCTTGGTCTCGACTCCGGCGGATCTCATCAGGAAAAACGCCAGGAAAGGAATAGTGAGGGCGATCAGGATGCCAGCGATGAGATCGACCGAGTCGAACTCGCCGCGCAGNCTTTCATTTCCNGTAAACGTCATGGATGATTCCCGTCANTCGTCGAAGAANCCCTTGGACTTGCTCAGGTCGTGCCTGATGCGGCTGACCGTTTGCCTTGTTGAATTATACCCCCTGTATTCTCTCTTGAGATAACCATCCGCATCCTGGAAAGGCTTCATGACCCGGTCCCAGTCCTGCAGCCACTTGAAAAGCCTGTTGTCAAGGATCTGAGAACGGGAAGCGGCTCCCGCNTCTTCGGACTGAATCATCTTACGAACCTCATTGTATTCTCTCTGGAAACGGGAGGCTTGTTTCTCCAATGCCCTGATATTGGCGTTCGGATCATGGACTTTAACTTCCGTGGTGTCCTTGAAAAGACTCCCCCCAAAGACAACAAAGAAGAGAATCGCCACGAGGGGAAGCGCTATGGCGATCACGGCGCCCGTGGGAACTCCAGCTTTGCGAGCCGGGACAGGGCTGCGATAGCTGGAGCCTGACTGCCCCTCGGAGCGTGTCCGCCCTGTATTCCTGCTCTTGAAACCGCCTTTTTTCGAACCGAAGGGGCTCTTTCTTTCCACCATCTGTCTGTCAATCCAATCTGTAAAAGGGCCTGCAAGCTGGTTTCCCAGNCAAGTCAGCCAGCTGGATGAGCTTCATTTCTCCTTTAACCCTCAGGCGAAAACCATGTTAGCACGCTGGCAGAAGCCGACAAAGGACAGAATGAAACGGCCGCATCGAGCGCCCCGGAACAGGGCGCTGGCGCCTCAAAGCGGAGTCCCCTCTCCAAGCTCGCCGCGCAGGAGATCGACGAATTGTCCAAACTCCTCTTCGTTCCGACGATCGAGACGAACCAGGTTTTCATGGGCGCTCAGGACTACCCTCTGGCGTTCATCCTGGCTGACCGCTCTCGACTCCAGNCTCTGGAGCTCGATCTCGGGAAGCTCGACNGGCGAATGGCACAGGTGGACCACCTTGTCGATACCGACCTCGCTGAGAATCCTGCTGTGTTCCTCGAGCGCGTTGACCAGCACCACGAGCTTCTCCTCCAGCGAGATNCCCAGGAGGATACCCATGAAGGTGCTGTCGAAACCGTCACATTGGGACAGGTCGAAGATGAACTTACGATAGCCCTTGCTCTTGAGCTCGACGATGAACTGCTGAAAACCAATGCTGTTGTTCATCGTCCCGAGACCGACCACCCTNGAGAAAACGATATCGTCACTGGTGGCGACCAGGAAGTGCCCTTCACCCGGTTTCGAAAAAGAAGAGGACGGACTCATCNNCGAAGCAGCCTGCGTTCAAGATCTGGNGGTGGCAGGTAAAAATGAAAACGGGCTCCCGGAAGCGCTCNGCTCCANGGACTCCGTCCGGTACAANNTAGNGACGGNCCCNGGNTCGCGGAAGAAAAACGAACCGACNCCCGGCATTCGCGGTTCCTGCCGGAAGTAANGANCCATCGCTANAGCTATTGTGTAGCGCGGGGGCGGAAGGGTCAAACGATTGCATCAAGGATGCTGCAATCGAATCAGCCGGATCAGAGCTCCTCGAGGAGCTTCCTGGCCGCGCCCTCGATACGCTCGGGGGTCTCATACTCCCCGGCCTCGATGAGACGCTTGAGCTCTTCCACCTTCTCCATGCGAACCGCGGGAACCTGNGAGAGCTTCTCGAGCANCTGAGCCTGCTCNGAGATATTGACCTCGTCGGTTACCTNGTCCGGTGACGCCGCCTTGTCANNGNNCTGCGCCTCGGTNGGTTTCAGCTCCGGTCGCTCCGGACCGGAAATACCACCTGGACCATGAATTTCCATNTNGCCCCTCTCCCTTAAAACTATCTGCGGNACTTGCCTGAACGCCTGTCAACGGNCAGAGAACATCCCCTGTTCTGACTGAATTTCACCTGANTATTATCAGAGGAATGAANCGTACTGCTACTNTCTTATCGGTCNGGCCCCTCGAAACCTTTGATAAAATCGTNCTTTTTACCGATCTCGAACTCTCGAACACCTCCCCACCCGCCATGGTCGCGGCCTCTTCCGAAAGAAATCAACAATCCTTCCCGAACTTGTTATTTTTGACGAGTCCTTACGGGAAAAGGACTTGTGAACTTTGAAGACGCCCGCCCCGGGGCCTGCCCCCTCCCTCCACGACAAGGCCGGGGTTCTTCGAGAAAGAAAGAAAAAATAAAAAANGGGCGGTAACTTTCGAGAGTTACCGCCCCTTTTCCCGGTCTGGAAACCGGGATCGTTACTTGGCCTGGAGCTCGACGACCACCTCGTGATGCTGACCGGAAACCGTCTGCAGTGAAACCTCGGCGCTTACCGGAGGATTGCCGAAGCGGTGGGCCTTGACNGTNTAGGTACCCGGAGCNACCCCGAGNAATTCGAATACTCCCTCGGAATCCGTCTTGGTGGTACCACCACTCGACGAGGTCGATTTATCCGCTCCGATAAGATAGACGGCGATGCTCCTGACGGGCTGCCGCCGCGAGTTAACCACCACGCCGGAAATAGTCGCCGCTGCGGCAAGCTCCACCAGGAGTCCCTGGCTCTTGCCCGAGATGCGCGGGTCGACATCGTTGACGCGCTGCTTGGCAAAATTCCCGTGACTCACCTCGAGCGCGAGGACCTGGTCTTTGAGGCCGGAAAAGAAGAACTCTCCGGCAGCGTCGGTGGTCACGATAGAGGTCGCCTTGCCGGGCTGGAAGGCCCTGGCTCCCTGCACAACGCGCACCCGGGCTCCCTCGACCGGCTCGTTCGTTCCAGCGGCGACGACGGAGCCCGTTACGGTGCCGCCTTCATTCAACTGGATATCGCCGAGGTCAAGAACATCCCCCGCCTCAACGCGGAGATCGGTCAGGGTCACGGCCGCGTACTGCAGCGACCGAATCGAGAGGGTATAGATTCCATCGCTGACACCCTTGTACTCGAATCGTCCATCGGCGGGGTTGAAGTTGCGCGCCCGCAGCCGGGAGCCGCTCTTGGACTGGCCGCTCCTGGACTGGGGACGGACGCTGAAAGACTTCGCGGGGTTGCCTTCAGGATCGACCACTCGACCGATGATGACGGCCAGGGACTTGAGCTCCACCCGGAGGTCCGAGGTACCCACCTTGATCTCCTCGGCGAGAAAGGTTCCATAGTCCTTATTGTTGACCTCCACCTCGACGANATCCTCGGCGATGATGCTGGTGAAGGCGAAGGAGCCCTGGGCATTTGTAACNGCCCGATGCTCCTTGAGCCCGGCGCCGAGATCCCGGACGATCACCTCGGCTCCCTGGATCGGCTCGTTCTCAGAGTTCACGACGATNCCGTCGAGCTTCCCACCCTGCTCCAGGACGATTTGGAGNCCCGTTTTGCGNGTGCCTTCACGAACCTCCACGTCGGGCGTGTGGCTGTCGACATAGCCCGTGCCCTTGGCGATCAGCTCGTACTNTCCCTTGTGCAGGCCGCGCAGAAGGAACTTGCCTCCATCGGAGGTCTGCACGCTGGTGCCGGGAACGAGATCGGTCCCACCCTCGGGACGGGCCTCGACCCATACTCCGTTGACGGGCCGTCCCTCGCTGTTGACCACGGCGCCTTCGATCTCGCCGCCGAGCTGGACGACGATCTTACCAATCTCGAGCTGCTGCCCCGAGGCGAGCGCAAATTTATCCGTAAAGCTCTCGAGGTAGCCGGTCACCTTCACACGCACCTCGAGCTCCTCTCCGGGCTCGACATTCCCGATAATGAATCCGCCCGTCCGGTCGGTCGTTCCATTTCCGAGGACTCGAAGCGTAGGCGTTGAATCAGCCGCCGGCCGAACCTCGACGTGCGCTCCGGGCATCGGGTCGCCGGAAGTATTGACGACCGTACCGNTGACNCCCCCGGTCTGGTAGAGTTCGAAAATCTGCTCAAACTCCTGTCCCTTCCTGATCGCAACCTGCTTTTTCTGACGAGCATAGTTTTCAGCCCGAACATAGACGTTCACCGGGCGGCGCCCACTGCTGAGGCCTCCGATCACATAGGCGCCCTCCTCGTCGGTGATGGCCTCNTTGCGCAGGTTAGCCAGGTCACTGGCCGATACCGTGGCTCCGACGATCGGATCCTGTGTCTGGGCGTCGAGAACATATCCCGCCAGGCGGCCGCCGTTGCCCAGGCGAAGGTTCACCTCCTCCTCGGAAGGCTGCACATCCTTGCGCTGGAGGGACTCGTAGTCCTCGTGCGAAACCATCAGCATATAGCGGGCATCCACGAGCGTGTCGAACTTGAAAAAGCCGTTCTCGTCGGTCAATCGATCGTTCTGGGAAAAATCTATCTTGATCTGATCGCGTGGCTGGATATGCACTCCAACCGGATTGGCGCGGATCCGGGCCCCCACCACAGGCTCGTCCGCAGGTCCCCGCACGTAACCGGAGATGNGATTGCCCCCCTTGAGCTTGAANACCTTCGCCGGGTTGGCCCCGGGCAGAATCNTCAGCCGCANTTCGCGATGCTCCTGGTGCATGGGCGCGGTGACCAGGAAGTTGTAGAGCCCGGCGCCAAGGCTCTCGAGCNTGAAATTTCCATCGGAGCCGGTTTCAAACTCTTCCACCGGGGGACGGTTCTTGATCATGATCACCTCGAAGAGCCCGACATCCACGGGCTCAACATAGGCCGTGATCCTGGCCCCGGAAAGCGGAGCGCCTTCTTCATTCTGCACGACTCCCTCGAAGACCCCGCCCTTGTCGAGAACGAGNTTGAGTCCCTGCTTGGGAGCCCTGATCTCGCTCGNCGTACCGGGAGAGTAGGTCTTGGCNACCGCNCGTATGGAATACCAGTAGCTCTCGAGCCCATCGAGTTGGAACTTCCCATCGNCCCCGGTAACCGTTTCGGAGTGGACCTCCTTGTTCAACTTCTCGAGGTCGACCATCCGNCTGAGAAGTCCTTCCATGTCCTCATCCGGAGAGGCCAGCTCCTTGAAGGCGAAAACTCTCGCCCCCGAGATCGGCTTCCTGTCACGGTCAATCACGATACCGCTGATCGAGTTCCCACGTTCCAATTGGAAGACCAGGCTTACCGGCTCCTGATCTTTCACGAGAACAATCTTCATGCTGTTGCCGGTATAGCCGGCGGCCTGGGCCATGACCTCGTAGGAGCCCGGCTCGAGAAGAAAAGCCNGGCTGCCGGCCTTGCCCTCGAATCCANCGAGGGNGCGAACATCGATCTCCGTTCCGATTCGATCCGTCTCGCTTCTCCTGAACACCCGGACCCTCGCGTTTCGCAGGACTCGCTCCCGGGTTTTCTCCTGCACCTCGACGCTGATCTTGACGCTGCCGCGGATAATCTTATCGCCGCGTTCGACCTTGCGAAATTTTCCGGACTCCTCNGCCGACTCGGTTTCTGCGGGAGCTTCCGTCGTTTCTTCGACGCTCACGCCATCGAAAGAAGAGCCGTATTCCGCTTCGTCGCCGTCGCTGGTCAGGAAGACCAGGCCCCCGATAATTACCCCCAGGACAACTACGCTCACGAGCGCCGCTATTTTGATACTGGTATTCATCTTATCTCACCCTGAAAAAAAGACTCACCCTCCACGGGTCGTCTCGTTCCTTTCTGATCAGTTTTCATTATCACCGGACCATCCTGTCTTTTTCGGTATTCAAAAGGCGGAAACTGCTGGGGGAAAGTTTCCCAGGGAGTAGTTCCGCCCATTCGAGGCCATTCGCAATGATCCCGGAAGATTTTCGAACGGACAGTTTAGCAGCCATTGGCAACGACTGCTGAGTTCTGACCCGTCTCGGCATGTTCCGAAAATCATTACAGAAACCTCCTGCTGAACAGGGATACAAAAGCAAGCCACATACCATCGAGAGGAAAAAANTTAAGACGTTTCCATAAAAGGACTTACAAAATAATGGCCTGGCTCTTGTCAGAACTTGTCTGTATGAGATAAATACACATTTGTGTATTCAGGCTGAACCGTCCCAATGGGTCCCCAGGAGGAGAATGCGCTTCGGATACCCGAACCCTGCCCCGCGCTCCTGCCTGCCCCCTGACAGTTTACTCCCCGGCCTGTTCGAGAATTTTTTCCGCTTCAGCGTTTTCGCTGTCGATCTCCAGGACCTTCCGGGCGAAGNAACCGGCCTCTTTCTTATCGCCGAGCCCCAGGTAGGCTTTTGCCAGCGCGAGGTAGGCCGTCCTGGGATTGGTTTCGGGATAGCTCAGGAGGAGCTTGTACTCGCGGATGGCGATCGCATGAGCGCCACTCGAACTCGCAGCGCGCGCCAGCTCCTTGTGGAGCTTCAGGTCGAAGGGGTTGATGAAGATCACCTCGTCGAGCACCGCGACNGCTTTCGCGGTAGACTCCTGTCCACCGGCGCCGAGATAAAATTTCCCCAGCTCGAGCCGGGGACGAAGATCCTCCGGCGAGATCTTGCGCCATTGCTCGAGACGCTCGATCATTTTCTCTTCGTCCCCGCTCTCCCTGTACCAGGAGGCCAGGCGGGAATAGAGATTGACCCGCCGCCCCTGCAGGGCGCCGGCNCGGGGCGAAACGACCCGTGCCCGCTCGAGGAACTCGATAGCCTTTTCCTTGTCGCCGTTCTTCATGGAGATGTTGCCAAGAGCCTCGTTGACCCGGAAGCCGTAGCGCGTCTTTGCCTCCAGGGCCTTCAGGAGATCCTTCTCGGCCGCGGNGCTCCTGCCGTCGCGCAGCTTCTGCAGGCCGAGGATGGCGTGGGCGTCGGCGTTATCCGGCTCGAGCTTCAGGATCTTGCCGACGGTGAGCGGCACATCCACCTCGACCCCGCCGCAATAGTAGACCCAGGCCAGCTTGAGCAGCTTGTCGATGTTGNCCGGATCATCCTCGAGGTCGAGCTGCAGCTCGTCGGCGAGGTCCTCATCCATCACCGCAGGAACCAGGCCGTTGGCCACGACCCAGTCATCGAGATACTTGAAGAATCCCTTGTCGAACTCATCGAGGCCCAGGTCGAACACCTCCCGGAAAATCTCCCGGGTGCCCTTGCTGTCCCGGTAGCCCGCGAGCACCTCGAGGATCTTTTCGAAACTCCAGCGCTCGGTGATGTAGCGAACCACCATGCAGCCCTGGTAATAGGACATCAGGACCTGCATGGGGTATTTCGGTTTTGAAAACCCGAAGTCCAGCTCGGCGAGAGTCAGCAGGCGTCCCGAAGCGTAGGCGCTGCCGAGNTCNACCTCGAAGCGNCGCGTCCAGGACGGATGGTCNCGCCCCTCTTCGAACACGCTGAGACCCTCGGTGAGCCACCTCGGCACCCGGTGATGCGTCGAATGCAGCGTGATCACGTGGGCGAATTCATGCCAGGCGACCACCCCCCAGTTCTGCGGCANGGCCTTCGGAGTGGTCAACGCCACGAGGTTGCCNAAGCAGGCNCCGGTGGCGGGAAATCCGCCAAGCCCGACGATCCTGGCCGAAAACCATTTGTGGTCGGAGAACACCTCGATATAGACGGGCGGCTCGAGCTCGACTCGATAATGTTTCTGCAGCTTTTCGTAGGCCTCCTCGAGCAGGGGAACGAGATAGGTTTTCAGGATCTCGTAATCGGCCTTGGGCAGCTTGAGAATGAAATTTCCCTGCTTGAATACGCGATGCCCCTTGTCCATATGCTTGAGGAGCTTGCGCGTGTTGAATACATAGATGTTGAACGGATCCTCCTTATAGGACTTGTCCAGGTAGAAGCGAGCCTTCTCCTCCCGTCCCATGCGCAGCAGGTTGATGCCCAGGGTGTNAAAGGCCGGCCAATAGTCGGGGTTCAAGGCCAGCGCCTTCTCGCTCATGAGCGCCGCATCCTTGTAGCGGAACCGTCTCTCGATCGCCTGGGAGATCGTGTGGTAGAACTCGGCGCATTCGCTGTTCTGCTTCAACGCCGCCGCCTCCTGCTCCTTGAAAGATTCCCCGTCACTCGCNAGAAAGGCGCAGGCCGCCAGCAGNCCGCGAGACTGGAGGTTGGCCGGGTTGACCTCCAGGCTCTTTTCAAAGCTCTTGCGGGCCCTGGAGAGATTGCCATCGGAGAGCCAGAGGCTGCCCAGGGCAGCGTGGGCGCCGGGGTGATCCGGATTGACCTCGAGGGCCTTCTCCAATTGCTTCTCAGCCAGGTCGAAACGCCCGGTACCTACGGTGAAGTCCTCGAGGTAGTTCTCCGCCATGGCAACCATGGCATCGGCAAAATAGGGGTTCGCCTCGAGCGCCTCCCTGAAAGATTTCCGGGCATCGGGGTAATTGTACTTGTCCTGNTAGATCCTGCCCCATTCCAGCAGNAGCNACTGGCACTTCCGTCCCAGCTCCTCGGCCTGCTCCTNNGCCTGGGGAAACATGACCNTGTCNGCATCCTTGNANCGGTTGAGNTGNATNAGCGAGNGNCCCATCTCCACNAANTCNTCGGCCTCGAGCGCCTCGGCTTCGTCTGCGGTGAGCCCCTGGTACACCCGGTCGATCACCTCGTTCCAGGTTTTCTCAGCCTGTTTCCCGAGCCCCCGCAGGCTGAGGACCTCTCCCAGCCGGTTCAACGCGGTGACGTTATCGCCGTCGAGTTCGATCGCCTTCCTGAACAGCGCCTCAGCCTGCTCCAGCTTGCCGGTCTGGAGATGGATCTTCCCGGCCTCCGTCTGCAGCGCCGTCGATGACTCCCACTTCGACGCGCCCTGGAGAACTGTGAGCGCTTTTTCCCAGCCGCCGGTGGCCGCCGAGGCACGGGCAAGGCCGAGCGCGGCGACGCTATCATCAGGATCGGCCTTCAGCAGGGCGGCAAAGTCCTCCCTGGCGCCTTCGTAGTCTCCCCTCCTGAGCTTCGCCCGGGCGTCCTCGGCCCCGATGGGCTCATCCGCTCCCGCCGGCTCTTCCTCCTGGGCGGAAAGGACCGGCACCGCGAGTACAAGAACCGCTAAGAAAACGCGAAGAGAATCGATCAGGTTTCCTGGGAGAATCTGCACTGGTTTATTTTCCTGCTTCAGGGAAGAGCCCTGCCTCCGCTCCCGCATGAAACGGGAGCCCGTCATTATAGTGTGAGAGCCTCAAGCTTTTCCGCCACATTCTGTCACGCATTTGAGCCGCCGGTCCAACACCCATCGGCACAATGTGCTTGCCTTGAACTTTTCCCCTCCATACCTTCTGTTCATGATCATCGCCGGTATAGACGAGGCGGGTTACGGACCGATGCTGGGACCCCTGGTGGTCTCCGCGAGCGTCTTCAGGGTCCCCGATGGAGCCGACGCCAACCTCTGGAAACAGCTCTCCCCCCTGGTCGTACGCAAGCCTGTTGACGGCCGCATCGCGGTCAACGACTCGAAGAAGATCTACAAGCGGCGCAAGGGGCTGCAGACGCTCGAGGAGGGGCTGCTGCCATTCCTGTCCGCCAGGCATGACGGGACACCCCGCGACCTCCGAGGGCTCCTGCGCCAGGTGGCGCGCAGGGGGAAGGCCAGGCCCGATGCCTATCTCGATGATTATCCCTGGTACCGGGGCCAGAACATCAAGCTGCCTGTCGACACCTTCTCGGGGCTGGTGGACAAGCGCGGGAAACAGCTCCTCGAGAAGATGGAGGAGAGCGGCATAGAGTTCCTCGGGTTGGCCGCCATTCCCGTGGAGGTGGTCGAATTCAACCGGGGGATCTCGGAGTACGACAATAAGGCGAAGGTCAGCTTCAAGGCCGTCGGAGGCCTGCTGAAGCGTGTCTGGAGGCAATTTCCGGATGAGCGGGTCGACGTGATGATCGATCGCCAGGGTGGGCGAACCCGGTATTCCCGCCTGCTCTTCGACTCGATCTCCCCGCGCGGAATCCACATCGACGAGCAGGGCGAAGAGGCCTCGAGCTACCGGCTCACCCGGAGAAAGAACGGGACGGGATCGCCGCCTGAATTCCGGGTCAGCTTCGCCAAGGGATCGGAGGAAAAGAACCTCTGCGTGGCGTTGAGCTCGATGCTCGCGAAATACCTCCGAGAGCTCCACATGCTGGTTTTCAACCGATACTGGAGCGCCCACGAAGAAAAACTCAAGCCGACAGCTGGATACGTATTGGACGCGAGACGCTTTCTTGAAGACACTGAGGATCTTCGAAGCAGGCTGAAGACCGATCCCGGCCTGCTGATCCGCAGCCGCTAGCCGCCCGCGGCAGCCTGACCGAACCGATGACCAGAACGAAAACCCACCGTAAGGACCGAATGAAAATCTCAACACACCTGAAGCTCCCCGCCCTCGCGCTGCTGGCGCTCTGCGCGGGTTGCGGCGGCAGCCAGAAAAGGGAAGGGGTCATCCTCTTCCACGATCCCGCGCCGAAGACCCGCGCCGGAAAGATTCTGCCGCCCCAGACCTTCATCTTCACCTCGGATCGCGACGCCGGCGCGTCTTCCCTGGAGGTCTCAGCCGGGGTCAGGGGAAAACCCAGGCCGGGCGCCGGCGCCCGGCGCACCGACAAGGCGACCTGGAGACAACGCGCCCTGAGCAAGTTCAAGCTCTCCAGCTCGGTACCCATCAGCAAGCTCACCCGGGACACCTTCGGAAACATGGTCGACCAGCTCGAGAGTGCCGGCCTCTTCCGCCTGCCCAGCCAGCCGGGAGACAAGCCGCCCGGCAACAGGCCCTTCATCCTGGTTTCCTACAAGAATGGAGAGAGCGCGGTCTACCCCAAGCCGGACAAGACCAGCCTGAACAGGCTCTTCTCCCCCGAAGAGGCCCGCTCGCTCTACCCAGCCTGGTACAACGTCAAGGTCGTGCTGGTCCAGTTCGTATCCGGCAATTGACTCCCGCCGCCGGCTTCCCCTCACACAGGAGCCTATTCAGGGATGACCTCGTGGCTCTCCTCGGCCTCTGACTCGCCGGCCGCGAACTTCAGCTCGAGCTGCTGGCCGACGGTATCCGGGGGCAGGAAGAACGTGACCTTGTATTTGTAATCAAGCGGCGTGCACGCATCCGTATCCTTCGGCGGGCCAAGGGGGATGATCCGGTGAGCGAGCTCTACCCCGCCAACAGCCACCTGGCCGGAGGGCTCGCCGCTGTCACTGGTGATCGTGTAGGACTGGTTCAGTCCGGCAAGAACCTTGTCGGAAACGTTGATGCTCACTGCCATGGGGATAGCTCCCGGGATCTCAGCGCGAATAATGCCTGCTCAAAAACTAACTCCTACTTCACCAGCCAAAGATGGTCAAGAAACTTCAGCGCCCCCCGGGGGCTCCGGCGCACGGGGAGTGAAGCGGCCGTCAATGTGCGATGGCGCCGGGCAGGCGCGGGGTTAGAATGCACAAATGCAATCGACGGACCCCTGCTGGTACCGCCAGCACTTCAACGAAGATTACAGGACGCTCTACGCCGCGCGANACGACGNGGAGGCCGAAGCCCAGGCNGCCTTTGCCGCCGAGCGGCTCGACATCAGCCCGCGCGACACGCTCCTCGATCTCTGCTGCGGACACGGGCGGCACCTCGAGGCCTTCGCCCGCAGAAATATCAAGGCCACAGGCGTCGACCTGTCCCTGCCGCTCCTAAAGACGGCCCTGTCCCGGAAAGCCGGCCCGCTCATCAGGGCCGACATGCGAAAGCTGCCATTCGCCGACGGCGGCTTTACGGTGCTGGTCAATTTTTTCACCAGCCTGGGCTACTTCGAAAGCGAGGAGGAGAACCTGGTGGCCATCGAAGAGATGGCCCGGGTCCTGCTGCCCGGCGGGCGCTTCCTCATCGATCTCATCAATCCTCTCGCTGCCGCCTCGCCGGTTCCGCGAAGCCTCCGCGAGGAGGGTCGNTTCGAGATCAGGGAGGAGCGCTGGTTCGATGATGAGACCCTCCGCGTAAAGAAACGAATCGANCTGCTGGACACCGGCAGCGGGGAGCGGCGCAGCTACCGGGAATCGGTAAGAATCTACGGCGAGGACGAGCTCCTCTCCATCCTCGCCCCCAGGGGACTGAAGGTCGATGAGCTCCGCGGCGATTTCACAGGGGCTCCCTTCCAGGCGGGCAGCCCACGAATGATTCTCCTCGGAGCGCGCTCATGAAGATCCACGACCTCCCCCTCCAATGGTATGAGCGTCCCCAGTACCGGCCGCTGCTGCCGGCGCAAGGTGAGGGACGCTGGTTCATCCTCTCCAGGNAGGAGCTGGCGCTGCGACACCTCGATGCCGCCGACTGTGAGAGCCGGGCGTCCGGCGGAGTGGCGGATCGAGCCGGCCTGGCCNCGGCGATCGAGAATACCTACGAAGACTGGGGGCTCCCCCGCGCTCCGGAGGCGGCGGCGGGTATCGAACGCCTCGGGCGGGACGAGACACTCTGCGTGGTCACCGGCCAGCAGCCCGGCTTCCTNGGAGGCCCGCTCTACGTTCTCTACAAGGCCCTCACCTCCATCGCCCTGGCGAGATGGGTGGANNAGCGCTACGGCAGGGCCTGCGTTCCGGTTTTCTGGGTCGCNGGCGAAGATCACGATATCGACGAGGTCCGCACCGCCCGCTTTCCNGGGGGTGAANCGGCTGTCTTCAGTCTTCCNCATCCCGCCGGNCGCGCTCCACTCAGCAGCCTCCCGATCGATCCCGCGAGCGAGGCCGTCATNGANGAATTCATCTCCCATGTGAGCNCACGCCCCCACAGCGACACTGTCGGTGAGCTGGCCGGCCAGTACCGCGGCCGCACCGTCGCCTCCGGTTTCGCAGCCCTCCTGGCGAGCCTGCTGGGCGGCCACGGCCTGGTCTTCATCGATCCCGAAAANCTCCGNCCNCTTTCGAGGCCCCTGGTTCGCCAGTGCATCGAGCGNCCCGCTGAGCTCATCGAGCGNCTGGAAGATGGCTCACGGGAGCTCGAAGATGCCGGCCTCAAACCCTTCGTTTCCTCGCGCCTCCCACTCTTCCTGGTTCGCGATGGCNGCAGGGATCACCTGGCGCCAACGGAAAACGGCCTCGCTATCGATGGCGGTGGCCCTCGATTCGACCGACAGGAGCTGCTCGAAGAGCTCGAAGAGAGTCCCGGAAGCTTCTCCCCCGGAGCCCTCCTGCGGCCGCTCATCCAGGATTACCTGCTGCCCTCGGTGGCGACGGTGGGCGGCCCGGCCGAGGCGGGCTACTTCGCCCAGCTGGGACCCTTCAGCAAATGGCTCGGCGTCGAGAAACCGCGGCTCGTGCTGCGATTCCAGGGCACCACCCTGGCCGGTGAGGGNNGCCGCGCCTGGAGCGAGCTGAGCGCCGATACCGACCGCCTGGCGGCGGCTCTCTGTCCCGAAGACCTTGTCGATCTTGATGAGGACCACGGCGAGCTTGAAGAGGTTCGAGGAATCCGCAAGCGCCTCGCCTCCCTTGACGAGGCGCTCGCGGGAGAGGGCACCGGCTCCAGGAGCCTGGAGCGGGGGCTCAGAACGGCGCGCGAATCCCTCGCGCGCCTCGAAAACAGGATTCGAAAGCTGCGGGCCCGGGGCGATGCTGACGCCTGGAAGAACGCCTCCTCGTGCTGGAAAGAGCTCCTGCCCGGGGGCAAGCTGCAGGAGCGCCGCTGGGGTTACCTTCACCTCATCGCCGAGCATGGAACGGACTGGCTCGAGAGAATCATCGAGGAGATCGGCAAAGACCCCTTTTCCCTCTCGCACAGGCTGCTCGAATTTGAAAACTGAAGAACCTTCCGTGCTCACGCCGGTCAGTTCGCCATGTTGAATTCGTCCGCCGTTGCTTTATGCTACGGTTTCCCAGGAACCGCGAGATACCGGGAGGCACAGGAGCGGAATCAGATGTCAGAGAAATCTTTACTCGAGCAGCCCACCGAATGCGACATCGTCGCCTTCATGGCTCACCCTGACGATGCCGAGCTGCAATGCGGCGGCACCCTTGCCCTCGCGGCGGCTACGGGCTCACGCGCCGGCGTGGTCGACTTCAGTCGCGGAGAGCTGGCCACCCGGGGCAGCCCGGAGGAGCGCGCCGCCGAAGCCGAGGCTGCGGCCGGAGAGTTGGGCCTCCGCTGCCGTATCAACCTCGGCCTGCCGGACGGGCACCTCGAAGATCGAGAGGAATACCGCAAGGAGGTCGTGCGCCTGATTCGTCTCATGCGCCCGAAGGTGATCATCGCCCCCGCCCTCGCCGACCATCATCCTGACCACATGGCCGTGGCGACGATCGTCGACCGGAGCTTCTATCTCAGCGGGATCGCGAAATACCTGCCGGAGCTCGAGCCCTGGCGACCGAATACCCTCCTGCACACGATGGGCACCCGGCCGGCGGTTCCCTCGCTCGTGGTGGACATCAGCGAGGTCTATGAAACCAGGAAGAAGGCCATCGCCTGCTACGGCTCACAATTTTACCGGGAGGATTCCCGGGAGCCGCAGACGCGAATATCACACCCGGAATTCAACAATTGGGTCGAGGGCGGACTGCGTCATTTCGGCTTCTTCATCGGCGCGAGCTACGGTGAGGGTTTCACCAGCGCACTGCCGGTGCCCGTCAGAGATCCCGTAAAGCAATACTCGGTTGTCCCGTGGAAAACACTTCAGAGAGAAAGCTGAAAATCGGCATCGTCTGCCACCCGGCCCACGGGGGGAGCGGCGTCGTCGCCTCGGAGCTCGGCCTCGAGCTCGCGGCCAGGGGACATCATGTCCATTTCTTCAGCCACACGCTCCCCTTCCGCGTTCCCAACGCCCATCCCAATACCTTCTTCCACGAGGTGGAGGTGACCTCCTACCCCCTCTTCAAATACCCGCCCTATACCCTCGCGCTCGCCACCAAGCTGGCCGAGGTCTGCCGGGAGCACTCCCTCGACATCATCCATGTCCACTACGCCATACCCCACGCCATCGCGGCCTGGCTCTGCACCCGGATGCTGCCGGCGGAGCAGAGGCCCGCGACGATCACCACCCTGCACGGAACGGACATCACCCTCGTGGGCATCGACAATTCGTTCTTCGAGATCACCCGCTTCAGCCTCGAGAAGTCCGATGGGATCACCGCCGTGAGCGACCAGCTCGGCGAGGAAACCCGGCGGCGATTCAATATCGACAACCCCGTGGAGATCATCCCGAACTTCGTCGACTCGGAGAAGTTCGCTCCCGGGTTCCGCTCAGAAGCCAGGCGCGCCGCCTTTGCGGGCCCCGATGAGTTCCTGCTGGGCCATATGTCGAATTTTCGCCCGGTAAAACGGGTCCTCGATGTCATCAGGATCTTCCAGCGTGTCCATCGAGAGCTTCCCGCGCGCCTGCTGATGATCGGCGAAGGGGTCGATCTCGAACCCGCCCGCAACCTCGCGGCAGAGCTTGGGATCATGGAACGCGTCACCTTCCTCGGACCGGTCGACCAGGTCCCCGAGATGCTCTCCCAGCTCGATCTCTTCCTGCTGCCGAGTGAATACGAGAGCTTCGGCCTCGCCGCTCTCGAGGCGATGTCCTGCGGCGTTCCGGTCGTAGCCAGCAGGACCGGCGGTCTGCCCGAGGTGGTGAAGAATGGCAGCTGCGGCTATCTCTGCGAGTTCGCCAACGTCGAAGCGAAGGTCAAAGCGATGGCGGACAAGACCATCGGGCTCCTCTCGGATCCGCAGAAGACCGCCCGATTCTCGGCGGCGGCCCGCGAGAGAGCCCGCAGCGAATTCGACCCGGGGCGGACCGTCGACACCTACGAGAGCTGCTATCTGCGGATCCTCGCGAAGAATTCCCTGCTCGAGAACCAGGGGAGCGACGCCTGATGGTCGCCTCTATCGCTGAGATCGTGGTCAACGCCCCCCTGCTGCGCTCCTTTCATTACAGCGTGCCGGGCGACCTGGGCACCGACCTGAGACGCGGCCACCGCGTGCTCGTGCCCTTCGGACATCGTACGGCGACGGGAGTCTGCGTCGGCTTCCCCGCCGAGAGCGAGGTCCCCGAGCTCAAGCCGATCAAGAGTATCCTCCACCCCGAATGCCGCTTCGATGAACACCTGCTCGAGCTCACCAGGTGGATCTCATCCTATTACCGGGTCAGCTGGGGGGAAATCCTCGAGGCCGCGCTGCCCCCCGCCATCCGGAGCGGAAAAGCGAAGGAGCAGAAACTCCGAGAGGTCATCGCGCTCAGGAGCCCCGGCGAGCTGCTCGAAGAGGCCGGGCGCATCGAGCGGCGGGCGGCGGCGCAGGCGCGCATTCTGAGAAAGCTCGCGGAGGACGGCCCCGGGAACCGCGAGATCGAACGAGGCCGCCTGCTGAAGGAATCCCGGGCAGGCGCCGCCAGCCTGGACCGGCTGAAGGAGCAGGGCTGGCTCGAGGAGACAACCAGGGTGAAGCGGCTGGATCCCTACGAATCCGAAGCCGCCAATCTTCCCCCCCGCCAGGAGCCCGTACTGAATCCCGCCCAGGCCGCCGCGGTGGAGGCTCTCGAGTCCGGCCTGGACTCAGCGGAGTTCAAGACCTGGCTCCTCTACGGAGTCTCGGGAAGCGGAAAAACGGAGGTCTACCTCCGGGCGCTGAGGCGGGTCCTGGACAAGGGCGGCAGGGGGCTCGTCCTCGTACCGGAGATAGCTCTGACCCCGCAGACCGTCCTGCGGTTCAAGCAGGCCCTGCCGGGCCGCCAGGTGGCCATCCTGCACAGCATGCTGTCTCCCAATGAACGAACCAGCCAGTGGCGAAACATCCAGGAGGGAAAAGCCGACCTGGTCATCGGAGCCCGCTCGGCTATCTTCGCCCCGATCCCCGACCTGGGCCTGATCGTCGTCGATGAAGAGCACGAGCCGAGCTACAAGCAGGACACCTCGCCACGCTACCATGCCCGGGACATCGCCGTCATGCGCGGCAAGCTGCTGGAGGTGAGCGTAATTCTCGGCTCCGCCACGCCATCGCTCGAATCCCTTCACAATGCCCGTGAAGGCAAGTATGGGCTCCTCGAGCTGCCCGAGAGAGCGACAACCCACGGCCTGCCCAGGGTCTATGTCGTACAGCTCGACGGCAGCTTCTACCGCAGCGACGGCAGCGGCCTCATCTCCCGGGAGCTCGACAGGATGGTCCGAAAGGAGCTCGAACGCGGCGCCCAGAGCATCCTCTATCTCAATCGGCGCGGCTTCACCACCTACATCCAATGTTCCGAATGCGGCTACGTGCTCAGCTGCGATGAATGCGACGTGAGCCTGACCTATCACCGCGGCGACAACCTGCTGCGCTGCCACTACTGCGACCTGAAGGAGATGGTCCCATCCTCCTGTCCCGACTGCCGCTCGAAGCGGCTCCGGCACAGCGGGGTCGGAACGGAGAAGGTGGTCGCGGAAATCTCACGGCGCTTTCCCGACGCCCGGGTGCTGCGGCTCGACAGGGACACGGTGCGAAATCACCGGCTGCTCAGGCAGGCGCTCGGGGCCTTCTCCCGTGGCGAATACGACATCCTTGTCGGGACCCAGATGGTCGCCAAGGGACACGACTTCCCCGGAGTAAATCTCGTGGGTATCCTGCTGGCGGACACGGGGCTTCACTTTCCGGATTTCAGGGCGGCTGAGCGGACCTGGCAGCTGGTGACCCAGGTGGCCGGAAGGGCCGGAAGGGGCGACGAACGGGGCCTGGCCATCATCCAGACCTTCTCACCCAATCACTACGCGATCGAGAGCGCCGCAAAGGGAGAGAGCGATGAGTTCTTCCGCAGGGAGCTCGAATACCGCAGAACGCTGGGCTACCCTCCCTTCGGCCGCCTGGTGAAAATTCTCCTGAGCGGAAAGGTAGAGGAAAAGGTCCGGGAGGAGGCGGCTCGAATCGGAGAGATTCTCAGGCAGGCGGTCTCCGCCGACGGAAGCGACGGAGCACCGAACTCCGGCGGTCTTTCAGATCTGAAAAAAACCGGGGCGGGCGCTCTCGCGTCCCGCCCCCGGATTCTCGGTCCGGCACCCGCCCCACTGAACAGGCTCCAGGGCAAGTTCCGTATACAGATTTTGATCAAATCTCCTACGAGCGCCGTCAACCAGCGACTGCTGGAGCGGGTCAAAGACAGGCTCAAGCCTCGCAGAGGCGTGGACCTGGTCCTCGACGTCGATCCCCAGTCGATGCTCTGAACCTCGATGGACGAGGGCTCAGTCGGTATTGTAAGACCATGTAGAGGTGGTCGACTCGGTCGCCTCGGTCGCCTCAGTCTGCACCACCTCGGGTTCCGGAGTCGGCTCCGCAACCGGCTCGGCGGAGGGCATCTCCATCTCGGGAGCGGCCGCTACCGGAGCCTCCATCGTGGGAGTTTCTTCAACGACAGCCTCAGGCTCAGGAGTTCTCGTGCAGAGCATCTCCTTGAACTGCTTGCCGACCTTGAAGGCGCAACGGGTTGAAGCCGCGATCATCATCGGCTCACCAGTGCGGGGATTGCGACCTTCGCGGGCCTTGGTCTGCCTCGCCTCAAAGGTCCCGAAACCCATCAACTGGACTTTTCCCGTATCCCGAACACCTTCCTTAATCGTTTCAAGGATTGTGTTTACATAAACATCCGCGTTGCTTTTGCTACAGTCCAGGGACTTCGCAACAGCATCGATAACACCAGCCTTGTTCATCTCTTCACTCCTCTGCCTGTACGGCTTGAACAAATGGCTTGAACAATTGGTTTTTCCGCCTGGATGCGCGTAAAACCCGCCTAATCTTCACTGCCGCGCAGTATTCTATGTTCCGAAAAAGTTGTCAACACCAAAAGATAAGCGGTTTTCGGGAAAAGTAGTCATTTCGTCTTTTGCCGAGATCTCCGATATACTTCAAAGGATGACAAAAAACCTGCTCAAGACACTCCCACAGGTAGAAAAAGCCCTTCAGTGGCCTGAAATCAAGGAGCTGAGCCAGCGGTATTCCCGTTCGGAAATTACCCGGGTGCTGCGCTCGACCCTCGATGAGATTCGCTCCGCGCTGCTGTCCGAAGGCCTCGAAGCGGCCAGGGCTGAGCGTCTCGCCTCAAGAGAGGGTATCGTGGCCGGACTGCGCAGGCGCCTGGCCGTCCGCCTGCGCTCCTCCTATCGCAAGGTCATCAACGGCACCGGAGTCCTCCTGCACACCGGCCTCGGGCGCTCCGTCCTGCCAGGGGCGGCGATCGATGCGTTCAAGGCCAACCACACGGGCTACTCCATCGTGGAGGTCGATGCGCGAAGCGCGGAACGTAACCAGAGAGAAGGCGCGCTCAGAGAGCTCCTGTGTGAATTGACCGGCGCGGAATCCGCCACGGTCGTCAACAACAACGCCGCCGCCACGCTGCTCATACTCGGCACCTTTGCCCGGGGCAAAGAGGTCATCGTATCACGCGGGCAGCTCGTTGAAATCGGCGGCTCCTTCCGCGTGCCGGACATCATGGAAGAGAGCGGCGCCCACCTGGTCGAGGTGGGAACGACAAACAGGACCTATGCGAAAGATTTCGAGGCCGCGATCACCCCGCAGACGGGAATGCTGCTCGAGGTTCATACCTCGAACTACGCGATCCGGGGCTTCGCACATCACACGGAACTCGAGGACCTCGTCGAGCTCGGCGCCCGCAACGACCTGCCGGTGGCGAGCGATCTCGGCTCCGGCTGCTTCCTCGACATGATGAAGTTCGGCTTCGAGCACGAGCCGCTGGTCAGGGACAAGGTGCTGGCCGGCCCGGAGGTTGTCTGCTTCAGCGGCGACAAGCTGCTCGGCGGCCCGCAGGCGGGGATCA
>NZOA01000071.1 GCA_002695115.1 Planctomycetota bacterium
AGGAGTGGACAGCTTCCGGTGACCAGTAGAGAAAGAAGGGCCTGGTCTTGTTGCGATCGATGAAATCGACCATCGAATCGCCGTCGTAATCGGTGAGCCAGACCGTCTTGCCCTCTTCGTTGACGCAGTAATATTTTGATTTGCCGCCCTTCTTGGCAATCTGCTTGCGCAATGAGACCGGCAGACCGGCCAGCTCTTCCTTTCTGTACTTCTTCCTGGGGGGGTTCCTGGCGACGCTGGTGAATCCGATGTTCAGGGGGCCCTGCTTCTTCGTGCCAATGTCCCACTTGCCGATGTGTCCGGTCACGTAGCCGTGACCACTGAGGAACCGGGCCAAGGTCGGACGATCCTCCGGAATCGGAAGTCCGCGGGACATGCCATACTTTCCGAATCGCTGGGCGTACTGTCCCATCACCAGGCTGCACCGGCTCGGGCAGCAGGGTGGATTGGTGATGTAGGAAGCCTTGCACTGGACGCCTTCGGCAGCCAGCCGGTCTATGTTGGGGGTAGGGATGTCCTTGCTTCCGTAGACGCCGAGGTCTCCGTATCCCAGGTCGTCGATGTAGATGAGTACAACGTTCGGCTTCTCCGCTGCCGAAAGGAGTGACGTGATGAATAGAATACCGAAGGACAGTAGTTTTTTCATTTTTCGCCCTTTGTCGGATGCGTGGCGTTCATCAAGCGGTGTATGGATTCAAAGATGGCCTTGTCCTTCCTGGCTATCTTTTTCACCGCGGCAAGAGTCGCCTCCGCTTTTGATTTAAAACCAAGCCGGTGTATTGCCCAGGCTGCCATCATCTGCACCTCGGTGCATTCATCAGCGAGCGCCTTCTCCAGGGTCTTGAGCGCAGGCCTGGCCTTGTCTTCGAGAAGAAAAAGCCCGCAGGTAGCCCAGTAGCGAAGGCCTTCGTCCGGATCCTTCATCGCCTTGACCAGGCTGTCGAGATTGGCCGGGTTTCGGGCCAGGGCCACGTCTGAGAAGTCGAGGTACTTCTCGAGGGGATACAGCTTGGGATCTCGAACCATCTCGTAGATGGTCATGCCGTTGTCCTGCGCGCGACGCAGGCGCATGTTTTCGGGCAGGAGCCCGGAATCGAACAGCTCCAATTGCTTCTTGCGCATGGCCTGCTTCAGCTCCGCAATTTTGGCCTTATGTGCGGGACCATCTATCAGGTTGTTTACGTTGTCGAAGTCAGTCACCGTGTCGTAGAACTCTTCTGACGGTCTCGGCTTGAAAAATCGACCGGTCACCTCGTCACACTTGCCCGCCTGGTAGTGTTTCTCCCATGCCCCTGTTCCGGCCATTTTCCACATGTAATTGAGACGCTGTCCGTTCGGGGCCCAGGGCATGTAGTTCCTGATGTAGGCGTAGCGATGATCCCGCATTCCGCGGACCATGTCGGCGCATTCGTCGGCCCGTTCCCGGAAGCTCAGATGGTACCTGGGGGCCTCCTCGATTCCGTCTCCCAGGAAAACCCTGCCCTGGTAGCCCTTTGGGACCCTGGCGCCGGCGAGGCTGAGGAAGGTCTTGGGCATGTCGACAAAGCTCACGATGCGGTCCACCGTCATTCCCGGCTTTTTCGCCGGCCAGAAGTGTTTCCATTTTTCAGGAATCCGAACAATGAGGGGGCAGTGGATCCCGCTCGAATAGAGGAAGCGTTTGCTGCGGGGCAGGACGCCGCCGTGGTCGGAGCAATAAACGACAATCGTGTCCTCCTCGTGCCCGTTCTCTTTCAGTTGCGCGAGGATTTCTCCCACCTTGGCATCCATTCTCTGCACGGCATCGGTGTAGGTGGCATAGGTCATCCGCATCTCCGGAAGATCGGGATGGTAGGAGTGCAGGATCATCGTGGCCGGATCGGTCCTCACCTGTCCTTTCTTCTTTGGAAAGGCCCGGCTCTCGTGGCTGTCGCCGATGTTGCGAATCTGAAAGAANTTNTGCCCGGGCTGGCGCCTGGGCANCTTGCCGTTGANTNTCCAGACCCCNCGGTCATCNCGGCCNCCGATGTTGTAGTCCGTCTTGCCTCCGTTGGCGACATGGTAGCCTGCTGTCCGCAGCAAATCGGGGTAGTAGGGGATCTTGCCATGAGGAATCAGGTAGCGACTGCGCATCGGCTGGGTTCCAAGCGAGATCGCATAGTGCCCCGTGATCCAGGTGGCGCGGGTCGGAGCGCAGACGGCCGCATTGTCGAAACAATGGGTGTAGCGGAAGCCTTCCTTTGCGAGCCGGTCGATGTTGGGCGTCTTCGCATTCTTGCTGCCGTAACAACTCACCCAGGAGATGCTGTTATCCTCACTGGTGATCCAGAGGATGTTCGGGCGGTCGGCAGCGTGAGAGAACAGCGGTACCAGGAAGAGAAGGATAGCGGGTAAGAGAGGAGTGCGATTCATGGGGAGTTATTTTCCTGCTTGACTGATCTTTGGTTTGCTCAAAGTGTTAGTTGTTGAAAATCCGGTGCATCCTTGTCCGGAAGTTTTCCACCTTCTCGGGCAACTTGCCACCCTAAGCGATGCCCCGGGCGATAAGCAACCAGCGTGCACCCTCTCCTTGCTCCCGCCCAGGGCCTCGCATAGGCTATTGGCTGGGTTTAACTAATTTATTGTGAGGGTCTGTACATGAAGAAGCTGTGTATCTGCCTGATGGCTGCCGGCGTCATGGTGCTTGGAGGCGGTTCGCCTTCAGGTTTGATTAGGCTCAGGCTTATGTGCACGACTCTTTTATTACTGGCCTGCATCTGGGGGCAGGGCTGCTCCACGGTTCATGTCCACGCCTCGCCGGACCCCGTTGCTGTCAGCGAAGTGAGGCAGGTGATGAGGCGCTATCTTGCTGCGTTCAATGTCGATGATTTTGAGACGATCGGTGCCTCCTGGCATACGCCTGGGTGGCTGTCGACTAGCGAGTCGAGGAACCTTCTCAAGGATCTCGAAGAGGTCAAAGGTCTCTACCGCACCCTTCTTGGAAAGATTCGAGCAGAAGATTACGACCATTCGGAGTTGTTGAGCGAGGACATCAAGTTCGTCAACGACGGCTGCGTGATCTATCGGATTACCTTCACGCGTTGGAAGAAAGACGGAGATTTCATGCCGCCGCGCGTCCGAGGGAGCGTCTGTACGCTACACAAGGTGGACGGGCAGTGGGGACTGAGTAATGTCGCGCTTGAATCAGGAACGGGGGACTGACGCGCGCGATGACAGGGGCTTTGGCACCCTAAGCGATGCCCCGGGCGATAAGCAACCAGGGGGGCTATCTTGCAGTCCAGCTTTGCGTGCAAAGACAGGCGGCGCAACCCCGGCCCTTTTTTGCCGAAGTTGCGCCGCCTGTAATCAACAACTGGTCCTTATTCGCAGCCTGCGGTGGCGGTGAGACAGCCGAGATCGTCGGCCGTACGATCCAATCCACAATCCGGGAAGGGAGTCGGGGGCGCGCTGTCGCCGCGGAACGAATAGTTGAGGGAGTAGATCACGTCCGCGAGCGTCACGCTTCCATCGTCATTGGCATCCGCGGCATCCGCGCAGGTCGATCCGGGACCTCCCATGAAGAGGTTGCGCAAGGTGTAGGTCGGGTCGGAAATATCGATTCCCCCGTCACCGTTGGCGTCGCCGCGGACGAACTGGGCNCCGCAGGTCACGGTCACGTCGAATGTACAGCTCGACGTATTGCCGCTAGCGTCCGTCGCCGTGACCGTTACCGTCGTGGTGCCGACGGGAAAGAGGCTCCCCGAAGCTGGCTCCGTAGAGACAGTCGGGCTGCTGTCACAGCCGTCGGTCGCGGCCGCGGCGAAGTCCACCGTGGCGCCGGCCAGCTGATCGCACTCTACCGAGACGGCCGCCGGGCAGATGAGCTGAGGCTGCGTTCGGTCCTCGACGGTGATCGTCGCCGTACAGGAGTCGGCGTTGCCCAGGTCGTCGGTTACCGTGACCGTCACTTCGGTGCTCCCGAGGGGGAAGGGCCCCGCGGGCTCCAGGGCCAGGGTGAGGGCCACCTCCGGATGCGTGAACCCGGCGTAGACGAGCTCCGGCGCTACGGCCGCCTCGCAGTCCGCACCCGCCGCTACCGTGACGTCCCGGCAACGGGCCACCGGTACCGTACTCAGGACGCCTCCGATGGCGCCGCCGGGACCGCCGTAGTCCTCCGACGGACCCTGATCGTCGTACAGCAGAAACAGGTAGAGGACGTCGGTAGGATAGGGATTCCCGTTCGGATCTGTCATTCCCGCCTCGGCGAGTCGGCCAGTCCTGTTGTCAACTCGCGGCGCGGCGGCTGCGTGGGCATCCGGATCGAACGGGACCAGGAAGCCGTCCCCATCGAGAGCGAAATGGCCGCCGCTGGTATGCATCATCAGGAACCAGTGGTCGGGATGCCGTGACACCTGTGCCAGCCGGTGGTTCACGTAGTTCTCGCCCACCAGGAGGTCATGGTTGGACCAGCGGTTCCCCCAGCAGATGTCCGAGTCTCCCAGGTCCGCTGCCTCCGGATTTCCGGGGATGGCGTAGAAGTGGGCCTGGGACACATCGAACGCCGTCTCCATCACGATGTTGAAGTCCATCGAGTTTTCACCGGGGCGGATGGTCATGACGGCGCTCCCCGAAGCATTCGGATCGCCGTCGGGCAACCAGCTGTGCGCGGCGCTCGGGCCGCCATCCATCAACACGTAGAGGCGCACCGGCTCCACGGGACCGGCAGGCACTGTCTCCGGCAGGCGCGACCGCAGATAGGCTTCCACCTCGGCGATCTCGCCCGCGGTGAGCGCCCGATCGTAGACGATGATCTCCGCCACATCCCCGTTCAGGACGTTGGAGGAGCCGCCGGAGGAGTTGATCCAGGAGCCGATGGACATCTGGGACCAGTCCGAGCTGTAGGACGCCGATGGTCCGCCGGCCTGCGAGTCAACCCCGTCGAGGAACCCCAGGTGGGTCGAAGCGGCGGAGCCGTCGTAAACCTGTGTGAAGTAGTGGAACTGGTCCGCGGGTATCTCGACCCCCTTGTGCGCCGCGCCGCCATCGTAGTGATAGTAGGCGTCGAACGTGCCGGCACCGTCATCGCGCGCCAGGGCGTATTGGCTCGCCGCGCCGTTGCGCCGGCCGAAGCAGTACCAGTAGGACGCCGAGGTGGTCTGGCTGGGTACCAGCAGGTTGCCGATGGTGAAGATGGTGGCATCCGCGAGAACCTGGTCGAGGCTGCCGCGGAAAGGAGAGATGCCCCCCATGCGCAGGAAGGACAGGCCCGTGGCGGGATCCACGATATGCGTGGCGTCACCGCCCGCCAGGTCGATGGTGTTGGCGGACTGGTCCGCCCAGGTCGACACCACCGAGCCGTTGCCGGTGCTGTCGGTGCCGGCATCGGCCCGCACCCAGAGCGCCAGGTCCGGGCGCAGAGCAGGCACCGGGCCGCTGGCGGGATCCAGGGCCCGTCCACTGAGGCCCAGGACGAGCTCGGGTGTTTCAGCCACGTTGCTCGTGATCCTCAACTCGCCGGTGAAGTCGCCGCTGGCGTCGGGGGCGAACTCGATGGCGACGATCTCGTCATCACCGGGCTCGAGGCTGGGCCGCGGAGTGGCCGCCACGGAGAAGGCCGCGTCGCCGGTCAGCTCGGCGGTCCAGATCAGCGGTGCGAAACCGCTATTGGTCACCGTCACCTGCCGCGTTGTGGAGCGGCCGCCGGGTACGAACACCGGCGGCAGGACAAGCTCACCCGCCTCAGGCGTCACCTGGATGTAGGGCCGGGGCTCCACACCGGTGCCGGACAGTTCCACCTCGAAGGTGGGCGAGGACCAGTCGTTGCTGGCGATGACCAGCGTGCCGGTGAAGGAGGTTCTGCTGGTGGGGGCAAACTGGAGCAGCACGTCCTGGCTGTCTCCAGGAGCGATGGGTGCCAGCTCGGTGGGGGCGCTGAAGACAGGGTCACCGGTTAACGACAGCGAGTAACTCAGCTCGGCGTTGCCGGTGTTGAGAATTGTCAATGTAGCGGTGCTCGGGAGCCCGGGGGCGCCCGCGTCGGAAAACACCAGGCTGCTGGCGCTTAGGACTGCCTCCGGTTCGGATGGCGCCGCAATCGCCTCACCTGCAGATGCGAGGTTCGCCGCCACGTAGGCGCGGGTTAATGGCCGGTTGTAAACGGCGAACAGGGAGCAACTCGTCTCCTCCTGGTAGACAGACGCATCACCGAGGATGGTGAGGGTGTCCGGATCGAGCGATGCGGGACCGTCGACACCGCCGCCGCCGCCGGTGGCCACCAGCACGCCGTCAAGGAACGTATCGAACCGGTCGTTGGCCGCGTCGACTACGTAGACGAGACGGTACCACTCTTCTGGCGCCAGGGAGCCTGCCGGTGACCATATCTGGTTCGCGCTTGCCAGCCAGATGCCGACGCGATCCTGGTTCTGGTAGTAGGAGCCGCCGCCGCCCTTCACAAGCCGATTCCACGACGCGCTGACCTGGCTCGGGCTGAAGTCCATCACCAGGGTGAACTGGTTTGCCCGGTTTCCGCCGCCGTTGGCGTGCAGATTCGGATCCACGCCCAGCCAGGCGTTGTCGGGGGCTCTCACCGAACCCGTGTCGGCGGCAAAGCCGGGCACGCCTGCCTGCGCCGTGATCTCTCCGGCGCCCTCCATCGTCAGGTTCGCGCCGAGAGAGGCCGATGTGATATCGCCCGCGTCGTTGAACTCCCACAGGCCGACGATCACGGGTTTCCTGGTCACAACGGCCGCCAGGATGAATTCGCTCGTCTGCGGCTCATCGGTCGTGATCGTCAAGGTGGCGGTGAACATTCCGGTGGCGGTGGGGGTGAACAGGACGGTCACGTCCGCCGCGCCGGCAACGTCGATGGACTCCGGGGCGTCGCCGATCGCGAAGCCCGCGTCACCCGAGATGTCATAGGAGAGCGAATGGGCGCCGGCAGCGAGGTTCGTCAGCCGGGCGACCACCTGCCTGGCGGCCGCGTCCTGGGGGAAGCTGGCCAGGAAACGTGTCTCCGCCTCTTCGACGACGACGCCGCCGGGCTCTGCAATCGCCCCGGCGGCGGGCGCCCCGAGTGCCGCGATCTCAGCCGCCGACATGGCGTAGTCGCGGATCTGGAAGTTGTTGATGTAGCCGTTGCGCTGTGCCGTGCCGTCATCGGTGAAGAGGTACACGCCGGGATTGTCCCCGGTCGGAAGGTGGATCGCCCCGGCGCCCGGATCGTCGACAGTGAATGAGGCATGGCTGAGCGCGTTGTGCGCGACGCCATCGACGTGAACCTGCAGCTGGTCGGCGGCGAGAGTCAGATCCACCGTGACGACGAAGCGGTGCCACGTGTTCACCGCCGGACCCGAGCTCCCGTAGTCGCCGTAATCCCCCAGGTTTCCGGTACCCGATTGGAACCAGAGGTCGCCGTCCCAGTTGCCGTTGGCGTTGCCGTGGAAGACAGAGCCCCAGCCGCTGTGATCAGGGTGCAGGACGTCGAGGATCAGGGAGTACTGGTTGAGGCGGGACCCGCCGCCATTCTCGGTGGCGTTGGTTAAGAACAGGATTGCGTCCCCGGGACTGCCGGTGGCGAAGTTGTAGTAGTAGACCTGTTCGTCGGCTCCGTCCACCAGCGGTACTCCGAAGGAACTGCAGGTGCCGAACTCGCCCGTTGTTGTCCCGGCGGCGCCGACGAACGTGCCGTCGAGGCCGACGTCGGCCTCGAGGTTGCCGTCGAACTGCCAGGAACCCGTTACGTCACCGGCTTGCGCCGAGCTGTACGGGCACAACAGGAGTCCGAGGTGGAGAAGCAGAGCACCTACAAGAGGTTCAGAGATAGCGACTGGGAGTTTCATCGATTCTCGCTTTCAATCTATAGAATAGGAATTACAAGACCCAACCCACCACCATAAGCGATGTTTCAGGTGTCAATCAAGCAGCGTAGCCCTCTCCTTGCTCCCGCCCATGGTCTCGCATAGGCTATTGGCCGGGTTCAGTTAATATAGAGAGGGATTCGACTCTCGACTCACTTAAAGGAGAGTTCTCATGGAGCGCCTGGTTGCTTTGGTGCTGTTGGTTGGGTGTGGGCCATCAGTACCAGGCATTTCAATTCATCAGTCCTGGGCAGGTGGCTAACCAAGAAAGACGTCTTGGTATAAAATGAGGATCAAGATCAGCATATGAAACCACGAAATCTGTACATCGGACTTCTGGTCCTGGCGGCCTACGGCGCCGCCTATGGCCAGGACATCTACCGCAGTGCGGACCCACAGCTCCGGCTTGATGTCATCCACTCCGACCTGGAAGCCTTTTACATCAGCATGGACATGGATCCGCGCGGCAACCTGTATGTCGGGGGGCGCGACGCCGTGTACCTGTTTGAGGCGGATGGCCAGGGTGGCTTCGGGGAGCGCCGGACGATCACGACGCTGCCGAAGGATACGTGGGCGTACTCGCTGCAGGTGGCCGGTGATGATCTTTACGTGCTGACGGTCACGGCGCTGTATCGCCTGCCGAACGTGATCCGGGATCCGGGCAAGGTGAGCTTTGAGCGCCTGGTGTGGGGGATCCCGCTCGGCCACATCCACCAGGGTTTTCACGGCATGCGCATGGGTCCCGATGGTTGTCTTTATCTCGCCTACGGAGATCCGCACCCTGGTCCCTTTCGCTCCAGGACGAATCCCGGCCACGTATGGCATTGGACGTTCCTGAGCGGTCCGAAGGCGAAGAAGTTTCCATGGACCGGTGTGGGGGCGGTGATTCGATACGATCCACGATCGCATGACCTGGAGGTGGTCTCGCGAGGTTTCCGCAACATCTGCGATCTCGATTTTGACGAATACTGGAACCTGTTTGGCAGCGACAACGACCAGGAGGGCAGCTCGCTTCACAGCTTTGGACGGCTGGTTCATCTGACGGAGGGATCGCATTACCAGTGGTCACGTGGATGGCTGGAGGCCAAGGAGCCCTATCGCAATGACCTGATCGAAACGATCGACGCCAGGCTGGGTCGGTTTGTGCCGTTCGGCACGTGTTACTACAACGAGGACCACCTCGGTAGCGCCTACAAACGTTCGCTCTTTGTCGCGCGATGGGGCAGCCGGGAGCTGGGGCAGTTTCCGTTGAAGCCTCGCGGTTCATCGTTTGTGAGCGAGCAGAAGCTGCTGCTCACCGGCAAGGGGACAGCACGCCCGGTGGCTGTGTTCACGGGCAACGACGGCCGGCTGTTCGTGAGCGTCTGTTTCATGCAACGTAATGAAGCGTCGCCCGTGAGGCGCACGGATCTCGTTGCCGTTTCGAATCCTGGACGTCCATGGAAATCCACGGCCTTCGACCCATCAAAGGCAGGCGTCGCGAGGTTGCTGAAGGAGATCGAATCGCCGTCGTGGAAGCGGCGTTTCAATGCCCACAGGGAAATTATTTCGCGCGGCCTGAGCGGCGACAAGCAGGTTCGAGAGCGGTTCCTGGATTGCAAGGCCGGCGAGGCGGCCTGGTTCTCGCTGGCCTGGCTTGCCGGTAGAAGCGATGACAAAGAGGTC
This sequence comes from Planctomycetota bacterium, assembly GCA_002695115.1. Lineage (GTDB taxonomy): Bacteria > Planctomycetota > UBA8108 > UBA8108 > UBA8108 > UBA8108. The sequence goes on from NZOA01000071.1 coordinate 9,480, forward strand.
GCAGGCGCGCTCGCCGGGGCGCTGTCTTCAGATAACGCCCAGGTGGTCGCAACGGCGGCGGATACGCTACGGCGGTTTCATCGACTTGATGAAGCGCAGGTCAAGTCGCTGCTTTCCCACCAGTCTCCTGTTGTGCAGCTCGCCGCTTTGCGGGCGGTGGAAGGTTTTGATCTGCGGGAGCCCATCGCCGTGCTGGCGCAGAGTGATGACAGCCTGGTTCGGCAGGCGGCCCAGCGCGGATTCGGGCGGCGCGCGACCTGGACGATGCTCGAGGAGCAATTCAGGACCGGCGAGCTGCCGGCGCGCCGTGCCGCGCTCGCAGCCGCGATGTGGAAATGGAACGACACGGTTGAGAACGGAACGATTCCCTCCGGCGTACGACTCAGTCCCGCTGCGAAGAATCATCTGGGTGGTTTCGGCTATGTGGACGATACGAAATCGAATCTCCAGACCGAGTCCCGGAAGCATGGATTTGCCGTCGGCGGGCTGTCCCTGAAGGACTGGTGGAGGCAGCTGGCCTCGTCGGATCCCGCCGCGCCGGTGATCCAGCGGATGATCGCGCACTCCATCAGCGACACCGACGACGCGCACCGCAAGACGGCGGCGGTCTTCGCCAATACGCTGGGCCTCGACGACCTTGCCGCCCGGGTCCCCGGCCTGGCCCAGACGCGAAAGATCAAGGCGAACCTTGCGGTGGGGGCCAAGCTCTCGGCTAATAAGGCGATGCCTCCGGCCTACCAGGCAATCGACTGGACGAAGGCCTGGAAAGCGGGTGACGCGGCCACCGGGCAGGACCTGTTCCAGCAACGCTGTGTCGCGTGTCACGATTCCGGCCAGGGCGGCGGCATCATCGGGCCTTCCCTGGCGGGCGTCGCAAAACGTTTCACCCCGCAGTACCTGGCCGAGTCCGTGGCGGTTCCGAGCAAGGACATTTCGCCCAACTTCCAGGCGTGGTCCGTCATCCAG
>NZOA01000072.1 GCA_002695115.1 Planctomycetota bacterium
CGGGGGAATCCGCTACAGTATCAGCTCCGGAGGTTCGAGGCCCCCGCTGACCGCGGCGGCCGTCGCCACATTGTACAACGCCGGTGAGTACGACAGCCCCCTCGCCCTGAAATGCCTGCGCTATTGCGACCGGACCATAACCGTTCACGCCGAGATCAACCGGTCCTGGGGACACTATTTCTACACCCATCTCTACCTGGCACAGGCCAAATACCAGAGGGGAAAAAAGGAGTGGGCCGATTACTACCGTACAATAAGCCGAAGGCTCAAGTCCTCACAGGCCGGCGACGGCAGCTGGATGGGAGACCAGGTGGGCACGACCTACGGAACAGCGATCGCGTTGATCATTCTCCAGCTCCCGTACAAATTCGTTCCGGCCTATCAACGCTGAGGCCAAAACCAGCAGCAGTAAAATAATCCCCCCGTCATCCATAATGTCCGCACCGCCGCCGAGGCAGAGATCTCCCGTGGCGGGCGAGACTCCAGTTCAGAAAGGATCGATAACCTGATGGCAAAGAAAGCAGAGCTGAGTGAGGTCAAGCGCGTGCAGAAGAGCGTTGAGAAGCTCCGGGCCGAGATCGGCAAGGTCATCGTGGGACAGGACGAGGTTGTTGAGCAATTGCTCATCGCCATCTTCTCCCGCGGGCATTGCATCATCGAGGGAGTCCCGGGCCTTGCGAAAACCCTGTTGATCCGAACCCTGGCCGATTGCCTGAGACTGGACTTCAACAGGATCCAGTTCACGCCTGACCTCATGCCCACCGACATCACGGGAACGGAGGTCATCCATGAGAGCGCCGGCGGGACAAAAAGAGAGTTCCGCTTTCTCAAGGGGCCTATCTTCGCCAACGTCATCCTGGCGGATGAGATCAACCGGACCCCACCGAAGACCCAGGCCGCCCTGCTGGAGTCCATGCAGGAAGGCCAGGTGACGGTCGGCGGCAAGAGGAACCCCCTGCCGGATCCCTTCTTCGTACTGGCGACCCAGAACCCGATAGAACAGGAGGGCACCTATCCCCTGCCGGAAGCCCAGCAGGACCGATTCCTCTTCAAGATCTACATCAAGTACCCCACCCGGGATGAAGAATACGACATCATTCGCCAGACCACGGAGGAGGACACGGCCTCGGTCCGTGCCGTCTTCAGCAAGAAGGCGATCATCGACGTCCAGGAGATCGTCAGGCGGGTCCCCATCGCCGACCCCGTGGTCAATTACGCTATGAATCTCGTGAGAAAAACGCGCATCGATGGAGCTCCCGACGAGGATGTTCCGAAGTTTGTGAAAGAGTACGTGGCCTGGGGAGCGGGACCGCGGGCATGTCAATGCCTGGTCACCGCGGGAAAGGCGAAGGCCCTGCTGGCGGGCCGGTTCCACGTGGCGGTCGAGGACATCGATGCGGTGGCTCACCCGGTACTCAGGCATCGGATTCTGACCAACTTCCACGCGGAAGCCAGAGGTTATACCGTCGACAAGATCATCGATGAGTTGATCGAGACTACACCTGCCGAAGATAGCGAGGCCCTGGGCGATGGCGAAGTTCGAAAGGTTTTACGATCCTGAGGTCCTGGCCCGCATAGGTCGACTCGAGCTGCGGGCAAGGATGGTCGTCGAAGGGATCATCACCGGTCTTCACAAGAGTCCCTATCACGGAACGGCCGTGGAGTTCGCCGATCACCGTGCCTACGTGGCCGGCGACGACCCCCGGCACATCGACTGGAAGGTCTATGGGCGCCTGGGGCGCTTCGTCATCAAAAAGTTCGAGGAGGAGACCAACCTCAGGGCTCACATCGTCCTGGACTGTTCGGAGAGCATGCGCTTCGGACACGACGGCCGGCTGAGCAAATACGATTACGGGGGCACGCTCGCCGCATCCCTGGCCTACCTGCTCAACCGCCAGCTGGACTCTGTCGGGCTAACCCTCTTTGACTCGAAGATCCAAAAACAGGTCCCGCCCTCTACCGGAAAAAATATCCTCAGCCTGATCGGCGAAATCATGCAGTCCGTCGAGCCCGCGGAAAAGACCGGACTCGACGGAGTCTTCAGCGAGCTCTCCGAGTCGCTGCCGCGGCGCGGACTGGTCATCGTGATCTCGGATCTCTTCGCTCCCCGCGAAGAGATCGCCAGCGGCCTGCAGGCCTTCAGCCTCCGGGGCCACGATGTCATCGTCTTTCACGTGCTCGACGAAACCGAGCTGACCTTCCCTTTCGAGGGCAACACCCTCTTCAAGGGTCTGGAAGAGTATCCGGAAATCAACGCCGACCCGCGCCAGTTGCAGGAGGCCTATGTAGAGGTATTCGAAGAATACCTGCAGGAAATCGAACGCATCGCCTCGACCGGAGGATTTGATTACCAGAGATCCCTCACCAGCGATCCGCTGGACGCGGCTGTGGTCTCATTGATCGCGGCCAGGGCGAAGCTGCGGAGGCTCCGGCGTTGAGGACAGCTACACCCATTCCACCAATGCGGGAAATGAACAGATGAGCGGTTTCGTGACATCGGGACTTGCCTGGGCCGCGCTGGCGCTGGCCGCGATCCCCATCATCATCCACCTCCTCAACCGCCGCAAGCTACGGAAGATGGACTGGGCCGCGATGGAGTTCCTGCTGGCGGCTCTCAAGAAGACCAGGCACAGGCTTCGCCTCGAGCACCTGATCCTGCTGCTCCTGCGCACCCTGATGATGATCCTCCTCGCCCTCTTCCTCGCCCGGCCCATGCTCTCGGACACCGAGCACTCCCTGCTTGCCGGGATGCTTAAAAGAGAGGAGAAGATCTTCGTCCTCGACGACTCCCTGTCGATGAATCGCAACGAGGCCGGCGGCACGACCTTTCAAAAGGGCCGTGAAGCTCTCGCCGGGGAGCTCGAACGTCTCGGCGCGCGCAGCGGGGACACCGCTCTCATCCTCCGCCCCTCACGGCCACGCGCGGCCATCCGCGGGAGCCTGGACAAGAAGAACAAAGACAAGCTGATCCAGAGCGTTCGGCTTCTCCAACCAACGAGCACGCGCATGGATCTCAGCGCCACGCTCGACAACCTCGCCGAGCTGAGCTCGACCCCGGACAACGGCGTTTCACTTCCCCGCTCTCTCTCTATCATTACGGACCTGCGCGCCACGGACTGGACCGACGGAGTCGGTGGTCCGAACGAGTCCCTGAAAAAGGCGCTGGAGAGCATCTCCCGGGCGCAGGAGAACCCTCCGAGGATCATCATCTACGATGTCGGCTCCGAGGACGCCTCCAACCTGGCGATAACCGGCATCGACATCGAGGGAGGCCGTCCGACAGTGGGAATCCCGGCCGAGATTCACCTGGAAATAAAAAACTTCTCCGGCGCGCCGGTGAAGAACCTCCGGGCCCAGCTGACCTTCGGGCCCCTCAGCGGCAAACGAACCACTGCCTCTACCGCCGTCGCGCAGCCCATCACGGTGATCGCGGGCGCCTCGAGCGCCCGGGCGACCATCACCAGTACCTTCCGCTCCGCGGGCAGGTACTGGGTCGAAGCGCAGCTCATGGGAGTCAAGGATCCCCTCCCCGAAGACAACCTCTACAGCTTCGTCATCGATGTCGTCGATGCCACCGAGGTGCTCCTGGTGAACGGCGAGCCCTCCTCCGAGCCCTGGGAAGGAGAGACGGATTTCCTGGCCAACGCCCTGTCGCCCGGAGCCGAATCTTCCTTCGGAATCCTCCCTGTGATCGTCACCGAGGACAACCTTCCCCGGACCTCCCTGGACCGCTACAACGCCGTATTCCTGGCCAATACCTACAGCCTGCCCGAAGACTTTCGCAGGAACCTCGGACGGTTCGTCCGCGATGGAGGAACCCTGCTCATCTTCGCGGGAGACCAGTCAGACCCCGGGGTCTACTCCCGCGAGCTCGGTTCGGATACCGGGAAAGAGGCCCGGCCATGGAGCGGCCTCCTGCCTGCAGAGCTGGGCAAGGTGACCGGGAGCCAGGCGGATGGCTGGAGTCTGCAGCCTGATTTCAACCATCCCTATTTCCGGCTTCTGAGGGGGGATGCGGAGCCCTACCTCCAGCAGGTGCTCTTCAGGAAATTCTGGCAATTACAGCCGGCTGCCAACAGCAGGATCCTGGCCCATTTTTCCGACCCCGACTCGAGCCCGGCCATTGTCGAGAAGACCCTGGGCGACGGCAGGATCGTCCTCTTCGCCACCACCGCAGATGATGAGTGGCACGACTGGCCGCCGAACGCCACCTTCCCCATCCTCCTCAGACAGATCATCGACACCATCGGAAAGGAACGGGGAAGGGCTCCTGAGTTCCTGGCGGGGCAGAAGATCGAGGTCCCGATAGACGTCAGCGAGCACAAGAGCGATGCCCTCTACCTCGCCGTGGACGAGAGGACCGAGGGTTCCCTCAAGGCGATCCAGCCCAGGGCCGGGGACAACGGGAAAAACGAGTTTCGCTTCGTCGTTGATGAGCGCTTCACCCTGCAGGCAGGGCTCTTTCGAATCGGGCTCGACCGCGTCGGCGGCAAGGAACGGGAATGGCGGGCCCTGGCCATCCGGAGCGACCCGGAAGAGTCGGACCTGTCCCGGGTCAGCGCCGGTCAGATCAGGTCCCTCTATCCCGGCCTCGACATCAAGGTGATTCGCGATGAGAACCTGTTCTCGGAAGCGGGCCGCGGCCAGTTCGAGATCTCCGATCTCCTGCTGCTGGCGTTCGTTCTCTTCCTCTTCCTCGAGGGATACCTCGCCTGCCGCTTTGCTCGCCACAAGAGAACCTCGACAGCCGCGGAAGAAGGCAGGAGAGAGACCGGGGGAGGGAAACGATGAACAACCTGCCGCTGCCCCACTGGCTCCTTCGCCTGCTCTCGGTCGACCTAGAGGAGGGAGGCGAAGCCAGCCTCCGCCTGGCTCGTTTCCCCGAGGGTGAGCTTGGGCTGCTCGCCCTCCTTGCCGTCGGGGCCGGACTTGCCGCCGTCTTCTTCACCTATTCACGCGAGGGGACCCTGGCGCGCTGGAAAAAATACTCGGTGGCCTCCATCAGGGCTCTCCTGGTGCTGCTGCTCGCCCTGATCGTCTTCTATCCGGTCATCGAGGTGAGCCGCGAGGAGGAGACCCGCAAGACCACCATCCTGCTCCTGGATGACTCCCTCAGCCTGACCCTGAAAGATCGCTACCAGGCCTCGCCCGACAAGCTCAGGCTCCTGGCGGCGGGACTGAACCTGGAGCCGAAGCAGGTCCCGGGTTTTTCGCGAGCCGACCTGGTGAATCGCCTGCTGCGGGATCCCGACCGGAAGCTGCTGGAGCTGCTGGAGGAAAAAAACCGCCTCGAGATCTACACCTTCTCCAATGACCTTCGCCGCCCCGCCCACGGCGCGGCCGGGGAGGGTGAAGAAGAGACCCCGGCATCCGGAAAGCTCACGCTCTCTCCTGAAGGAACGGTCACGAATCTCTCCGCCGCCCTGCGCAAGGCGGTCGAGCAGCAGGCAGGCTCCACGATCGCGGCGGTTGTCGTCATCAGCGATGGACGAATGACCGCGGGAGAGGACCTCCCCTCGGTGGCNTCCTTCCTGCAGAAAAAAAACATCCCGGTGCATACCGTGGGCGTCGGCGACCCCGCCCCTTCCCGCAACATCCGAGTCAACTCGATCCTCGCCAGCGAGCGCGTCTTCGCCGGNGATCCCGTGGCTGTCGACGTNCAGCTGAGCCAGNTNGGCTACNGCAACGAGGAGNTAGAGGTCCAGCTCTTCGATTCCTTCANCCCGGATGCGGCAACCGNCGGCCCGAAACGCCAGGTAAAGAGCGCGACCGTACGCTTCGNGCCCGGGCAGGATTCCACCACGGCGAGGTTTACCCTGGATCTCAAGGAGACGGGCGCCCACCGGCTGAGCGCCCGGGTNGCCGTACGCCAGGAGGAGACCTTCGATAATGACAACGAGGCTTCCNCCCCGGTCGAGGTGATCGAGGAGGCNTCCAGGGTCCTGCTGGTGTCCGGCGCGCCAAGCTACGAATACCGTTTCCTGCTCAACCTCCTTCGCCGCGACCGCCGCGTGTCGGTGTCCAGCTGGCTGATGAGCGCCGATCCTGACTTCCCGCAGGGAGGCAACATCAGCCTCGAAAAGCTGCCCGGGGACGCGAAGAAAATGTTCGCTTACGATGTCGTGGTCCTCCTCGATCCTGACCCGGGGNATTTCCCCACGGAATTCCCGGGGCTGCTGCGGCGTTTCGTAGCGGAACAGAACGGCGGCCTGGTCTTCGTCGCCGGCGAAAAATACTCCCNGGCATTTTTCGCCTCCGGGAACATGAAGCCGGTTCACGAGATGCTGCCCGTGCTCGCCGATCTTACCGGGGCGAGGGAGGCCGCGAGCTTCTCGCTGAGGGAATGGCCGCTCTGGCCCACCCGGGCCGCGGCCACGCACGACTCGACCCGGCTGTCTTCCAACCCGCTTCGCAACCGGCAGCGCTGGGAAGAATTATCCGGCATCTACTGGGCCCTCAGGATTCGCAAGGCGAAGCCCGGGGCGACCGTTCTCTTCTCCCATTCCGATCCGTCGCGGGCCGTCGCGGGCAAGGCCCAGCCGCTGATGGCGTGGCAGTACTTCGCCGGTGGGCGCACCATCTTTCTCGGCAGCGACGAGACCTGGCGCTGGCGCGCGACCACCGAAGAGATCTACGACCAGTTCTGGCTGCAGACGATCCGCCACCTGACGGAGGCGCGGCTCTCGGGCGGCAAGCGCAGCGTGCTGCAATCCGATCGCCAGGCCTACGACTTCGGCGACATCGTCCGTCTCTCTGCGCTGCTGCAGGATGAAAACTTCAAGCCCATCGAGGACGAGACCCAGACAGTCACCATCGATGACCCCCGGGGAGACACGGTGGAGGTTCGCCTCGAGAAAGACGCCTCCGCCCCCGGCTGGTACAGGGGAATCTTCATTCCACGATCCCTCGGCGCCTACAAGCTNCGCCTTGCCAACGGAACGACGGCAGNCCTGCGTGTCGAGCCGCCCGAGATCGAATTTCGCGAACCACGCCTGGATGAGCAGAGCCTCGAGGAGCTGGCCGCTCAAACGGGAGGCTCCTACACCCCCCTGTGGAGCTCGGAAGCACTCCCGGAGCGANTCAAACAGATCGACCAGAGACCGGAGATTATCATATCGAAGGACGAGCCAGTCACGCTCTGGGACAATTGGCTCAGTCTCTCCCTGCTTGCAGGCCTGCTTNCCCTCGAGTGGATTCTCAGGAAACTAGTCCAGCTGCTCTGAGAAGACCGAAGCATAGCGGCGAATCCGAAGGAACAGACATTGCCCCGTAACGAACAGGAAAGAAAAAGACAAGGCCCCGGCGCGAAGATCGACGGGAAGCTGCAGTCCCTGAGAAGGTTTCTGCGGGCCTCGATCTGGGCCCGGGGACTGTCCATGCTTGTCGTTGCGCTGGTGGTCCTCGCCTGCCTGTCCTTCGGGATCGACAGGGCCTTCCGGCTNTCGGTNCCNGGGCGANCCATCGCCCTGGCGCTCTACCTCGGCGCCCTCATCTNCGTGAGCTGGCGANCCCTCATCAAGCCGGCCCTCGTGGCCCTGNCCGACTCCACCCTCGCGGATCTCGTCGAGACCCGCTTCCCCGAGCTGGGCGACAGCCTGCGCAGCGCCGTCAGCTTCCTGGCCGAACCCCGGACACGCGGCGCAGGAAAGGAGCTCACGACGTTGCTCAAGCGGGAGGTGACAAAGCAGGCAGCTGGAAAAATAGGNAAGCTGAATCTCGCCGAGGTGGTCGATTCGAAGCGGGTCTCGGAAGCTGCCGTCCTCGCCCTCTGCGCCGCCTGCCTCCTNGGCGCGGTAGCTCATTACTCGGGCGATTCTTTCGGCATCTGGGTACGCCGCCAGCTGCTCCTGGNGGAAACGAACTATGAGTACNCCTCAGAGCTCAGGATCCTGGGGATGAAAAACAGAGAATTCGCGAGCCCCCGGGGTGAGACCCTCAGGATCGTAGCCGAGACCACCCCCGGGAAAAAAAATCCCGCCAAGGTCAGGATCCGGTTTGAATACCGCTCGGGTGAAAGTCGGCACTATATGAAAGGCGGCGGCAAGGAGGGCCCTGGCCGCTTTGAATACGAGCATCCTTCCGTTACCGAGGATTTCTTCTTCTATCTCCGGGAGGAAGGCCGCGGTTTCTTCAGCAACTACCACTCTCCCCGCTACAGGGTGCGAGTCCAGGAACGCCCCGAGGTGGAGAGGCTCGTGCTCACGCGCAAGGCACCGGAATACACCAGCCTCGAGCCGGAAGATACCGAGGGGGACATCGGTGAGCTTGCGATACCCGTCGGCTCGATCCTCGGCATCCGCGGTTTTAGCAGCAAGCCCCTTGAACGCGCAGTCCTCCTGGTCGAGGGAAAAGAGCTGGTGCTCGATACCGTCCCGGGCAACCCCCGGGAGTTCACCGGAAGCTGGAAACCTGAGCTGGGAGGAACCTGTCAAATCCGACTTGAGGACACCGAGGGAGTGCCGCCGGAGAGGCCNTTCCAATTCTCCGTCCACATGGTCGAGGANCGNCCGCCGGTGGTCCAGGCGNCCCCAACCGGGATCGGGCAGATGATCACCTCCCAGGCCCGCATCCCCCTCCTGGTCAAGGCCCGGGACGACTACGGAATAGACTCGATGCTCCTGCGCTGGACGCTGCAGGATTCCGANGGAGCGGAAAGCGGCGGCGGGGAGCCGCTGAACGTTCCGGGNGTGCCGACAAGAGAGCCCCTCGCCGAGGAGATCGATTGGGACATCACCCGGTTCAGGATCAAACCGGAGAAACGCCTGAACCTCCAGGTAGGAGCCAACGACAATGATGCGATCTCCGGCAGCAAGACGGGCTACTCGGGCATCATGAGCTTCCTCATCGTCACCCCGGAAAAACTCGGNGACGAGTTCCTCAGAAGAGAGCTCGAGCAGCGCCGTATTCTTGAACGCCTGGTGGCNCAGGAGCGCNTCATCCGCGACCNGGTCTATGAAATGNTCGATAAGACCTGGAGCAAGCCGGGTGAGATCAGCCGCGAGGACCTCAGGAAGATGCAGGAGATCTCGCGGGCTGAACGCCAGCACGGGCGTCAGCTGGAGTCCATCGCCGCGGCCGTGGAGCACATCCTGNNGGAAATGGANAACAACAAGATCGGTGAAGCCGACGACCTCAANCGCCTCGCGGAGCTCATCATAGNGCCCCTCANNACCCTGGGCGGCGAGGTGCTTCCGCTTCTCGCCNCGAAGCTGAACTCGATCCGGGACCTGCCGGACGAGCGNGTCCGNATCACGGCCGGCCTCGAGCTCGGCCGCGCCATCGATACGAAGATCCAGGAGATGGAGAACATCATTGTCCAGATGCGACGCCTTGAAGGATTTACTGAGATCGTGAAGCACCTTCGAGCTATCATCNGGACACAGTCAGAGTCCTCCAGCGCGACCCAGCGGGCCTACAGGAGCCTGATCGACGATATATTCGAGGATGACCTCTTCGAAGAGGACAAACGCGGAGATAATAAATGAGACGCCGCTTCCCACAGAACAGACACCACAGCCAGCGCCCCGCGACGCCCGCTCTCCCCTGGCTGCTGACAGCGGCGCTCGTTCTCCTCTCGACCTCCTTCGCGAACTCGATGCCGCAGGACAACACCGAANCGGNANAAAAAGACCCCGGCAAAGAAGCCGGCGAGGCCAGGACCAGGGAGCTCGGCAAGATCAAGCAGGAGGAAGCCCTGCGAAATCTCCAGCGTCTCGAAGAGATCATGCAAAAGCTCACCGTCCGTCCGGACGAGAGAGATCCGGCCAACAGCNCCAGGCTCAGGGAGGCGTTCTCCCTCTCCAGGGAAGTCCAGATCCGCGAGAGCATGCAGCGGATCCTGGCCTTCATCAAGANTGGCAAGCTCGATCGGGCGGTCCAGCTTCAGAAGAAGGTCGAATCGGACCTGAGGGCTGTACTCGACCTNCTGCTCGAGAAAGAGCTCGACCCCAGGAAACTCCTCAAGGAGATCCGCAGGGTTCGAAAGATTCTCGAGGATCTCGACAAGGTCATCGAAGAGGAAACCAGTGAGAAGATCGATTCGGAGGAGGCCGAACAGGCCGGCGCGGATGCCAAGGAGCTGAAGGAGACCCTCGCGCGCCTCGAGGCTCTCGTCCGCAAGGAGAAGGGAATCGAAAAAGACGCTGCCAATGCAGCCGATCAAAAAACGCGCAAAGAGGTCGGCGGCCGCCAGGGCGGAATTCGAAAGCAGACCGGCGAGCTACTCGGAGAAGACCAGGAGAGAGGAAAGAGGGCGCGGGAGAGGGCTCTTGAAGACAAACATGACGACCACGACCATCCCCCCGGGGAACCGCATGAAGATGAAGAAAAACATGAGCGCCGTCCCGCCGAGGCCGGACAGGTCCTCGACCCGGGCAAGATGAAACAAGCCATAGAGGCCATGAAGGCTGCCGAGGCCGCCCTGTCGGCGGAAGGCCAGGAAGGCCGGGGGCAGGCCGCGGCCAGGGCGGCAGAGGCCCGCCAGGCCCTCGAGGAGGCGATCAAATCATCCGACCAGAAACTGGATGAGGGCCGCGGCAAGCGCGACTTCCCCGGAATGAAGAAAGAACAGGATGGAACGAAGGAGAAAACCGGGGAGCTGCTCGAGAAGCTCTCCAAGCGAATCCCGGGAGTCTTCTCTCCTGATGGAGGAATCCCCGGGAAGGCGGATGTCGCCAAGGCTTCCGAAAAGATGTCGGGCGCCTCGGGNAGCCTCTCGGGTGGAAAAGCCGGCAAGGCGGCCGGCNAGCANGAGGAAGCCATCGAGAACCTGGAAAAGGGACGTGAAAAAGTAGAGGACACCCTCGAGGCTCTCCAGGAGGCTTTCAGGAACCAGCTCATCGCCTACCTGAAGCAAAAATTCACCTATNTGCTGGCTGAGCAGAAGTCCGCGAGCAACTCGACCAGGTCGCTCGACCTCAAGCTGCGCGCCCTGCGGCTGGCGGCCGGAGAGAAGACTCCGGATATCGGGATCAAGGACAGGCAACTGGCCAAGCGCCTTGCCGTCAAAGAACTCCAGCTGGCAACGACCTGTGAAGACATCCTCGATGTGTTGAGTGAAGACGGAACAACCCTTGTCTTCCCTGAGATCGTCATCGAACTCAAGGCTGACCTCAATCATGTGGGCGGGCTCCTCGACAACCTGCAGACGGGTGATTCGACCAGGATGGTCCAGAAAGATATCGAGGATACGGTCATCGANATCCTCGCCGCCCTCGAGGANGCCGCCAAGAAGCCGCCGCCNCCAAACCCCAACAAGGGAAGAGAAAAGAAAAANCAGAACAGCTCGGCNCCCCTGCTGGCCAAGTCAGCGGAACTGAAGATGGTTCGCGCCCTNCAGCTNCGCGTCAACNGGAGAACGACGAGGTTCAACANCGCCCGGAAAATCGACGANCTCTCAAACGAGGCCCGGACTCANCTCCGGGAAATNGGCCGCAAGCAGAANGAGATAGAGAAACTGCTGCGCAAAATAGCCGGCTCTATCGGCCAATAACGCTCCCTGNGAANCTTCTCANGCTTTTTCTTTGACCTTATNCGCCCCAATACAACAATAGAAGGTACGCCGTGTACCTGCGGCCTTTCTGATCCGTTTTCCCTGGTTAAAATATGTCTCCCGGTAAGTTACTCCGTTCAATAGCCGTGACGCTGGCTCTGGCACTGTGCGCTGGCGGACTGACTCCGTTGTCCGCCCAACATCCCAGCGAATTCACCAACCGGGACAAGACGGAGATTTTCATCCAGCACCTGGTCAGAACCATGAAGCTAGACCCCACCAGGTACCGGGCCATGGTCCTCGAGTACGAGATCGGTTCGGCGTTGCGGGATTTCTCCCCCGAGCTTGCCGTCGACCTCGACAGCGCCGACTTTATCCACAACAGCCTTCGTGAGCTCTACGCCGGATACGACAAGGCCTGCAAGGCGTTTGAAAACGGCGCCGATACCGAGGCCCTCGCTCTCATCAAAAAACTCGACCACGAGGCCCTCGGTGACCGCCCCAACCCCTATCTTCGCGCCTACGGCCTGCTGCTCCAGACGGAAATTGATTTTCGCGGCAAACGCTACAGGAAGGTCATCGAGAACTGCAAGCTGCTCACCCGCGAAGCCCGGGCCCTGCTCGTAACTGACTGGCGGGTCTGTGAGCTCACGGCCCTCTCCTTCAACAGGCTTGAAGAATCCCTCCTGGAGTTCGCCCAATACGCCCTGCTGCTGACGGACTATGGAAATCTTCCCGCCCCTCTCAAGCAGAAAGCCGAGGCGAGGCTGGGAGAATTGAAGGGCGAGCACGGCAAGCCCCTGCAGACGGTGGCCGGCTGGATGAACAGGGTGGAGAAGCTCATCTCCAGGGAGGTTACCAGCGAGGCCCCGACCCAGAAACAGGAACGCGGCATTGTCATGGCCCTCGACAAGCTCATCGAGTTGCAGGAGGCCGTCGAACGGCAGACCTGCCCCAACTGCGGCAAGGGCGGCTGAAGCGGCTGCGGTAATGGCCCCCCGGGCGGGGGTCAAAGCGCCAATCCGGCGAAGATCTCCAAGCTTCCCGAGGGAGGGGAGGGCATCGTCAATCTCCGCACTACCGCAAAAAAGAGCAAAGGTTCCATCTGGGGGCTCCTCAAGGACCGAGATGCTTCCCGCGCCCTGAAGAGCTTCGGCGGCAAGCTGCCCCCCCGCTATGAGAAGCTTCTGAAAGAGTATTACGAAGCTCTTTCGAAGGAACCCTGATTTGACCCTCCCGGCTGGAGGAAAGCGATGGCCTCCCAGGTCTTGCGGCCTGGTGCTGAGCACCTGTCTCCTGGCGTTTTCCCCTGCGTCGGGCGCTGAAGACACGCCGGGAAAAACCGAGCCCCCCGGGATCGCCGTCCAGCTCACTTTCGCAGACGGAAAGAACGTCGAGGGCATGCTCGAGAAGCTGTCGGAGTCCGGGCTGTCCCTTCGCGGTAACGCCCAGCCGATCGCCCTCTGGGAAATTCACGAGCTGCGCATCGGCTCGAAGACTCCGGGCAAGGCGGTCAATTTCTCCACCGGCCCCCTCGTCGCCTTTCGAAGCGGCGAGAAAGTGCTCGGCCGGATCACTGACATCGGCAACGGAGACAACAGTCCCTTCGCGACGATCAGCCTTGGAGCGAAGCTGCCCTTGATCTCCGGTCAGCTCGCCGGGATCGCCGTGTTCAGGCTCAGGGAAAAATACGCCGGCGACCCGGTCTTCGAGGAAACCCTCGAGGGCGCCCCTCCCGAGCAGGATGTTTTTTTCCTCAGGCGCTCGGGCCTCCTCAGCGTCGCCGGAGTGTTCCACGGAATTGACAAGGACTACCTGCAGGTCGAGGTAGCCGGCAAACGCAGTCGTGTTCGCCGCCAGCTGGTTCATGGCGTCATCCTCGCGCCGATCGCCTCGAGCATGAAAGAGACCGATCCTCCAACCCGCCTGGAGATTCCCGGAGTAGGCCAGCTCCCCGTATACCTGAGGGGCCTCGAGCGGGCAAAGGATGGCCCGCTGCTGCTCTTCCGGCTTCCCTATTCACAGCCAGGGAGAGTCCAGAAGATTCCGCTCTCGGCGATCGCCCGGATCCTGCCCGCCAGTGACAAGATCGTCTTCCTCTCGAGCCTCGAACCCACCAGGGTCGAGGAGGCGGCGGTTCTCGGCAGGGCCTTCCCCTATCGAAAAAACCTCAGCGTCAGCGGGGCCCCGCTACGACTGAAGGGAAGGACCTACCGCAGGGGGCTTGGCGTGCATTCACGCACCCTTCTCGAATACGCTCTCAACGCAGGCTACAAAACCTTTGCCGCGCTACTGGGCATCGATGATTCTTCCCGCGGAAAAGGCTCGGTCACCTTCATCTTGTCGGCGGATGGAAAAGAGCTCCTGCGCGAGAACTTCGATTCCAAGAGAGAGCCTTTGCCGATATCATTCCCTGTCTCGGGTGTAAAACGTCTCACCCTCCTAGTGGACTACGGAAACGACCAGCTCGATCGCGGAGATCATGCCGACTGGCTCAACGCCCGACTGACCAGGTAACCCACGACAAACGGAACCAGGACCTATGAAAACAATAACATTCGCACTGACGTTTCTCGCAGCCGTGGCGGGCGCCTTCGCCCAGGAGGAACCTGCGAAAACGGGCGCGAAGAAAAAGGTGATCAACTGGAGGGAAGACTATGCCGGCGCTCTCCAGGAGGCGGCCGGGAGTTCCAGGCCCCTGCTCATCGATTTCGAAGCCGACTGGTGCGGATGGTGCAAGAAGCTGGACCGCGAGACCTTCGGCAACGGCGACGTCATCAGGCTCGTCGAACAGTTCTTCATCCCCGTCAGGATCGACACCGATCGCGAACCCAAGCTCTCGGCGAAGTTCGAGGTCAGGGGCTTGCCGACGATCCTGCTGCTGGGCCCGAATGAGAAGGAGCTCCAGCGCCTGAGCGGGTTCCGTCCCGCCGACAAGTTCCTCTCCGAACTGCGCCAGACAATAAAAACCGCTGCCTCATTGGATGAGCTGAAGAAGGCCGCGGAGAAAAATCCCTCTGACCTTGGCGCGGTGCGCGCCTGGGCCAGGGCGGTCTTCGCATCGGGAGATGGAGTTGAGGCTGAAAAGATCCTCGCCGGAGCCCTCGATCGCAATCCGCTGGAGAGCTCTCTCCTGCTGGACATCGCCGACCTCAAGAAGGCCGCCGGCAACACCGACGAGGCCCGCAAGCTCTACGAGCGGATCCTGGCCTCGGGGGAAGCCAGGGCGGGCGAGAGCTACCACAAGGCCCACCTGCCCCTGGCCAGGCTGCTGCTCGGGAAAAAAGATTACCAGGGAGCGTTGAAGATACTCTCCGCCTATACCGGCCTGGGAAAGGATATCGACAACCTCGCGGAGGCCTTCTTCCTCAGAAGCTACGCGTACTCGGTGCTTGACCGGGACGTCGAGGCCCTTGCCGACCTGCGCAAGGTGCAGGACCTGGACCCGGACGGAGACTACGGAGCCAGGGCCGCCTACATCATCGACCTCGTCGATCGAAAAGAATAAAAACCGAACGGACCCCCACATGCTGATACCACCTGAAAAAGATCCATTTCCCTCGGCCCGCCACGACGCGGAGGCGTCGAAGCCTTCCCAGGACATCCCGCAGACACGCTCTCATGCCTACCGCCTCTCCTTCCTCGACGAGGATTTCATGCTGCGCGAGGAGCTGCGGCCGGTCAGGCTGCAGCTGGAACTGCTGAAGCCTGAGCTCATCCAGCAGGAACAGAATATCCGCTCAACGGTGGTCATCTTCGGTAGCGCCCGCATCTACGATCGAGAGACTGGTGAAAAGAAGCTGGCGGAAGCACAGGCGGCCAGCGAGGCCAACCCCGAAGACGAGAAGCTCAAGAAGCAGGTGGACATCGCCCGCAGCGTCGCCGCCAAGGCGGTCTATTACGAGCAGGCCAGGGAGCTTTCCCAGGTCGTGTCGCAACACAGCCAGGAAGACAGCCACCTTGACCTGGTGGTCATTACCGGGGGTGGACCGGGAATCATGGAGGCCGGCAACCTGGGAGCGCACGATGTCTCGGCCAAGAGCATCGGCCTCAATATCGTCCTGCCCCATGAGCAGGCCCCCAATTCCTACATATCCCCTGATCTCTGCTTCCAATTTCACTATTTCGCCATCCGCAAGATGCACTTCCTCATGCGCGCGGTCGCCCTGGTCGCCTTCCCCGGCGGCTTCGGAACCATGGATGAGCTCTTCGAGGCCCTGACCCTCGTGCAGACCGGGAAAATCCAGCCCCTTCCGATCATCCTCTTCGGGGAGGAATACTGGAGGAACATCGTCAATTTTGAGCAGCTGGTGACAGAGGGAATGATCTCTCCGGAAGATCTCGAATTGTTCGAATTCGTCGAGACTGTCGAGGAGGCCTGGCAGAAGATCGCCAAAGCAGAGGACCTCTGATGGACGGGATCCATTCGGTTCTCTTCGACTTCGATGGCCTCATCGCCAATACCGAGCCCCTGCACTTCGAGACCTTCCTGCAGGTGCTCAAGGAGAATGGCATCCGCCTGCCCCCCGGCACCAACCAGTCGCATTACATCGGGATCCACGACCGTGGATCCTTCAGGAAGGCCTTCGCTGAGGCCGGCAGGGAGATCGACCCCGGAATGGTCGAGAAGCTCGTCGAGAGGAAATCACGGCTCTATCTCGAGGGCACCGAGAAGATCGAGCTCTTCGATGGCGTACGCGAGCTGCTCGACTCCCTCCCTCCCGCCCTGCCCTCTACGATCGCCAGCGGCGGAAGACGCGTGGATATCCTGGCCGTGCTGCGAAGACATGGCCTGGCTGAAAAATTCCCATCCTTCGTATGCGGAGACGACATCGACAAGAGCAAGCCGGACCCCGAATGCTTTCTCCGGGGGCTCGACCTCCTGAACCAGGNTGGAGGCGGCCTGGCGCCGGAGAATTGCCTGGTCTTTGAGGACAGCTTCCGCGGGGTCGAGGCTGCCAGGAGCGCGGGGATGCGCTGTGTGGCCGTAACTCATTTCTACACAGAGGAAGAACTCTCCGGAGCCGACCGGGTTCTCAATTCCCTGCGGGAATGGAGTTGGGACTGAAGCTTCCCCCTTGCCCCTGCCGCCCGGGGATAATATGCTCCTCATCTGCCGGAGAAGACAGCCCGCGGCTCATCCTCTCACTTTGGAAAATAGCTCCCATGAAAAATATCGCACACCTGATGCTTGCCCTGCCGCTCACCCTCGCCGGGTGTGAAACTGAGACGGCCTCCACCTCCGCCGCGAATCCCGCCATCGCGGCGATTGACAAATTCATCGCGAAGGGGAATATCGACAAGACCCAGCCGGAGTGGCGAAAAAACCTGGCCCAGCCACCAAGGCTCGACTTCGATCCGAAACACAAATACTACTGGATTCTGCAGACCGGCAAGGGCCGGATGAAGATCGAGTTGATGCCCTCCATCGCTCCGATGCACGTTTCCAGCACAATCTACCTTGCCAGGCTGGGCTTCTACGATGGACTGAAATTTCACCGAATCATACCGGGGTTCATGGCCCAGGGCGGCTGTCCAAGCGGCACGGGGAGAGATGGTCCCGGCTACAAATATTCCGGAGAATTCCATCCTGCCGTCAAGCACACCACCCTGGGAAATCTCAGCATGGCAAATTCGGGCCCGGGGACCGATGGGAGCCAGTTCTTCCTCACCTTCGCTCCCACCCCCTGGCTTGACGAGAAACACACCCTCTTCGGCAAGATCGTCGAAGGCTTCCAATGCCTCACTCTCATCCAGAGCACCGGGACGAAGGACGGCACGCCCACAGAGGAAACACTCATCGTTAAATCTTCCATCGAAACGAAATAACAGAACCCCGGAAAATCATGAGCGAAACAAACCCGACCCTCACCAGCTGCCAGGAGTACATTGATTCCAGCGGCATCGACAAGAACCTGCAAAACTGGCGGACCAGCCTTCCTCCACAGCCATCGCTGCCCTTTGAAGCCGACAAAAATTACTGCTGGGACATCGTCACGAACAAGGGCCCGTTGAAGATCAGGCTCTGGCCCGACATCGCCCCGATGCACGTCTCCAGCACCATCTACCTGACCATGCTTGGTTTCTACGATGGTCTCTCCTTCCACAGGGTCATCCAGGGTTTCATGGCCCAGGGCGGCTGTCCTCATGGCAGCGGGACAGGCGGCCCGGGGTTCCAATACGATGGCGAGTTCTCAGCCGAGGCCAGGCATGACAGGCCAGGGCTGCTGAGTATGGCCAATGCNGGCCCGGGAACCGATGGGAGCCAGTTCTTCCTCACCTTCACCGCCACCCCCCATCTTGATGGGAACCATACCCTCTTCGGCGAGGTTATCGAAGGAAAGGAGACTCTCACCGCGCTTGAAGAAGCCGGCAGCCCGTCAGGAGACACAAGCGAACAGCTGGGCATGACCAGCTGTTGTATCTCGATTGACTGAGGAGGAAGCTCCCAGNTGGGAGACCCATCAGGGGGAGAAAAAATGACAATTGCTTCAACCAGCCCTGCAACCCTGGACCTCACCGCGCGAAAAACTGCCGCCGGGGTCTATATGCCATACATCGGCGGGCAATGGGTAGACGCCAGCTGGGAGCAGACCTACGACAATCTTGACCCGGCGGACCATTCCGCTGTCTGGGGCCAGGTTCCCGAGTGCACCCCGCAGGAGGTCGCCGCCGCCGTGGAACACGCCAGCGCCGCCTTTTCCTCCTGGCGATTCTCGACCGGGGACTTTCGCACCAAGGCCTTCTACCGCCTCACCGGCATGCTCAAGGAGAGCGAAGATTTTTTTGTCCCCCTCATGACCAGGGAAATGGGCAAGACCCTCTTCGACAGCCGGCTGGACTTTCTCGAGGCTGTCGGGGTCTGTGAGGCCCTCTCGCCCCAGGGAGCCAGTCTCAAGGGCGTGACCTACCAGAAGCTCACCCCGGGCCTCACCATGGAGAGCCGCCTGGCGCCCCGGGGAGTCGCCGCCATCATAACACCGTTCAACTTTCCGCTGGCGATCCCCCTGGCGCAGATCATGTCGGCGATCATCTCAGGGTGCACCGTGGNCTGGAAACCCTCCCACCTGACCCCGGAATGCTCGCAGGCTATCTGCGCCCTGGTGGAATACGCTCTGGCGCAGGAAGCCGGGGCCGCCGGGATCGGGCTTCCCGCCGGTATCCTGAACATGCTTCACGGCGACGCGCAGACCGGGGATGCCCTCATCCGGCAACCAGCCGTCCAGACCATCTCCTTCACCGGCTCCAAGGCGGTCGGCGACCAGGTCGACGCGACCGCGTCAGGTCTCGGCAAGCGGGTCATGAAAGAGGTAGCCGGCATCAACTTCTTCTACGTACACGAAGAGGCGGACATCGAGCGTGCCGCGCGAAATTTCGTCTACGGGAAAACAATCACCTCCGGCCAGCGCTGCAGCTCGATCCAGGAGGCCCTCGTGGACCGGAAGGTCGAACGGGAATTCACCGCCCGGGTCCTTGAGCTCGCCCCGGGAGTCGTCCACGGCCCGGGTGGCAGCGACGAGCTGACGGCGGCCGACGCGAGCTCGGANNNCTGGAGCTGTCCGCCGCTGGTCAGCCCGGAACAGCGGGACCGGCTTGCCGCGCTGGTGAGATCGTCCATCGAGCAAGGCGCCGAGCTTCTCTACGAGGCAGAGCTCCCCGATGGGCTCTCCCAGGCGGGAAACTATTTCCCTTTCACGCTGCTCGCCGGCGTAGACAAGGGCAACCCCCTGTACGCACAGGAGGCCTTCGGGCCGGCCGGGGTCATCACGGCTGTCGATGACATGAGGGAGGCCGTTGCACGGATCAACGAGACGATAGGGATCGTCGCCTGCATTGATTCACGGGACAAGTCGGCTACAGAGAACTTTATCGAGCAGGTACTGCGAACCAGGATCGATGATGGCCGCCATGGAACCGGCTGCTTCTTTGCAACCAAGTTTGGCGGCGACCGGGGTGCCGGCAGCGGCAACCCGGCCCTTGATGAGGACATGGTCAACGGTTACCTCATCTGGAAAACCATCTACCGTTCCTACGACGAGATGACCCCGGAGAGCTGACCTTCCCATTACCCCGAGAATTCCTCAGGCTGCTTGCACCAGCTTCGCAGGTGCTGTATTTTCAGGCACTTGTGAAGCGTATTCCGATGACCTTACAGGTCCAGGCCAATGCCATTTGATCCAGAACTGCTGAAAAAGCGCGAAGAACTCCTCGCCAGGAATCTCGAGCTCTACCCCTACTCCTGGGAACGGAGCCACACCCTTCTCGATGTCCGTGAGAACGAGAAGGAGCTGATGGACAAGGACGTCCGCGTCGCGGGCAGGCTCCTGGCCTATAGGGGAAAAGGAAAGATGATCTTCATCGACCTGGGAGATCTTGACGGCAGGATGCAGGTGATGCTTCGCAAGAATGAATTTGATGAAGACACCTGGGAGCTCATCCGCCACGGACTGGACCTCGGCGACTGGCTCGGCATCAGCGGCACGGTCTTCGTAACCAGGATGGGAGAGCTCTCGGTCCACGCCAAGAGCCTGGAGATGCTCGCCAAGACCGTCGTACGGGTACCGATCCCCAAGAGCAAGGACGACCAGGACTGGAACAAGCTGGCCGATCCGGAGACTCTCTGCCGTGAGCGCTACCTGCACTGGACCACGGACCCGGCGGCACGGCAGAAGATGGTCCAGAGAGCCAGGATCATCAGCGAGATCCGAACCTTCCTCGATGGACGGGACTTCCTGGAGGTCACCACCCCCACCATCGAGATGAACTACGGAGGGGCCGAGGCTCGCCCCTTCGAGACGGCGATCCACGCTCTCTCCGGCCACTCCGCCTTCCTGAGGATCTCACCCGAGCTCCCGCTCAAGCGGTTCATCGTGGGTGGCTTTCCAAGGGTCTATACCATCTGCCAGAACTTCCGCAACGAGGGCATCGACCGCAGCCACAATCCGGAGTTCACCATGCTGGAGTGGTACGAGGCCTTCACCGATTACAATTTCCAGATGGAACAAGTCGAGCAGCTGGTGTCGTGCGTGGCTGAGAAGGTCTGCGGCAGCATGAAGATCGTCTACGGAGGCAAGGAGATCGATTTCACTCCACCCTGGAAGCGCACGACCATCCTCGAGAGCCTGGAAGAGGCAGGGATCGCCGCTGGTGAGATGGATGAAGACGCTCTTCGAGAAGAATACAAGAAACGCGACATCGAGCCGCCGAGCCCCTACACCTGGGGGCATGCGGTCGCCGGACTCTTCGAGGCTCTCATCGAGCACACGATCGAGCAGCCGACCTTCGTCTGCGACCACCCCGTCGCCATATCCCCCCTCACCAAGAAGAAAAGAGGCGACGACCGGCTGGTCGAACGATTCGAGCCCATCGTCATGGGAATGGAGATCGGCAACGCCTATTCCGAGCTGACCGACCCGGTGGAGCAACAGGAGCGCTTTATCGCCCAGCAGTCGCTCGGCGCGGACAAGGATGGAGTCGAAAACCACCCCATGGACACCGACTTCCTGAAGGCGATGGGCTGCGGCATGCCGCCAACCGGCGGAGTGGGAATCGGCATCGACAGGCTTGTCATGCTGCTTACCGACTCTCATTCCATCCGGGAGGTCATCGCCTTCCCGCTCATGCGCACCCGGGAAGCTGAGAACGGCGGCGACGACGGAGCTGAGCCGGCTGAAGATACAGAAGAACAGGTCTCCTGAGACCTCGCAGGCCGGCAGGACGCATCCAGGCCGGAGGATACGCCGCCCTCGAGATCAGCACCTGGAGTTCCCCTGCTGATCCTGCACGCGGGAGAGCGAGGCCGGGAAGCCTCAATCCTCCTTCTTATCGCGCAGGTGTTCGAAGCGCTGTTTCTGCTGGGCGAAGAGGTGGGCTGTCTCCGCCGATATCTCCGAGGCCTTGAAGCGNTCCAGGATGGCATCATCCATCTTTTTCATACCCTCTGCGCCGCCGGACTCGATCAGGGAGACGATCTTGGAGACGCTGCCCTCGCGGATGATGTTGCCCAGGCCGAAAGACCCCATGAGAATTTCGTTTACCGGTACCCGGCCCTTGCCGTCCTTGGCTGGCAGAAGAAGCTGGGCGCAGACTCCTTTCAGGGTCACCGACAACATGGTCCGGACCTGGTTTTGCTGATCTTCGGGAAACACATCGATGATCCGGTCCACGGTCTTCGCCGCACTGTTTGTATGTAGCGTAGCGAAAACAAGGAAACCCATTTCCGCGGCGGTAATCGCCAGCGCGATGGTTTCAGGATCGCGAAGTTCCCCAACCAGGATAATGTCAGGATCCTGCCTGGTGGCGGCCCTGAGAGCCTGCGAAAAAGTGGGTGAATCGACCCCGATTTCACGCTGCGTGAAAAAGCTCTTCTTGTTCTGGTGAACAAACTCGATGGGCTCCTCGATGGTGATGATGTGCTTTTTCTGGTTGACGTTGATGTGGTCGAACAGCGAAGCCAGGGTGGTCGATTTCCCGCTTCCCGTCGGACCGGTGACGAGGATCAGGCCGCTATTGAGTTTTGTATATNTCAGGATGACCTCAGGAACCCGGAGCTNCTCCAGCGGAAGTATTTCCTGGGGAATGTAGCGGAATACAATACCGGGACCGGTGCGAGTCAAAAAAGCGCTGACGCGAAAACGGGCCAGGCCCTCAATCTCGTANGCGAAATCNACATCATTGCNCTCTGAGTAAATCTTCCGGGTNCGCTCGGTAAGGATCTCATCGATCAACTCCGCCAACGGCTCTTTCTCAAGAACCTCCTCGCCGATGGCGCGCAGNCTTCCATGAACCCGTACCTTCGCCGGAACACCCGTAGCCAGGTGAAGATCTGAGCCTTCAAGCNCATGGAGCTTCTCGAGATATGCGTCTACTATGTGTGCCATAACGGTCTGTTAAGTAAACCTGTCCTTGATCTCGGCGTGGAACTGCGCCGTTTCCCGTGTGATGATTTTCTTCCTCAACAATTCNAGGATCGAATCATCCATGGTGCACATACCCTTCTTGGTGCCTGTCTGNAAAACCGATTGCAATTGGAACGTCTTTCGTTCCCGGATCATATTGGCAACGGCAGGAGTAGCGTCCATGATCTCCAGGGCAGGCTCGCGCCCGAGTCCATCCTCCCGGGGCAGAAGCTGCTGTGAAATCACTCCACGAATGGACTCGGACACCATAGC
Organism: Planctomycetota bacterium; assembly: GCA_002695115.1. GTDB lineage: Bacteria > Planctomycetota > UBA8108 > UBA8108 > UBA8108 > UBA8108. The sequence continues at coordinate 22,663 of NZOA01000072.1, forward strand.
CCGAATCTGCTCCTGCTCCTTGGGAGGAAAAACATCAATGATCCGGTCCACGCTTCGAGTCGCGTTTGTTGTATGAAGCGTTCCGAAGACGAGGTGTCCCGTTTCTGCNGCGGTAATCGCCATCGCCACAGTATCCAGGTCGCGCATTTCCCCGACGCAGATGTAATCGGGATCGGATCTCATCGCCGAGCGCAGCGCGCTTGCGTAGGTTTCGGTATGAACCTCAACATGCCTCTGGTTTACATTGCAATTCCTGCTGGGGATGATGTACTCGATCGGATCCTCGACCGTGACGATATGATCATTCTGTTCCCGGTTGACGATGTCCAGGAGCGCTGTCATCGTCGCAGTCTTCCCGGACCCTGCCGGNCCCGTGATCAGCACGATTCCCTGCCTGTACTTCGTGAATTTCGCAAGGACCTCGGGCAGGTGAAGCTCCGAGAGGGTGGGGATCTTGTTGGGGATGATTCTGAAAATGGCATCGATACCCTTGCGCTGCCTGAGGGCACTGGCACGGTAGCGGCCGTGATCCTTGACGTAGCAGAAATCCAGGTCGTCCTTCTCCTTGAAGGTCTTCAGCTCGAACTCGTTGAGGATTTCTTCGATACGCGCCTGGGTGACCTCGGCGCTGAGGGTGGGATGCTTCAGGTAAACGATAGAACCATGGAGCCGCATGAACGGAGGCGAGTCCACCTGGAAATGGAAGTCTGANGCTCCCACCTTTCGAGCCTCGACAAGGTAGTCATCGATCGGACCACCGGCGAGATGCGAAAAATCCATCTTCTCCAGNTGGGCTACCGTGACCCCGGGTCCGCTCGCGGGAGGAATCTTTCCGAATGCCTTCCTGCTTTCAGCCTTGTCCTCACCAGGAGCCTCCCCGGCAGCTTCCTCGGAGGTTTCTTTGGCGCCCTGCTCAACCATCTGTTTTACCCGCGCCGAGATACGCTGGTAATCACTGGCGCTGATCAGGCTCTTTTCCAGCAGCAGCTTCCCCAGGCCCGCGTCACCGGACTTCTCCAGCGTAGCCAGGTATTTGCGTACCTGTGCCTCATCCGCCAGTTTGTTGGTGACGGCTATTTTTCCAAATAGCAGATCTTCTTGGGCTGGCATGTATCAACCGAAACGGGGGAATNCAGCTATCGAACCACCGGCCGAAAGCCCGTGAAACCGGGAACGGCTCGCTCAGATAGGGTTTCAGGGTCCTGATTACATTCTTACGGGGTCAAACGACCTTGAATAGAGCAATCATACGGTTTGGNGGACATTAGTAAACCNTGAAAGCAATTGTACTTGAAGGGTGTCTCAGGCCTGTTCGCCCGCATCGATGTCNNCTTCCTCCAGCANCTCAGTGGTTGAGAGGCCGGGGAGCCGATCGACAAATACCATCCGCCCACCCTTACTTTCCACTAAGTCACGCCCCACGACGACCTCGTCCCTATAGTCGCCGCCCTTGACGAGCACGTCAGGAACGAGCTGCTCGATCAGACCCTCGGGAGTGTCCTCCTCGAAGAGNACAACATAGTCAACCGCCTCGAGGCCGGCGAGCATCTTGATCCTGTCGCTCTCCTCGATACGGGGACGCCCCTCCCCCTTCAGCCTTCTGATGGAAGAATCACTGTTCACGGCCACCACCAGGATGTCTCCCTCCCTGCGGGCCTCGTTGAGAAGATGATGGTGTCCGGGATGAAGGAGATCAAAACAACCGTTGGTCAGAACGACCTTCTTCCCCTCCTGCTTCTGCCCGCTGAGAATATCCGAGAGGTTCTCGAGACTCTTTATCTTTCCCGCGGCCGGATTGCCCTGGTTGCGGATCTCATCGAGAAGCTCCCCGCGACTGACCGCAACCACCCCAAATTGCCGCACCACGATCCCCGCCGCCAGGTTGGCAACCTCGACGCCGATCTCAGCCGCGTTCCCCGCCGCCGCCGAGATGCCGAGAATGGCCAGGACCATGTCCCCCGCACCGGTAACATCAGCCACCACCCGCGAANGGGTAGGGAAATGNGTCGGCGNCTCCCCGCCCTGGTCGAGAAACATACCATCTCGGTCCATAGTGACAATCACGCTTCCGATCTCAAGCTCCTCACGCAGCTTGCCGGCGGCCTCTCCGCAACCGGCGATATCCTGGCACCCGACCCCGCTGGCCAACTCCGCCTCGAAACGGTTGGGACAGATCAGGGAGACCCCCCGGTAGGCTGAGTAGTCACNGGTCCTGGCCGGATCGACCAGGACGAGGGANCCCTCCCNCGCGCTCACNGAGCCCCTCCATGAGCCGGTCCGTGACCAGGCCCTTTCCGTAATCGCTGACGAGCACCGCATCCCAGGCTCCGCCATCCGCGAACATCCTTTCCAGCACCTCNNCCGCCAGNGCGGANCTCACGGGCGAGAGNTCTTCCTCGTCCACCCGCAGCATTTGCTGGATAGCGCGATGGGAATGCTGCACATAGCCCATATGTCTCGCCTTCAGGGTGGTGGGCCGCNCGGAATCTCGAAGNACGCCGCCTACGTCACAGCCCTCAGCCTCCAGGACGGCGAGGATCCTGTCTCCCGCCCTGTCTTCACCCACCACGGAAAAGACGCGGACATCGGCCTCGAGGCGCGCCAGGTTAACCGCGACGCTCCCGGCTCCTCCCGGGCGGATCTCTCTGCGGNCCACCCGCAAAACGGGAATCGGAGCCTCAGGCGAGATGCGTTTGACATCCCCCCAGATATATTCATCGAGCATCAGATCGCCAACCAACGCTATGCGGGGGCGACCGAGGTCTTCGACGATTCGCGACAATTGCGAGGTCAACACGATCCGTCTCCTTCCTTAACCGACCAGTATAACCGTCTCCAGAGCTATTTGGCAGCGCCCAAACTCCCTGCTTGAACCGCCCGGGCGCCGGCTCAGTCCTTTCCCTTCCCCAGGCCTTCGAGAGCCTCGATCCAGGCCTCACTGCCGGAGACGATGGACTGCTCGATGCGCAGAAAAAGCCAGCGAAGACCCGGCTGCTCCTTCAACCAGTCCTCCTCGATCTTGACGGCATCCTTCTGCGTCATAACGACGGTCTCGACACCCCTGTCCCGGGCCCAGGATGCCAGCATCTCGACCANAGCCCGATTATAGAATTGATGATCTCTGAAGNNGCGGAAGCCCGCTGTCCTGATCCCCATCTTCTCGAGGGCCAGTTCGAACGAGTGTGGATTTCCNATGCCGCAAAAAGCGCAGACCTCTTTCCCCTCCAGGANACCGGGGTCAAGAGTCTCCCCGTACAGTTCCTGCCAGGCCAGTGGTNTTGATTCGATAAAAAGAACCGGGACTCCTGGAAANCGCTCATCGAGAAACGCCGCGATGGAATCACGACGACCATCGCTGACCAGCTGGGTCCTCGTGACAGCNACCAGGTCGGCCGCTGCGAGACTTCCGACAGGCTCCCTCAGAAGCCCNGCGGGAAGAAGCCGGCCGCTGTCAAANGGCTGGAGAGCATCCAGGAGCACCAGGTCGAGATCCCTGTGCATCCGCAGATGCTGAAACCCATCATCCAGAACCAGGATGTCCGCCCCTGCGGCGATCGCCTCCCGTCCCACGGCCACCCTGTCGGCGCNCTGGTAGTGAGCGACCGAGGGCAGGTTCTCTGAAAGGACCTTGTATTCGTCATTGCCGCCTCCCGGCCCCGCCCCGTACCCACGACTCAGGATCGCCGGATTCCAGCCCCTGTCGACAAGCTCTCGGGAGAGCATCTCCACAGTAGGTGTCTTGCCGGTCCCTCCGCAGGTAAGGTTGCCGACGCTGATGACCGGCACGCCCAGCTCGATGGAGCGCCCCCGCCACCACCTCCGGCGAGCCNCNGCCGCGANACCGTACGGTATCGACAATGGCAGGAGGAAGAAGCTCAGCACGCGTCTCCAGGCAGGAGCAGCGGGCAGCATGCTGCCTGGAGACGACCTGTGAGAAGAACCCCCTGGCATAGACTGACTCGATGATCGCCGGGCAAGACCGTAAAGCCCACCCTGGCGGTCCCTTGTATTAGATGGTTGAAACCGGCTCGCGGGAGCTGTCGCCGCCGCGAGAATAAATACCCCTCGGCCTGGACGCTCCAGGAAAAACGACTGTCCCCCCAGCTATTGGGGATGACCCGCGGAGCGCTATAGTTGAACTCATATCAGGTTGATTTCTCTNCTTTGTGGAGCTCGTTCAAAACCTCCAGCACCTGCTTCTCAGTCATATACCCGAGCTCGCTCAGGATCTCTCCCAGGAAACGATACGGCTCCTGCTCTNCCTCCAGGCGAGCCTGGATCGTCAGGGCCTCGTACAGGTTCGCCACGGTCACATAGCCGCTGTCGAGCGCAACTTCACCAAATAACCTGGGCTGACCACTCATGATACCGTCATTCTTATCAAGTACCTTCTCCAGAGTCAATCAGTCCGCGGCATCGCCAAAGGACACAGGTCCTTTACCTCGAAGGCAGTGAAAGAATACATTACAATCCCGGGACCATGGTCAAAACTCGAGAAACCCTTCGATCAAAATACCTCGGCGCGCTCCTTGGCGCGACTGTCGGAGATGCCCTGGCCTTTCCACTGCGGGATTACTCCCGCAACTTCCTGGCATCCGTAGCCCAGCCCCTGANCGAAAANCTGCAGGCNTCTCCGGATGGATTCACCCCACTGGGACAGCATACCGGGGANACGCAATGCTNCCTCGCTCTCATCNCCTCCNCCCTCGAGCGNGGCAACCTGGAGGCTGAACCCACCAGCGCGGAGGTCTTCGTGGAGCATCTCATTCCACTCTGGCGTGACATGAGCATCATCGATCCCGCCAGTGACAACAGCGCCGCCATGGGTTCCATCGTCAAGGGCATCACCGAGTGGAACGGCGCGGCCCTTCCCCCCGGCCATGCCGGCAGCGGCTGTCTCAGCCGGGCCATCCCGATAGGTCTCTGGCACTGCAAAACCCCGCAAAAGATTCCCGCCCAGGTGGAAACCCTCGTCACGATCTCCCACCAGGATCCCAGGGTGCTCGCCGCGACCGCGGTGGTAGCCACCTTCATCGCCTACAACGCGCGCCAGCCTGAATTGATTCTCGGCGATATACTGGACGAGAGTCGCGAGGCCGCCGGGAGATTTGATGACAAGGTGGCCGATGCCATATCCGATCTTCCCAGGATTCTCTCACAGACCGACCGCGGGGCGTTGGAGATGATCCTTCAGATCTGTCCGGATGAGGATTACCCGCCAAGCCAGGACGGACTGACGGATTACGTGGTGCCGGTACTCTTCCTCGCCCTCCAGCAATTCCTGAACAACCCGCAGAGCTTCGATGAAGCTCTCGACAGGATCCTCCGCCTGGGAGGAAATATGTCGACCATTGCCAGCATCACCGGCGCCCTCTGCGGCAGCCACCTGGGAATCGATGGCATCCCGGGAAACCTTGTAGACAATCTCCTGGAAAAAGAGGAAATTCACAGAAACGCAAATGAGTTTTTTGAGCTCAGACGCGGCTTGTTGCGCCAGGAGATGGAGACCGCAGAGCCGGTGGAAAAAGCCGCTGCTCCCGGACCGGCCGACGATGATGAAAACGCCGAAAACGAAGACCTGGATTTTCCGGTAGAATGAGCCAATTCGCCCCTGAAACCCCGCTGGTACAGTCCGGCAACCTGGCTATCGGAGCAAAATCAGCTCCCGTGATAATAGCCGGCCCCGACTCCCTCGAGAGCGAAGAGCTCGCCCTCACCGTGGCCACTGAATTGGCACGACTGGAGCAAAAGCTCCAGGTTCCCTTTGTCTTCAAGGGTTCCTACGACAAGGCCAACCGCTCCTCGCACCTGTCCTATCGAGGCCCGGGAATCGAGGCCGGGCTGGCCATCCTCGCAAAGGTCCGGCAGGAGACGGGCCTCGCCGTAACAACCGACGTTCATACCGTAGCGGAGGTCGCCAGGGCGGCCGATGCTCTCGACATCCTGCAGGTGCCTGCCTTTCTCTGCCGCCAGAACGATCTCCTCCAGGCCTGCGGTTCGACCGGGAAAATCGTGAACATCAAGAAGGGACAATTCCTCGCCCCCGCTAACATCCAGGCGCGAGTTGCCGCAGCGACAGGCCCTGATACCCCTGGTGTCCTGGTCACCGAACGTGGAACAACCTTCGGCCACGGCGACCTAGTCAATGATTTCAGGGGAGTTCCCATCATTCGGGAGGCCGGCTTCTGCGTGATTTTCGACGCCACCCACAGCGTACAGCAGCCGGGAGCCCTCGGCGACAGGAGCGACGGCAAGCGCGGGATGATACCGCACCTGGCGAGGGCAGCAGCCGGCATCGGCTGCGACGGCTTCTTCTTCGAGGTACACCCGCGGCCCGATGAAGCTCTCTGTGACGGCCCCAACTCGCTCCACCTCGATCATTTCGAAGGGCTGCTCGAGCAGGTGATCGAGATCGACCGCATAGCCCGGCGGCTCTGAGCCGCTGAGAAAAAGGTGGGCGACCTCATGGGAACGACTCGGCAACCCACGGCGACCGACCTCACTCCTTCCCAGGGGTCTCCTTCCCCTTCGAGCGCAGAGACTCCAGGCGTTTGAGACAGGACTCGCGGTGTCCAGCCGGCAGCTCTTTCCATAAACCGGCATTTTCCTCCGCGGCCAGGTAGCCGCTCCAGGCCGCGAAAATCGCCGTTCTTTTCGGCCCCGGCGGCACCAGGGCGGATGACAGGAGAACCTCGATCCACCTCAGGGCCACCCAACGCGCTCGGGATTTGGCGCTGGGGGCGGCCCCAGGCTCTTTCTCAGCTGAAAAACCGTCTGCCAGGGCCAGCGCGGTGAAAAGATCCAGCAGTCTCTGGACATCGAGCTTCCCGGATTCCATGACGTGGGCGAGGATCTTCCCCTGCAGATCCTGGTGCCTCAACCGGTTCTGAAATTCCCTGAGCCCCCGTGGAGAGTTCTCACCGACCTGGGGCTGCTTGGCGAGAAATTTCTCCATGTCCATGTAGGAAGAAGCCGAAGATCCATCGGAGCCACCCAGCAATTCAATCGCACGGAGCCTGGCTAGAGACACTGTCCAGGCCAACTTCAATCGTCCGTTGACCGGCAGGTTCTCCGGCGTCCCGGGAAGCAGCAATTCCATCAGGCCCGGCTCTTCCAGCAACCTGAGGCTGGAGGACAGGTATCCGGGATTGTCCTCCTGGTAGGCTTGCTGCTCGAGCCTGCTCATGATCCCGGCAAGCGCCTCGAGCCCCTCCACCTTGAGCAGACCCTGCACTCTCTTCAACAGATGGTCGCCAAGGGCCTTCTCCCTGGCCTGCTGGCTTCCATGGGCCAGCTTGAGAAACGGCAGGAACTCATCGAGCGCCTCGCTATTGCCGACATAGGAGATCGCATCCACGGCGGCAATCAGGACCTGGGTATCATACGCCTCGGGTGAAGATAGAACTCCGATGAGGGTTTCGAGAGATTCAGGATCCTTCCCCTGGGCCAGGGTGCTGAGCCCGGCTATAGCCGGCATCTGCAATCTCACCTCCGAGGATTTCCGCAGGAGCTCGGCATGAAAGGTGCGCAGCAAAGCAAGGACGGTGTCATCCTCCGGGCGTGCGTTCAGGGCCGTCGAGCAGGCGAGACGCAATTTAAGGGCGTCCCCCGGATCCAGGACAGTCGCTTCCTTGAACCTTTCGATGAAGAGGCTTGCGGAGACCAGGTCAAGCGCCCCCTTCAAGATGTGCCCAAGTGCCTGGATCGACTCCAATTGCAGTTCCAGGTCGGCGGTGAAGCCAGGGCCATGCAGGATGGTATCAAGACTCTTCTTGGCGCCGGAAATTTTGAAGGCACCGGCGGCCCGGACCAGCTCCAGCACATCCGCCCTCCAGGCTGAATACGCTGAATTCCCGGAAACCTCCGGAGGAGAATCAAGGAGGCTCTGAGCGCGCTTGATGGTGAATTCACTGATTTCCCGGCGCATCGCGGCAGCCGATTCAGACAGGAAGGACTGATAGTGGCGCAAGGAGATCAGCGCCTGCCGACGGACCTCGGGTTGCTCAAAGCCCGCACCCTCCTCTCCCCTGATAACCTCCAACAGGCGCTCACAGGCGCGTGACTGGAGGGCTGAACGCAGCTTCTCCTGCTCCACGACATTTGAATCCGACAACCTTGCCCCGCGCAGCCAGTCGGCGTAATCTCCAAGGGCCTCGACCGCGGCCATCCTGTGCTCCAGGGTGTAGGCGGATTGGAGGGTTGCCTGCAACTCAGCCAGCAGCAGTTCGTAATCGCGGGCCTCCCGGAATCTCTTCAGGCTCTGTTTCCAATTGGAGGCGTTGTCCCGGCTCAGCTTCTTCTGAACCTCGATAAAGATATCCGGCAGGGACCGATCCTGCTGCTGCTTCCACCACAGCCTCCAACCCTGAGGCGTAGCGAAGCCGAGTCTCAATCTCGTTCTCAACTCCCTGAGGTAGAGAGGCGTGGAGGCCGGATACTTCTCCTGGTTGAGCACCATCCCGGCGATCAGGTGGGAGAGGAAGCTCTTCCCATCGGACTCCCAGAGTATCCTGCTCACATCCTCGAGAACCGGACGCGAAGGAGGCGGATTGTGTTCGACGATTTCACAGAGGCGCTGGATCGTCGACACCTGCTGACCACCCGCCCCGTCTTCCGCTGCCCCCGGCGTCTTCCTCTTCTCCTGCTCAACAAGAGCACTGAAGGCCTCGACGACTGAATTTCGCAGCTCTTCACCGCCAACCCCAAGCAGGGGCAGGAGCAAATCTCCGAAGCCGGGCGAAACACTCGGAACTCCTCGAATCTCGAGAGCGATGGAGCCTATTGTTCTCAGGGCGACAACGGTCCAGGACGAGCCCGTTCCTGGTTTTACGAAGTTGTCCGGGTCCAGGATCGCAGAAAGAAACTTCCTATGGGGCCCCGGGGGACGTCTCTTCTCCTCTTTCATCCGTTCGAGGAGCTTATAGGCCTCCAACTCGCCAAGCCTGGCATCGCTGCCCGCGAGCTTGAGAATATCGATCTTGAGCCCCTCGGCAATCTTCCGCAACTCGGTATACCTGGGCTCCTCCAACTCCTGTCCCGCCGCGTAAGGTACGGTTTCTCCAGGAGCCGCCCCCAAGATGAAAAAGAGAACCAGGATCGAAATCCGAAATATAAATCGCCTCATTGAATTCTCGACAGGTAACCGATACCAGGCGGACCTCCAGAACCCCAGGCCACAGTAAATACGAGCCCTAGGAGCAGGCAGGCCAGGCAGGCTTCAGCGCAGAAGTCCAATCCGGGAAGACAAGAACCACGTCACCGATGACGGGCCTCGTTTGGTCAGTAAGGAAGCAAAACTGCTGAAAAGAACCCGGGCAGGAGCTGTCGGCGAGCTGTCTGAGACTGTCCCGAGCGCTGTGATTATAGTCCACCCTTGGGAAAGTGTCCACGAATCACGTTCGACGCTGGCGCTTCAGGAAATGAGCCCAGCACCGAAATCGCTACCGGAATCAGGCGACTCTTCCTCTTCCTCTTCCTCTTCCTCTTCCTCTTCCTCTTCCTCTTCCTCTTCCTCTTCCTCTTCCTCTTCCTCTTCCTC
>NZOA01000073.1 GCA_002695115.1 Planctomycetota bacterium
TGTCGGCCGGACCATCTCCCCGAGAGAGGTTGCTGTTCCCGGTCCAGATGCCGGGCAGGCTGGTGAGACGCTCCCGGGTGGTTTGTTGGACAAGCTACTCGGCGGGATCAAGACCGGGCTGGGTACCCTGGTTGACCATACCGGTCCCTGGATTCTCGTCGGGCTGGTGGTTGCCGCATTGGTCGGTCCGCTGGTCAAGGATAGCTGGCTGGCCGGCAGTGACCCATACCTGCAGGTAGTACTCTTCGCTATGCTTGGAATTCCCGTCTACGTTTGCGCTTCCGGGGCGACCCCGATGGTGGCGGTTCTGCTGGTCGGGGGAGTTTCGCCCGGCGCGGCCCTGGCGTTTCTCCTTACAGGTCCGGCGACCAACGTCGTCACCTTCGGAGTTATCACCGACCTGCATGGGCGCAAGGCGGCGGTCTTCTTCTGCGTCATGATGGCATCCTTCGCCGTGGCGATCGGGTTGGCTGTGAACTACCTCTTCCCGGTTTTCGAGTGCCCTCCGCAGGTGGTCCACGACCATTCGGCGGACTATCTCGGCCAGGCCTGCCTGTTGGCCCTGGGCGTTCTCTTCCTGCTCTCGCTGCTGCGCAGGGGTCCCAGGGAGGTGGTCGGGAGTGTTTTCAGCGTCGAGGCCCTGAGCGGCGCGGAGGGGGGAGATGAAGATGAGAAGAAGGACTGCTGCGGCGGGGGCGGGGGGCCCGAGCCTGAAGCGCAGGAGCCGCCCCAAGGCTGTTGTGGCAATTGATGAGCGCTGATGTTATGACCGCTGAAGGTCGCTGGCGGGAGAAGGTCCATTGAGCAATCCGGTTGAGGAAAACAGGGAAGCCGCTGTGGAGGTGAGTATCGCCGAGGCGCAGGAGCGGGTCGATCGCTGGATCCGGGAGGTGGGGGTGCGGTATTTCTCAGAGTTGACCAATCTCGCCCAGCTCGTCGAGGAGGTCGGGGAGGTCGCCCGGATCGTGTCCCGGACCTATGGAGACCAGAGCTTCAAGGACAAAGAGAAAGAGCTGGATCTCTCGGATGAGCTGGCCGATGTCCTCTTCGTTCTCATCTGCCTGGCGAACCAGACCGGGGTGGATCTCACATCGGCCTTCCTGCGCAACCTGGAGAAGAAGACCGTCCGGGATGCGTCCCGGCACGCCGCCAACGAGAAGCTGGAGTCCCCGCCGGAATGAGCGACGGTGAAAATTTCTGGACGGATCACCTCACGCAGAAGAAAATCCCCGGGTCTTTCCGCGGTCCCCCGCGGCCGCCTTTTTTCCAGGGACTGTTTTGATCATGCAGCTACGTTTCTTCAACTCACTCTCCAATACGGTTGAGAACTTCGAGCCGGTGGAACCCGGTACCGTTCGGATGTACAGTTGCGGCCCGACTGTCTACGACTACGCCCACATCGGAAATTTCAGGTCTTTTCTCTTCAGCGATCTGCTCCGGCGCTTTCTCGAGGTGGCGGGCTACGATGTGATCCACGTCATGAACATAACCGACGTGGGCCACATGACCGACGATGCGGTCGCCGACGGNGGAGGTGAGGACAAGATGGAGCTCGCCGGCCGGCGGCTGAAGGAAGACAAGAAGTCCGGCAAGGTGGAGGATGGCGCGGTCGAGGATCCCTCCGACCCCTACCAGGTGGCGCGGTTTTATACNGANTCCTTTCTCGCCGATGGCCGCCAGCTCGGCCTCAAGGTCGCCGGCGAATATCCCGGCCGCATGTTTCACGCCACCGACCATATCGCGGATATGCAGGCGATGATCGGGGATCTCATCGAGAGGGGGCATGCCTACGTGGCCGGGGATGGAGTGGTCTATTACAGCGTCGAGAGCTTCCCGGAGTATGGGCGGCTGAGCGGAAATACCCTCGACAACCTGCAGAGCGGAGCGGGCGGGAGGATCCTCGATGAGCACCAGGACCAGAAGAAACACCCGGCGGACTTCATGCTCTGGAAGCCCGACTCCGCCCACATCATGAAATGGGATTCACCCTGGGGGGAGGGCTACCCGGGCTGGCATATCGAGTGCTCGGCCATGGCCCGCGCGAAGCTCGAGCGCGATGTGATCGACATTCATACCGGCGGTGAGGACCTGATCTTTCCCCACCATGAGTGCGAGATCGCCCAGTCCTGCGGGGCCACCGGGTCCGAGAGCTTCGCGAAGTTCTGGATGCACGTGCGCTTCCTGCTGGTGGAGGGGGAGAAGATGTCCAAGAGCCAGGGCAACTTCTACACGGTTCGTGACGTGCTCGATGGGAAGGCTACAGGCGCCCGGGTTCATCCCGCGGTGCTTCGCTACGAGCTCACCAAGACGAATTACCGCAAGAACATGAACTTCACCGTGCAGGGTCTGCAGGATTCGGCGAGNGCTGTGCGCCGGCTCAANGATTTTGTCGNGAAGCTCGAGGAACAGGCCGGCGGCGAGGCCGCCGAGATCGATAATTCACATCCGGTTCTCGCTGAATTCCTCTCCAGCATGGCGGAGGACCTCAACGTCGCCGGGGCGCTCGGAGCCCTGCTGCCCTGGGCCTCGGTGTCGAGGATCCCGGACAATCCCCACGAGGCGCTCGCTGTCATGCGGAAGGTCAACGAGGTCCTCGCGGTGGCTCCNCTCGAGGCGGGGACGGGGGGCGGGGCTGGAGGCTCCCCGGACGNCGGGGGCGAGGAGGAGGTGGCNGTCGCGGGCTGGTGCAGGGAGCTGGACGNCGCGCGGGCGGACAAGGACTACGAGGCGGCTGACCGGCTTCGCGACCGGATCATCGAGGCCGGCTACGATGTGAGCACCAGTCCCGAAGGCACGATCGCGAAGAAGCGCCTCGCCTGAAGNCGTATGCGGNCCAACATTTGTGGCGAATAAGATTCGTCTCTGTTAGACTCAAGCTTCGGGGCGGGGTCGGTTCGTCTGCNAGGAGACCGACTGGGCGCCCAGCAGCTTTCAACCNAGATCGACTTTTTCGGCTTTAACGGAGGTCTAATGCTAACTCCTTCAAAGGTCCTCGACCTGTACTTCCTGGAGGCTCGCTGCATGCTGATCGAGGTGGCCGCGACCATGGACCGTTTTGATCGGGCCGTTGATTCGGATTCAAACGGCGATGGCGGTGATGACCGCATCGAGAAACTCTACGAGTCCCTGCAGGTACTCTCCTCAAAGAGCGAGANTCCTGACAGGTCCGAGCAATTGCTCAAGCTGTTTTCAGGCCCTGCCTGAGCTGNCTTCTGAAACNACAACCGCTATGAAACTGAACCTGAAGAGCGATTTTACATGCAGATAATTCAACCGCACTACCACGCGATCGCGCGNACGGCGCAGGACTACGAACGGATGGCGATGTCCGGCGTGGTCGCTGTCTGTGAGCCGGCCTTCTGGGCGGGCTTTGACCGGAAATACCCCGAGACCTTTATCGACTACTTNCGCCAGATTGGCGAGTTCGAGCCCACCCGGGCGGCGGACTACGGAATCAGGCATTTCTTCTGGGTAGCGGTCAACCCGAAAGAGGCTGAGAACCCCGTGCTCAGCCGAGAGGTTCTCAAGAAGTTTCCCGAATTCTTCGAGATGCCCAACTGCCTGGGCGTCGGGGAGACGGGTCTCCACAAGTCGACCGCCAACGAGGCGATGATCTTCGAGGAGCAGGTCTCGCTGGCCGTCGAGCANGACCAGCTCATCCTGATTCACACGCCTCACCTCGAAGACAAGACNCACGGCACCCGCAGGATCCTCGAGATCCTCGAGGGACTGCCGGTGGACCGCANCCGNGTCTGGATCGATCATGCCGAGGAGCACACCATNCGGCCNATTCTCGACGCGGGCTATTGGAGCGGGTTCACGCTCTATCCCATCACCAAGTGCTCCCCCAAGCGCGCCGTCGACATGCTCGAGATGTACGGCCGCGAGCGGATCCTGGTCAACTCCTCAGCCGACTGGGGTCCCAGCGATCCCTTCACCCTGCAGGAGTGCGTCTGCGAGTACCGCCGGCGCGGCAACTCCCTGCAGGACGCCATGGAGATCTTCTACAACAANCCCGTCCGCTTCCTGGGGCAGAATCCCAAGTTCGANCTGCCGCTGCTCAAGGTAGAGGAGATGCGGGAGGAGNCCGAGGCGCNGGCTGAACAGCCNGCNGAGGAGCCNGCCGACAGGNCCTGAGGNGGNNGCCCGTTCCCGGCTCTATCGTACCGAGGCGCCATCCGCCGCNTCGCAGACGATCTCTCCGGCGGGGGTCTCCAGGATCTTGCCGGTGTAGGTGACCCGGCCATCCTGCATGATGAGGGGGACCTTATCGAACGCGCTNTTNGAGAGCTTCTTCTTCGGTCGCGTTTCGACGCCTTCGACGGTCGCCAGGTCGCCGCTCTCGGCGTCGCCCGGATCGACAGGCCAGATCCTGCCATCGGCGAGGTCCGAGGCGAGGACCATCCCCAGGCTGTCGATCCCCCGGAATTTGGCCGGTTTCAGGTTGGCGACAATCAGCACCTTGCGGCCCTCGAGCTCCTCGACGCTGAGGTGATCCCTGAGCCCGGCGCAGATGGAGCGCTTCTCGCCGCCGATGTCGACGCTCATGGCGTAGAGGGTGTCGGCGTCNGGGTGCTCGTTGACCTCTTCGATGATTCCCACCCTCAGCTCCAGCTTGGTGAAGGGGTCCACCTCGCCCTGGGGCTGTTTNTTCTTTTTCTCNNCCTTGTCTTTNTTGGGCTTCTCGCGCCTGGGAAAGAGCGCCTCGGCAGGCTGGAGGCTGTAGGAGCGGGCGCCGGGGGAGAATTCATCCAGCTTTCCAAGCTCGATGCCCAGGACCTCGGCGGCCGAGGTCGCGGTNGAGGGCATGGCCGGNTCGAGCAGGCACAGCGCCCAGCGCATGGCCTCCGTNGAGGTGTAGAGTATNTTCTCGACANCTGANTCATCTTCGACCTTCCAGGGCTCCTTCTCNGTGAGGTAGCCGTTGATCTTGCGCAGAAAGGCCCAGAGGCTGTCGAGGGCCTTGTTGTGCTCNCGCGCCTNNACATGGNCGAGNTACTCTCCGGCCACCTCTCTGCCCCCGAGGTCGTCGATTCCCTCCGATGGGTTGAGCGTACCGCCCGTGCGCGAGATTCCCAGCTTTGAGATCCTCATGATGAGGTTGCCGAGGTCGTTGCCCAGCTCGCTGTTGTAGCGTTTCTCGAGGTCGCCGATCGAGAAGCGGCCGTCTTGTCCGCTGGCGAAGGCTCGCAGNAAATAGAAGCGCGTCGCATCGACGCCGAATTCNCCGACAACCTCCATCGGGTTGACGACGTTGCCGANGCTCTTGGCCATCTTNNTGCCGTNCTCATCGAGGATGAAGCCGTGTACGTAGACCTGGCGGGGCAGGGGCAGGCCCGCCGAAAGCAGCATGGCGGGCCAGATGACCGTGTGGAACCAGAGGATGTCCTTGCCGATCACGTGGCAGTCAGCGGGCCAGTAGCTCTCTCTCGAAGCGTCCGGCTCCTTGAGCGCCGAGATGTAATTCGACAGCGCATCGAACCAGACGTAGAGAACATGTTCGGGATCATCGGGCAGGGGAACGCCCCAGCTGAAGCCCGACCTCGATATGGACAGGTCGTGCACCTCATCCTCGAGGCGCGAGAGGATCTCGTTGCGGCGCTCGGAGGGAACGATGAAGTCCGGGTTCTCCCGGATGTGTTCGCGTACCGCGTCGCGNTATTTCCCGAGGCGNAAGAAGTAGGTCTCTTCCTTGATCCTGGTTTTCGGATGGTCGGCGCATTCGCCCGCGGCGATGTCGGATTTCTGCAGGGCTTTTTCACAGGAGACGCAGTAGTCGGTCTCGTAGTCGCCCTTGTAGATGTCTTCCTGGTCGGCGACCTTCCGGTAGATCTCCTGCGCAAATTTGTGATGACGGGGCTCGGAGGTGCGGATGAAGTCGGTGTGGGAGATTCCCAGGTGCTTGTAGATGTGGCTGAAGGCCTTTGACTTCTCATCGACGAAGTCCTGCGGNGCCTGGCCGGCTTCTTCGGCGGCGTTCTGGATCTTCAGCCCGTGCTCATCCAGGCCGATGAGGAACCAGGTGTCCCTGCCTTGCAGGCGGGCGCAGCGGGCATAGAAGTCAGCGAGGACCTTCTCGTAGGCGTGCCCCATGTGGGGGATGCCGTTGGGGTAGTCGATCGCCGTGGTGATGTAAAAACTGTCCGATGAGTCACTCATGGGTGCATAGTATGTCGGACATCGGTCGCTCTGTGAAGAGTCGGCTCACGCAGACCCGGATTTCAGCTTTCCGACGATTCGCTGTCCTCGAAAATACGGCTTCCCTCGGTGGTTTTCTGCCCCTGGTATTTTCCGCTGTAGGGGCGNGAGGAGTCACAGTCCATCTTGCAGAAGACAAGCTGGCAGATTCTTCGGCCGACCTCGAGCTTGATCGGCAGGGAGTTGGCNTTGTAGAGCTCGAGGGTGATGCGTCCCTTGAAGCCCGGATCGACCCAGCCGGCATTCTGGATGAACANNCCCATGCGNCCGATNGAGCTNCGGCCNTCGACNAAGGCGGTCAGNCCGGAGGGNACCTCNACNTATTCCAGGGTGGTGGCCAGGAGAAAGGAGTGGGGNGGNAGCGTGATCTCCGTCGCANTCGAGNCTCCNGTANNGGATCTNNGAGGTCATCGACAGGCANTCCATGCGGTTCTCGTCGATGAGCAGGAAATGGCTGCCGAGCCTGCAATCGATGGAGGCGGGCTGGATGGAGTTTTCGGCCAGGGGTTCGACCGTCAGCTCGCCGCTGTCGAGCATTTTCCTGATGGTCTTGTCGGAAAGAATCACCTGGGTCAGCCGGCTCAGGGTCTGAGGCCGCCCTCCACTCCCTTGGTGGTGATGGCGACCGCGTCGTGAGGATGGAGGCTCTCCATGTGCCGCACCTTGATGCGGTAGTCCCTCAGGCCTTCTTTTTCATCGAGAAGAGAACAGATTCTCCTGGCGGCATCTTCGCAGAACATCAGGTTGGCTCCGTTGAGGACCGCGAACTCCTGCTCGTCCTCACGCTTCACCGCGGATTGTACGGCCGTACCAAGGGTTTCTTCCACCTGGTCGATCAGGTTCTCGATCAGCTGTTCATCCGCTTTCTCCGACACCACGGTGATGTCGGCATGGCTGCGCTGAGAGTGCGGTACGGCGGCTGAGGCCTCACGGGTCTGCAGCCAGTTGGCCACATGGGAGGNACTGATGGACTGGTGGTCTCCGAAGTCCTCTTCGAAGCGCTCCCTCAGGGTCTGTCTCGACAGGGCCTCCGAGCAGGGACAGGAGCTCGANTAGGTAATCCGGAAGCTGCTCTTGAGCTCGGCTCGTTTTCCGTTCCAGGAAGCCTCGAGCGAGATGGGATAGTGTCTCCAGCCCTCGTTGTCGCTGAGCAGCGCGCGGCGCTTCAGCAGGATTTCGTAGGAGAGCCTCAGGTAGCTGTGGGAGCTCAGGGATGAGTGCGACCTGGTGAATGATTCGAGGATCGTCGCCAGCAGGGAAAAGGTAAACTCGTTCTCCTCGAGGTTGCGCTGCAGGTCGAGGTAGAGCCTCGACATATGGATTCCCCTCGCCTCGGGGTCATCTAGGTTGACGAAGGCGTCGGCCCGTGCCGGGACCAGCATGAGCTCGCCTTCGGGGCTCCGGCGCCGGAGAACGGTCTCGATTCCGGACATGCCGACCCGATCGAGAATCCCGGCGATCTGTGCCGTTGAATCCCGCGCTATATCGGGAAGGGAGTGGGTTTTTTCCGGGGCTGAAGACTGTGAAGGCCGTTTTTGCTGCATATCGGGCTGGGGGTAAACAGGTTGTCCTGGGTTTGAGTCGATGAAGGGCTCGTCATATTACACGCGAAGGGGAACTTGTTCTCAGATTTTTCCGCCAAAGTGGCGCCAAAAACGACCGAAGAGTTATACTGGCGGGGCCCGCGGGNTTTTCCCCATCCTCTTGCGAAGGTGAAATCGAATGCCTACCTATGATTATTACTGTCCCGGCAACGGCAAGACCATCGAGGTATTCCACGGTATCTCCCGTAAGCTCGAGACCTGGGGCGAGCTCTGCGAACTGGCTGGAGAGGATGTCGGCGAGACCTCGTCGGATTCTCCGCTCGAGCGTCTGCTGGGGACCGGCATCCTGATCGATTCCAGGGGAGGGAAGGAGCCCGGTCCTGGGCCGGCCGCCGGCGGCGGCTGTTCCCGTCCCGGCGGCTGCGGCTGCCACTGAGCGGCTATTCTCCGTCTCCCGGGACCGGCGCTCCACTGAGACCCAGTCGGTCGATGATGAAGGCGAGCTGCAGGGCGCGCTCCCGCAGGAAGCTGTCCCGGGGAGCCCCCGCTCCGGGCGCCCCGGTGTCCTCCAGCCGGGTCTTGAGGGTGATGAGATTGCCCGGCTTCGCCCGGGCCCTGATCCTGGCCACCCACTTGGCGGCCATCCAGAAGGGGCTGCGGGTGTCGTTCAGGTCGGCGGTGACCAGCAGGTCGGGATAGCTGGTATTGCGGATGTTGTCGTAGGGGGAGTAGGACTTGATGTAGGCATAGTATTCGCCGCTCTCGGGGTTTCCCCACTCATCGTATTCTCCCGCGCCCAGGGGGACGGACTTGTCCAGGAGTCCGTTGAGGAGGTCGACGTAGGGGAGATCGACGATCGCGGATTTCGCCAGGGCGGGGCGCTCGTTGAGGGCCGCCGCGATCGCCAGGGCGCCGGGTCCCTGCCCGGAGAGGACCAGGCGGTCGGCGGTGGTGTAGCCCGCTTTCACCAGGTGATCGATGCAGGCTATCAGGTCGCCGATGGAGTTTTTTTTCTTGAGCAGCCGGCCGGCTTCATGCCAGCGCTCGCCCAGGTCGCCCCCGCCTCGAACATGGGCGACGGCGATGGTGGCTCCTCTCTCCAGGAGCGAGAGGTCGAGAGGGTTCATCCAGGGCTCGAGGTTGATTCCATAGGAGCCGTATACCCGCAGCAGGAGCGGGCCCGCGGCTCGTTCCTCCCGCTTGCGGTAAACCAGTGATACCGGGATGGAGGAGCCATCCGCCGCCTTCGCCTCTATTCTCTCGGTGGCGTAGTCCGCGCGCCTGTAGCCCTTGAAGCTCACCGCGTGGATGCTCTCCCAGCGCCGGGCGTCCATATTGTATTCGAAGAACGAGAGGGGAACGAGCATCGAGGAATAGGCCATGCGCAGCCGGTTGGTGATGAACTCCCGGTTCTGCCAGCTGTTGACCGAGTAGAGATGGTCGGGGAATTCGATATGGTGGCCCCCGGCGCCGTCGAGGTCTTCCACCCGCACCAGCCTCCGGCCATCCCGTTTTTCGAAGAGGACCAGGTGGTGGCGGAAAACGATGACCTGCTCCAGGGTCGTTCCGGCGCGGCCGGGGACCTTCTCTCTCCAGTTCTTCCTGGCCGTGTCCGCCTCGGGAACGACCATGAGCCGCGAGCCGGGGGCTCCATCATTGGTGCGGACATAGAAGCTTTCGCCATGATGGAGGAGCTCGTATTTTATCCCGGTTCGTCTCGCCGCCAGCAGCTTGAAGCGTCCCCGTGGCGCGGTGGCGTCGAGGTAGCGCACCTCCGAGCTGTTGCGGTTGAAGATGTCGAGCCAGATGAATAGGCCATCGAGGGTCTTGTTGAGCCGCACCGAGTATTCCCGGTCCCGCTCATGGTAGAGCAGCGTGTCGTCTTCCTGCTTTTCGCCGAGGCGGTGGATCCAGACCGTTCTCGGGCCGCCGGCTCCCGAGCGCCGGGCGTAGAGCAGGGATCCTCCGTCGGCGGACCAGGCGATGTTGTCAGCGGCGCCCCTGATGAGATCGCCGAGGGCTTTACGGCTGGAGAGATCGCGCAGGCGTATCGAGAACTCGCCCTCGCCTCCTTCATCGATGGTATAGGCGGCCCTGGTATGATCGGGATTTACCAGGAAGGTGCCTACGCGGAGTTGCTTCTCCCCGGCGGCCAGCTCCGCGACATCCAGCAGCACCTCCTCCCGGGCAAAGAGCCGACCTTTCTTGCGGCAGTAGATCGGCCAGGGACTGTCTTTGCGGGTTCGGCTGTAGTAGGTGTAGCTCCCCTCCTGCCAGCTGGGAACCGTTGTCGGCTGAACGATGCGCCCCTGGATTTCTTCCTGCAGGCTTTTCACCAGCGGCTGCAGGGACTCGAGCGCAGCCTCGGCGTACCGGTTCTCCTCCCGGAGGTAGGCCCGGGTGGCCGGGTCCTCGATATCCCGCAGCCAGGAGTACTCATCGACCCGGCTGTCGTTGTGCAGGGTCGTTTTCTCCGGGATCCTCTTCGCCACTGGAGGCTTGGTGAGCTCTGCCGTTTCCGTCGCGGGCAGCAGGGCTGAGATGCTCAGCAGGATCGCCACGCTCCAGCGGGAAGAGAGCGGAGCGCGGTGTCGGGAGCCGTTGTGCCGGGGAATGCTCATGTTCGTTCTGTCCTTACAGGTTGTCTCGTAAAGATAGGACACTCCCCGGGCCGCCTGTATTCAATCGGATTCGTTCTCTTTTTTTCACCGGAATNCGCGAATTCCTCATTACCTGCCGGAGCAGGCACTGCCGCCGCTCTTCGATCGAGACTTCAGCGACGATTTAAGGCAAACTACAGAGCGTAATCAACCACCTGTTTGCGGGAGGCTCGCATGAGCTCTGAAAACGACATTCCCATTCCCCAGAAGACGCCCTGCGTGATCGATGAGGAACCGGGCAAGAAGGCCTGGTGCGCCTGCGGACGCTCCGAGTCGCAGCCGTACTGCGATGGCTCCCACGCAGGCACAGGCCTGGCGCCGCTGGTGGTCGATATCGAAGAGGCGAAAACGGTCGCCTGGTGCGGCTGCAAGCGCACCTGCAACGCGCCGTATTGCGATGGAAGCCACTCGCAGCTGCCCTGAGTTCCATGGCGACAGCGAAGATTGGAATCCTGACCGTCTCCGACCGTGCCAGCCGCGGTGAGTACGAGGACCGGGGCGGACCGGCAATCAGGGAATATCTCGCCGAGGTGCTCAGCTCTGAGTGGGAGCCGGTGGAGAGGATCGTTACCGACGACCAGCCGCTGATCGAGGAGGTCCTCGTCGAGTTGGCCACGACCGAGGGTTGCTGCCTGGTCGTGACGACAGGGGGGACGGGACCTGCTTCGCGTGATGTAACCCCCGAGGCGACCGAGGCCGTCTGCCAGAAGCTGATGCCCGGCTTCGGCGAGTTGATGCGAAAGGTCTCGCTGGAGAAGGTCGCCACGGCCATCCTCTCGCGGCAGACCGCGGGGATTCTCGGCTCGGCGCTCATCGTGAACCTGCCGGGCCAGCCCCGGGCTATCGGCGAGTGCCTTGACGCGGTCTTTCCCGCCATTCCCTATTGTATCGATCTTCTCGATGGACCCTACATCGAGACCGATGAGAGCCGGCTCAAGGCCTTCAGGCCGAAAAAGAAATAGGCTATCTCCCGGGACCCGCCGGGGGCGGGGGTTCGGTCTGCGGGTAGATGTCAGGATACTTTCGCGCCGAGTTCTTCAGCGTCTTGATCAGGGATGGCATGAACTCGGGAGCCGGGAGGCGGCGGTAGACCTCTCCGGCAGGCTCGAATACCAGCCGACCGTTGTCCTTGAGGAGGCTGAGGGCGTTCAGCAGGTTCGAGTCGCAATAGAAGCTGGCGTACTCATCGGGACGCAGCAGCTTGCGGCCGCGGTGGATGCCAAGAGACGCCCAGTAGATGCAGTGGGCCTCCGGCAGTCGCCAGTCGAGCCGCAGGGGGATCTCCTCGTCCGCCTCGGCGCCGCTCCATTCGCCTTCCAGCAGCTTCAACATCCAGCCGGGATCCATGTTGTAGTTCTTCGCCAGGGCTCGCGCTCTCAGGAACGCCAGCAATTTGGCGTATTCCGCGGTCCCCTTGTTTCTCGCTACCCACTGCCCGAGCCGGCCCGGGTCGCCGACCGAGACCTTCCGCAGCAGCTCGATTCCCGGCTCGACCCCCAGGGCCTCGAGCTGTTCGAGCAGGACAGCCGCCTGCGGAACAGCCTGCTGGAAACGATCGAGCGGCTCGCCCGGGCGGCTCATGTAGGCCCGGTAGGCTTCAGCCACGGGTCGGAACCAGTCACTCATCTCCTTCGCGTCGCCTGTGGGAGGGTTGCCGAGGAGTTCATGCCACCGCCTGGCGAACTCGCGCTGGTAGTACGGATGCAGCTCATCGCCCGGGCTGCTGAGCTTGCGAAGGAAGATGTGGCTCAGCTCACGGTAGAGATCGATCTCACGCGGATTGAGGGGAATTCCCCTGTCCCGCAGGAGCGCGACGCCCTCTCGAATCCACAGCCAGTGCTCCGTGGGAAGATCGGTGGCCTGGGAGATGTTGAAGGCCATGTTCCAGGCCTGGAAGGACCAGACAGCCGAGAAGCGAGGCTGCAGCCTGGTGATCCAGTCGGCCAGGCGCATGGCCTCGAAGTTCCTGCCCTCCCGCTGCAGACGGGTCGCCCTGTTCCACAGGACGCTGGTGGCGAGGGCTCGAAAGGTTCCGAGGCCCGCCTGGGTCAGGGCGATGTCGGGCGGCAGGTTCTCCGAGATGGTGTCGTGGGCTCGCAACTGCAGCTCGCTCCTGATACGGTTGATCGGGCCGAGCAGGAGCGCGGCGCCTGCCAGCAGGACCGCGCCTGCCAGCAGCTGCGTAGAGACCTTACCCGATCGTCTCGAGTTCTCAGACCTGGATGCGCGCAAGCTCTCTCCTTCTGTAGACTATGGTTGCCAGGGCTCCGGAGAGGCCGGTCCATAACAGGCCGATCCAGAGGAAGCAGCGGCTGAGCTCCGACCAGCTGAACTGTCTTCCATCGATGAGCCGGAGGCCCGGGTCGAATTCCGAGTAGCGGCCAAGGCCGTTCGCGAGGGCCTGCGTTGTCGTGGTGGCGAAGACCTCGAAGAAGCCTCCCGGGCTGTCTGCGGAGCCTCCCATGTCGGCGGCCTGCAGCAGGAAGGGACTGGTGGAGGCGATGAGCAATACCAGTCCGCAGAGGAGTACGGCCACGGGAAAACCGAGGAAGCTCGAGCAGAGCAGGCCGAGCATCGAGAGAAAGGAGAGCTTGATCCAGACCACCAGCAGCGCCCGCAGGAGGTTGCCCGTGAAGCCGTTTCTTGCTCGCAGCGCCTCGAGACCGTTCCTGGAGCTGAAGATGACCGTTCTCGGAGAATCCGCGGGGTTGCTGATCGTGATTCTGAGCCGGCCACTTTCATCGATGCTCGAGGGGTCGAGCTCGAAGTAGCCAATGCCGGCGGGGGTGAAGGCCGCCTTCCGGCCGCCGCCGCTCATGGTGACGGTAAGCTCGTGTGAAGCCAGGGCTCTGCCGGGCTGGCTGGCCAGGCGGTAGCGCACCCTGAGCGGGGAGCCTCCTTCGCGCAACTCGCCAAGGCCCTCGAAGCTGAAGCTCCGGCTCTTGCCGGGGGCGATGCTGCGCGAACGGCGCAGCAGGTGCTTGAGCAGGTACTTCCTGGCCCCGTCCAGGCTGGCGGCCTCGTCGAGCTCCTCTTCGGCCTCGTCCGCGTGCGAATGCCTGTGCCCCTTATGGGCCAGGCGTTCGATGGCCGCGCGGGTTTTCCCCAGCAGCTCGGTCTCGACCTGTTCGGCCACGGGCGGATGAGCCTGGGCGCTTACGAGGTCTCGCGCGGTGAGGATTTCCTCTTCGATCGCCTCCGCATCCTTCTCGTCGCGGGGGGGCAGGGTGGCGATATGGTGCACCGAGAAGATGTAGATGGCGCTCATCGCCACGCTCAGCAGGATCCCGTTGAGGACGACCAGCCCCAGCCACTTGCCTGCGAGGTAGCTGCCCCTGCCGACAGGTTTGACGGCCAGGGTCTCGATCAGCTTGGCTTCGATCTCGTGGCTGAGGGTCCTGCAGGAGAGCAGCAGGGTGAGGAGGCCGGCGAGCACCGACGTGATGGCCAGTGAATAGCTGAGGTAGCCCTGGAGCAGGTAGCGAACAGGTGTTTCCGGGGAGTGAAACAAGGCCAGGGCCGCAAGCGCTGAAAAGAGTACGGCCAGGAAGGCCGGTGCCACCCTGGTCCTGGTGGCCTCCGAGATCAGGGCGCGGGCCACCGCCGCGACCTGGCCACCGAAGCCGAGGAGCCACTTCGCCAGCCAGCAGAGACAGGAGAAGATGGAACAGCATACCAGCAGGGTCCCTGTAACCCGCACAGATGAGGCCTCCAGCACGGCGGAACTCGATGCCAGCAGCTCATAGAGACAGGCCACGAGAAAAGCCGCCACCGGAAGCACCATGATGAGGGGGAGTGAGCGTTCCGGCCCGCCGCCGCTTCTGTCCTTTTCGGCTGTGGGTGAGCTCATCTCAGTCGGCATCCTCGCCGGCCGTTGAGGCCTTGTCCTCCCCGGTCTCGGAGTTGGGCTCTGTATCGGGCGTCGGGTTCTTTTTCGCCAGGAATTCGGCCACCCCCGCCCCGCCTGTGGCGCCGCTGGTCTCGGCTCCTTCCCTGTCGGCCTTCTCAACGAGTCCCAGGAAAAAATCCTCGAGACTCTGCCGGGGAGACTCGGTCTTTCTTATGGAGAGCCCCCCGGCCTTCTCGAGCAGTTTCGAGATACTGTCGATGGTCGCGGCATCGAGTCGATCCGTCTCGATGATGGTCGAGCTCGGCGAGCTCAGGAGCTCGTCCATGCTTCCCTCCGCCTGCTTGCGGCCGCCGTAGAGTACCGTGATCCGATCGCAGACGTCCTCTACGTCGGCCAGGCGGTGGCTGCTCAGGAGCACGCTCTTGCCTTCCTTCCTGAGTTTCAGGATGAGGTCCTTGACCTCCCGGGCGCCGATCGGGTCAAGCCCGGTGGTTGGCTCGTCCAGGATGAGCAGGTCGGGGTTGTTGATGAGCGCCTGGGCGATCCCGATACGCCGCTGCATTCCCTTGGAGTATTCAGCCAGTGGGCGGCGGCGCATGCCCTGGAGGCCCACCATGTCGAGGAGCTCGGCGATCCGCTGCTTGCGGGTCGGTGCCGGCAGGTTGAAGAGCCGGCCGTAGTAGTCGAGTATCTCCTCTGCATCCAGGAAGCCATAGAGGTAGGATTCTTCAGGCAGGTAGCCGATCCGGTTCTTGGTTTCCACATCTCCGGGGGCTTTTCCGAAGACCGTAACCTCTCCGCTGGTGGGGAAGAGCAGGCCCAGGATGAGCTTGATCGTCGTGGATTTTCCGGCGCCGTTGGAGCCCAGCAGGCCGTGAACCTCCGCCGGGCGAATCTCCAGGTCCAGGCCCTCGAGAGCGACGACCCTGGGGCGCAGCCAGAAGTCCTTGAAGACCTTGGTGAGGCCGTGCGTCTTGACGAACGCTGTATCCGGGGGGGTCTTCATTTACGGTCTTTCCTGGCTGTCGACCGGGGAACGATTCTACCTACGCAAGGAATTGCGCTGAATCCCCTCATTGACGAGACCTGCACCGGAAAAACTTCGGCTGCTCGCTTCCCGGCATTCAGCGCAGCGTGACTCCAGCGGAGTTGCCGCAGTGGATGTTTCTTCAAAGGGAAGAGTTCTCTTCGCCGGCCATCCTGCCTTTGAAGCTGTTCGAGTTCCAGCGAAAACGGCCCTTATTTAGAGCGTGGGCTCAGCCGGCTTCCTTTCCCTCGAAGAGCGCCGTGGCGAGGCATAGGATGGCGCCGCTGAAGAGGATCGTGTAGCCGCTCACCAGCAGCAGGTAGGATCCTGAAACCGGGCTGCCCAGGGAGAGAGCATCCGCCAGCCAGTGGAATTGGAGGTTGGGAGTGAGCCTGTAGGCGAGCGCCGCCAGCGGTTTTTCCTGGCCGGGGCCGCCAAAGAGGGCGTCACTGGAGAGGCCGAGCATGAAGACGCCAAAGGTAACCAGCAGGGTAGAGAGCTGTCCCAGCCGCGTGGAGCAGGCGATGGAGATGGCGGCGAGGATCCACAGGGCCTGCAGGGCCAGGAGCAGGGCGAGCAATACCTGGCCAAGCTGTTTTTCCCCGGTGGCGAACTCGGTGTGGAGCCCCTGCAGGCTCCAGTCCTTGCCCGTCAGGAGGACGAGGATCCAGGCCAACGCCAGGAACGCGGCCAGGAGCGATGAGACGGTGGTGGGGAAGTTCCAGCGCCGCGAATAGTTTCCCCAGGAGGCGATCGCCACGGCCAGGGCGGTGCCTCCAAGGCCGAAGAGCAGGACCGGGCCGTCGGTGTTGTCCCAGGCGGTAGAGATGGCCCCATGGCGGATGCCCAGGAGAAAGACGAGGCTCCAGATCCAGACAGCGAGGCTGATCGCGGCGCAGGTCCCCATGTATTTTCCGGCGATAAAGCAGAACTTCCCCACGGGCTTGGAGAGGATGGTCAGGATGGTCTTGCTGTCGATCTCCTGGGAGATCGAGCCTGTGGCGATGAAGGCGCTGAGGAAGAGTCCTCCCAGGAGGATTGTGCTGAGTCCCAGGTCGACGAGCAGCTTGTCATCTTCTCCCAGGGTGAGGGTGCTGATGGCCGGGTTCAGGGAGAGCAGCACGCACACCGTGCCCAATACGGAAAGGAAGACGGGACGCCGGAGCGACTCGATAAACGTATTGCCTGCGATCGAGAGTAGCCTGGAGATCATCTTCCACCACGGTAGGACGGGGGTAGCGTTTCACGAAGGTTTTCTGCAGCCGGCTCATTTGTACCACAGGGCGGGAGGGTGGTCGAGCGCCCGGGTGGCATACTCGTTCATCGCCGCGGATCGTGGTGGTACAATGGGATGGTGATTTCAGGACCACGCGTCCGGGAGGGTCCGGGGGCGTCTTGTTTTGGAGTGAATAAGCTGATGCCCGCGTTCGAATGGAATCGTGCGAAGAGACTCGGCGGCTGGTTCTCCGGCGCGCTGCTGTGCTGTCTCCTCGCTCTCGCCGGGGTAGAGGCGGGTGAGGGTGAAGATGAGAATTGCGCCGATGCCAACGGCGACTCCAGGGTGGATCTTGGAGACGCGGTTCACGTGCTCACCTGGCTCTTTCGAGGCGGTGAGGCGCCCCGCTGTGGAGAGCTCTCCTGCATCGACGTCAACTCCGACTCGGAGGCCGACCTCAGCGATGCGATCCACATCCTCGAGTGGCTCTTCCTCGGTGGGGAAAATCCCGACTGCCCGGGGCCGCAGCCGGTCGTTTACGAGATCGGACACGTCGTTCTTTTCTTTGAAGATTCGCCGGGAAGCCCGGGCGAAATACCCGTCGACGTCTTTTATCCAGCCCTCGCCGCGGGAGAGGGAAGGCCCGCCGCCTCCGGGCGCTTTCCCCTGGTGGTTTTCGGGCACGGTTACGGTATGGAGGCTCTCGATTACGCCTACCTCTGGGAGACCCTGGTGCCGGCGGGCTACGTATTCGCGACATCCGACCGCCTGAGCGATGAGGACGTGCTCGACCTCGAGGATTACGCTCTCGACCTGCGCTTCGTCCTCTCGCGGCTCGAGGAGGAGGGGGCGGAAGGCGACTCCATCCTCTTTCAACATCTCGATGGCGCCTCGGCTCTCATGGGACATTCCTCCGGTGGTGGAGCCTCCGTGCTGGCTGCGGCTGACGCTCTCGCCAGGGAGGGGCTCGACCTGCGGACAGTGCTGCTCCTGGCTCCACTGGGGGCCGTGGGCTATCCCATCCTCGGTGATCGCCATCCGGCCGCCGAGGCCGGCCTCATCGAGGTGCCGGCGCTGGTGCTCGAGGGGGAGAAGGACTGTACCACCCCGCCGGTCTTTCACTCGCGGCCGATCTTCGGGGCCCTGCCCGCGCGGGGTTCCTCCTTCCTGGTGAATCTCCCGCTCGGCGACCACTGTGGCTTTGCCGACGAGGATGGTCCGACCACTCTCGGCTGCGGTGTCGCCGAGGTCGGCTTCTGCAACCCGTTCTTCCCGTTTATCAACTTCCAGGGAGAGACCCTCGGTTCAATTGAGCAGACACGGGTCGTCGGTACGCTGGTGAGGCCGTGGCTCGACAGGCACCTCAAGGGGGATCCGGGCGCTCATGATCTTTTTGGGGACCGTCTCTCCACCGAGGACGTCACCTGGCGTCGGCGCTGAGCGGCGTCTCCTACCAGCCCTCGGGAATGAGGACCTCGCCGGGTACCATGTTCTCGAATTGGGAGCGGATCTCCTCGTCCACCTCGGGAGAGAAGTAGGGAAGACCCTGGCGCTCGATGATCTCCTTCGCCACCAGGAGTGACTTGTCCCAGGCGTCGTACCCGCCTTTTTCTTCCCAGGTCTGGCGGGTATCGCGGTCCGCGACATCGGGAAACAGGGCCGTGTTCTCCATGCGCGAGAAGGTCTGTTCCGTCTCCAGGAACATCGAGCCCGGCCCCACCTCGATGATCTCATCGAGGGAGATGTTCTCCTTGCTGACCTCCATGCCCCGGGCGACGCGCTTGAGCATCAGGCTGATCTCGTTGTCGATGACCGCCATGCCGTAGTCGAAGGTCAGCAGGGCGTCGATGAGACCGGCGAACTGCAGGACGTCCATTCCCGCCAGCAGGCCGCCCATGCAGGAGATGCCCTTCTCGAAGCCGGCCTGGGCATCCACCAGCTTGGAATTGGTGAGCCCGATATAGCCGCTGCAGGGGATGTCGTAGAAGCGCGCCATCTGGGCGAAGGCCATGTTCAGGATTCCGCACTCGATGCCTCCGGAGGCGTAGGCGCCTGAGCGCATGTCCCCGACCGTCGGCAGGTAGCTGTAGAGCAGGGGCGTGCCCGGCCTGACCATCTGGGTCAGGGCGGCGGCGGCGAGGTACTCCGCGTTTCCCTGCGCCAGGGTGCCGGCGAGGGTCAGNGGAGAGCTGAGCCCTGCGTTGGGTACGATCGAGTGGTGGGCGGGGAGCTCCTTCTCGGCGTAGTACATCAGCAATTCCGTCGAGTCCTCGTCCATCTTCAGCGGCGAGATCACCGGGCAGTAGTGGTGGGTGATGAAGGGATGGTCGCGGTAGGCGCTCTCTCCCCCGGCGATGGTATAGGCCATCCTCAGGACGCCCTCGCACTCTTCCCGGACCGATCCCGAGCCGACCTCGCCGCTTCCCCGCACCGGCTTGCTGCAGTGCTTGAGCGCGGTGTAGAAACGCGACAGGCAGTTCTGTCCCGGGGGGGCATCGAGCGCCAGGACCGAGACCGAGAACAGGTCGATTCCCTCGAGCCTGTCGACGAGCCGGGCGATGCGGGCGATGTCCTCGGTCGTCGCCGAGCGTTCCTTGCGGGTTACCGGGTCGAGGACGTTCGGCGCCGAGCTGGCGGTCATCACCAGCGGGCCGTCGCCAGGAACGGTACGGTCGTATTCCGGGTTCCGTGCGTAGAAGGTGAAGGTCGGGGGGATGGAGTCGACGGCTTCCTTGATCACAGCCTGGGGAAACCTGACGCGCAGGGTCTCGCTGTCCACATTGCAGCCGTGCCGCGCATAGACCTCCCTGGCGGTGGCGTTGTGGACCTCCATGCCGACCTCCTGGAGAATCTCCAGCGAGGCCTCGTGGGTTTTTTCCAGCTGCTCGTCGGTCAGCAGCCTGGCGTTGTTGGTGGTGAACGGGTTCATCCGCCTGGTCCTCTCGACGCCCTGGATCGTCTCTTTCCAGGCACCACTTTCACCTCTTACCCGTCCGAGGTCAATACCGCAGGGCTGGGCCCCGCGCGTCTATTTATTCTCGCGCTGGCGGCGGTACTTCTCGCCGTACTTGCGCCAGAGACGTTTGTGCCGGCTCGAGAGGTCTACCTCCCGGCCCTGGATAAAGGCCTGCTCGACATTGCTGCTTATTTCGAACATGTGGCCTCCTGAGATGAAGAGCGTGGCATCCTTGCCCTCTTCGAGTGAGCCGACCCGCTCGGCGACGCCGAGGATACGCGCCGGCGCGAGGGTGATGGCCTCAAGGGCCTCTTCCCGACTGAGGCCGAAGGCAGCGGCCATGGCGGCGTGGTAGGGAAGATTGCGCATATGAGCCGTTCGAGCGGTCGGACTGCCGGAGATGGCGAATTCTATTCCCGCCTCGCGCAGACGTTTCGGCAGGGTATAGCGATGATCGTAGGGCTCGGAGCGTCGTCGCGGCAGCCGGTAGACCGAGCGCAGGATCACCGGGACCTCGTGTTTTTTGAGCAGGGCCGCGCAGAGAGGGGCGTCATGTCCTCCATGGATGATCAGCCGAATCCCCTGGCGCTCGGCGAAGGTGACGGCCGACTGGATGGTCTGGATCGTCTCGGCACGGGCGATCACGGGAAGCTCACCCCGGAGGACAGGCAGCATGGCCTCAAGGCGGGCGTCCACCGGCTGGTCGGGTCCGCGGGCGGAGCGGGCCGTCGAGTAGGCGCGGGCGGCTTCGAAAACCCCGGCCAGCTCCCGCAGGCGCTTGTCCCGGTTTTCGAGCTGCTTTTTCGCCGGGCCTTTTACCAGCCAGGCGCTCGCGGGGGATACCGCCGGCCAGTTGATGTAGAGGCCGCCCCGGGCGGCGAGGGTCATGTCTTCCCAGGTCCAGCCATCGAGCTGGATGGTCGAAGCCATGCCTGAGACAAGGCCGCCGGAGGGCGCGGTGAGGGCCAGGAGGATCCCGTTGGCCCGCGCGACCGGGATGAGTTCGCTGTCGGGGTTCACCGCGACGAGCGCCTTGACGTTGGGGTTGATGCTGCCGGACTCGCTCAGGTCTTTCGTCGCCCGCACGGCGTTGATCTCGGTCAGGCCGAGCTGGGAGTAGGCGTCAAAGAAGCCGGGGAATACGTGCTTGCCACCGGCATCGATCTTTTTCGCTCCCTCCGGAGCCTTGACCTCTTTTCCAAGGGCTACGATTCTGCCCTTGTCAAAGAGCAGCGCTCCGGTGAAGGAGGGAGAGCTCACAGGATGGATGGTGGCGCCCTCGATGATGATGGGGGTTTTCTGCGGTGCCCCGGGAATTTCGTCGGAGGAGCGCAGGCTGCCCGTGAGGATGCAGATGACCTGGAAGATGGCAAGGATGGCGGCGGTGTTTCTCATCGGTCGCCTCCGTCATGCGCGTGGGTGCAGAAGACGTCTTCGCTTGGCCACAGGTCGGAGGCCTCGGGGATCTTCTCGCCGGGGGCGAGCATCTTTTCCTCCGAGGCGAGCACCTTCTGGATGAGCGCCGC
>NZOA01000028.1 GCA_002695115.1 Planctomycetota bacterium
CCGTAGAAAACCCCCAGGCTCCCATGCCGGCGGCCGACCCCGGCATTCAGCAGGCTCCACCCTGGCAGCAGCCCGCCGCGGAACAACCCTATCCTCAGCAACCGTATCCCCCACAGCAGGGTCAGCCGCAGCAGCAGCCGTATCCCCCACAGCAGGGTCAACCGCCGCAGCAGCAGCAACCGTATCCCCCACAGCAACCTACGCAAAACTACCCGGCCCCCGACCAGCAGCCGGTCACCTTCAACCCCGCTCCAACCGAACCGGCCCCGGCGAAAGCCAAGAAGAAGATCAAGCGCCGCAAACGCAAGCTGGTCGCCCCGAAACCAAAGACAACCAGCCCGACTCCCGTTACCGCGGCAAAATCCGGCGCTAATCCCGGAGTCAACCTGGCCATCGGAGCCGGCATCCTGATCCTGCTGCTGATTGTCGTCTCCGTCGTTTCCAAGCGCATGACCAATGAAAGCGCCCAGATTGTCCAGCGACAGCAATCAGCGGCGGAAAAGAGGCTGACCGAACGCGAGGCCGCCCTGAAGGCCCGCCTCAACAATACGAATGTCCAGATTGCAAAACTGCAGCAGATGCTTGCGGCCCTGGAGCAAACCAGGCAGGCAACGCCCGCGCCCGCGGGTGAAAATCGGGAGGAGCCTGAGACCGCGGAGGAGCTCGCCTCCGCGTCCCCCTCCGACGAGTCGGTCACCCCGGCCCCCGGCGATGGCAATATTGCTGAGACCCGGGAGTTGATAGCCTCCCTGATCAAGGAGCGTGACAACCTCCAGGGCAACCTGGACCAATACGGCGGGCTCACTGGAGGGACAGACACGTCAAAAATTGAGGCCTCGATCTCCAGGCGCACCGCCGTGATGAGCGAAAACAGCAATCGGATTCTCAATGTCGAAGATGACGAGGATTCACGGCAAACCGCCGTAGCCAGGATCCCGCAAAAAGTAGAGCTGTCGAAGAAGGATTATGCCGCCCTGATCGAACGGCTCAAAGAGACCGTCGGTAATTACGGCCTGCCTGTGGCGAGCCCGGGGGATCTCGATCCCGACCTTACCGAACTGCTCCGGGCAACCGGCAAAGATGGAGCCAGGGGACTGGTCGAGGTCTACGCCTACTCGAGCGAGCTCCGCTCCAAGATGGAAAAAACGTCATCCTTTCTGAAAAGACGCATCAAGGCTCTGACGGACAATGCCTACAAAATCAACAAGGACAAGTATAAGTCCGGCGGCGGCTACTACGGAGGCCGGCACAATCAATACCTCGAACGGTTGCAGCGCCTGCTGGAATTATCCGAGAAAAAGATCGAGATCAAGAAAGACCAGAAGCGACGGCTCGATGCTTTCCAGGAGGCTCTTGGAGACGGCTTTGGGCGACTGACCTCGGTAGAATCGACAAAACACCTCACAACGGTCTATTCGAAGAGTAGAGACCCGAACATGCAGAGTAAAATGGTTGGAGCCTTCTCAAAAGCGAACGCCCTGCAGGCTGTCCCTGCCCTCATCAAGAGCCTCTCAAGCCCTGACCAGGAACTAAAAGGCCTTGTAAAATCAGCACTTGCGTCAATTACCGGAGTCAATCTCGGGGATAATAAAAAGATCTGGGAAGCCTGGTGGAAAGAAAATGGCGATAGCGCGACAAATTGATGTTTTCTGGTGTTTTTCTCGACACTTTTAAGATCTCAAGGTAAAGTGTTGTGGTATCCATCACTTTTTCAGACCCTAACTCTTATCTGAACTTTTCAGGAACCTTTTGAAAGGAGCTTTGAAATGCTTAGGAAACTGACCGTAGCAGCCTTTGCGGTGCTGTTTATGACCGGTGCCCTACATGCTCAGAACGTGGCTTACAAAACCGTCACCGGTGAGCAGGTAAAGCTTAACGTCGACAAGATGATGTCGAAGATCAACTGGAGCAAAAACTTCAATGAGCTCAAGAAAAAGGCCCAGGCTGAGAAAAAGATGATCTTCTGGGTCGATATCGTCGGTGATATCGATGGCGGATTGTGAAGTGCCGGCCACTCACTGAGAGCCGTGACGCTCTCTAACGACAAGGTCATTAACCAGATCAACACCGCGTTCGTCTCCGGCTGGCAGAACATCAAGGGCAGGAAGAACTACGCTGGCGTATCCAATACCCACATGCCTTCTTACGCAGCCAAGAACATCAACACCTGCTCCGGCGGCCGAAACATCCAGATGTACTTCATGACCCCCGATGGTCGTGTCGTTCACTGCCTGCCCGGCTACTGGAACGCCTCCGACTTCTACACGCAGGCCGGATTCGCCGTCAAGCTCGGCAACCTCGCCTTCAACAAGAGCATCTCGAACGCGGACCGCAACGAGAAGTTCCTCGATATGCACCTGCAGAAAGCCCACGGCCACAACTACGGCCTCGTAGAGGGCGCCAAGCTGCAGGGCTTTGATGTCAAGTACGTCAAGAACAACACCAGCGACTTCACTCGAGGCAGCAAGGGCTTCGTCAAGGGCGTCAAGCTCGTCGACCAGGTCATTCATGAACGCATGGCGGCCCGTCCCTTTGTTCCTTTCGAAAAGTTCGATGCGTATGAGTTCACCAAGCTCGGCATCAAGCGTTACAAATACGACTTCGGAATGCCTGGCAAGTACGGCAACGCGGCCAAGAAGAAGTAATTCTTCCAACCGAATCCGAACGTCAAAGAGAGGCGGAGCTTTCGAGCTTCGCCTCTCTTTTTTTATGCCCGTGGTGAGGCGCCCTCAGTGGGCGGTCCACCCGCCATCGACAAACAGGGTCGCCCCGGTGACGTAGCTTGAGGCCTCGCTCGCCAGGAAGATCGCCGCCCCCTGGATCTCGGTCATCTCACCCCACCGGGCCATCGGCACCTCGCCGAGAATAAAACGCTCCGTTTCGGGCTGACCCACGATCGGCTCGTTCATCGGAGTCAAAAACGGCCCGGGGCAGATCGCGTTGGCGGTGATCCCCTCCTCGGCCCACTCGAGCGCGAGAACACGCGTCATCTGCGCAACCGCCCCCTTGCTCGATGCATAGGGAGTGCGGCCCGGAACCCCTACCACGCTCAGCGTGCTGCCCATATTGATCACTCGTCCGTAACCGCCCGTCCGCATGTGAGGGATCGCCGCCCTGGAGCAGAGCCAGGGGCCGCGAACATTGACACGCATCACCTCTTCAAACTCTTCCAGCGACAATTCCTCGATCGGGTTGCGGATGTTGATCCCGGCGTTGTTGATAAGAATATCAAGGCGCCCCAGCTTCGAAACGGTCGCCTCGACAAGAGCCTCGACCTCTTCGGGCTCCGTCACGTCACAACGGACACCAAGGGTCCGCCTGCCGGTCTCCTCGCCCAGGAGAGCCGCCTCACCCTCGGCCTCTTCACCGTTGCGGCTGCAGATAACGACATCGGCTCCCGCAGAAGCAAGCCCATCGGCCATGCTGCGCCCCAGCCCCTTGGTGCCTCCGGTAACAAGCGCCACCTTTCCATCCAGACGAAAGAGATCCATTCCGGGCATTTGTTCATTCCTCAAGTCAAGTTAGACTGTAAGCGACAGCATAGCACGCGGGCAATAAAGCGGGCATGCGAGAATGAACGGCAGGGAAGGCCTGGAAATGAACTCGAAAGAAAAACCGGCTCGAAAACTACGCCACCTTCTCGATGAGCCCGGAATCATCCGATCCATGGGCGCCCACGATGTTCTAACTGCGTTGTTGATCGAACGCGCCGGCTTCGAAACGGTCTTCCTTGGCGGCTTCGGCGCCAGCGCCAGCCTCCGCGGTCTCCCCGACCTGAATTTCCTCACGCTCGGGGAAATGAGCGCGGCGGTCGAGCGCATGGCCCGGCGGATCTCAATACCCCTGATCGCCGATGGAGACACTGGCTACGGAGGGCCGGCGGATGTCAGGCTGTGCGTTGAAGCCTTTGAAAATGCGGGCGCCGCGGGAATCCTCCTCGAGGACCAGGTTTCTCCGAAACGCTGCGGCCACTTCGATGGCAACGCGGTCATCTCCTCTGACGAGATGGTCGCCAAGCTCGAGGCCGCCCTCGATGCGCGCCAGGACGACGATTTCGTGATCTTCGCCCGGACCGATGCGCGCCAGAGCGAGGGCATCGACGCGGCCATCGAGAGGATCAACCGCTACTGTTCTACCGGGGCCGACGTCGCCTTCGTCGAGGCTCCCCAGTCAAAAGAAGAGCTGGCCGCGATTGCCGAGAGGGTCCATTACCCGAAGTTCGCCAACATGCTCTCCTTCGGAAAGACCCCCTTGCTGACAGCCTCGGAGCTCGAAGANCTGGGCTTCAAGTTCGTGGTCGCNCCGATCGAGACGCTGCTGGCGGCGGCGCGGGCTNTCGAANCGCTGGCGAAGACCTTCCTGCGAGATGGAAGCGCGGCGGCGCNCAAGGAGGANATGATGGGCTTCGAGGAGCTGAAGGAGGTGCTTGAGCTNGAGAAATATCTTCGGCTGCGGGAAGAAGAGGCGCCTGAGAAGTGAGCTTCAGTCCTTCCAGCCCAGGATCCCATCGATGGTCCCGATCGCCACCGGGTGGTAGCCCGGACGGGCCCGGGCGTAGATCTCCCGGGCCCGCTTGAGACCGCCGGGAGTCTTCGCCAGTTCCCTGTAGAGCGGNCTGAGAAACTTTCGCCTGCCGACATTGACNAGAAAAGATTCGAGCGGCTTCATCACCGGACTGTAGCCGGCNGGGAGAGCGACCAGGAACCACTGGCAGAGGATCTCCGAGTTCTTCGACGCGGTGAGCCCGAACACCCGGTCCAGGTCGCCCAGGCGGCCAACCGCCAGGTCGGCTGGAAGGTGGCGGAGGAAGTGGAGCCACTCGTGCGTCGTCCAGCCGTCGGTCTTCAGAGCCTCAGCTCCAAGGCCGGCGGCGAAATACCCTGCGGCCGCGGCCGCTTTCTTGAGCGCCTCCGAACGCACCAGGGGAAGGTTGGCCGGCAGGCCCGGTCCGTAAACCCATTCATCAATCCTCAGCTTCTTCGCCAGGGTCCGATCACCCGCCAGCAGACCCTTGTCGAGAAAATCCAGGAANCCCTCAGTGGTCATGGGCTGAAAGGAAAACCGGTCGAAATAGGAGCGCAGAAAGGTATCCCAGCGCTCACGGCCNAAGGCNNCCTCC
The DNA here is from genome assembly GCA_002695115.1 of Planctomycetota bacterium. Taxonomy (GTDB): domain Bacteria; phylum Planctomycetota; class UBA8108; order UBA8108; family UBA8108; genus UBA8108. The sequence continues at coordinate 5,120 of NZOA01000028.1, forward strand.
AGCATCCTCAGAAAAAGGTAGCCCTTCTCGTAGGCGACATCCGTCATGCCATCATCNGGATCGCGGCCGNCCAGANNCAGCTTCAGGTGCGTATCCGCCGGNTNATCTTNAAGCAGCTCCTGGATCGTCTTGCTGAGCTCATCGAGTCCCAGGCGGGCCAGCATCTCATCGTATTCTTTGCCGTAGAGCCGCTCCATGATCCGGTGNTCCAGGTAGACCGTAAAGCCTTCGTTGAGCCAGAAGTCATCCCAGGTGGCGTTGGTAACGAGGTTCCCGGACCAGGAGTGGGCCAGCTCNTGGGCAACGAGAGCGACCAGCGAACGATCTCCCGCCAGGATGGTCGGCGTCGCGAAGGTGAGGCGAGGGTTTTCCATGCCGCCAAAGGGAAAGCTCGGCGGCAGCACGAGGATGTCGTAGCGCCCCCAGCGGTAAGGCCCGAAGAGCTCTTCGCAGNCCTCCATCATCTTCTCGGTATCAGCAAACTCCCAGGCCGCGCTCTCGACCACNGCCGGCTCGGCATAAACNCCGGAGCGCCTGCCAAGNGGCCGGAATCCGAGNTCGCCNACCGCCAGGGCCATCAGGTATGACGGGATGGCCTGGGGCATCTCAAAGAGGAAACGTTTTCTTCCNCCNNGCAGCTCTTTCGGANCCCCTTTCCGGCCGGCGCTCATCACCGCCGAAAGCGAACCGGGAACCTCGACCGCGGCGGTATAGGTGAACCTGACCGCAGGAGTGTCCTGGCAAGGGAGCCAGGTTCGCGCCAGGATCGCCTGCGATTGGGTAAAGAGAAAGGGCTCCTTCTTGCCGGCGGTCTGCCGGGCAGCAAGCCACTGCAGGGCATCCGCCTCTCCCGTAGTCTCATACGCTATCAACACCTCCCTCGTCCCCGGCTCGATACGCACGAGCAGAGACTGACCAAGGAGAGGCTTCCGCTCTCCAAGCAAGAAGCTCCCCTCGGAGATGCGGCCATCCTCGAGAAGCTGAACCCGCCTGATCGTCAGCCCCCGGGTGTCGAGCCGCAACTCGCGGGCGCCGCCCGGGTTCCTGATCCGCCAGGCGGCCTCTCCCTTGATTGTTCTGGTTTCAAAATCGACATCGAGAAAGAGGGTAAGGTGGGTGACGGAAACCTCCGCCGGCCTCGAAAAAGAGTGCGGGTCTTTCACTGGGAAACCCGCCGGACCCGTGGGCTGGCGGCCAGCGCATCCTGAGGCGAACACGAGACCGCAGATAAAAAGAAACAGCTCGGGCAGGCGCCCCTGAACGAACCCTTTCGGCTCGTCCATCCCGGCCTGCCAGGTAATCGAGAAATTCATTCGTCGCCCTTTACCAATAAACTCTTGCTGCGCCAGTTGCTACCCTGTCGTAACGCACATCGAGGGGCCGCCCCCCGGATCCTTGCTATAGAGTGACACTATACTGAACACACGGGAGAAGACCAATGCGGTCACGGCAATAGAGGCATGGCTGAAACTTACCTCGGAATAGATATCGGCGGTACGACCTGCGCGGTCTGCACCGCGGACCGGCAGGGCCGACTGCTTGCATCCGCATCCTTCACGACCGGCAAGGGCTCACTCGGCTGGAAAGAAACCGTTGACCTGCTGCTGGAGGAGGCCGGCAGACAGGCCGCGGCGGGAGGCGGCTCGGGCCCAAAGGCTGTCGGCATCTCCTGCGGTTCGCCGATGGACCGGGAAGCCGGCCTGATCCAGGAGCCTGCCAACCTCCCGGGCTGGCGCGACGTCCCCATCGTGGACCTCTTCAGCGCGGCCTTTCCCCGGGCGGCCATTCACCTCGAAAATGATGCCAATGCAGGCGCCCTGGCCGAGTATCACTTCGGCGCGGGGAAAAACGAGCCCGCCCGGAACCTGCTCTTCCTCACCTTCGGAACCGGCCTTGGAGCGGGGTTGATCCTCAACGGGGAGCTCTACAGGGGCTCCTCGAACTACGCCGGCGAAATAGGCCACATCCGGCTCTCGCCAGATGGCCCTCTCGGCTGCGGCAAGGCCGGCAGCTTCGAGGGGTTCTGCTCCGGCGGCGGCATCGAGCAGCTCGCCGTTGACAGGCGGGCGGCCTGGTCCGAAGAGACCTGCCTCCGAGATGGAGCCCTCACCGCCCGCGATGTGGGCCTCGGCGCCCGCTCCGGAGACCCTCTCTGCCTCGAAATACTCGACATCTCCGGCGACCGCCTCGGCCAGGGGCTGGCCATGGTGATCGACATCCTCAATCCCGAGCTGGTCGTCATCGGTTCCATCTTCACCCGCTGCGAAAAATTCCTCCGGCCCGCGATGGAGCGTGCTCTCGAACGGGAGGCCCGGAAGGAGACCCTCGCCTGTTGCCGAATCCTCCCCGCCGCGCTGGACGAAGAGATCGGACTCTACGCGTCGCTCAGCGCGGCCTATCACGGCGAAAGCGTCTTCAGCGACGAACCTCCGGGCGTCCGGGGGTAGCGGCCCGGCGCCGGGAACCAGCCCTAATCCGCGACGGGTGGCCTCTCCATCTTTTCCAGCAGCTCGAGATTGATGGAAACTTTCCGGCGGACTCTCAATTCGCGGTAGAACTTTTCCTGGGCCGCATCCCTGGCGGCGTTGAGCAGCATCGCTCGGACCGCGGAGCGAACTTCCGAAAGAGGCCGCTGGCGAGCGGGCCTGAGCTCCATCACCTTCGCGAGATAAAAAGCCTTATCCGTTTCAATCACCGCGGACAAGGCTCCTGGCTTCTGAAGTTGAATGATCTCAGAGCGAAGGTTCGGGTCGAGGCCGGAACCCTTCGATGACCTGACGATCCAGCCGATATCCCCGCCGCCCGCCCTGGTCTTCGAATCATCAGAATGCCTGGCCGCGAGCTCACCAAAGCCCGCAACGCTGCCGGGCAGACCTCGGGCCTCCTCGAGGACAGAGGCGGCTTTCTCGAAAAGCGCGCTCCTGCCGGTCTCGTCCGTGCCGGGAGGAATCCTGAACGAGATCACCGCCGCCCTCACGAGCTCATGGGTCCGGTACCTCTCCAGGTTCTCCCTGTAGTGTTTCGACACCTCCTCGTCAGCCACCTTCACCCCATCAAGAAGCGGCATGAGCTTCTTCTTGAGATACTCGCCCACAACCAGCCTGCGCAGCTCGCCGGCCACCGCTGGGTTCTTATCATAGCCCTCCTCCAGCGCCTGGGCGAAAAGCGCCTCCTCATCAACCAGGTGACGAAGAAGCCTTTCACTCTTACGCTCGCCGGAATAGATCCTGGGATATTTCTCCGTGCTCCTGGCGAGCGCCTCCTTGAACTCATCGACCGTAACCGCCTCGTCGCCAACCCGGGCCAGAACCTTGCCGGCCTCTTCCATGGTTCCTTCCCACTCCTGGGAGACGGGGTGATCGCAGGAGCTGGCCTGCAGAAGCGCCAGGAGCAGAACGGAAGCCGAGATAACCCGGAGGTCGCCTCGTGATAATGTCATTTCTGATCTCCTGCTCCTGAATTGAAATCTTCCTCCGGCACCGGAATCGGGGTGGAGCCGCCCCCAACAGCCTCTAAAGAAAATCGCGCTGAAGCCTCATCGGGATTCTTCTTCCCTATAGAGTTCTTCGCCAAGGCGGCCCCGGCTTCTTGACCCTGATCTTGTTTTTCGGACCTTATTGTCCCCTGGAAGCCTCGGTCGTCTGTTTCACGCTGGAAATAGAGCCCTTGTATATCTATCCTCAGCCCGGTATTCCGGCTCATTCGAGTCGGCACACTGGACCCAGCAAACAGAAATGAAGGCCTATGCCGCCCGCCACGAATGAATTTACCGTCAACGACAGAACCTACCGCCCGCCCGCGCGGCCAGTAGCCGTTATCTGCATCGATGGATGCGCGGATGAATACCTCGACACCTCCCTCGCCCTCGGCCGGATGCCCAGGCTGGCCAGGCTGCTCGAGGAAGGCGCCTTCCGGGCCATGGCCCGCGGTGCCCTTCCCTCCTTCACTAACGTAAACAACTCCTCGATCACTACCGGAACGCCGCCGGCTGTTCATGGGATCAGCGGAAATTTCTTTCTCGACCCGGAAACGGGAGAGGAGGTGATGATGAACTCGCCATCCTACCTGCGCTGCGGAACGATCCTTGCGGCCGCGGCACAGGCCGGCCGGAAGGTGGCGATGGTTACGGCGAAGGAAAAGCTCCGGGACATCCTCTCTCACGAGCTCGATGGCATCGCCTTCTCTGCCGAAAAGGCCGACCAGACCGTCGAGGACACCCATGGAATCTCAGGGGTAGAGGAACTGGTTGGCGAGGCGACCCCGGAGATCTACAGCGCGGCCGCCAGCCTCTTTGTTCTCAAGGCGGGTGTTGCCCTCATCGAACGGGAAAAAGCGGATTTTCTTTACCTCTCGCTGACTGACTATATGCAGCACAAGTTCACCCCGGAAGACACCGAGTCCCTCGATTTCTACGCGGCCCTCGACCACGAGCTTGGACGGCTGCTTGACCTGGGGGCCGTTGTCGGAGCGACGGCCGACCATGGAATGAATTCCAAGCAGACCGCCGCGGGAGAGCCCAACGTCATCTACCTCGAGAGCCTGCTCTCTGAAGAGCTCAAGGAAGAGGTCAAGGTCATCCTGCCCATCACCGACCCCTATGTTCTTCACCACGGGGCTCTGGGCTCGCTGGCCTGCGTACATCTCCCGGACTCCATCGATGCCGGAACGATCATCTCCCGGCTGCTCAAGCTCGATGGTATCACCGAGGCGTATGACCGGCCTACGGCTGCGCGCAANCTCGAGCTTCCGGCTGACAGGATCGGNGATGTCGTGGTATTGTCCGGNCGNGANGTCGTNATTGGAAGAACTCCGGACTACCATGACCTCGCGGCCNTCCANGANGGCCTNCGCTCTCACGGAGGACGCTATGAAGAGATGGTTCCCTTTTTNCTGTCNGAANNAATCAATGCCGAATATTCCAGGAGAACCGGGGACCTGAGAAACTTCGACATCTTCGAATTCACCACCAACGGAATCNAGACATGANCGATTANCCCTGCTACATCGCCGGNCAGGCCGTCAACCGGGAAGACAAGCTGTCCGTCTACAATCCCTACAATGGGGAGGTGGCCGGCACCGTCGCCAACCTCGGCAAGGCCGAAACCATCGNGGCCATCGAAACGGCGCTGCANGGCGGNGAGACGCTGAGCCGNTACCAACGCTATGAAATTCTCGACAAGGCGCGCCGCATGCTGCTGGAGAGNGCNGAGGAGTTCTCCTCGCTCATCACAGCGGAATCGGGGCTCTGCCTCAAGGAGACCACCTACGAGGTCGGACGCGGACACGACGTCCTGCAGTTTTCCGCCATGGAGGCGCTGAAGGACGATGGGGAGATTTTTTCCTGTGACGTTTCTCCACATGGAAAATCCCGCAAGATCTTCACCCTCCGTGAACCNCACAAGCTGGTNGCGGCAATCACCCCGTTCAACCACCCACTCAACCAGGTTCTGCACAAGATCGCCCCGGCGATCGCCTGCGGNGCGGCNACCATCCTNAAGCCATCGAGCAAGACNCCCCTGGTCGCCGTCAAGATCACCGAGCTCCTCTACGAGGCGGGNCTGCCNGGCTGGATGCTGAGTGTCCTGGTTGGNCCGAGNTCGGAGGTCGCCGACACCCTGGTCACCGACCCGCGCGTCGAGGTGGTCAGCTTCACCGGAGGAGAGGTGGTGGGGAAAATGATCGCCNAGCGCGCCGGCTATAAGAANCTGGTGCTNGAGCTCGGNGGAAATTCGCCCCTGATCATCATGGAGGATGCCGACCTNGACCTCGCGATCAACCTTGCCGCCGANGGNTGCTTTAGAAACTCGGGNCAGCGCTGCACGGCGGTCAAGCGNCTCCTGGTGCATGAGGCGATCCTTGAAACNTTCACGGAGCGCTTCGTCGAAGAGGCCGGCAAATACAATTACGGCGACCCGAGCGATCCAGACACNCGNGTTGGAACGGTTATCGACGAGGANGCTGCGATCTACCTCGAGAAGGTCGTCAACGATGCGGTCGCCCTCGGCGCCCGTGTGCTCCTGGGAGGGACGCGAGANGGCGCCCTGATGACCCCCACGGTTATCGCGGATGTNCCGCGNGATGCGGAGATGGTCGTCAANGAATCGTTCGGTCCGCTGGCCCCCATCATGTCGGTCAGCGATATCGAAGACGCCATCTCTCTTGCCAACGCCACCGCCTACGGNCTCTCTTCGGGAATCGTAACCCGGGATATGGACCGGGCCATCCGCGCGGTCAAAGGAATCCNGACAGGGACTGTCAATATCAACCAGGTGCCCGGCTATCGAATCGAGTGCTCTCCNTTCGGAGGGGTCAAGGATTCGGGGCTNGGGGTGAAGGANGGCGTCATCGAAGCTATGAAGGGAATGACCTACGTCAAGACCTTCTCGATGCCNTGGTAGGAAAGGACTCNATAGCGACATGACCAGCCCNGNCCGCGCCGGTGAAAAAAAAGACAAGCTCCTCTTTACCCCGGGGCCGCTGACCACCAGTNCCACGGTCAANGANGCCATGCTGCNNGATCTNGGCTCGCGCGACACCGCCTTCATCGCNGCGATAGAAACCATCCGCNACAGCCTCCTCNNCCTTGCCGGACTCTCCAGGGAAAAAGGCTACGAGTGCGCGCTCATGCAGGGGAGNGGNACCTTCGGNGTGGAATCCGTNATCGGCTCAGCGGTACCTCCCGGCGGCAAGCTCCTGGTGGTCATCAACGGCGCCTATGGCGAGAGAATGCTGAAGATTGCCGGCGTGCTGGGAATCGAATGCGAGGCTCTGCGCTGCGGCGAGAACACGAAGACCGACCCGGACGCGGTCGCCAGCCGCCTCGATGCGGATGGCTCGATCACGACCGTAGCCATCGTCCACTGTGAAACGACCACCGGGATCATCAATCCGGTCGAGGAGACCGGGGCGCTCGTCCGTGAGCGCGGCAAAACCTATATCGTAGACGCGATGAGCAGCTTCGGAGCCGTCGCGCTGGACCTGGAGAAGGCCAGAGTTGACTTCCTGGTCTCCTCCGCCAATAAATGCATCGAAGGCGTCCCCGGCTTCTCCTTCGCCATCTGCCGCGGNGAGGANCTCGCNCGCTGTGAGGGACAGGCNCGCAGCCTGAGCCTGGACCTCTTCGCCCAATGGAANGGGCTCGAGTCCAATGGCCAATTCCGCTTCACACCGCCAACCCATACGATCCTGGCCTTTGANAAGGCGCTGGAAGAGCTNGCCGAAGAAGGCGGGGTCGCCGGCAGNGCGGCNCGCTACAGTGGNAACTACGACACCCTGGTGGCGGGAATGAGCGCGCTGGGCTTCAAGGAATACCTGCCGCGTGAAGACCAGGGCTACATCATCACCTCGTTCCGCTATCCGACCCACCCGGCNTTTGATTTCACNGANTTCTATACCCGGCTGAGCGAGAAAGACCTGGTCATCTATCCCGGCAAGGTCAGCGATGCCGACTGCTTCCGTATCGGCAACATCGGTCGTATCGAGCAGGACGATGTGAAAAATCTTCTGGNNGCCATCGCGAGCGTGCTNGAGGAAATGGGCATCGAGAGCGGCGCCTGACGGGTCGCTTATAAGAACATAAAAAAGCCCTGATGGCCGGCCTCTGGAGAGGCCTCCCGCAGGCGATGATGCGGACCATCAGGGCTCCGGTGGCGCCTGGATCCTCCCTGACTCTCCTGAGTCCGGGGGGTACCGGCAAGCACCCTCGGGATCTTCAATCAATCAGGAGGTCACCACCTCACTTATCACCGTAGAATGATACATATATTGACCACCTCCTTTCTCGACCTGTTCCNGCGGGNCCAGNACCCGCCTCCCGGCGACAGCGGTCGATGACCGTCGGCCAGAACCCGGCGAGACGCCCCGGGCTCTAAACCCGAACTCGACGCCTTTGGTCTGCGTTGGACCTGATACCGGTGCATACCATCATCCTAGAGGCATGCGGCTCGGTGTCAAGCAGCGCCCGGATGAACCACCCGCCGAAAAACCTGTGAAAATAACGGTGTTCCCGGCGCTGGGCCATGAAGCCCGCATTCGGAACATGGGCAGGATTTCCGGAGCTTGAACGATGAAAGACCCGACCACCACCCCGTCTGCGACAAACCTTTTTCCCGTAAGCATTAACAAACACTGAACACCGGGCATTAAGGGTATTTTTTACCTCGTGGTAACTTCCCTTGTGATAACATGAAGCAGTTACCATCTTGATGCTGCGGGGTCTGTGCATCATGGAAATAATCAATCGCGAGGAGTCTCATGGCTAACGAACACGAAGATTCTCTCCCTGACGATCCGCCCGAAGAGATCAACTTAGACGATGACGACCTGGACGACCTCCTCGGCGGGAAAGAAAAAAACGAACATTCAGACGCGGATGCGGACGATGATCTGCTGAGCGACGAAGACCTGCTCGAGGCGGACTCGAGTGATGGGGACTCCGGCGAAGAAGACGGTGCCGAGATCTCCGAAGAAGAGCTTGACTCTCTGCTGGCAGATGCCGACTCCCCCGCGGAGGAGCTTTCAGCAGACGAACTCGATGCGCTCCTGGCCGATGACGACGGTGGAGATGCCACAGATGTCCTGGGTGAAGATGACCTGCCCCCGGAGCCCCCCCCCGAAATTCCTGACAGCCTGCCGGAAGACATCGGCTCTGATCTGGAAGATGGCGCTGAAAAGTCCGACAGCGACACGGACGTAGATACCGAGGCCCTCCTCGATGAATCCGAAGAAGAGGATAAAGGCGCCTCCAAAAAACCGAGCTTCAAGAGCCGGGGCAAGGGCAAAAAGAAGGGCTTCGCCGCCAAGGACAAGGAAGGCGGAGCGAAAACGAAGAAGCCGGTAGGCGCGGTCTCCAAGAGCAAGGGCGTCAAGGGCAAGAAGCTCGACTTCATCTGCAGCGAATGCTATTCCGTACTGGCACTCTCGGCGACCTATTCAGAAGAGATCGTCACCTGTCCCGAGTGTTTCCATGTCGGCAAAAAACCCGATGACAGCTTCCTGCGCACCGTCAGTACCGCCAAGGCGGGCGAACGCAAGAAGGCCATGGTTCTCACTCTGCTCTCCTGCCTGTTGATCATCAGCTTCAGCGGCATCGTATTCCTCAATTCCGCCTATGGAGACGCCGCCGCGAGGACCGAGGCCGACCAGGCCGCCGCCCCCACGGTGGAAAAGGTCGAAGGCGCTGAAGAAGAAGCCGAAGAGGTGAGCTTCGCGCCCTCCACTGCGCACGAGAATACCGTAGACAACTGGCATATGGGCTTCCTGATCAGCGGGGGTATCTTCCTCCTCCTGCTCATCTGGCAGGCCTGCGTCTACGAAGGCAATCGCTGGGAAGCGTACTTCTGAGGCACCAACAGGAAGCTTCTTTCCAGGCATCTCCCGCCGGCTCTTGCTTGACCGGGAGTCGTTGAGGTCTATTGTCATACTCGAGGTTCGTTTACCACATAGGGATCCCTTGAGTAACAGGCCGATATGAAAATACGGGCCGCCGTTATCAAAAAAGCCGGCCAGCCCTTCGAGATCGAGACTCTCGACCTCGCCGCCCCGGGTGAAGGAGAGGTGCTCGTCAGGATCGGCGCGGCGGGCATCTGCCACAGCGACTGGCATATTCGCGAGGGGACGACAGAGCACCCCCTGCCGGTCGTGGCCGGACACGAGGGCGCCGGGATCGTCGAGGCCGTCGGTGCGGGGGTCGGCTCGCTCAGGCAGGGCGACCAGGTCGCCCTGAGCTGGGCGCCGAGCTGCGGAAGCTGTTTCTACTGCGGCAAGGGGCGTCCCGCTCTCTGCGAGACCTGGCAAGGACCACTCTGGGCGGGAACCATGCTGGATGGATCGACCCGCCTGTCCCTCGCTGGAGAGCCCGTCTACCACTACTGCGGCCTTGCCTGCTTCGCCGAACACGCCGTGGTGTCCGCGGCCAGCTGCGTCCCCCTCGACCACGAGGTTCCCCTCGAGGTCGCCGCCATGATCGGCTGTGCGGTAACGACCGGGCTCGGCGCCGTGATGAATACCGCCCAGGTGGTAGGCGGCTCCTCTGTCGCCGTCTACGGGATGGGCGGAGTCGGCCTGAGCATACTGGCGGGAGCCCGGCTTGCCGGGGCGGAGCCCCTCATCGCGGTCGACCGTTACGACACGAAGCTCGACATGGCCCGGAGCTTCGGAGCCACCCACGTCTTCAAGGCCGATGAATCGACGCTGAACGGAATCCTCGAGGCGACCGCCCGACGCGGCGCCGATTACGTCTTCGAGGCGGTCGGATCACCGGAGGTCCAGGAGGCCTGCCTCCACGCCGTTCGCCCGGGCGGCAAGCTCGTGCTCGTAGGCCTCTCGCCTATGGGGAGCGAGACGGACTTTCCCGGCTCCATCATCACGAGACAGGAAAAGACCGTGCTCGGCTCCTACTACGGCTCCTGCGATCCCCACCGCGACTTCCCTCTCTACGCGAAGCTGTATCTTGAAGGGACCCTCAAGCTCGACAGCCTGGTGTCGAAGACCTACGCCCTCGAAGATATCAATATCGCCTATTCAGACATGCTCGAGGGAACGGTCGCCCGCGGGGCGATAGTGTTCTGAACCCCGCGTACGGCAACCGGCGAGTCTCCCCCACCGTTGCAAAAACCCTGAAAAAAGCCCCAAGGAAGGGGGGCGCAAGGATAGCTCCCGTCCATCCCCCGGAACTTAACCCAACTGGATCTCACTAATAAGTTGACTGCCTTCGGTTGCATGAATTAGCATCCTCTTGTTGCGCAGAAGCCCCTCATTCGGCTTGTTCCTTACTGAATAGACACCCGGAGATCCGAGATGAAGAAGACGGCAACCAACAGGTTTTCAGCCCTGAAGCCCTCCCGGAGAGATTTCCTCCAGGTTGGAGCCCTTGGCGGACTGGGCCTGACTCTCGACAATTATTTCCGTATCAAGTCGGCGCATGCCGACCAGAAGTTTTACGAGAGCACGGAAGGCCCGGCCAAGAGCGTCATCAATATTTTCATGCCGGGCGGCATGGCCCACCAGGACACCTTCGACCCAAAGCCCTACGCGCCCCTGGCCTACCGGGGCGAGCTCGGCAGTATCGGCACCAAGCTTCCGGGCATCCGCTATGGAGAGGTCATGAAGCAGACGGCCCAGGTGGCCGACAAGATCACCGTCGTGCGTTCCATGAGCCACGGCGAGGCCGCCCACGAACGCGGCACCCACAATATGTTCACCGGCTACCGCCCCAGCCCGGCGCTCGTCTTCCCGAGCATGGGGAGCATCGTCTCTCACGAGTTCGGGCCGCGTAAGAGCCTGCCGCCCTACGTCTGCATACCCGGCCAGCCCAATACCTTCGCGGGCTCCGGCTTCCTGAGTTCATCCTACGCCCCCTTCAGCCTCGGCAGCGATCCCGCCAGCGGCGGCTTCAAGGTTCGCGATCTCAATCTTCCGGGGGGAATCAAGTCGGAGCGGTTCAACCGCCGGCGCTCGATCCTCGAGGCGGTCAACGCCCACTTCAAGGAGACAGAGAAATCCGATGGCCTCGAGGCCATGGACACCTTCTACCAGAGGGCCTACGGCCTCATCAGCTCGAAGGAGGCCAAGGAGGCCTTCAACATCAACGCCGAGCCCGCCAAGCTGCGTGATGAATACGGACGCAACGCCGCCGGGCAGAGACTGCTGCTGGCAAGGAGGCTGGTCGAGGCCGGAGTGCGCTTCGTCACCCTGACCTACGGCGGCTGGGACATGCACAACAACATCCGCAACTCGATGAGAGGCCAGATGCCGCCTTTCGACCAGGCCTTTGCCCGGTTGATCAGGGACCTCGAAACCCGCGGGCTCCTCGATTCTACATTGGTAATCGTGACCTCCGAATTCGGGCGCACTCCCAAGATCAACGGGAACGCGGGAAGGGATCACTGGCCGAAGGTGTTCAGCATCGTCCTGGCCGGTGGAGGAATCAAGAAGGGGTCCATCTACGGAAAATCCGATGCGACGGCGACCGAGCCCGAGGAAGATGCCCTCTCGGTAGAAGACTGGGCGACAACGGTCTATCGCCAGCTTGGTATCGTCGCGGACAAAGAGCTCATGGCCCCCGGTGACCGCCCGATCGAGATCGTCAATGGCGGCAAGGTTTGTAAGGCTCTCCTCGCCTGAAGGCGTTTCGACAGGTCCCGACAGGGGGGCTTTTTTGATCACCGCGGCGCTTTACCGGACCTTAAGGATAGTTGAACCGGATCCTCAACAGGAGATAACCACGAAGATGTCCCACCGCAACGGCTTCCAGCCAGCAACAGCCCGGCGCGTAAGCTCGATGGCGCTCCTTGCCTTCTGCCTGCTGCCGGGGCCCGGAGCCCTGCTGCGGGCAGCCTCCCCTTCACTGAGCTCGATCTTCCCCAGGGGCGGCCAGCGCGGAGGCGAGCTGGACATCGATTTCAACGGCGCGCGACTCGCCGATGCCAAGGAGATCCTCTTTTACTCCCCGGGCTTCAGCCTCGTCGAATTCAAGGAACTCAAAGACAACAAGGTCCGTGCCAGGGTCAAGATCGCCGCTGACTGCAAGCTGGGCGTTCACTCCATGCGCGTGCGCACAGCCACCGGCATCTCCGACATGAAGACCTTCTTCGTCGGGGCGCTCGTCGCGGTCTCCGAGAAGGAGCCTAACAGCGACTTCGCCTCCCCCCAGAAAATCGCGCTCAATTCGACCGTGAGCGGAATAGTGCAGAACGAGGATGTCGACTACTACGTATTCGAGGTGAAGAAAGGGCAGCGAATCTCCGCTGAGATCGAGGCCATGCGCCTGGGCCACACCGTCTTCGACCCCTACATCGCGATCATGAACCAGGCTCGTTTTGAAATCGCCGCGGCGGACGATTCAGCGCTTCTGCGCCAGGATGCCACCTGTCAGGTCATCGCCCCTGAAGATGGTAACTACTACGTGCAGGTTCGGGAGAGCTCCTACGGGGGAAACGGCAACTGCCACTACCGGCTGCACGTGGGTACCTTCCCGCGGCCTCTTGCCGTGCTTCCCGCGGGTGCCAGGGCGGGGCAGGGAGTCGAGGTCTCCTACATCGGCGACGCCGGCGGACCCCGAAAACAGAAGCTGATGGTTCCGAAGGAGCCCCGGAACGACTACGGGCTCTACCTCGAAGATGACGGGGGCATCGCCCCATCAAAGAACGTCTTCCGCATCAGCGAGTACGACAATGTCCTGGAGATCGAACCCAACAACAACCATGCCCAGAGCAGCAAGGGAGTGGCGCCCGGGGCCTTCAACGGCATCATCTCGGAGCCCGGGGACATCGACTGCTTCCGTTTCGAGGCGAAGAAGGGACAGGTCTTCGAGGTGGAACTCTACGGGCGGAGGATTCGCTCTCCGCTGGATTCGGTGATGAACATCTCGCATTTTTCCGGGGGAGGACTCGCCGGAAACGATGATTCGCGCGGCCCGGACAGCTACTTCCGGTTCACCGCCCCGGAGACCAAGGAATACGTCATAACGGTGCGTGACCATCTGAAAAAAGGCGGGCCGGACTACGTCTACCGGATCGAGTTGACGCCGGTAAAACCGGGCCTGAGCCTCACGATTCCCCGGGTGGCGCGCTACTCCCAGGAGCGCCAGTCCATCTCGGTGCCCAGGGGCAACCGCTACACCGCCCTGGTCTCGGTAAGCAGGCGAAACTTCGGGGGAGAGCTGGTGTTCAGCTGCGCGGACCTCCCAGCGGGACTCAGCATCTCCGGCGAAAACATGCCGGCCAATATGACTACGATCCCCGTGCTCTTCGAAGCCGCCGCCGATGCTCCCGTGGCTGGAAAGATCTCCGATGTTCGCGCCAGGCATATCGAAGAAGCGAAAAACATCAGCGGTGGTTTCAGTATCGGAGTCGACCTGCTGGTGGGCAGCCCGGGGCAATCGATCTACCTGAACCATACGGTCGAGCGCCTGGCGGTGGCGGTAACCGATGAGGCCCCCTTCAAGCTGCAGCTCGTGGAGCCCGGGGTGCCGATTGTCCGCAACGGCTCGATGGTCCTCAAGGTGGTCGCCGAGCGCAAGGAAGGCTTCAAGGCTCCGATCAACCTCGAGATGGTCTTCAACCCGCCGGGGGTTTCCTCCCAGCGCGGGGTCACCATTCCCGAAGGCAAGCTCGAAGCCTATATCAACCTCAACGCCAACGGGGGTGCGCAGGTCCGTTCCTGGAAGATCGCGGTCAATGGCAAGGCGACGGTCGGCAACGGACCGATCTGGGCCAGCACCCAGCTCGCCACCCTGCGCGTGGCGGAACCCTACATCGACCTTGCCGCCGAGAAATCCTCCGTCGAGCAGGGCAAGGAGACCGAGATCTACTGCAAGGTCAACCACCGGACGAAGTTCGAGGGCAAGGCCCGGCTGAGCCTCTTCGGGCTGCCGCACAACGTCAAGGCCCAGGGGATGGAAATCGACGCCACCAGCAAGGAGGTGACCTTCAAGGTGACGGTGGCGAAAGACAGTCCCGCCGGGAAGCACCGCAACATCGCCTGCAGGGTGGAGATCATCGAAAACGGCGAGACGATCGTGCATTCCAGCGGCGGCACCGAGCTGCGCATCGACAAGCCCTTGCCCCCCCCGAAGCCGAAAAAGAAACCTCCACCGAAGGTGGTCAAGAAAGTCGAAAAACCTAAACCCCCGCCGCCGCCCAAGGCGCCCCCGAAGAAACGCCTCACGCGGCTGGAAAAGCTTCGCCTTCAATTCAAAAAGAACAAGGAAGAGGGCTCCTGAAGAGGCCCCGGATGACATCGTGATGAAACCCGACCGTATTCGAATCTTCGCTGTTCTCGCGGTACTCACCGGCTGTCTCTGCGTGCCGGGCGCCGCCCCCGCCGCGGACCTGGTGAAGATCACCGCCTATCCCGGCAATATCCAGCTCAACACAAAACGTGATCGCCAGTCCGTTATCGTCCAGGCGCTCTATTCCAACGGCCTGAGCGCGGACGTCACCTCGACGGCAAAGCTCACCCTTGCCGATCCGGCTCTCGCCAGGCTCGAAAAAAACACCCTCTGGCCCACCGGGGATGGAGCAACCCGGCTGAACATCGAATTTGAAGGCCAATCCGTCTCACTCCCCGTCGAGGTCAAGGATGCCGGCACGGAAAGACCGATCAGCTTCAAGCTCGACGTGATGCCCGTGTTCATGAAGGCCGGCTGCAATACCGGAAGCTGCCATGGAGCGGCTCGGGGAAAAGATGGCTTCAGGCTTTCCCTCTTCGGCTTCGACCCCGACGGCGACTACCACCGGTTGACACGCGAACTCAACGGCCGCCGGATCAACCTGGCGCTGGTACACGACAGCCTGATCCTTGAAAAAAGCGGCGGGCGGGTCAGCCATACCGGGGGCAAACGCTTTGAAAAGGACTCGGAGCTCTACGGAACGCTGGTGCGCTGGCTCGAGGCCAGGGTTCCCCGTGATCCCGCCAACATTCCCCGCCCGACAGGAATCGAATTCTATCCCCCCAACGCGGTTCTCAACGGGAAAGGCGTGACCCAGCAGCTGGTCGTGCGGGCGCGGTATTCCGATGGGACCGACCGGGACGTGACCAGCCTCGCCTACTTCCTCTCGAACAACGAGACCTCGGCGAAGGTCTCCCAGGAGGGCCTGGTTACCGCCGACGCCAGGGGAGAGGCCTTCATCATGGCCCGCTTCGGGACCTTCACGGTCGGCAGTCACTTCATCGTCTTGCCCAGGGATCTCGAGTTCAAATTTCCCCAGGTGGAGGAAAACAACTATGTCGACAAGCTGATCAACGAAAAGCTCGTGAAGCTCCGGGTGGCGCCTTCGGAGCTCTGCTCTGACGAGGTCTTCCTGCGCCGGGCCTACCTCGACATCATCGGGCTGCTGCCCACGGCCGAGGAATACGGCCGCTTCAGCTCGAGCGAAGAAGAAGACAAGCGCTCCAGGCTCGTCGATGAACTCCTGGACCGTAAAGAGTTCGTAGAGCTCTGGGTCATGAAGTGGGCCGAGCTTCTGCAGATCAGATCCTCCAACCAGGTGAGCTACAAGTCCATGCTCCTGTACTACAACTGGCTCCAGGACAAGATCGCCAACAATGTTCCGATGGACAAGATGGTAAGCGAGTTGCTGGGCGCCAGCGGCGGCACCTTCAAGAGCCCCGCGACCAACTACTACCAGAATGAAACCAACACCCTGAAGGTGAGTGAAAACGTCGCCCAGGTCTTCATGGGGATGAGAATTCAATGCGCCCAATGCCACAACCATCCCTTTGACCGCTGGACCCAGGACGACTACTACAGCTTCGCCTCCTTCTTCTCGCAGATCGGCAGAAAGCGCGCCGAGGACCCGCGCGAGACCATCGTCTTCAACTCCCGCAGCGGCGAGGTGCGCCATCCCGTGGGAAACAAGGTCATGAAGCCCAAGTTTCTCGGGGGTGAAGCACCCGACCTCAAGGGCAAGGATCGCAGGGTGGTGATGGCCAACTGGCTGGCCTCCGCGAAAAACCCCTTCTTCGCCACCAACCTCGCCAACATAGTATGGGCTCATTTCTTCGGCAAGGGCATCATCGATGAGGTCGATGACGTCCGGGTCAGCAATCCACCCGCCAACGCGGAATTGTTGCAGGAGCTCGGCCGCCGCTTCACCGAATACAAATACGACTTCAAGCAGCTGGTAAAAGACATCTGCACGTCGCGAACCTACCAGCTCGCCACGCAGACCAATGAGTCGAACAACTCCGACACCCGCAATTTCTCGCATGCCTCGCTTCGCAGGATCCGCTCGGAGATTCTGCTCGACTGCATCACCCAGGTCACCGGCACCAACAATAAGTTCCGCGGGCTGCCGAAGGGAGCGCGGGCTGTTCAGATCGCAGATGGGTCGACGACGAACTACTTCCTGCAGGCCTTCGGCAGGGCCAAGCGCGAAACCGTTTGCTCCTGCGAAGTTCAGATGGAGCCCAACCTGTCACAGGCCCTGCACCTGATGAACGGAGACACGGTCGAGCGCAAAGTGAAGGGGGGGGGGATCGTCCAGGCGCGCCTGGCGGAAAAAAAGACTCCTGCTGAAATCATCGAGGAATTGTACATCCGCTGCTTCTCCCGCAAGCCGGGGGAGAAGGAACACGCCAGCCTGCAGGCTCTCCTGGAGACCGCTCCGGACCAGAAAGAGTTCCTCGAAGACCTTTTCTGGTCGTTGCTCAACTCCCGGGAATTTCTCTTCAACCACTGATCGAACCATCCCGATGTCCTCCTCGAACCCATCCTTTCCCGGAAAAAAGAGCCCTGCGGCCCTCCTGCTCGCGCTGGGCCTCCTGGCGCTCCCGGTTACGACAGCCACAGCGGGCGGCGAAGATGCCGCGCCCGCCAAAGCCCAGCGGATCACCTATGATGACCACATAGTCGAGATCTTCCGGTCCCAGTGCTTCAAATGTCACAACCAGGACCGCAAGAAGGGTGGGCTGATCCTCGACACCTACAACCTGACGATGGAGGGCGGCAGCTCCGGACGTGTGGTCAAGCCTGGAGAACCGGACTCGAGCCGCCTCTTCACCCTCATCGCCCACCTCGAGAAGCCTCACATGCCTCCCAAGGGCGGGAAGCTCGATGACAACGTCCTGGAAACTGTCCGAAAATGGATCGCGGACGGCGCGCTCGAGAACAAGGGCAGCAAGGTCAAGCTCCCNANCAAGCCCAGGCTGGAGCTCTCGGTAAGNGAGCCGACGGCGAAGCCCGAAGGTCCCCCGCCGATGCCCCGCGGCCTGAGCCTGGAACCCGAGTTGCGAACACCGCGAACCAGCGCGGTGACGGCAATGACCTGCAGCCCCTGGGCGCCCCTGCTGGCGATCGCCGGGCAGAAGCAGGTGCTGCTCTACAATACCGACACCAGCGCGCTCGCCGGGGTGCTTCCCTTCCCGGAAGGAATGGCCCACGTACTCAAGTTCAGCCGCAACGGCGGACTGCTCCTGGCCGGCGGCGGCCGGGGGGCCCACTCCGGAAAGGTCGTCCTCTGGAACGTACGCTCAGGCGAAAGGATTCTCGAGATCGGGGATGAATACGACTCTGTCCTCGCGGCTGACATCTCCAGCGACCACAGCATGGTGGCTCTCGGCGGTTCCAGCAAGATGCTCCGCGTCTATTCGACCAGCGATGGCGAATTGCTGCACGACATCAAAAAGCACACCAACTGGATCTTCTCGATCGAGTTCAGCCCAGATGGAGTCCTGCTCGCATCGGCGGACCGCAACGGCGGGCTCCATGTATGGGAGTCGCAAACCGGGCGCGAATACCTGGCCCTGCGGGGCCATGGAGGAGCCGTCACGGCGCTGAGCTGGCGCACGGACTCCAACATCCTGGCNAGCGCGAGCGAAGATTCNACNATCCNNCTGTGGGAAATGGACAACGGCAGGCAGGTCAAGCGCTGGAACGCTCACGGGGGAGGAGCGCTCGCCATGCAATTCCATCGCAACGGCCAGCTGGTGAGCTGCGGCCGCGATAAAACGACCAAGCTCTGGGATCAAAACGGCGGGCAGAAACGCGCCTTTGAAGCCTTCAGCGACCTCGCCCTGCGGGTAGCCGTCAGCCACGACGGCAAACGGGTCATCGCGGGCGACTGGAACGGAGAGATCCGGATGTGGAACGCCGATGACGGCAAGAGGGTCGCCTCCCTGGCACTGAATCCCGTCAGCCTCACAAGCCGCCTGGAGAANGCCCGGGAGCCGCTTGCCGACCTCGAGACGGAGCACGGCAAGCTCGCAGCGGAGCAGNCCCGNCTCCTGGCTGGGGCCAACAACCTGAAGGCCGAGATGGAGAAGNTCGCCGGNGCCTCCAGGGNCGCCACNGNGNCCGCCNCCGGGGCCGCCGTCGAGCTCGCGAAGAACCGCGACCTGGCTCTCAAGGCCTCCACAAGCCTCGGAGAAGCCCTCATCGCGCTCGCCGCCTGCGAAGAGGAGCACGGCAAGCTCGCTGCTGCCGAGAAAAAAGACGCCGCCCAATTGAAAAAGANCGCTGCGGCGCTGGCGGCGGCCCAGAAGAAGGCGGCCGGGCTTGCCACGGAGGTCTCGGAATCGCTCGAGCGAAGAACCGTCGCGAAATCAGAACTCGACAAGTCCACTGCTGGCCTGGGCACNGCGAAAACCCGTCTCGCTCAATTAACCGCGCAGGTAAAAACGGCCAACGAGGCCGCCGCCGTNCAGAAGACCAGCCTGGACAAGGCCGCGGCCGGCCTCCAGGCCNCCAGGGCCCTCGCGGATAAATGGAAAGCCGCCATCGAGATCGACAAGGCCCTCGATCTGCTCGCCCTCAAGCGCAAGGAACACACCACCCGGCTGATCGCCGTGGAGGAGAACAAGCTGGCGCTCGAGGGAGCGGCGACACGCCTGGGCAATCTCCGCGCAGAGATCAAGGCCAGCGCCGAGGCCGCGAAGAAGGCCGCCGAGGCCGCCGCCGAGACGGCCAGGAACCTGCTCGAAAAAGCCGTCGGCTCCTCGAGNAAGGCGGCTGAGATCATCTCGAAGACCGAGGCCCTGGAGCTCGACAGCCCGGAGACCGGNAAGCTCATCACGGACCTGAAGCANTCCTCCGAANNCCTNGCCAGCGCGCTGGCGGACTCCGTGAAGGCNTGGGAAGAAAGCCGCAGGCAGGCGGAAACCGCCGCCGGCAAGGGAGCCGAGCTCGCGGCCCGCCTTGGCAAGGAGCTGAGCGCCCTCGCCTCCCTCAGCGAAAAACTCCAGCAGGCCAGGGCCGAGGCGGCCAACGCCGAGACCGCCGTCAAGGCCGCCGAGACGGACTGGAAGAAATGGACGGACTCCTTCGAAACCGCCGGTAAAAACGTCCCGCGGGATTCCGCGGTCGCCCTCAAAAACTGAGCNCCACCGGGCCTCAGCGGCTCACGAAAATTACCAGCGCCTCTTTGAGATCCTCCCAGGCCTTCTCCNCGGNGATCTTNCCCGGGAGCTCGAGGGTTATCGTCGGCAGGCGCAGGTCCCGGCCGGCNTAGCTNCCNAGTGAACCCGGCGTCGGATAGCCGATCGAGGCCTTGAGGGGATAGCCGCTGGCCCTGGCCATCGCGGCGGCCAGGTCTTCGGCCGGCCCGTCATAGTTCATGCAAAAGAGCGGAGAATGAACCGCCAGCACCCTCGACGGGCGAAACTGACGGATCATCTTCATCAGGGCCTTCGTCTCCGGTTCGCTGGAGGGATAGGGTCCGTTGCGGCGGCTCTTCCTGAAATTCGAGGCNGGGAAGTTCCGGTTCAGATCGACCCCGCGCGAGTTGTAGCGGCTCCTGCCGGCAAGTCCATCGGGGTTCAGGACCGGGATCACGACCAGCCGGCGATCGGCGAAGAGGGCCGGGTTCGCCTTGAGATGCGCCAGGAAACGCTCGAGAAGTGGGGCGCCGAGGGGCTCATTGCCGTGGATGACCCCGAAAATGAGGAGCGCCGGCCCGCGCCGGCCAAGAATCTCCACCCGGATCTCCCGGCCCTCGACCGAGGCCCCGATGACCTCGGTATGGNAGNCGGAAGCGGGCGCGCGAGGCGCGATGGCTGAAGAACAGCCGCCGCAGAGAACGCACGCCAGAATTGCTACCAACCTGTTCACAAGCTCTCCTCTTCGTCAGCGGCAGCCGACCTGTTCCGTCCGTGCCTCAGCAGCTCGTGCTGTCATAGTCACATTCGGCGGCGTCACCCGGCGTCGGATCCCTGCCNCACTCTTCGGAGCCGGGAGCCGACANGGGCTCGCCGCCGAGGAAGAGCCAGCCCAGCAGGCGGATGGCGTCGGAGATGTCGACCTGGCCGTTGTCATCGCTGTCGGCCGTCTCGAGGCAACCCGGAGCGCCCTGCCCCTGGAAGAGATAGCCCAGGANAAAGACCGCGTCGGTCAGCTCGACCGTCCCGTTTCCATCCACATCGCCGCGCCGGAAGATGGCGCCTTCGGGCGGCGGAACAACGCCGCCGCCGGGAATCCGGCTGGCGCCCGAATAAGAATCCGGACCCTCGAGGTCCGTTCTGTACACTCCCAGCATCACACTCCCATCGGAAGGAGCCGCGTTGGCATCGAACCAGAAATTGTAGAGGTTGCCCCAGCCGAGAGGNTTGGANTCCGGATGCNCGGCGACAGGGCTGGTTGACCAGGTCACCCCGGCGTCGTTGCGCACGGNGGNCCAGGGCTCGTTGTTGAATCCGTCATCGGAAGACTCGACCGCCTTGAAGCCGATGCCGGAGATCTCGACACCCGCGCCGACGGGTATCGTCAGCGAGGAGACCGAACGGTTCATGTCGAGATTGTACAGNGCGTATTCATAGCGGTAGGTNCCGTTGTCATTCTCGCTGACATGCAGATCGAGATAGCAGCGGCCGTCTTCNGTCAGCTCTCCATCGGGAATGACCGCCCTGGCGCCTCCAGCCCAGGCATCGAGCGCCGGGCCCTGGTTTCCCATGACCTGGCGAAAATCCAGATCCCAGGTGCCGCCGGGACTGCCGGAGACATCGATCTCCTGCCAGCCCAGGCTGTTGGTGTGATCGGTGTCATCGTGGGAGAGCGTGTAGAGCTCGGCAAAATACCGGGCGCCAGCGTTGGCATCCGGATCGAGGTCCGCATCTCTTACCGCGAGGCGATGCTGCACCGGGTCGTGGTTGCGGCTCGTCGTGTCGATATGAGAGCCGGCGTAGGTGAACGCCCCTGTCCAGGGGTTGATCTCATGCCGGGGACCGAAGGTTCGCTGGGAGGCGTTGGTGCTGACACCATAGATGTCAGCGCAGCCCGAGCCGAGGTTTCCATCACCATCGGTCCTGCAGGGCAGCCCGCAGACGCCGCTGGTCTGGGATGCCGCGAATCCATGCTTGGCCCAGGACTGGCCAATCTGCTCGAGGCGACCGGCCCTCATGCGGTAGAGGTTGAAAACCAGGAAGGGATGGCGCGGATCCGGGTTGCCGTACCAGTCCACCGAGTCACTGCCCATATTGCAGATCGTCGACTGCATGGAGAGAGCAACCACCCCTCCGAGCCTTCCCATCTGGCGAATGCCGCTCATGCTCGAGATGGTAATGTCGGCCCCTTCTCCCTTCTCAGGAGGCTCCGAACAGCTCAATTCGAGGCTGTAATTGCCGGTGGCTCCATTGAACCCGGCGACCCTGATGAAGTAGCTCTCGCCGGCCGCCACCTCGTAGGCAACAGTCGACTGCAGGTCACAGGCATCATCATTGCAGGCCAGCTGGTTCTCGTTGGTCGGAGGACAATCGGAATGGATCGAGAGAACGGTGTCATAGCCGCTCGAGCAGGTGCTGGCGATCAGGAGGCACGCCTCGTCGGCTACATGACGGTAGATGGCATCCGAGCTCCGGCTCGAGCTCCCACAGGTGGCGCTGCCGGTATTGTCCCCGCCCGCGGTGCTTCCCTCGACCGCGTTCCCGAGTCCGAGGTCCTGCACATCTTCGCAATTCTCGGGTCCGGGGCCCGGACCGCCGCCGCCGGAGGATACCTCCAGAGTATAATCGCCGGTGGCGCCGCGATAACCCGCTACGCGAACCAGGTATTCCTCGCCATCGGTAGCGCTGAATTCCACCTCGGATTGAAGACCACAGGTGTCATCGTTACAGGAGAGCTCGTTGTCTTCCTCTCCAGGGCAGCCGGAGTAAACCGAGAGCACCGTGTCGTAACCACTACCGCAGGTTCTGACCGTGACGCTGCCGTTGGCCTTGGCGGTGAATTTATACCAATTGGAGGGGCTGTTGTCGGAACGCCCGCAATCAGAGTCCCCGCTCCTGGGGGCGCCTTGCGTTGAACCATTGACGGTTTCATCGCCGATCTCAGCGGCGTCCGTACAGGATCCCTGGGCAAAAAGGCCTCCCTGCAGAACAAAGACTGCCAGGAAAACACTGCAAACCAAACCATTCAGAGAGAATGAGCTACCTCGTTTGTTCCTCATGAAAAGGACTCCAGCTAAAAAATGTGATCTTGAAGGGGCAGATCGGAGGAACTCACATGTTTTACTCCCCCCTTATCCCCCGGAAGGCGGCGCAGGTCAGGCCGAACTCCCGCTCTGTTAAGCCAATTATACGGGGTTTACGGTGATAGGGCATCTACTGCGTGTAACAATAATATCTCGTTTATCGTGGCCCCACCATCGCTTTCAAAAAGAGGTTCACCCGCATGGGAATCCGGGCGTGGCTCGAGCGAAAAAAGCTGGAGAAAAAAGCGCGGGCAAAGCTCCGGGAGCTGTTTCGGGATCCGGATCTCCTCGCCGGCACCTCCCTGCGTCCCAGCCACTCATCACGCTACGTCTTCCTTGATTGTGAGGCCCGCGACGGAGAGCCCGCGGTGATTCGCTTCGGCATACTACGGCATCCGCGCCCCTACGCCTTCAGCCGCCAGGCCCACGAGGTCATCGAATACTACAGCTACGACCTCTCCGGACCACGAATCAAGGTGGACGAAGGCCTCAACCTGACCCGGCTGCGGGGACAGGATGCCTGCGATTGAATTCCCACGCGAGAATCAGCCGTACTTCCTGGAGAGCTCCTTGAAGTTCGACCGCGGCGCCCGGATCAGGCCGCCCTTGAGCTTCTCCCCCTCCGGGTCGACGTAGACGCGGCTGGTCGGCAGCCTGGGACCAGGGCGTTTCAACCCGAAGACGTGAATATTGAAGATGAAGCTATTGTCGGTAAGGGCCTCGAACCAGTGAATGTTGTCCTTGTAGTCGGAGATGGTCGAACACTCTCCAGGCTTGAACTTGCGATCGATAGTCGGCTTGATGATCAGGTGCTTCGGTTCATCCTTGAGACGATCGAAGTGGCGGCCGTGCAGGTCTCCCTTGAGAATCAGGAACGCCGTGACCATGTTGTTGTGCCCGTGCGGGACGACCGAGTTCCCCTTATTGAGCGCGAAGATCTGCTTGCCGAAGGCCAGCCTCGCAGGCGCGCCCTCCACCTTGTTGAAGTTGAACCGCAGGCTGGTCTCCGACTTCGACTTGATCTTCAGGTTCTTCGTCAGGCGTTCGAAATTCACCAGCTTGAGAAGCTCCTCGAGCGGCACCTCGGAAAGAAGCTCCTCGACCTTCTCCTGCCAGATGACCTGCTTGATCGTTTCGTCTTTCAGTTCCCGGGCCACCTGGTTGACCTCCGCAAGCCACTTGCCCGTCAGGGGCTTCACCTCATCCGCGAAAGCATCGTTTTCAAAAAGAGTTTCCAGCAGCGAAAAAGTCAGGACGGAGCTGATGGCGTCCCGTGTGAAATCTCTGCGTGAGAGCTTATCCATGGTAGTTCCTCTGTTCAGAGCCCGAGGGCCCGGTCCATTCGCTCAGCAATCTCCTTGAGACGCTCTCTTCCTCCACCGCCCACCTCGGCCGTCGCCCAGCCGCTGAAGCCGATTTCCGTTAGCGCCTTCCGGACATCCGCCCAGTCTACGTCTCCATCTCCAATCTTGCAAAAACCGTTCTTCCTGCCCCAGCCCTTCACGTCAAGCTTCACGATCCTGCGGCCCAGCGTCCGGATCCACTCCGCGGGCTTGCCGTATTTCTGGTGATTGCCGATATCGAAGTAGGAGCCGACCCAGGGACTGTTGATCGCATCGAGATACTCCGCCAGCTTGTCGGCGGTCTGGTCAGCCGGACCGTTGTGGACATAGCAGAAGCCATTCCAGACGTTCTCGATGAGGATATGGATTCCCAGGCGGGAGCTCAGCGGCAGCACCTTGCGAATCTGCCCAATCGACCGCTCCCAGACCTGGTCCTGGTTCTCCTTCTCGGCATTGGCGACCCTTCCGGGCACCAGCAGTACCGAGGAGCCTCCGACCAGGTGGGTATCCCGAACGGCCGTCTCAAGACCAGCGCGACCCTTCTCCCGAACCGCCGGGTTGGGGTCGGAAAGTCTCGTGCCCCAGTGGATCGAATCGACGGCCCCGTGAATCGGCAGGCCGACCGCCTTGCTCGCGGCCAGCGCCTCCTTCTTATTGCAGCCACCGGGACTGTTCAGCTCAACGCCGTCGTAGCCGAGCTCCTTGAGAAGCTCGAACTTCTTCTGGATGGAAAGCTTCCCGCCGACCATGCCGAATTTTACTGATTTATAGATCTTCCCCCTGTGCTCTCCCGTTGATGCCTGCAGGGGGACGGCGAAGAGGGTCGTCATTCCCATTGCTGAAACGGCGCCCGCCGCCGAGGCCTGGATAAATTGTCTTCTTCCCAATGGTTCCATCATTGATCAGCTCCGCTGGATTCCGGTCCTTGTTGATTTCAAGCCGCTGACAATGTAACCCGAATTCGCCTCCGGCGGGACATAAGATCCGGCCTCCGGCCCACGGCCCTCGGGCGCAGCCCAATAGACTCGAAAAAACCAGCGCCATCACTTAGGCTGTCCCGGTCGTCGGCAAAACAACCACTCGAGAATCGAGGAAACGATGAGCGAGCTACAGGCGTATATCGATGAACGGAAAGAGCTGAACCTCCAGGAGCTCATCGAGCTGCTGAAGATCCCGAGCATCAGCACCGATGAGTCGATGGATGGTGAGGTCAAGCGCTGCGCCGAACGTATGAGCGAGCTGATGGCCGAGGCCGGCCTGAAGACCGAGGTCTTCGAGACCGCTCGTCATCCCATCGTCTACGGCGAACGCCTCGAGGCGCCCGGGGCGCCGACGGTACTCGTTTACGGCCACTATGATGTGCAGCCTCCCGACCCCGTCGAGCTGTGGCGCAACGGGCCCTTTGAACCGACGGAGGAGGACGGCTATCTCGTCGCCCGCGGGGCCACCGATGACAAGGGCCAGTTCTACGCGCTGATCAAGGGCATCCAAGCCTCTCGCGAGGTCAACGGCAAGCTCCCCTGCAACATCAAGGTGCTCTGTGAAGGNGAGGAAGAGGTCGGCAGNCCGAATCTCGANCCGTTCATCCGCAGAGAACAAGACCGCCTGGCNTGTGATATCGTCTTCATCTCCGACTGNAGCCAGTTCGCGATCGACATGCCNGCGATCACCTACGGCCTCAAGGGCCTCTGCTACCTGGAGGTCTTCGTCGACGGTCCCTCAAAGGACCTCCATTCAGGATCCTTCGGCGGCTCGGTAGCCAACCCCGCCAACGTCCTGGCCTGCATGATGGCCGCCTGCCAGGGCCCGGATGGGAAGATCGCCATCCCGGGGTTTTATGACGATGTGCGTCCACTCGAGGACTGGGAGCGGAAGATGATGGCGGAGCTGCCCTTCGATGAAGAGGAGTTCCGGGCCTCCGTCGGGGCTGCGAAGCTTTTCGGCGAGGCCGGCTATACCACCCTCGAGCGAAAGGGCGCGCGTCCGACCCTCGACATCAACGGAATCGTCAGNGGCTATACCGGCGAGGGCGCCAAGACCGTTCTGCCGGCGACCGCCAGCTGCAAGTTTTCCATGCGCCTGGTTCCCGACCAGGACCCCGAGAAGATCACGGCCCTGGTGAGCGACTTCCTGAACCAGGTCGCTCCCGACACCGTCAAGGTCGAGGTGCGCCCCCACCACGGCGCCAGTCCCGTCATCGTCTCGCGCGATGGCGCCGCCGTCAAGGCGGCTGAGAAAGCTCTNGAGACCGGCTTCGGACGACGACCGGTCTTTGTCCGGGAGGGNGGCTCCATTCCCGTCGTCAACACCTTCCAGGAGGCGCTGGGAGTGGAGAGCCTGCTGATCGGTCTCGGGCTCCCCGATGANAATCTCCATGCTCCAAACGAGCACTTCCGCATCAAGGACTACCATCGCGGGGCGGTAACCATGGCCGCCTTCCTCGAAGAATACGGAAAGACGAAGGCCTAGAGGAAGAGACGCGTCGCGGGACCCGTTGTTACTTCGGCGCCCGCTGACCGCCCAGCCCGCCTCCGGGAGGGCTCGCGGCAGCCTGGGGCGCGGCGGCGGCCGGACCGTTGAAGACCTCGACGCGCGTATCGGCTCTCAGGCGCTCGATCAACTGGTTGTAGGCGAGCCTGCGACGCTCGGTGAGAAGCTTGTTCTCTATTCCAACCTGGACTTCCTTGAAGGTTTTAGGCTCACCCTTGATGATCTTGCCCATCTTGAAGAACCAGAAAGCNCCCTGGGCCNGGTCGGGNCCGGAGTGTTCGCCCTCTCGCAGCCTCTTCAGAATGACCGGGATCGGGAAAGGNAAATCCTCGAGCTCCGCGAACTTATTGTTGAANAGGGTCGCCCGCAGCTTGGGATTCCCCTGGAACTCATCGGAAAAGGCCCTCGCCAACTCGCCAAACGGCGTGCCNGCCTGCAGGCCNGCCTGCACACCCTTGATCTTCCCCAGGCAATTGGCGTCGTCGAAAATCTTGATCCGCTGATAGCTCACCNCCTGCGGAGTGGCAAACGCGTCGGGGTTGTTTTTGAAGAAGGCCCGNAGCTGCGCCGGGGCGACAAACCGATCCAGCTTGCTGTAGACCTCCTCCCAGAGATACATCTCTGAGAACATCTTTTCCCGAATTTCACGGACCGCCTCATCGCGCCCAATGCCCAGCTGGGCCTCCTGGGCCTCAAAAAACTGCTGCCGGGTGNCNATCTGTTTCTCNCCCGCCTTGCGGAGCCTGTCGATTTCCCTGTCGACNAAGGCCATCACATTATTCATCAACACCAGNTCCTCAAGCTCTCTGCCGGGATAGACGNCCAGCTGGGCCTGCAGGATAAGCTCCTTGTTGATCATNTCATCGAGGATGCGGAGCTCCTCCCGTCGNCGGTTNATCGCCGCGGCGGCGACCTGTCGTTGGGCCATGATCGCGCGGATTTGCCGATCGACCTTNTTCCTCAGCCGCGCCCGCGAGATAACCTTATCNCCGACAATCGCGGCGATGCCTCCAAGCCTCCTCTCCTGGACCGCGGCNGCCTCCNCCGNTGGAGGNGCCCCTGCGGCTTCTTTCCGGGCNGCCNCGGGAGCTTTACCGGCAGGCTCCGGGGACGCCTGNCCCCCATCGGCGGGAAGCGTTTCAGAGCCTCCGCAACCACAGAGNGCGATCACGAGAAAAACAAAGGGGCTGNCCTGGATCAACAAGACGGCCTTGCTCAGCATGAATAACTCCCACTGCGACTGCTAACGTACCCCGTTAAAATAAGGGTTCACTTCGAAATGTCCACAAATCGTCTTCCAAGCCGCTTCGATCGCGGAAATACGCCGGTTTTCAGCCACTCTGCCACGAGCCCGAACACCTGCTCTCCCGGTTTCCGCCCCTGCTCGAGCAGACCTTCTTTTTTCAGGCAGACCGCNGCCGTCGNGGGATCCAGCACGACGACCCTGTAAGGACAGGCATCGAGCAATTCCTTCATCTTTTCACCGCCCCTGAGAATGAGGTTCCCGTCCTCACAACCGANGTATTCAATTCCCCAGGAGCTGCAATCCAGCCGCGCCGCCTGCAGATCGAGCAGCTGCTGAACCTCGGCCGGAAACTTCCCGTAGCAGTCCCTGAACTCATCACCGAGNTCCTCCAGGGCCTCGCGGCTCGGGGCGCTGGAAATCTTCCGGTATATTTCGAGTTTTATCTCCTGTGACCTGATGAAGTCATCGGGAATATGCGCCTGCAGGNCCAGGTNGATCTCGACGCTGACCGGNTCGCGGTAATCCTCGTTTTTCATCGCATGAACGCACTTCTCCAGCAGGCGGCAATACAGATCGTAGCCTACCGTCGCGATATGCCCGCTCTGCTGCTTGCCNAGGATNTTGCCGGCGCCGCGGATCTCGAGATCTCTCATGGCAATCTGGAAGCCGGAACCCAGCCCGGAATACTCGACGAGGGCCTTGAGCCTCTTGAGCGCGTCGGAGTTCACATGCCGATGCTCGGGCAGGAAGAGATAACAATAGGCCTGGTGCTTGTAGCGCCCGACCCGGCCGCGAAGCTGGTGGAGATCCGCGAGACCATAGCGATCGGCCTCGTTGATGATGATCGTATTGACNNTGGGGATGTCGATCCCGCTCTCGATGATCGTGGTNGCGAGCAGGACATCGGCCTCATGGCGCATGAANGCGCCCATGCGNGCCTCCAGCTCTCTCTCCTTCATCTGTCCATGNACGACCAGGATCCTCGCCTCCGGAACGATCCCCTCCACCTCCTTTTTCAGCGTTTCGATATCCAGGACCCGGTTGTGGACAAGNTAAATCTGCCCATCCCTGTTCATTTCNCGAACGATGNCCTCCCGCAGGCGGTTGGANTCGAAATGGCTGATCTCCGTCTGGATCGACATCCGCCCCTCGGGCGCGGTCGACAGGCTGGAGATGTCGCGGATGCCCAGCAGGGCCATATGAAGCGTCCTGGGTATCGGGGTGGCGGANAGGGTCAAGACCTCAACCTGGCTGCGCAGCCGCTTCAGCTTCTCCTTGTGGACGACTCCGAATCTCTGCTCCTCGTCTATGATGACCAGGCCCAGGTCCCTGAAGCCGACATCGGCGGACAGCAGCCGATGGGTCCCTATCAGGATATCGAGCTGCCCCTTGCAGGCTTTTTCTACAGTCNCCTGCTGCTGTGAGCGCGAGCGGAACCTGCTGAGCACGTCGATCGACACAGGGAAGCCGGACATGCGATCGTTGAAGGAGNTGTAGTGCTGCTGGGCCAGGAGAGTNGTCGGGACCAGGACAGCCACCTGCCGGCCTCCCTCAACCGCCTTGAAGGCGGCCCGCATGGCGAGCTCAGTCTTACCGTACCCGACATCACCGCAGATCAGCCGATCCATAGGCCTGGGCTGCTGCATGTCCTCCTTGATGGCTCTGGTCACCTCTACCTGGTCCTCTGTATCCTCGTAAGGGAAGGAGGCCTCAAACTGGCGCTGCCATTCACTATCCTCCTCATAGGCCGTGCCNGGATGCTCCAGCCGGGCCGCCTGGACATCGAGCAATTCCGCCGCCAGGTCCATCAGCGCCGCCTCGACCTCGTCTTTCTTGCGCGACCAGCTCGTTCCCCCGACCTTGTCAAGCCTGGGGGCCCGATCTCCGCTGCCGACATACTTCTGGACGAGATCGATCTTCGACACNGGCACATAGACCTTCACATCCGCCTTGTAAACCAGCGCGAGGAACTCCTGCTCNACGCCATCCTTCTCGAAAGACTCGATACCCATGTAGCGGCCTATGCCATGTACGAGGTGGACCACATGGTCCCCCTTCTTCAGCTCCAGGAAGCTGCGGATCGCCTTGCCGGGCGCCTTCNGAGNTCGCCGCGGCCGCCGCACCACCTGCCGNTTGAAGATCTCCCGGGTGGTCAGCACCGCCCGCGAGAGCGANGTCACCTCGAAACCGCGACGCAGCGGCCCGANCTCTATATCGATGCGNTCGGAATCCCTGAGCTGGTTGTCCCTGAGCAATTCACTGAAACGCTTCGCCTCCCCTTCACTCTCACAATAGACCGTCACCTCGACACCATCACAGAGGCGGGAGCCGATGGATTCAAAGGCCCTGGCGATATCGGCCGAGCGTTCCTGCTCGACCGAGCCGAAACCAAGATTCATGGCGGGCACCGATTCGGACGCCACGGGCATGCAGGAGGCGTGGGCGGCGGCGCAGCCGCGAAGCTTCAGCATGAACTGATCCCGGGCGGCATCGCCGCCGGGACCCGATATGTTATGGAAGACCTTCCTCACCCGGTCAAAAACAGCATCGGCCTCCCACAGGACAACCCGGTCCGCCTCCTGGAGGTAGTCAAAGAGCAGCGCCTCTTCTCCCCTATAGCAATCGCGGAAAACCTTGTCGCTGGCGATGAGCGCGAGCTCGCCCCGATCCTCGACGGAGCCGGGTACCGAGCGCTGGGTGGCGGGATCGTACCTGCGAACCGATTCGATGGCGTCGCCGAAATACTCCAGGCGAACCGGGGCGTCATGCGAATAGGGAAACACATCGAAGATGTCGCCACGGCTGGAGTACTCGCCGACCGCTTCGGCAAGGGGGACGTTGCGATAGCCCTTCGCGGTGAGAACCTCAGCGAGCTCCGTGGGAGGGAGTCGGCTGCCGGCAAAAACCTCAAGGCGGGCGTCGCGCAGGAGCTTCGGCTCCGGCACCGGCTGAACGAGCGCATGGACTGGCGTCACGATAAAAGAGCCGCCCTCTCCAGACCCCTGGAGAGTCTCCAGCACCTGGAGACGGTCCCCGTAGACCAGTGGGTCCGGATTTGAATTATCGAGAAAGAGGGAATCCCAGGCTGGAAAGGACGCCACGCCGGTCTCGACGAAGGCTTCGAGCTCTTCGAGCAACTCATCGGCATCCTCCTGGCAGGAGGTGACGAGAATGCAATTGCCGGCCTCATCTTCACGGGCCTTGTGCCACGCGCCGAGGAAGAGGGCGAAAGAGCCGCCCCAGAAGTCCCCCAGCCTGGCGAAGCCGGCCTCCAGGAGTGACCTTGCCCGGCGAAACTCATCGGAGCGCAGATAGTCTTGAAGCAGTGAGCCTTTCACTTTTTCTCCACAAGGGGGGAGTCGGTTTCATCCAGCATCTTCAGGGTCTTTCGCGCCGCCTCCTGCTCAGCCTCCTTCTTCGCCGCCCCGGCTCCGATGGCGTAGCGCTTGTCGCCGATGACGGCGACGACCTCGAAAGACTTCAAGTGATCGGGTCCCTGCTCTGAGACAACCCGGTAGGTCGGGGTGAGACTAACGACCCTCTGCGCCCACTGCTGGAGCAGGGACTTGTAGTTGCGCGGGTGGCGATCGCTGGCTACGTTCAACACCTGGTGGTAAATGTTTCTCAGGATGAAGCGGCGGGCGACCTCCAGCCCTCCATCTTTGTAGATCGCGGCAACCACGGCCTCAAAGACGTTCGCCAGCAGCGAATTCGGCAGCTTCTTGCTCCGGGTCACTCCCTTGCCGACATTGTAATGCGCCCCCAGTCCAAGGCGATGGCTCTCCGCCGCCAGGACATTGGTCGAAACAACCACCGACTTGATCTGGGTAAGCTCACCCTCATCGTGGTGCTGAAAAAAATTATAGAGGAACTCCGTCATCACCAATCCGAGGACCGAGTCTCCAAGAAATTCCAGACGCTCATTGGAGGGGTTCTCGAGCGTCTTGATCGATGAGTGGGTAAGGGCCTGGTGCAGAAAACGCAGATCCCTGAACCGGTAGGTAACCTTCTTCTCACACTCGTGGAGATTCCTGAGATCCGACTCCCCCAGCTCCTCCGCCGCCCAATATTCCATCGTTTCCGTCATTCGCTGCGCACTCCTGTGAAGGGCTCTGGAAACCATCCGGGAGGTCATCCCGAGAGGCTCCGGGTTCTGCGTACTCCCCGGGGAAACAAGCTCCCCGCGGGCCTGCGGCAAGAACAACGAGAACGGGAAGAACTTATCGNCATCCACCCGGATGCGATCCGTTTTTCTCNGCCTCGATTCTCCGNAACCTTATTATCGGCGTGTTTNCGCCATCATGTTAACAACTGTTTNGGATCACTCATCGATGGGAAATANACCTTTCTCCCAGTAAATCCGCCGTACACGCGGCCAGAAGGACCTCGCTGAGAAACGNACGCTNACGGCATCGAGACGATAACTCTCGGGTTCACGCTCCAGGCGCGCNANNTAGGCACGGCAGGCNCGGCGGAGAAANCGTCTCTTGGAGGCATCGATTCTCTCGAAACCTTCGCACCAGGAGCCTTCGCTGGTCGATTTGACCTCCACAAAGACCAGGGTCTGCCCCTGCCNGGCGACCAGATCNATNTCGNCGCCGGAGAGACGAACGTTCGCCGCCAGGATTTCCAGCCCGTTACGGGCGAGATAACGCGCCGCGCNCCTCTCNCCCAGCCTGCCGAGCGCCCCGGCATCGATGCGAANGCGCTTTGAAAACCACTCCCGGATCCGCCTGGCNGCCTTCAATGATCCTCCGCAGGGGGAAGCCTGGGGGCGAACAAGATCGCAGAGCGCTCAGACACCCGCGGCCGCCNCGGAAGATTCCTCGATCTCGGGTTCATCGGCAGCTTCCTCCACCGNCTCCTGGTCCGGGGCCTTGGCGGAGCCCGCTTTCGCCGCGGCGCTGCGGGGATCATCTCCACGACGTTCCTTGACACGGGTCGCTTTGCCGATCCTGTCGCGGAGATAAAAGAGCTTGGAACGCCGGGCCTTTCCTTTGCGGCGGACCTCAACGGCCAACACGATCGGGGAATGGAAGGGAAAGGTTCTCTCGACGCCTTCGCCCGCCACGATGCGGCGGACCGTAAAGGTCGCCCGGATCGAATGTCCCCCCTGGATCTTGATCACCGTACCGGTGAAAATCTGGACCCGCTCCTTCTCGCCTTCGCGAATCTGGACATGAACATCGACTGTATCGCCAACCTGGAAAGCGCCGAGAGGATCCTCACGCTTGTGCCGGGCATCTATTTCATTGATTATATCTGACATTTTCGTGCTCCAGTCCGCATTGTCGGCGGACATTTTCATTAAGGTACTGTTTTTCGGCGGACAGGCGAGACCGCGCCGGATTTCCAGCGCATAGCCCAGGTATTATCCGGCTCCTGCCCCTTTTTCCTGTAATTCCCTGTTCTCGAGCAGATCTCCACGACGATCCCTGGTTCTTTCAAGAGCCTGCTGTCGGCGCCACTGCTCTATTTCCGCATGGTTTCCCGAGAGGAGAACCTCCGGGACTTTCATCCCGCGATATTCCGACGGACGGGTGTACTGCGGGTATTCCAATATTCCGTTTTCAAATGATTCCTCCTCGGAGGACTCCGGATGCCCCAGGGCGCCGGGAAGAAGACGCACGACGCCATCGATAAGAACCATGGCGGGAAGCTCTCCACCGGAGAGGACATAATCCCCTATCGAAACCTCCTCGAAATCGAGGCCCTCGATGATGCGCTCGTCAAATCCTTCATAATGTCCGCAGAGCAGAACAATACGCGACTCGCCCGAGAGCTCGCGCAGCAAGGGCTGGTCGAGCCTGCGTCCCTGCGGGGTCAGAATAATCTTACGTACACCCGCATCAGCGGCCGATCCGACCTCGCCGAGAACACTCTCGACCGCGTCGAAAACCGGCTCGGGCTTGAAAACCATTCCCGGACCGCCGCCATAGGGGCGGTCGTCTACCGAGCGATGGCGATCCTCGGTGAAATCACGAAGATCGACACGCTGGATCTCGACAAGTCCCGACTTCACGGCGCGGCCAAGGATGCTCTCGTCCACTACGGAGGAAAACATCCCCGGGAAGATAGTGATGATATCGAATCTCACGGCCATGGTTCTGCGACTCGTCGAAAAAAAATACGTTCCTGCGCGACCCGGCGATCCCACAGACTGCGGAAACTCTACCGGCATCAGGCCGGCCCGGCGCACAACAAATGAACTTGCTGTAATGTATTGAACGTTCTTTCAATGATCCCTATTCGCTGGAATCCTCGGACTCTTCAGCGTCTTCAGCGGGAGCTTCCTCGGCGGGAGCTTCCTCGGCGGGAGCTTCCTCGGCGGGAGCTTCCTCAGC
>NZOA01000004.1 GCA_002695115.1 Planctomycetota bacterium
CCTGCAGGGGCGCGGCCTCATCGCCGGCGATGCCGAGGTTGACGAGCTCCAGGCCCTGCTGAGAGAGGCTCTCGATTTCGTCGTCTTCATACCCTTCTCCACCGGTACCATGACTCACTTTGAGCACGATCTCTATGCCGCCGGGCTTCCCATCTCGAGCTACAACGAGCGATGGTGGAAGTACGTGGCTGAGTTCCAGGGCATCCGGCCGCCGGCCGGGCGGGGTGAGGAGTTCTGCGATGCGGCCTCCAAGACCCACATCAACAACGATGCCGCGCAATACTACGACTACGCCATCTCCTACATTCTCCTGCATCAATTTCACCGTCACATCGCGCGGAAAATCCTGGGCCAGGATCCGCGCAATACGAACTACTACGGCAATAAGAAGATAGGCTCCTTCCTGCGCTCCATCCTGAAGCTCGGGGCGACGCGCGATTCGCGTGCCGTCCTGCGCGAGAGCATCGGAGAGGACATCAGCGCCCGGGCGTTACTCGATTACTTCGAGCCGCTGCTGGAATACCTGCGCAAGGAAAACGCCGGGCGTCGCCACACCCTTGGCGATATCTGAGCGTTGGGGGCTCAGCCCTGCCCGGCGAGTTCGAGCAGCAGCCGGCCGTAGTCGCTGTCTTTCAGCTCCCCGGCCAGCTCCTGGAGCCGAGCGCGGTCTATGAAGCCCATCCGGAAGGCGGCCTCCTCGATGGAGCCCACCAGGGCGCCCGCGCTTTTTTCGAAGGCCTGGATCTCCCGGGAGGCCCGCAGCAAGGATTCGTGAGTTCCGGTGTCAATCCACGAGGTGTCGCCGGGCAGCGT
Organism: Planctomycetota bacterium; assembly: GCA_002695115.1. Classification (GTDB taxonomy): domain Bacteria; phylum Planctomycetota; class UBA8108; order UBA8108; family UBA8108; genus UBA8108. The sequence continues at coordinate 814 of NZOA01000004.1, forward strand.
CTCCACATGCAGTTGCCCCCTGTCGAGGTAGGCCTGGTTGACGTCGGTGATCTCCAACTCGCCGCGCGCCGAAGGCTCCAGGGCACGGGCTATCTCGACAGCCTGCCGGTCGTAGAAATAGAGGCCTGTGACGGCCAGGTCGGAGGCGGGCACGGTCGGTTTCTCGGCGAGAGCTACGGCATCGCCGCCGGCGTTGAGCTCCACGATCCCATAGCGTTCGGGGTCTTCGACTGCGCAGGCGAATACGGTGGCGCCTTCCTTACGTTCGCAGGCGCGCTCGATACAGCCGGCGAAGCCGGCGCCGTAGAAGACGTTGTCTCCAAGGGCGAGGGCGACCCGCTGACCCTCGGCGAAGTCGGCTCCGATGATCAGCGCCTCGGCGATGCCGCGCGGGCTCTCCTGCACAGCATGACTGATGGAGACTCCAAGCTTCGATCCATCTGAGAAAAGACGCTGAAAGAGCTCGCTGTCCTCCGGCGAGGTGATCACCAGGATCTCCCTGATCCCCGCCAGCATCAGGTTCGCCAGGGGGTAGTAGATCATCGGCTTGTTGTAGACCGGCAGCAGCTGCTTGTTGATGATCGTGCTGAGCGGCCTCATGCGCGTGCCGGAGCCGCCCGCGAGCAGGATACCCTTCATTCTGTCTTTTTTTCTCCTATTGCCGCGAGAAATGGTTTTCAGGGTTTGCGGCAGCCGTTGCCGCCCGCAGAAAGTAATACGGAAAGAACGGCCATCTTCTTCAAACCGTTTTGGCAGGTACCGATACGGCCCGCCGGTTTCCACTTCGATAAGGTTCTATACCAGCTTCAGTGTTTTTCGCGCAACCCATTCCATCGCCAGCAGCGAGATGAGAAGCAGGGCGAGGGTCCATGGGTAATCCAGGGCCGCGTAAGTATAGGTTCGCTCAATACTTCGTGTTTTTTCCGGGAGTTGCCCGATCACCTCGCCGGCCGCCGACAGATGTCGGTAGGAGCCACCGGAGAGTTCGGCGATTTCCCCCAGGTTGCTCTCGTCACAGTAGATGCCCAGAGCTTCGTTTTCAGCCGGAGGCTCTACGGCGAAGAGGAGCCGGGCCCGGTCAGGGCGTGAGGAATAGCCGGCAAGGGTGGAAACATCCAGCAGCAGCTCGAGCTCGCCGGCCTGGGCGCCCGGGCCGCCGGGGGCGCGCAGCAGGGGCGCGTATTGCCCGGCGGACAGGAGACCCTGGTAGCGTCCTCCGCTGCCGGGCACCGCCTTGAGCCGGATCCGGATCGGCCGGGCCCCTGGTTGAGTTCCCGGCGGCGTTCGGATGACCGCATCGACAAGGGTGGCTTCACGTCCGGGGTCCCGCAGGCCCTCGATGAGAGCGGAGATCTTGATGTCCTCGGGAAAGCGGTAGACGGCCTTGTCGGTTCCCAGGCGAACGGAATCATCGGCGGCACTCAGCTGCTCGGAGACCGCCCAGCGAATGATCTGGCCCCAGAATCTCCTGTAGAGCAGATCTCCGAAGCGCAGGCGCCATCTCCAGGTCGAGTCGATCCCGCTGTAGAAAACCTTCCCGGCGCCAAGCTCCCGGGATATGAGCACGGGGGTTTTCCCCTCCCCGGCGGTGGCCAGTGGCCGGCTTCCCTCCACCGCGCCCTCGACGGGGTGGTACCACCGAGGAGCGGGCAGCAGCTCCCAGAGCTCGAGGTTTCTCTGCCGTCCCGGCAACAGCCTGCAGAGCTCTGATTCCTCTCCGGCGGCCGTCAGCGAGAGCGCAGCTCCGTCGCGCGCCAGCCGCGCTCCCAGCTCGCGTCCCGGCGGCGGTGACGAGAGTTTCACCGGCAGCAGCTCCTCCAGGGGGGTGTCCCTCCAGGCGGCGGGCATGGCGTCAGGGCCCGCTACGAGGATGAGGGTTCCTCCTCGATCCCTGACGTATTCAAGGAGACTCTTTTGGATCCGCGGCTCGAGGAGACCCGGCTCGACATCGCCGAGTATCACGGCGTCGTATTCGTAGAGCGCCTCGGGGTTTCGTGGGAAATCCGCCGGCAGCTTTCTTCTCGGCGGGGCGGGAACCAGGTGGGACTCCAGGGAAATTTTTTCATCCCTGTCCCAGGTGTTCTTGAGGTAGCGGTATTCCCATCTCGGCGAGCCCTCGAGATAGAGCACAGAGGCCTTGTCATCGAGGACCTCGAGCCAGATCTCGCCTCGGTTGTTTTCCGCCAGGGCCTCACCCTTGACGCCCTCGAACCCGATGCTCAGCTTGTGACGGCCGGGCTCATCGATCGTGAACCGCAGGGGCCAGTGTGAGATTCCCGTACCGGGCACCTCCTCGATGAGGAAGGAGGCAAGTTCTTTGCCGGCCTCGACGACATTTACGGTGAGCTCACCAGCCTCGATGCCGCTCGAGCGCAGGGTGATCTCGGCGCTGATTTCATCTCCCCGGAAGATCTTTCGGGGCGCCTCGATCCCCTCGAGCGCCAGGTCTACGGGGGGCTCGGAGCTGCCCGCCCCGAGGGCGATGATGGGGATGCCGAGCGCCCCGAGAGCGCGCGCCGCCTGCCTGGGATCACCCGGGGCATTGTGATTTCCATCGGAGATGAGGAGAACGCCCGCGAGGTCTTCGCGCGGTGTCCTGAGCACTCTCTCGAGGATGGGGGAACCCAGGTTCGTTCCCGCGGAGGTGTCGAGGGAAAGCTTCCCGGGCTTCTCGAGGGGCTCGAGCTTCTCGCCGAGAGAGTAAAGAGAGACCTCGAACCGGTTGCGCAGGTCTTCATACCAGCTCGATGACAACAGCCGCCGGGTGGCCTCGATTCTTGAGATAGCCCCGGTCTCCAACTCGACATCCTCGATGGCCATGCTCGCCGAGGTGTCGATGGCCACCAGGACCTCGCCGCGTTTTTGTTCGGTCGCCGTCTTGACGAGGGCGGGGTCCAGGAGCAGGAAGAGGACGGAGGCGAACAGGAAGAGCCGCAGGATGGTGATGGCCCAGCCCGCGAGAGGCCCGCAGGAGCATCGGTCGGCCCTGTAGAGCGAGACTGAGAGGCCGAGCGCCGCGGCCAGGAGAAACGGAAAAATCCAGAACGGAAGCCAGCCGGTGACGAGGGTCATGACGCGCCTCCAGCGGGCCCGGCCGCTCCTGGCGAGGTAAATCCCTTCAGGAGGACGAGCTCGAAAAGGAGCAGCAACAGGCCCAGGAGGAGAGCCCAGGGCCAATGCTCGATTTCGATGATGACGGTCTGCCGGCCGCCGGGGCTGCGGTTGGAATAGCTGCTCCTGCGGATTCCGAGCTTGTTTTCCAGGTTTTCCAGCTTGCCGGTCTCGAGCCGTGTGAGGTCCGATTCGTGGGGATCCATGTTCACAGCCAGGGTCACGGATCGTTGGCCGCCGTTCTCGTGGGCGATTTCAAAGGAGTAGAAGCCAGTCTCGCGAGTCTGGCCCCAGCTGAGCACCGGTTTGCCGGCCGAGGTGGAAAGTTCGATGATGCCGGTTTCCCCTGTCGGGCTGGTGATCCGGGCCTCCCCGTTCTTCTCTCCCGTTTTGAGCGCGAGCTCCAGGGTTTCACCCTGGTCGCGGCCTGGCGTGGGTGATGGGCCGAGGGCGAGATAGCGGATCAACCGGTGGAGCAAAGGAACGAAGAGCGGGGTCCGCGGCAGGTCTGTTTCGAGTGGGGTCGCTCCCGTGGTGAAGAGAACGATTTTTCCTTCCCCGAACGGATGTTCGATGATCCACGGAGACCCGCCACCGGTTTTTGAGAGGACCGCGGATTTTTCCTTTGCCGGGCCCGTTTTCCAGCAGCTTCTTATCGATAAGCGGGCGAGGTCCGCCTCCGAGACGCCCTTGAAGATGGAGAAGACCGGGTGCTCGAGGTCGGTTTCGACCGGATGGAAGGCATCTCCCGCTGTCGCCTCTCGTCGCTCGATCAGCTCGGCGGGAAGGAGTCCGCTTCCGCCGCGCCAGAGTCGCTCGTTGGCNAAGAGTCGATCTGTTTCCGCGTCCGCGAAGATGAGGAGACCGCCGCCTCTCTCGACGAAGCTTTCGATGAGCTCGAGCTCGTGCGGCTCGAGGGCNCGAATCCCGGAGAGCACGAGGACCCGCNCCCTTGCCAGGATCTCACTGTCGGCGGAGCCCAGGATCACCGGGCGGAAGATGACCTCGGGAGGATGGGCCTCCCCGTACCTGGGAAAGAGGGCCAGGTCGAGCCAGTGGCCGCCGCCGGCCCTGCCCTCCGTCTTCGGGTCCTGTAGAATNGGCACCTCCAGCCGGTCGAGGACCTCGATGACAAGGTGCCGGGCATCGTCGNAGGGGAGNCCATCGCCCGCCCCCTCTCCGATGATCTCCGCGCTGACCCTGGCCGTTCCGGCATCGGAGAAGCGGTGACGAAAGGAGACCGCCTCGTCGTCTTTGGTCGCAGCCAGTGGCCTGCTCGCGATCACCTCGCCATTGACCGTTACCCTGAGGTGGAGGCCTTCACNGCCCGGGGCCGGCGCCACCGTGGCGCGAAAACCGACAGCCGAGTCGGTTCCAATTACAAGCGAGTCGCTCTCGAATTTGACGATCCTGTGGTTGTGGGCTTCGGGGACTCCGCAGTCTATGAGGTCGACGGAGGGGGCAGGCTCGAGCGCCGCGAGGCGGGAGGCGAGGAACTCNAGGCTCCTGTCGTCNGCTTCTCCGAGGCTGTCGGCCTGCTGATCGGTGAGGATGTAGATCTCACGTACGGTAGAGGGCAGGCCGGAGGCTTCAGAGATCGCATCGTCGAGGGCGCGAAGCAGGTCGAAGCGTCCACNGGCAAGCTCTAATGATTCGAGCTTGCTGCGGGTTTTTTCGAGATCGAAGAGCTCGCCGGGAGATTTTCCAGCGCCGTCGCCGGCCAGGATCACCGCCGTGTCCGTTGGCTTGAGTTCTTCGAGAAGGGCTCGGGCACGCGATTTTCCCCGTGCGAGCAGGTCGCCGGAATCGCCATCAGGGTGGTAGCTCATGCTGAAGCTGGTGTCGATGACCAGCACCAGGCCGCGGCTGGAAGAGCTGGTGGCGCTGAGCTCCTCCTCGATTTCAGTGGCTGGCCCCAGGAGCGCGTAGACCATGAGGGCGAGAGCGAGGCTCCGTACCGCGATCAGCAACGCCTCCCGGAAACGGATCCACCTGAGCCTGGCCCGTTGCCGGGTAAGGAAGAATCGCAGCGCCGGCCAGTCCATTCTTCGAGCCCTGCGCCTGTCGATGAAGTACAGGAGGGTTGGCAGGAACGCGAAGATGAGCAGAGGCCAGAGCTGGGGGTTGTGGAAGGTGTCAGGCAGTGGGTTCATCGTTGCCTCGACCGCAGATGCAGGAAGCGTCCGAGGGAGTTCGCGAAGGGAGNGCTGGTTTCGAGACAGAGGTAATCGACCTCCGCCGCTGAGCAGCCCTTGCGGATGGCGTCCTGGTGCCCGCTGAAGTTTTCACGGTAGAGCTCGGCCATCTGGCGCGCATCGAGACGCACCTCGGTCGAGGGGTCCTCTATATCTCTGAGCACCATCCAGCTGCTGAAGGGCAGCTCCCGCTCGGCGGGGTCGAGAACCTGGAGCACGATGACCTCACCGCCTCGGTGGCGCAGCTGGGAGATCCCCGAGAGAATGNTTCGTTCGTCGTCGAGGAGGTCGGAGATGAGTATCACCAGGGACTTTGGCTCGACGCGCTCAGAGAGCTGCGTCAGCACCTTCGCAAGGTCGGTTCTGCCCTCGGGTCGCGCCTTCTCCATAGCCGAGTAGATGCCCGCCAGGTTTTCGGCCGANGCNNTCGGGGGGATGTGGTGCNGGAGGGNTTCGCCGGCCAGGGCCAGGCCGATCGCGTCGCGTTGGCCCAGGAGCAGGTAGGCCATCGCCGCCGCCAGGCAGGANGCGTAGCGCAGCTTGGTGATTCCTTCGCTCGAGAAGCCCATCGAGGCGGAGGCGTCGAGCACCAGGGTGGCGCGAAGGTTGGTCTCGTCCTCGAATTGCTTGAGGTAGAAGCGGTCGGTGCGGGCATAGCTCCGCCAGTCGAGGTGCTTGAGATCATCTCCGGGAACATAGGGCCGATGCTCGGCGTACTCGATGGATGAGCCCCGGGCGGCGCTGCGATGGAGACCTCTCAGGAAGCCCTCGACGATCTTCCTGGCGACGACCTGCAGCCGCTCGAGCTGTGCGACGGAGCCTGGGTCGAGGAAGTCCCGCAGTTCGGTCATCGGCGGCTCAATCCTTCGTGTTTTCCCTGGTGAGATCCTCCAGGAGCCTGTTCACCAGGCTCTGTGGCGTGACTCCCTCGGCATCCGCGTTGAAATTGGTGATCAGCCGGTGGGAGAGAACGGGTACGGCAACCCGGGCGATGTCCGCCAGGTTGACGTGGAAGCGGCCGCGCAGGAGGGCGCGGGCCTTGGCTGCCGTCATCAGGTATTGGGCNGCGCGCGGCCCGGCTCCGAAGGAGAGGCTGTCGCGGATATAGCCCGGGGCATCGGATTCTTCCGGGCGCGAGCGCCGTACCAGCTTCAGGGCGAAGCGGTAGACGTGGTCGGCGGCCGGAACGGTTGGCACCAGCTCCTGGATCCTGATGATGTCGTTTTCCGAAAGAACGGGCTCCAATTCGATCGAGTCGGGCGCCCTGGTGCGCTTCATGATCTCCAGCTCTTCTTCCTCCTCGGGATAGCCGACCCGGATCGAGAAGATGAAACGATCGAGCTGGGCCTCGGGGAGGTTGTAGGTNCCCTCCTGCTCGATGGGNTTCTGGGTGGCGACCACGAAGAATGGAGACGGGAGCTCGGTCGTCTGCTGGCCTACGGTCACCTTTCTCTCCTGCATTGCCTCGAGGAGGGCCGCCTGGGTTTTTGGCGGCGTGCGGTTNATCTCATCGGCNAGCAGCATATTGGCGAAGATCGGCCCTTCGAGGAAGCGGAAGCTGCGAAGACCCGAGTCGGGATCCTCCTGCAGGATGTCGGTGCCTGTGATGTCCGAGGGCATGAGGTCGGGGGTGAACTGGATCCGCCGGAAGCTGAGGTTCAGGAGCCTTGCCAGGGTGCTGACCAGCAGGGTCTTGGCGAGGCCCGGGACCCCGATGAGGATGGAGTGTCCGCCGCAGAACATGGCGATGAGCATCTGCTCGATCACCTCGTGCTGGCCGACAACGACCTTCGCGAGCTCGCTCCTCAGGCGCGTAGCGGACTCGCGCAGCAGCTCCGCGGCCTCGTTATCCGAGGTGACGACTTCCAGCGGGGGAGTTTCGATTTTTGATTCGGGGTTCGAGGGGTCCGCCATCTCAATCTCGCGTTACCTTGGCTTGCTCCGGTGCTTGTCCGGGGCCGTCATATTACCATGAGTTTCCCGCGTCGTGAGAACACCAACCGGTCTTCATCAACAGATGGACACCTTTACGGAAGCGTGAAATAATACAAGGCCTGCCCGGGAGAGGATCTGTCGGGAAAGAAGACAGTTGAATATTTCCAGGCCGCCGGCCAGCCGCGGCTTGATAGAGAAAACGGGAGAAACGAGATGCTCGAGGTTACNTGTAACGGATGTGGCGCCANGTACAAGGNGCCGGAGAANTTTGCCGGCCGCAAGATGAGCTGTAAGGCCTGCTCAGNGGTCATGCTGATCGGGGAAGAAGCAGCCCCTGAGGTCTCGTCCTCCCCGGTCGAGGAAGAGGTTTCCCAGGCTCCGGCCGCTTCCGAGGAGAAGGCGCCTTCCAGGAAGAAGCCTTCCTTCAAGAAGGGCGGTATCTCGGCGCGAAAAGGCGATAAGGAATCTTCTTTCAAGAAAGGCGGCTTATCGAGCTCGAAGGTCTCCGAGGCTTCGGGCGGTGGGTCCGAGGGCCAGGCTTCCGGAAGCAAGAAGAGCCCCGCCGTGCTGGTCGTAGTTCTGCTGCTGGTGGTGGGTGGACTCGCCGCGGTCGATTTCTTTGTCACCAATATGGTGATTGGAGGGAAGGCTCCTGCCGGCAACGAGGAGGTCGCTGCCGTTGACGATTCCCCCGGGGAGGAACCCGCAGAGGAGCCCGCCGATGAGCCGGAGGCTCCAGCCGAGCCCAAGGAGACTGAACCTGAAGCCGGCAAACCTGGAGTGGCCGAGCCCGCTCCTGAGAAGCCTGAGGGTCTTCGGGCCGAGCCGGAAGCCCCGGCCCTGGCAGCAATCTCCGCCACCTCATCGCCGGCCGCTTTACTGGTTCCCGTCGATGCGCAGGTGATTTTGGGTTTGAATATTCCTCGCCTGATCGCGGCCTACGAGGGTCTGGCCGGGGAAAAACTTCCCCGTACGCCCGCGGAGCTGGAAGAGGGCTCTTACCCACTCCCGGAGCCAGCCAAGCTGGTTATGGCTGCCGGGCTCGATCCGTTCACCAGCATCCGGAGCATCCTGGTCGCGGGCGAGATGCCCGAGAGCTCCCCGATCCCAGGCATAGAAGATTTCGGGGCGGCGGGCGCCGCCGCGGCGGCGTCGGATGGGATGATCCTGGTAGAGGGTGAATTCAGTGATCCGGCCGCAATCGTGAGCGCGCTGGTTGAGATGGAAGTTCTCTCGCCTTCGGCGCCCGAGGTGAAGGCGGGTCTCAATGTATATTCAGTGGCCGAGGGCCAATCGCTAAAGGGCCGCTTTACCTTCCTCTCCACGGGACAGATGCTGTTCGCCACTCCCGCCTGGCTCGACAAGGTGATCGCTCGCAGGAAGGGCGAAGGCCAGGGGATCCTCTCGAATGAGGTCTTCAATACCATGAGCAAGAAACTCGCGAGGAAGGAGGCACTCTGGCTGGTAGCGGACATTCCGGAAGAGGCTGGAGCCGCGCTGCAGCAGGGGCTTGCCGTTCCGCCCGGAGGAATCCCGGGTCCGGATGACGCACCCGAAGCATCCACTCCGGCCATCAAGATCGATTCCCTGATGCTGGCGCTCGACTCAGGCGGCACCGACTTCTCGCTGGAGTTGATCGGCGTTTCGCCGACGCCCGAAGACGCGGAGAATACCAAGAAAACCATCGGCACCCAGCTCGGCGGCATGTCGCTCCTGGCCATGCAGATGCTCGGCCCGAAGGCGATCGGGCTCATGGGCAAGCTGATGCCCAAGAGCGAAGGCAGGAACGTCACCATCGCCTTTACGCTCAACGAGCAGGAGCTCGCGACGGTCAAGGAGATGGCGCAGAAGGCCCTTGCCGGCTTTGCCGGTCCTCAAGGGGATTCGGCCACGGGTCTCCCGGAAGGATTCGAGCTTCCCGAAGGCTTCGATCCATCGGGTTTCGAGAAGCCTGGCGAGACCGGAGAGAATGATGAGGCTGGTAAACCCGGGGTGGCTGCCGAGCCGAGCTCCGATGAGGTGGTGACAATTCTGATCTCAGGCGCCGATGGGGCCGCCCTGAAGAAGAAGCTTTCTTCAGCGGGTGAGCCGGGTGAATCGGTATTCTTCAAGCTCAATGACCTGGTTCTCGCCGCGGCGCAGAAGGCAGACAGTGGCATCGACAGCATCAGCGGCTCACTCGATGACGATGTGGCCAGCTTCGAGGTCGGCCCGGTCAAGGACCTGGAGGCCTTTGCCGGGAAGATTGCCCTGGGCAAGGTGGTCAAGGTCGATGCCGCAAAGCGCACCATCGAGCTCGAGCTGGTGGACCCGGGCGAGAAGCCCGGCGAAGAGCCGGAGGCGCCGGCAGATCCGAAAAAGAAAGACGCCGACGAGGAAGAGGATCCCCTCGAGCTCGAGGACTTCTGAGCCGGCCCGTCTCTCAGTCCTGCCGGGTTTCGTCCGGGAGCCACCTGGCGTAGGCGGGATGGGTCGCGACGGTGATCCCGAGGGTCTCGATAGCCTTCTGCAGCTGGATGTCGTCGTGCAGGGTGTTGGCGAACTCCATCTGCCTCTCGTCTTCGATCTTTCGATGCAGAAGGAGATGGAGGGCCGCGCGGACCTGGTCCTCGCTCAGGCTGGTGGCCAGCGAGCTGTAGAGCAGGATGAATTCCGGGTAATTTTCAGATTCGGTGAGACTCCTGGGGGCTTCCTGCCACAGGAACTTGAGGTGCTCGTGGTGGACGTTGAGGTATTCGTAGAGCTCGGTAGAGTATTGCACCCGCAGAAATTCGTCCCGTTCCCAGGATGCGAGCTTGTCGAGGGGCGCCTCTATGACGACGCTGGGTTCAATGCCGCCGTTCTTGCCGACGATCCTCCGGCCCCTCGAGTCCCGGGGACCATGGAAACGATGTCCCGATGGCAGCTCGAGGTAGAAGTTCGGAAGCTGNACAGCCGCCTTGCCTCCGACCAGCCTGTTCACGCTCGCGGGAACATCGAGCCGCTGTTGGGAGATCCCCTTGCCGTAGGTCTTCGTTCCAATGATCTTGGCCCTCCGGAAGTCCTGCAGGGCTCCGGCGACGACCTCGGAGGCGCTTGCCGACCAGGCGTTGACCAGGATGACGGCCGGGCAGGTGAGCTGCCGTCCGGTGGTGGCATGGAATTGCCGGCCGGGACGGCCACCGCCCGAAACCTGCGAGACGATCGGGAGCTCGGGGTTGTCGACCAGGAGATCGACAACCTTGACCGCCTCCTCCAGGAGCCCGCCGCTGTTGCCGCGCAGGTCGAGGATGAAGCCCTTCAGGCCTCCCGTACGGGCGCCGAAGTTCGAGATGGTTTTCCGGAGCTCCTCGGCGGTTTTTGAGCCGAACCGGGGGAGGCGAACATAGGCTATGGCCCCGGGAAGAAGCTCGGCGAAGAGAGNCGGGGTATCGACGGGTTCATGCCGGATGAAGATGTTGAGTNTTTCNCCCTGTCCCCATCTCTCGACCTCGACCTGTACCCGCTGGCCGGGTTCCTGGCTGCCGAGGAGTCCGCGAATGTCCTCCGCNCCGAGACCCATCGTGGCTTCCCCCGCCAGGGCCAGCACCCGGTCGCCCGCGTGCAGCCCCTTGCGCGAGCCATCATCGCCCTTGCGGGGAAATGTCCTGGCGACGATGAGGGGGGACAGCCTGTCGAGCTTGAAAAATTCTGCTCCGAGGCCGAGCTGTCGCCCGGCGCTTCGCCTGCGGGCTCGCTCGAGGTCGGCGGGCGAGAGGAAGGAAGAAAAGTCGAGCTTGTCGACAAGGGCCTTGAAGGCTTCAGCGGCGAGGGCCTTCACGTTGATCGCTCCGGGATCGACGAACTCCCCGCGGATCATCTCGATGAATTCTTCCAGTGCGTCGCCCTGCACCTCGCGGCGTTTGACCTCCAGGCTCCTGATGCGCCTGGAGAGCTGCTCGTTTTCGCGCTCCAGCTTTTCGAGCTGGACGATGAGGTCCGGCGCCTGGCCGTTGAGGCGCGCCGCGCGCTCGAAGAGGAGCCGGGCGAGGGAGCCGCGCTCGCTCGGCTCGCTGCTGAGCTTCCTGATGAAAGCGAGGACGATGGGATCGAGCGCTCCGCGCGGACTCATGCGGGCGATCGCGAGGGCNGCCTCCGAGCGGAGCTCGAAGCTTCGCCCGCTATCGTGGACCAGGCGCAAGAGCGGCTGGCGTGAGGTGGTATTGTCGAGGCGGTCGAGGGCGAGGCTCACGGCGATCAACAGCCGGGGCAGGTTTTCCTCAACGGCCTCCTTCATTATATTCTCCAGGGTGCTCTTGACCCGATCGACCTCACGGGCTTCGCCNAGGAGGCGAATGGCGAAGGANCGGATCTCATCGCTGCCGGCCTTNCGCGCCAGGACGAGGGTAGCNGTCAGGCCGATCTTCCGCAGCCCGGGNTCCCGGTTCGGGCCCAGGGCCAGGGCGGCCGCGACGAANCGGTATTCTTNGCCCTTGTCGAAGAAGNCTTCATCGTTGAGTACCTCGGCGAGCTGGGTGCCGAATGATTCCGTGAGCTTGCCNGCGAGCTNCTGGACGGTATTCCAGAGCGNCTNGGGAGCTNGNCCGTCGAGGGCGTCCAGCCGGNCCTGGAGCTCTCCGGGTTCAGNTGCCGCCGGAGCGGGGGGGGCGCAGGGCGAGAGCAGCCCCAGCAGCAGGAACATTCTGATGGTCGAGGTTCNGGGTTTCATGGCAGCAGGACGGATGNTANAGGGTATCGGCGATTATCGTGCCCAGGGTATGGCGCAGTGAAAGGCAAAATTGTCAGGAACTCATCCATCTTAACCCGGCGGTGGAAATAGNCCTCTTGCTAGCTTATTCTCATGCCTCCAAGTCAATATTTCCAAGAGGGTTAAGAAAGAATCAGGTCCCTGATGACCGATAACGTGGATCTTCCACGATTGAGCAGCAGCGAGGANCTGGCCGGGTTGCTGGAGCTTTCCCGGGAGCGTCCCGTGATGATCTTCAAGCANAGCACCCGCTGCCCGATCAGNTCCTTNGCTGAGCGTGAGTTCATGGACTACGTTCCGGCCGCCGCCGCGCGCGGGGTTCACTGTGTGATGGTGCTGGTGGTTGAAGATCGCCAGCTGTCCCTGGAGTTGGCCGAGGCTCTTGGCGTACGGCACCAGTCCCCCCAGGCGATCCTGGTGAAGGACNGGGTGGCGGCCTGGAACGACAGCCACGAGAGGGTGACAAGCTCGGCGCTCGAGCGGGCGGAGGCGGGATGAGCGGGGATTCGCGCACGGATGAAAAACAGGTGGGCGTCATCGGTCTCGGCCTCCTGGGCTCGGCGATCGCGGCGCGGCTTCTCGACGAGGGCTTCGAGGTCATCGGCCTCGATGCGGATCCTGTCCGNGGCGCGGAGCTCGGNGTCGAGACGGTTTCTTCCGCCGCCGAGCTGGCCTCGAGGGTCGAGCGAGTCGTACTCTGTCTGCCGGGCTCCGGCGCGGTTGAGGAGGTCTGTACCGGGAGCGAGGGCCTCCTGGAGGCCGGGGAGAGCCGGCTGCGGCTGGTCATCGACTGTACAACAGGCGAGCCCGCGCGCAGCGAGGCGATCGCCGAGAGGATGGCGTCTGTCGGCACGGGCTTTGTCGAGGCGGCGGTCAGCGGTTCCTCGGAGCTTCTGCGGCGTGGTGAGGCGGTCCTCCTGGTCGGCGCGGCGCACGGAGTTCTCGATACCGCGGCTGATATTCTCGATGTCCTGGCGCCGGTCGTTTTCCACCTCGGCCCGGTCGGAGCCGGGGCGAAGATGAAGCTGGTATCGAACCTGGTCGTGGGCCTGAACCGGCTGGTTCTGGCCGAGGCCATCGACCTGGCGGAGAGGGCAGGGGTTTCGCCCGGTAAGTTGCTGGAGGTTCTGCGCGCCGGTCCGGGCCACTCCCGGGCTCTCGAGCTCAAGGGCGAGAAGATGGTGAAAAGTAATTACGCTCCGCAGGCTCACCTGGCCCAGCACCTCAAGGATGTCGGGCTCATCCTCGAGCTGGGCCGCGCCGCCGGTGCCGACCTGCCGCTTACGCGGCTGCACAGGGAACTGCTGGAGCGTGGAGTCAGGGAGGGGCTCGGCGAGCTCGACAATTCCTCGATCATCGAGGTGTTGAGAAACAGTCCCGGTCGAGCTGAAGATGGCGCCGCTGCCGGCGATTAGGAGTTCGCGTGGTTTTCAGGGACAGGCGGTCGGCTCGCGGCAATCGAGATTGTCCGGGGTGGGGTCCCGTCCGCAGCCATCGACAGGGGGCGGGGGCTGGTTTCCTCCTGAGAAGAGCCAGGTGAGCAGGTAGATCGCGTCGGTGATGTCGACCGTCCCGTCGTCGTTGCTGTCACCGCTGGTTGCGCAGGAGATGCCGGCGCCCGCGAAGAGGTAGGAGAGAATCGTCACGGCGTCGGTGATGTCGATCGAGCCATCTCCGCTGGCCTCGCCGCGCATGAAGATGGGTTCAGCCGCCGTCCGGGTGTAGGNNCGGTAGCCGATATCGCTGCGGCTTCCATCCGGGTCGGGCGGCGAGTCAGGGTCGCCGGCGTCGATGCAGGGTGAGCCGGGTGAGAGGCGGAAGTCATGGGCCGTCTCATCCACGAAGGCCGGCGGGGCGACCAGGTTGTTTCCGCCTCCGGCGCCCTCGAGAGCCTGTCCAAGGTTGCAGTAGCTGATGGTGAAGAAGTCCGGGTCATAGTCCGTCCTGATGGTGGCTGCGCCCTCCCCGGCGCCGGGGCGAATGATGGAGTTGGCTATGCTGTAGTTGATCTCGGCCTCGTCTTCTCCATCGCGGTTGCGGCTCTCGATGCCGATACGGTTGCCGGCAACGGTTACGTGGTCGATGGTGACGTTGGCGCCCTCGTCGTCGTGCGTCTTGCAGGAGATGCCGATGTCGTTGCCGACGACCAGGCAGCGGCGGATCGTTACGTCATCGTGAAAGAGGCTGATCCCCTTGTCGGCGAAGTCCCGTACGATGCAGTCTTCGATCGTCACATCGCTGTCGAGGGTGTCGATGGCGTCGTCATCGCCGCCGGCGACGATACAGCCGCTGAGACGGATCTCCTGCCCNGTGTTCTGGTCGTGCAGGTAGATTCCATCGTTGTCGTTATCTCCGCGCATATCGANGATGGCGGAATTTTCAAAGATGAGNGCGGTGCCCTCGATCTCGGGNCCCATGACCGATCTCTGCAGCAGGCAGTCGCGCATGACGATCTCCGAGTCCTCGGCATCCATGGTCTTNCCGNNGATGTCGGTGATCGAGGNNTGCTCGAAGGTGATNCGCGTATCGTCGGCGTTGATCGTGGCGCCCGAGTCGGTGTGGCCTCCCTCCGGGGCGTTGCCGGCCCGGGTGAGAATGGTATGGCGGTANATGGACTCTTCNTNTCCATCGTGGTCCATCTCTCCCCAGGCCTCCGCCGGGTTGCTCGCCGTGAAGGTCACCGGCCGGTCGCGGGTGCCGAGACTTTCGAGTTTTCCCCGCACGTTGAAGTCGGTGCCGTTCGTTCCATCCTCGACTCCATCGATCAGGACGAGAGCTCCCGGGAGGATCCTCAGGGTCCCANCCGCCGGCAGCGTCAGGTTGTCGGTGACGTGGATGACTCCCGACCATTCCGTCAGATCTTCGGGAAGTTCCCCGGACACCTCCTGCCTGGGCTCATCGGAGAGGTCGGCCAGGGTCCGGGCGCTCTCGAGACCATCGAGGCTGGCGCTGAGCCGGAGCTCTCCCGTTCCCTCGATGGTCGCCAGNGCGCTGCCGATGCCGTTTCGNAGCAGGACCTCATCGACNCTGATNCCGGCGTCCTGTCCTTCCAGGCGGAGCCTCGCGACAGCGTTCCANCGCTCNCGGTGAAGTGANCCNTCCGGGCTTCGCAGCTCGANTCGAAGCAGGAGNGGTATTCCCGGCAGGTAGCTGTCNCGAGTCAGCAATTCCAGCCGNGGCCCCTCTCCNGCNCTGAGCNGCNGTGAANCCGNGNTNAGCATCGCCGTGAGCAATAATCCCCAGNGGACGNTTCTTTGGGTGTATCCCTGCATGGNGCGATTCTCCTTTCCTGCCTCCNGGCGATGATAAAACCGTCCGGTTCCGAGATGCTATCTATTTAGAGCGGTCACATTTATCTGAAAAGAATCCCGGGTACTGGTAGAATCGTTTCTCCTGCGGNGCCGGGCGATTGTCCGTCGCCGGGTTCCCNGCAAAGGTCCAGGTTTCTCATGGTCAAGCTCCCCGACAATGTCGTTTTCTTCGGCCCCCCGGGTGTGGGCAAGGGGGTCCAGGCGTCGCGTCTCAGTGAGCGTCGTGGAATGGTTCATTTCTCCATGGGAGATGCTCTCCGTGGTGAAGTCGCCGAGGGCACGGAATTGGGNGAATCGATCCGCAAGGCCCTGGTCCGCGGAGAGTTCGCTTCCGATGAGGTTGTCCTGGGCGTTCTCGAGAAGCACCTTGATCGAGGTGGACCGGTTACGGGGTTGATCCTCGATGGTTTCCCCAGGACCATGGCCCAGGCTGAGAAGCTCGAGGAGATGCTGAGGCGGCGGGGGGGAGNGCTCTCCCGGGTTCTTCTTCTTGATGCCGGCAGCGAGATCCTGCTTGCGAGGTTGACCGGCAGACTGCTCTGCGGCCATTGCAATAAAACCTATCACAAGCTGTTCAAGGCTCCCCGCCGGGAGGGTGTCTGCGATGGATGCGGGGAGGAGCTTTCCAGGCGNGATGATGATTGTGAGAGCGTTCANCTTGAGCGTCTCAACACTTACAGATACCTTACAGAGCCGTTGACGAGCTTCTATCGCCAACGTGATCTGCTCGACGTAATCGATGGCTCCGGNAGCATCGAGGAGGTCTCGGACCGAATTGATAGAAGTCTCGGCGATATTTGAATCTCTGGAAACGTCCCGTGGCGCGAGAGGGAGCTTCGAGGTCCGGGGTCGGCTTGAAGGAACGGTAGAAGTTAGGTGTTCGTTCTCGACCCCCGGATTTTTTTCCTGATAAGAAAAGGATTCCTGTTGAATCCCACCTATGCGAATTGTAATCTAATGTTCCCCACAACTGCCCCAGGGCGCTTCTGGAATCCCCATTTTAGAAGCGCCCGTTTTTTATGNACTTTTCTCCGCTGTGGGAAACCTGGAGCAGGGTTTCTTCGGCTTGAACGGGCGAAATTCTCATGAGATCCCTGGTGGTCGTTAACGTTGTCGGACTGACTCCCGGGATGGTCGATCATCGGATGCCCAACCTGCGGACCCTCGCCTCCGAGGGCTTCCAGGCCGAGCTGGGTACGGTGCTTCCCGCGGTAACCTGCAGCGCCCAGGCGACCCTGCTGACCGGCTGTCTGCCGGCGGAACATGGGATCGTGGGCAATGGCTGGTATTCCCGCGAGCTCAGCGAGATCCAGATGTGGAAGCAGTCCAACCGCCTGGTGGAGGCCGAGAAGATCTGGGAGCGGGGCCGTGCCCGTGATGCCGGCTTCACCTGCGCGAAGCTCTTCTGGTGGTACAACATGTACTCCGGTGTCGACTGGAGCGTCACTCCCCGTCCGAGCTATCACGCCGATGGCCGCAAGACCCCTGATTTTTACGCCCACCCCCCGGCGCTTCGCGATGCTCTCAAGCTCGAGCTTGGCGAGTTTCCGCTCTTTAACTTCTGGGGGCCGTTTTCGGGTATCCGCTCCAGCGAGTGGATCGGGCGATGNGCTGAACAGGTCATCGGGATCCACCGTCCCACCCTGACCCTCGTCTACCTGCCGCACCTCGATTACGATCTGCAGAGATACGGTCCTGCCTTTGCCGGCCTCGATGGGGCCCTTGGCGAGGTGGACAGGGTGGCTGGAGGAATCATCTCCGCCGCGCGGCAGAGAGATATGGAGGTGGTCGTGCTCAGCGAATACGGGATCACCGGNGTCTCATCCAGCGTTTCCATCAACCGGGCGCTCAGGGAGACGGACCTGCTGAAGGTACACAGGGCTCACAATGGAGAGCTGCTCGATGCCGGCGCCTCGGAGGCCTTCGCCGTGAGTGACCACCAGNTCGCCCATGTCTATGTCCGCCGGGAGGACAACAGGGCCTCGGTCAAGCGGCTCCTCGAGGAGCTCCCGGGTGTCGAGAANGTTCTCGATGAGGAAGGCAAGANAGCCCATGGGCTCAACCATCCGCGCTCAGGAGATCTTGTCGCTGTAGCCGAGGCGGGCCGCTGGTTTGATTACTACTATTGGCCCGAGGANGGAGAGGCTCCGGACTTCGCCCGTACCGTGGATATTCACCGGAAGCCGGGCTACGACCCGCTCGAGTTGCTGCTCGATCCCGCCAGAGCCCTGCTCAAGCCGCGGCTGGGATTGAAGCGCCTGGCCGCCCTCGCCGGGTTCAGAACCCTGATGGACCCGGTGCCGCTGGAGACCGGGCTGCTGGGGGGCAGCCATGGCCGNCTGCCGTCGAGTCCCGCGGAGGGNCCCGTCCTGATCTCGAGCTCCGGCGGACACGCCNTCTCGAGGCTCGAGATGACCGAGGTGTCAGCCCACCTGCTCGCTACGATTTTCGATTGATCGGAACGCGNCTCAGCGCAGGCCGATCTCTTCCCCGGTCAGTTGTTCGAGCGCCTCGATGAGGTGGAAGCTGTACTCGCTCTTTTCGACAGCCCGCCTGAGATGGGGTATCGCCGAGTCTCCCAGGGAGACAATCTGCTTGATGATACCCGGGGCCGTGGCGGCAGAGGCCTTCTCGAGGCTGCTGAGAAGGCTATCGAGGCGCCTGCCCGCAACCAGCGAGGAGCTTTCCGTAACGGCCCAGGTCCTCCAGGCGTCGACCACCTTTTTCCAGCCATCGGCATCCCTGGCCGCCGGGGGTGTTATCGAGCGGCCGGACCAGAGGTTGAGCAGGCCGTTNACCTTCAGGCGGTAATCGTGTGANTTNGAGATCGCGAGCTCGCCGACCAGGTCGCCCGCCATCTGGTAGAGCTT
This sequence comes from Planctomycetota bacterium, assembly GCA_002695115.1. Taxonomy (GTDB): domain Bacteria; phylum Planctomycetota; class UBA8108; order UBA8108; family UBA8108; genus UBA8108. The sequence goes on from NZOA01000004.1 coordinate 18,962, forward strand.
GTTTCGATGCGCCAGGTCGAGGATCTTGCCCTTGAGAGTGGGGCTCGTGGTGTTCTTGAGCAGGCTTGAGAGAGCCGTCGCGTTGACGCCGGGGCCTGTGCTCAGGGCGTCGACCTTTTCGAAGGATGCGTACCAGTCTGCGTAGTCGTTGCGGTTGGAGCTCGACAGGCCGGTGATCTGCTGCAGCGAGGCCCTGGCGAAACGCGAGACCTTGTCGGAGCTTCCGGTCCAGAGGCTGAGGAGCACCGGCGCCAGCTCGCCGACAAAGTTCTGGTTATAGTTGCGAACGACCTCTTCCCCGACCGAGACCATATTCGCGTTGCGGGAGTCGCCGAGGATCTTCAGGACCTCCTTGGCCGAGATGAAGCCGTTGAGACGACCGATGAAGACGAGGTCGCGGTCCGCCGAACCGCCGCCGGCCGGGGAGTTGGTCAGGATTTTCGGGGCGCTGTAGGGCTTGAGCCGCGTGGCGCGGGTCAGGAAGAAGACCGCGAAGGAGGTGTTGACGTAGCCTCCGGCCCAGCCACCGTCACCCTGCTGCTTGTCGAGCAGGATGGTGGCCCCTTCGACGTACCAATTGTGTTCACCGAACTTCTCGATCTCGCCGAGGTCGCCCACCTTCTCCAGGCTGTACATCGTGTAGAGTCCGTGCCCGCCGCCACCGGCCTGTATGAAGGCATTGAAGTTCTTGTTGATCCATGCGTAGGAGCGCACCAGGGCTTTGTCGAGAGACTGGCGCAGGGCGAGGTTGGTTCGGCCAAGCCCGTTGCGCGCTACCAGCAGGCTGGAGGCGCCGGCCGCCGTCATGCTGGCCTTGCTGCCGCCTTTCACCGCGGTGTATTGCCAGCCTCCGGGCTTGACCGTGAAGCTCGTCGATTGCGCCTTGGCGGTGGTCCGGCGGTTCTGCAGCAGGTCCTCGAGCCGCAGGCCGTAGGAGATGTTTATCTTTTCAGGCGCCTCTATCATGGTCTGGGTCGAGATGAGGATCTTCGCTATTTCCTCGAAAACTTTTCGGGGAACAGCGATGCCGTGTTCGATACCGATCTGGAGCCCCAGGACCGCGAATTGGGCGTTTGAAAAATCGTGTCGCTGCGCGCCGGGGGCGCTGCAGTAGCCGTAGTTCCAATAGCCCATTCCCTCGGCTCGGGCGCCGACGAGCCATTCGACCATCTGGGCCATNCGTTTCCTGACATCACCCTTGGCCTGGTGGGGNTTGCGTCCGACGAAGGTCCGGCTTCGTCTCTGGACGCCTTCCTTGGCCTGCNTGCGGGCGAGAGCGTCGAGGGCGAAGAGATAGCAGGCGACACCGTAGGTCTTCGCGGGCTGTAACTTGGCGAGTCGGTCGAAGGCTGCGACGACCGCGGGGTCCTTTGTGCTGGCTCCACCCTTGAGGGCCGCCGCCAGGGGCAAAGCGAGCCGGCCCATCGGGTAACCCCCGGGCAGCTTGGCCGTCATGCCCGGGATCTGGCCGAGCAGGTTGTCTCGNCCGCGGGCGATGGCGGTGTTGATTCGCTTCTGGAACGGGTCGACGTCCTCGGCGGGAGCTCGGGTGGCAGCCAGGGTTCCNAGCAGCAGGGCAAGTCCCAGTCGCAGTCCGGTCATTGGGTTCTTCATCATCAAGGTACCTCAGTTACGGCGGCGCCCTTCGAGGGCTTTGGCGGTCGATTGTTCCAGCAGCTTGAGTATCCAGCTCCAGTCAGCGGAGGTCTTGCTCCCGGGATCGACCAGGCCGGCGACACCGGCGGCGAGNTCCGCGCCTCCGGGACTTCCCTTGCAGACCCTGGCNCGNTTGAAGCCGCTTCCGGCGGCGAGCAGCGCGGGGCGTCCGGAGGCGGGGACCAGGACAACGACCACGGCGACAGCCGAGCCCGTTTTCTCCAGGCCGAATTGCGCGATCATCTCNCCGATTCTCTTNTCGAGCTCACGGCAGTGTTCCGGTGAGGCGCTCATGCTGGGCTCGGCCTTGAAGACGAGCCGGGCTCCCGCGTCGAATGAGTCAAAGACCTTATTGGCCAATTGCGGAGTCGCCACCGAGACTTGGGGGGTCTTCTTTTCCTCCTTCTTGGGTTTTCCGAATTTAGCCCTGAGCCGGGCGAGGGCATCGTTTACCGAAGCCTTGGCCGCGGCNNCCGTCTTCTGTCCGATTTCCCGGAATTTTCCTTCCGGGAGGAGNGCNCCTGATTTTCTTAACTCAGAGGCCAGGATGTCGGTATCNAGGGTGGCGATCCTGGGGAGGGTCGCNCCGCAGCGCGCCAGCTTTCTGAGGTTGGGGGCGTTGGCGGTCGACAGCCGGAGATCCGCTTCACTGGCGGGACGCACCCAGACGAAGANCCGCGTACCNCCNTGGGAATAGAGTGGCACCGAGACAAGGATTCCGAGCGCCAGGGCGGGGAGAAAACCCACCGAATCAAGGATTCGTCTGAAACCCGGATATTGCACTTGTCTTCATTTCTCCGTGATACGGCGATTCAGCGATATGGCTGCTTAATCGTACGGGGGCCTGGGCAACGCCTGAGAGACGGCGTAACCCTCCCAGAATGACCGCCAGCAAAGCCTCTCGCAAGGGTTTTTCCTTGAAGGAGGAGTGAAGCGACGGCGTCGCGCCTGTTTTTCCCGTTTCCCCGGTGCCGACTTTCTTTTTTACCGGAATCAGACTCTCTCGCGGTGAGTCGTCAATAGGTGGAATAGCCCCGTTTCAGCGTGAGCCCGAGGATCATCTTGCGCCATCCCTCGGCCCCNGCGTTGACCTTGTCGCGGGCCTCGCCCAGCTCGGTGGCATCAGGGAGACGCTGGAGAAAGCGGAGGTAGTTGTCCCTGATCCATTGATCCGTGTCGCCGCCGCTGGGGCCGATCGTGNTGGCGTCTTCAGCTTCTATCAGGATGGAGAGAAATTCGTCAGGTTTGTCGGCGCTTTCCTTCAGCGCGGCGGTGACATCNCTGGTGACGGATTCGGCCGGCGGCTTGTCATGGAGATCGACGAGAAGTGAGCGGGCGCGCTGCCGCAGATTTCGATCCCTGCTATGNTCCCTGCCGGAATAAAGCTGGCTCGAGACCATGNTAAAGCCGATGCGCTCCTGCTTGCCGCTGGTCTCGAGCATGATCCGGTCTCTTTCTTTCGGCGTGAGCAGGCGGTCCGGGCCGAGGAAAAGCTGCACCAGCGCACCGACGTTATTTACGGGCAGTGGCGCGCCTGAGGCTGCCGCCTGGGCCTGGATGGCTGTCCATCTTCCCTCGTGATCGAGGTCGCCGTATTTGGACAGCTCGCTGCGGGTTGGTGTCCTGTCGAGGCAGTCGAGGAAGAGCCGTATGCAGTGGCGGGTCGAGGTCTCATGGTCACTGAGATTCGCCCTCTTCCCGAGCAAGGGTTCGAGCGTGGGGTCAAGGGCTGCCGGTGCGGGCGGTGCGGGCGTTTGATTNCCGCCGGTGGNAGGGNTTGCGGNCCCGGGTGGGTTGACCTTCCCGGCGGGAGGCGGTGCANTGACGGTCGTTNCGGGGCCTGCNGCTCCCNCGGGTGGTACGCTCCCATCCCACTTTCTTCCGAGGAGNACACCCACCGCGATTCCAAGNAGCGNGGAAAAGAGCGTGAAGAGGACTACGTGGGATGTTTCCCATTTTTTCGATGACGACCGCAGAGACTGCTCATCCGGGAAGAGTTCGTCTTCCAGGCTGTCGATTGGAGCTTTTTTTCTGCGGCTGGAGAATTTGCGGGTTTTTGCCGGGAATCTGGGTTGCCCTCCAGGCTCGGGAGGAGCCTGGCCGGGGACATTGGGCATCCCTGTGCCGCCTCCCTGTTGTGGATCGAATTGTTGCTGCGCGGGAGGCTGCTGAGGCTGAAATTGTGGAGGGGGCTGCTGCTCGCCGGGTGCCGGCCCCTGCGGTATGGCGGGATTTTGCGGCGCCATCGGATTCTGTTGGGCCACCGATGGCGGGGCCGACTCAACGAATGGATTCTCACCGCCGACGCCCACTATCGTAGGGTCATCCATCAGCGCCTCGAAGTCTTCATCCAGGTCAACATCACCGGGCGGCTGATCGAAAGGAGATGGGTCGGTGGCGGACGCCTCCGACATCGCGGGTTGTTGGCCGTCGGCGCCTGTCTGGAAGACGAGCAAGAAGTTGCCGATCTTCAACTCGTCACCGTGTTCAATCGGCCCGCTGTCGCAGCGCAGCTCGTTGATGTAGGTTCCATTTCGACTGCCGAGATCCTTGAAGCGGTAGGAACTGCCACGTTTCTCGATACGGCAGTGATTTTTGGATACGCTTCGGTCCCGAATACAGACCTGGGCATCACGGTTACGCCCAATCAGGAGGACATCAGACTCGGTCTGCAGGCTCCAGTCGCGGTGATTGACGGTGTCTCTGAGAATTATTGTGATCATGGGTTTGCAACATCATAAAACCTGCACCTCGGAGGATGCCAGTATCCATTCGGTTTTTGGGTGGGAGTTCGTGACAGAGTTTGGGGCAGTTGCTAAACTGCCACGAACAAACCACGAATTTTTTTGTTTTTCACCTGATGGGCTTCATCATTCCAAGACTCGCCTGCGGGCGGGTGGATCTAATTTTGGAGGGCGTTTGGCGGGCGGTATTGCTGATCCGCGGTCTTTCAGGAGAAACAAGAAGTGAAGATTGGGAGGGTTTGCCGGCCTGTCGAGGTCCTGCCGCTGAGCATGCTGAAATGTGCGGGCTGAAAGACTTGCGCAACCGGCCGCGGAAGCCCCCGAAGAGAAGGTATCAAGAGAAGGTGAAGAGAATGTCCGGCTGAGCGCTTCGGCGCCGGCTGAGACATAGCCACGGCCTTAGCCAAAACAGGGAGCGGAGGTTCTGGACCAGGACGCGTTGTGTGTCTGCGTGCCGGCTTCCCGTCCGTACGGCGGCTGCGGCGTGGTGAAGTGGAAAATTGAGGAGCATCATCATGCGAGTGAACTGGATCTCGGGATTTTTGTCCGCCCGCCGGCGGTTTATCACAATTGTTTCTTTGCTGGCGGTTGTCCTGGTTGTCGCGGTGGCGACTCTCGCTGTCGGCTTGCGTTCGAAGGGGCCTTCCCTGAATGTTTCCAGCTGTAGCAGGGGGGAGAGGATCTCCCTGTATTGGCCGGTTCCGTTTATCGAGTTCGACAGGGAGCTTCTCACCGAGGGTTCGGATCAGCTGGCGGTTGCCGGGCTTCTGGAGCTGGCCATCAGGGATCCTGATCAGCCATCTCCCCAGCCCATTGCGAGCATGAGGAAGCTTGGCGGTGAGGTTCAGCTCTACGATCGGAACACCTTGAGGTTCTTTCCCGAGGAGCCGCTTCCACGAGCTACTCCATTGGTTCTCCTATTGAGTGAGAGAATCAGCGAGGTGGCCGGGGCGGACTACCAGGGGCCGTACCGGTTTGAATTTCACACGGCCCCGTTCAACCTGACGAGCGTTACCCAGAAAGCCTTCACCCGTGATGGGCGGGTAACGATAGGCCTGGATTTTAACGATACAATCTCTCCCGGGGATCTGGGTGAGAAGCTGACCCTATTGGATGGGGATGGAGAAGAGACCCCTTACGATATCCTTACCACCGAGGCTGCAACCCGTTTCGCTGTGCAGACACGAAGACCGGTGGAAGACGTCGTGGTGTTGCTGGAAGCCGGCCTGAAGGGCGCGAGCGGTCCTCTTAGAATGCCTGAAACGCTGAAGCGAAAGGTCTCCCTCAATTTTCAGCTGCGTCTGCAGAGAGTCGCTTCTGCTGCCTCCGACGGGTTCGCTTCACCTGATGTACACCTGTTTTTTAACCAGTCGATCGCGAACGAGGAGGCGGGGCGGTTTAAGGACTGGTTCAGTGTCGAGCCTCCGATCGAGTTCGCCGCGAGCCTGTACAAATCTTATCGGTCTACGGGGACATCAAGGGTTGTCCTGTCCGGTCCGTTCAAGGCGGGAAAAAACTACAAGGTTACGGTCCTGAAAGGTCTGCCGGGAAAAGAAGGCTATCTGTTGAATACGACCGCCAGCCGGGAGGTCTATATTCCCGGCCTGCGTCCGGCCCTGGCCTTCGACAGGGCCGCTGGATTTCTTTCACCACGAGGTCACCGTAAGCTCCAGCTTTCGACGACCAACCTCGCGAAGGTGCGGGTGGCGGCCCAGAGGGTGCACGCCAACAACCTCGTTCTCTATCTCAGCCATTTGCGCCACTACGGTTCCTACTACGNCNGGNNTCGCGGCGGNNTCTTTACCCGCAAAGGCNAGTGGAAGGAATTCTCGATCGATGGGCCGGACAATGAGNTCNTCAAGAGCTCTATCGACCTGGNGCAACTTGTAGATGGAGTGGCCGGAGATTCTTCCGAAGTGGAGGGCGTCTGGTACGTGGAGGCGGAAAACAAGACGNACCGCTGGCTCGATGATGACCTGATCGTCNCCGTGACGGATATCGCCCTGAGNGCCATGGCTTCTGAAGATGGGCTNCTGGTCTGGGCGACATCGATCTCCGGCGGAAAGCCGCTGGCGGGAGTGGACATCTCGTTGTGGACAAGGAACAACCAGCGGCTTGTTTCGGCCCGTACCGATGAGGAGGGGCTTGCCCGCATGAACGGACCCTTTGATGACCGCGATGGGGAGCCCTTCGTGGTTCTTGGCGAGCAGGCCGGCTCGCTTTCTTACCTTGAGCTTGAAGAGCATCGCGTTCCCCTTGTTGATTTTCCCGTGCAGGGNCGCCCCTACCTGGCGCAGGGCTACGATGGCTTCGTCTACACCGACCGCGGGGTCTACCGTCCGGGCGATAGTGTTCGTGTCGAGGCGATCGTCCGGGATTCCTGGATCGAGGAGCCCGGGCAATTCCCGGTCCANTTCGAGNTNTTGCGTCCTGACAGGAANCGATTCAAGNTCCTGGGCTCGATGGTTGATGAGTTCGGCTCCGCCGGGGTTTCTTTCAAGGTTCCGGAATCTTCGCAGACCGGGATCTACAGGGTGGCGCTGCGGCTGTCGGGAGAGGAAAAGAAGGAACTCGGAACGGTAAGCTTCCAGGTCGAGGACTTTGTTCCCAGCCGGATGCGGCTCTCGGTGGAGGTCGAGGGAGTCGGCAAGGGCAAGAAAAGCGAGCGTGGCTCCCGGGAGGCCGAGGCCACTCCGGCCCGGCGCTTCCATCCGGGCGAGAGCGTTGAGGTCATCGTCGGCGGAGAGTACCTTGCCGGGCTGCCGGCCCGGGATGTCGCCGTGGAGCTGGGCTGGTCGCTTGCCAGGGGANCTTTCAATCCCCCGGGCGCCGCCGGGGTNGGGTATGTNTTCGGCGANNCGTCCGCTCCGCCCCTGGCCGTNACGGGGACCTTCGGNAGCGCGAAGCTCGACAAAGATGGCCGGGCGCNGTTCGAGGNGAAGCTTCCGGCTCTNGACAGCGACCTTCCCCTGGTGCTTTCTCTCGAGGCCGGCGCCCTGGACACCAGCGGTCGCGGCGTCAGCTCCCGCCTCGCGCTTGATATCGATCCGGCGCCCTTCTATGTCGGGATCCGAAAGGGTTTCGAAGGAAACCTGCAGCCGGGCTCCCGGGCGTCCTTCAACTGCATCGCGTTGAAGGCGAATGGTGAGCCGGCGGCGCTGGACGAGCTGGACCTGGTTTTCAGCCGCGTTGAGTGGAGCACAGTGATGGAGAGAAACGCAGCGGGCCGCTATCGCTACCGCTCAAAGAAAGAGATTTTTGAGATCGAGCGTCACACGGTGGCCCTGAGTGAAGGCAGGGGTCAGCTCAGCCTGGACTTTTCCGAGGGGGGAGCTTACAGGGTCTCTGTCAGGGATGAGCCGAGCAATCGCGGCGCCGCCGTTGAATTCTCGGTTTACNCCCCCGGCAGGTACGGCTGGAACGGCAGCAAGAGGATGGACAAGCCGGAGCTGCTCGAGATCGAGGTGCTTTCCCGGCTGCTCTACCCGGGAGACGAGGCGCGGGTGATGATCCGGTCGCCNTTTCCAGGCACCCTGCTGCTGACCACCGAAACCGACCGGGTGCTCAGCCACCGGGTACTGGAGATGAAGACTGACCACATGGAGGTGACGGTCCCCGTTCCCGACATCCCCTTCGGCAACGCCTACCTGGCGGCCGCNGTGATCCGGGGAGTCGATCCCGGGCAGAAATGGCGGCCTCACAGAGCCTATGGCATAGCTCCGCTGTTGATCGATTACAGCGGGAGGCAGCTGCTGGTGAGCCTGCAGGCNCCCTCCAGTCTTCGCCCCGGCGATTCCGCCGCGGCCCTCGTCAAGGTCGCCGGCCAGGATGGGGAACCGCTCGAAGCGCAGGTCAGCCTGGCCCTGGTCGATGAGGGCATCCTGTCGTGGACCGGCCACGCGACACCGGACCCCTGGAGCTTCTTCTATGGCCGTCAGCGGGCCCACGCGGTCGCCCACTCGGATCTCTACAGCAGCCTGCTTCCAGAGGCCGGTCTCGATACGAATCCAGCCAAGCCCGGCGGCGGNTCGGATGAGATGAGGAGCCACGGCAGNCGCCTGANCCCGGTCAAGGGGAAGCGNTTTCAATGCACGGCNCTCTGGCTGGGGACGTTTCCCACCGATTCGCAGGGCCGGGTCCTGGCGACCTTCGACCTGCCTGATTTTTCCGGTGAGNTGCGTATCATGGCGATCGCTCATTCGGGGACNCATTTCGGCTCGGCCGAGAACTACATCAAGGTCCGCTCGCCGCTGCATCTCGAATTGGGCTTGCCTCGTTTCGCGGCTCCCGGCGATCGCTTCGTCTCGGCGATCGACGTATTCAACGGGACCGGNGCCCGGGGCATAGCGGAGATCGACTGGGATTTCATCGGGCCCCTCGAGCCCTCGACGAAGGCAGTTACCGACCTGGCCTTCGCCTCGCCCCACACTCGCCAGATCGGTCTCGAAAGCGGCGGCTCCCGGCGGCTGTACCAGGGGGTCAGGGCGCTTGACAGCATAGGGGTCGCCCAGGCGAGGATCCGGGCGACCCTCGGGAAGGAAAAAACCGAGGTGAAGGTGGAATTGCCGGTGCGGCCGGCGGCCCCGCTGACCGTCAAGGTCAGCTCCGGTACCGTTACGGCAGCATCCCCGCTCGAACTGAAGCTCGGAGACCTTGCCGTGGCCGGCACGGCTCGCCACAGGCTCTGCTTCTCTCCGATGCCGGACATCGATCTGCTCGGTTCGCTGCATTATCTCATCCGCTATCCCCATGGCTGTCTCGAGCAGACCACCTCCAAGGTTTTTCCACTGCTCTACCTGAAAGATCTCGGAGAACTGCTTGATATCCAGTACGGAGGGGGGCGGCCATCCATCAGCCAGCGTGGGGCGGAGATTGACATGTATGTGCAGCNAGGCATCCAGCGCCTGCTGTCCATGCTGAGCCNGGAGGGCTGGTTNNCAATGTGGCCCGGTTACGGGCGTCCCTGGCATTGGGGGACCGTCTACGCGGCGCACTTCCTGGTCGAGGCTCAGAAGGCCGGTATCGATGTTCCCGAGCAGGAGTTGGAGCAGGTGCTCGACTATCTCGCAGCCAGGAAAGATTCCCGCGGGGCGTCGCGGATGGAGTCAGCCTACGCTGTCTATGTCCTGGCTCTGGCGGGCCGAGAGGAGGGTCTCGAGGGAAGAATTTCTTTCCTGCTGGAAAGTGATGAAAAAGAAACTTCTGCCGGGGAGCGTAGCCTCTCGTCGGAGGGCCGGTTCCTGCTGGGGGCCGCGCTCTCGGCTCTTGGCCAGGAGCAGAAGGCCCGGATTGTTCTTGGAGAGATCCTTCCGGAGCCAACCGATGTCCGGCAGACCGAGGGAGCCTTGAGGTCTCCCGCGCGGGAGGCCGCCCTGATGCTCTCGACTCTTCTTGACGTCGATCCGACGAGTCCGCAGGTGGTGGCGCTCGTGACCCGCCTGCATGGCTACAAGGTCAGGGGCCGCTGGGGAAACACCCAGGAGAANGCCTACGCGCTCCTGGCGCTTGGAAAATACGCCCAGCAGAGCCTCGCCGCCGGCTCCAATTATACCGCCACCATCCGGGTTGCCGAGGCGGACCCCTTTGTCCTCGAGGCGGGCGAAAACAAGGTTATCGAGGGCGACTATTCCGGCCAGTCGATCAACGTCAGCCTCGAGGGTGATGGAACCCTGTACTGGTTCCTGGTCGAGGAGGGGGTGCCAAGTGATGGCGAGGTGGAGGAGGTCGATTCGGGCCTCGCGGTTCGCCGCCGGTACTTCGATGGTGATGGCAACGAGATTTTCGATGGAACCGTCTCCCATGGGGATATCGTCCAGGTGGAGGTTAGCCTGAGGGGAGCGAGAAGGCTCTCCAACCTGGTCATCACAGACCTGCTTCCCGCCGGCCTCGAGGTCGAGAATCCACGGCTGGCCTTATCGGAGAAGACGGGCAAGAAGGTCGGGGAGAAGGCCAAGNGAGCCAGNTCGCTCAAGGTCGCCCACATGGACATTCGCGATGACCGGGTGATTNTCTATATCCCGAGCCTGGACCCGGGCAGCGGTGTCTACCGCTANGCCGCCCGTGCCGTGACCCGGGGAGATTTCAAGGTGCCGGTCATCGCCGCCGAGAGCATGTACGACGAGGGCGTCTTCAGCCGCAACGGCGCCGGGAGATTGATCGTGGGAGGAGCCGGGAAATAGTGGGATGAATACACGGGATCGTCCACGCCGGACCCGCTGGTTCCGCCTGCCGAGAGCGCGCAAGCTCCTGGCGACCGGACTGTGGGGGCTTGCCGCCGCGGCGATTCTGCTTCCCGCTCTCTGTTTTCTCTTTCCCTTCGACGTCAGCCGCCTTGAATCCTATCCGGCCTCCTCGTGGGTTACCGCTTCGGATGGAACGTGGCTTCGAGCCTACCGAAGCGGGGATGATGAGTTCCGCTTCGTCGACGANCTCGATGAGATCTCCGATTGGCTCGAGCTGGCGACGATCGCCGTCGAGGATCGAAATTTCCACAGCCATCACGGGGTTGATTTCCCGGCGGTGGCACGCGCCGCCTGGCAGAACCTGGTACGTATGCGGGTTCACAGCGGCGCCTCGACGCTCACGATGCAGCTGGTTCGAATCCTGGACCAGCGTCCGCGGACGATCNGCTCCAAGATCATCGAGNCCTTCTACGCCCTGCAGATAGNTGCCCGCCTGGACAAGGATGCCATCCTCGCNGCCTATCTCAACCTGGCTCCCTATGGAGGNAACCTCCGGGGCGTCGAGGCCGCCGCGCGGCGCTACCTGGGCAAGTCNGCNGCGGATCTCAGCCTTGGAGAGGCCGCCCTGCTGGCAGGNCTTCCGCAGGGNCCCTCGCGTCTGCGTCCGGACCGCCACTACGAGCGCGCCCTCGNCCGGCGCCAGGTGGTGCTGGAGGCGATGCTCCGCGANGGAATGATCGACAAGGCCAGGTTCGGGGANGCGNTTCGTTCGCGTCCGCAGGTGAAGCTTCACGCCTGGCCCTTTGAGGCGCCTCATTTTTCAGATCTTGCCCGCTACAGGGCAAGGGCGCTCGGCAGGGCTCCGGGCAGGATCCGTACGGTTCTCGATCCCGGCGTCCAGGCAACGGTCCGTGCCCACCTCGATGACTATCTTCGGCGGCATGAGGACCGTTTCAGCGGTCTTGGCCTCGCGGTCGTCGCGGTCGAGGTCGACAGCGGCGCGGCGCGCGCCATGGTCGGCTCTCCGGCGTTCTTCGATTCCAGGCTCCGGGGCCAGTACAACGCGGCCCTGGCAAGGNGGTCATCGGGTTCGACCCTGAAACCTTTTCTTTACGCTCTCGCCTTTGACCTGCGGAAGTCCTCTCCAGCGGCCTTCCTGCCCGATGTCCCCTCGCCCTTCGCCGCCTATGTTCCGCAGAATTACAGCCGTCGCTACCACGGTCCCGTTCCCGCGTCGAAGGCTCTGGCGAGATCCATGAACATTCCCGCCGTTCGCCTCCAGGGGCGTGTCGGCACCCGGCGCTACCTCGATGTNCTGCGCCAGGCGGGCTTCAACGGTCTCTACCGCAGGCCACGCGATTATGGTATGACGCTCTGCCTCGGTGGCGGNGAGGTCAGCCTGCTTGAGCTGGTCGGCGCCTATACCGTATTCCCGGGCCTGGGCACCTGGCGTCCCCCCTTGATCCTGGATGGCAAGGATCCGCCCCGATCGCAGCGCAGGCGGATCTTCAGCGCGGGNTCGGCGGCGNCGGTTCTCGATGCGCTCTCGACAGAGGATCATCTCTCCCGTTCCGGGGTGATGCCCGCGGAGTATCGCGGTCCGAGACTGGGCTATAAGACGGGCACCTCCTTCGGGCTTCGCGATGCGTGGACCGTTGCCTTCAGCTCTTCCTGGGTTGTCGGCGTGTGGATGGGAGATGTCTCTGGACGCTCGCGGCCCGGGTTGATCGGAGGCCAGGCNGCCCTGCCGCTCGCCCTGCCCTTGTGCATGGATCTCTCGGCGGGCACCGCGCCCGGCTGGCCGCGGACGCGGGAGCTGGTGGAGAGGGATGTCTGCTCCCTCAGCGGGCAACGGCCTGGCGCTCACTGCGGCAGTACGAGGCGGGCCAGGCTTCCGCTTAGAGCGCTGGGCATGGCGGCCTGCGCTGTTCACCGCGAGGTCCTGGTCGATGCGACTCGTGGGGTGGAGGTCTGCGGCCGCTGCCTCAACGAGTCNACGGCCGCCTCGATAGAGCGCAGGACGGTTGTCGACTGGCCGCCTGAGCTGGCCGGTTGGCTCGAGAGAAACGTATCGGCGGCCCGCGAACGCCTTCCTCACGACCCGTTATGCCGGGGCGCTGGCCGGAAAGACCGCTCTCCGCAGATCGTCTCCCCGGCNGATGGCTCNCGCTACCACCTGGTTGCGGGAGAGTCTTTCAGGCAGCGGCTTCATTTCAGCGCGGTTGCCGCCGCGGATGCCCGGAAGCTGTACTGGTTCATCGACGATGAGCTGCTGGTGGGGGCNGGNTCGGCCGATGAGATCGGCTGGGACCTGAGCACGGGNCTTCACAGGGTTCGCTGCGTCGATGACCGGGGACGGGCGGCAGCGGTGAGCTTCGAGGTCAGCCGGGGAGCGCCCTGAGGTCGCCACGCCAGGCCTGGCATCCGCGGATTTTCTTCAGAGCCCATCAGAAAGAGCCGCCCGGGGCGGTTATAATTCCGGTGTTTTCATTTCTTTCTTTCGGAGCGAGAGGATGGGTCGGAAGGTCCTGGTTACCGGTGGAGCCGGTTTTATTGGCTCTCATGTCAGCGAGGAATTGATCAGGTGCGGACACGAGGTCGCGGTCCTGGATAATCTCTCCGGTGGCAGCGCCTCCCAGGTACCCGCCGCCGCCGGGTTCTACGAACTCGACATCACCGANTCCGTCGATAAGGCCTTCGAAGATTTCCGTCCACACGANGTCATTCATCTCGCCGCGCAGGTGTCGGTGGCGGTCTCGATGCAGGATCCCGAGATGGATGCGCGTATCAACGTTCTCGGTTCCCTGAACGTCATTCGCGCCGCCGAGCGCCACGGCGTTCGCCGGGTCATCTACGCCTCTTCCGCCGCCTGCTATGGCATCGGGGAGGGGGACATCCTCGAGGAGGATATGCGTTGTATGCCGGCNTCCTTCTATGGNGCCTCGAAATACGCGGTCGAGCACTGNCTGCGCTCAGCTCAGCAGGATTCAGGTCTCGAGTGGGCCGCNCTGCGCTTCGCGAACGTCTACGGTCCGCGGCAGGACCCGCACGGGGAGGCGGGGGTGGTCGCCATCTTCGCCAGGCTGCTGCTCGATGGCGGGAAGCCGGAAATTTTCGGNGGAGGTGAATTGAAGAGAGACTATATCTTTGTCGAAGATGTGGCCCGGGCGGTGGCCCTCGTGCTCGAGGCGGAGCTCGAGGGTCGGGCGGATCCCGTCTTCAACTGCTCTACGGCCGTGGGTACGACGACAAACGAAATCTACGCCCTGCTGAAGACCGCCTGTTCGTCGGATGTCGAGGCGAGCGCCGCGCCGTGGCGCCCNGGGGATGTTCAGAGCCTGATTCTCGACAACTCCAGGTTGAGAGGNCTGGTCGATTGGAGTCCCGGGGTCACGCTGGAGGAGGGNATCTCCCGGACGGCGGCATTCTTCAGGGACGCTACCTGAGTACGCGGGAACCCGGTCAGCGNGCNGGGCAGCTGTCGAGGGCCTGCTCGAGGTCGGCCTGGAGATCAGCCGAGTTTTCGAGNCCGACGGAGAGGCGGAACAACCCGCCGGCGATCCCCGCCTTCTCGAGCTCCCGGGTTCCAAGAGAGCCGTGCGACATCGAGGCGGGGTGCTGGAGGATTGATTCGGCTCCTCCGAGACTGACGGCGAGCTGGACAANCCCGAGCTTCCTGGCGAAGTTCATTCCCCGCTCGGCGCCGCCGGTGAGTTCGAAGGAGAGCATTCCACCGAATCCCGACATCTGTGAAGTCGCNAGTTCATGNCCCTTGTGAGAATCGAGTCCCGGGTAGTGGACCTTCTCTACATCGTCGCGGGCCTCGAGGAAGCGAGCAAGCCGCAGGGCGCTTTCATTCTGGCGCAGGACCCTGAGCTCAAGGGTCTTCAGGCCCCGGATCAGCAGCCAGGCCTCGAAGGGGCTCAGCGAGGCCCCCAGGATTTTCAGGAATCCCCAGCAGCCCGCGATGATTTTTTCAGAGGAGCAGATGACTCCCGAGGTGACGTCGGAGTGTCCGCCGATCGCCTTGGTGGCGGCGTGTACCACTGCGTCGAAGCCCAGGGCGATGGGGTTCTGGTTCACCGGGGTGGCGAAGGTATTGTCGATGATGGAGAGCACCTTTTTCTCCCTGCAGACTTTGGCGACTCCCGCCAGGTCACAGATCTCCAGGGTCGGGTTGGTGGGGCTCTCGACGATGAGCGCNTTCGTATCGGGGGTGATCGCGGCGGAGAGCNCCTCGAGGTCTGNGGGATCGACNGGNGATGATTCGATACCNAAACGCGGCATTATCGTATTGGCCAGNTCGTGGACACCCGAATAGATCGAGCGCCCTACCAGGAGGTGATCGCCTGAGCGCAGCAGGGACAGCAGAAGCGCGGAGATGGCTCCCATGCCGGAGGCCAGGGCCAGCGCGGCCTCAGAGCCCTCCAGCGTGGCCATGGTCTCTTCGAATTGCTTGGTCGTCGGGTTTCCCCANCGGGTGTAGAACTCGGCGGGGGCGATGGCCTGCCCCATCTCCACTCCCTCCTCGAGGTCCTTCAGCGTGAAGGTCGAACTCTGGACAATNGGGGGTGTCAGGGAGCTCGTGGGATTCCACCCNCCGCCGGAGTGAATGGCGCGTGTCGTNAACCCCTGGNTTTCGGAGTTGCTGTTTTTCCTGTTCATGNCGTNTCCTGTCAGNTTGCCGCCCACAGGATAGTGAATCTCGGGAAAAAACGACACGGCTTTGTGCTCTNCCGGTTTTCATTTCGTTCCCGGTGAGNCCTTATCGGCCTCGATTGCNCCGCGGAGTAAACTGTGTTAAAAAAGCGGGCTGTCCGGAAGTGTTCCGGATTCAATTCGCNAGCAATCCGCGGCCGTTTTCACAGGTAAAAGCAATGCGTCTCAAGAGTCTTTTTTCCGGCGTTGTCTTCCTGGCTGTCCTGCCGGGATGTGGGAGTGGCTCCGGCGATCCGTCATCGACGCCCGAGGCGGGAGCTGGGTCGGCAGCCGCGAAGCCTGCCGGACAAATCGCTCCCGCGAAGGAGACTCCGGCAGAGGATGTTTTCGCGTCCNTTCTGGAGCCCGGTTATTCTTCGAATAAGCTGCGTGTGGATCTTGGNGGAGTCGGCCTGCAGGAGGCTGAAGAGCTCCAGCGGCGCCTGGAGACGGCTGTCGGGCGCAGCGATGCGGCGATCGGTAAGCTGAGGGTAGAGATGCAGAGGTTCGCGGCGGACGCTCTTGTCAGCGGAGATGCCCAGGCAGCCCNGGANAGCCTGGAANTCCAGAAGCGAACCAGGGTCTCTCTGAGGAACAAGCTGCTTGTCCTCGCCCGCCATATCGCGACCCGGAAGGCGGCGGCCGGGAAATAGTATCGGTTCGACTTCCGAGGTGGTTGAACGGGTTCAGTCAGCCGTCGGGAAGACCTTCCGGGGTTTCCACCTGCNTNCGCCATCGGGTACGAGAATAGCGATGAGNTTTCCAGCCTCGGTTCGGGCGCAGACGGTGTCGGGCTGTCCTTCGATTTCGAGTATCAGCGCCCGGCCGCAGCCGAGCTGGGCCGCCTCGTNGNCGCNGACAGTCACCCGGGGCATGTCGGCAAGGACATCCGAGAATGGATGGATGACGCTTTCAAGCCGCTCCTCCTGGGCCGCAACCTCGAGCTCCTCGAGGCCGAGGGCGTCTTCCACCTTCCAGGAGCCGCTGGCGGTCCTGCAGAGGGATTCGAGGTGGCCGCCTACCCCCAGCGCGGCTCCCAGGTCATGCGCGATCGAGCGGACGTAGGTGCCTGANTGGCAGATGATCCGGAAGGTGAGCTTTGGGCGGCTCCACCCCAGGAGCTCGAAGGAATCGATTCGTACCGGCCGGGCGGGCAGGTCTACATCCTCTCCTTTTCGCGCCAGCTTGTAGGCGGGAACCCCGTTGCGCTTTACGGCCGAATAGGCGGGGGGGATCTGTTCGATATCACCCCTGAAGGTTTCCATGGCGGTCTCTACCAGCTCGCGATCCAGGTGCTCCGTGTCGGCTTCGCTGGTGGTTTCTCCATCTGAATCGTAGGTGTCGGTACTTCTTCCAAGGAGGATGATTCCCTGGTAGGTCTTGACGCCGGGTACGAGATATTCCAGGAGGCGAGTCGCCNGGCCGGCGCAGACCAGGAGGATTCCCGTAGCCGCGGGGTCGAGCGTGCCGGCATGTCCGACACGTCTCTGGCCGAGGATTCTCCGCACCCGGTTGACCACATCGTGCGAGGTCATGCCCGCCGATTTGTTGATATTCAGAAGACCGTTGTAATGGTTTGTCGATTTCGTGGACATGTTAACCGATCCAGTTGTGCCTTCTTTGCTCCTGCCTGTAAAGCAATCCCCCTCGCGGTTGTGTCGCTTTCAGAATCGCAGCAGCCGCAGGCGTGCCAGCGCCGGCAACAATAGCAGGTCGGCCAGCAGTGCGACAATCAGCACCATGGGCAGGAGGGTACCCAGGATTTGCAGGCTGAAATACTGGCAGAGGATAAAGGGGGAAAAACCGATGGTCAGGATCAGGGTCGTCATCACGATTCCCCGGCCGGCGTAGTGGTAGGTCCGCGTGAGCGCCTTCTCCTCGTCATCATCTCTCTTCAGCTCCAGGCGGTATCTCGTCAGGAAGTGGATCGTGTCGTCGACTCCCATGCCGATGGCGAGCATGGCGAGCATGAAGGTGTCGGAGTCGGTAAAATCCCAGGCAAAGCCGACATAACCTCCCAGGACGAGGAGGGGCAGCATGTTGGGAATCATTGACCAGAGGCCTGCCCGCAGGGACCTGAAAGCGATGATCATCAATGCCGAGATGACGATGAAGGAAATTCCAACGCCCTTTTTCTGAGCCGAGATGATCCGGTCGAGCCAGCCGCCGATCAGGTAGGCCATCCCGGTGGCTTCGGCTTTTACAGTCGCCGGGAGCGTAGCGGNGGCCAGTTTCTGCACCTTCATGCCCGCCTCGTGGGTTTCCCTGAGACCGCCAATGTTCAGGCGGACGAATACCCTCATCATCCGCCGGCTGGAGTTCAGCAGGAAGGCAAGACCATCAGGGTCTCTTTTCTCGATTTCCCTGACGCCCAGATTGATGATGAGCCGGTTTGGGGGCAAGGCTCTGTCGTCGTTCAGCTTGCGATAATATTCTGTAATGATGGTGGCGAACGAGATAGCCGAGTCCACCTCCTCGAGTTCCATCAGTTTTTCTTCGAGCTCGGAGATCGATTGGAAGACCCCCGGCTCCAGCAATCCTCCTTCTTCCTCGCACTGCAGGTACAGGTCGAGCACATTGGTCCCGGCAAAATGTTCGAGGAAATACTCGGCATCTCTGCGAACGGGATTGTTTTCACCGAGACGCTTGGCAATATCGTTTTCCACCTTGATCTGCGAGATTCCGAGGATGCTGGCCACCAGCAGGGCGGCGAAGAAAACGATGATCGACCANGGCCTTGAAAGGCTGATTCGCTGGGTAAAAGACAGGAATCGGTCGAGCAGNTCCTGGCTCANTGANGCGATNCCCNCTGTCCAGGCGGTGNTCGGACGCAGGAAGGAGAGCAGGATGGGAAACAGGGTCATAGCCAGNAGCAGGGCGATNCCGACGCCCAGGCCCAGCANTATTCCCAGCTTTTTNAAAATAGGGGTTGGCACAACCGCGAGCGCCAGGAAGCCGACAAAGGTTGTGATTGAAGTGTAGACGCAGGCCTTNCCGACATCCTCGGCGCTGCGCAGGATGGCCTCCGTCGTGTCCTCGGTTTCCTTCATCTCGAGCAGGTACGCGCTGCAGAGGTGGATAACATCGGAGAAGGAGATGATCAGGATCACCGCGGGGATGGCGGCCAGCATGATGCTGACCTCGGGGTCGATCGCCACGGCGATCCCCATGGTCCAGATGACAGCCAGGATCGCGATGCTGGTGGAGACCACCGCGGGCCAGATCCTCCTGAACAGGATGTAGACCATCAGGACCAGCAGGAGACAGACGATGGGGAAGAGGCGCTTCAGGTTGAAGTGCGTCTGTTTCATCATCTCAGAAACGATGGCGATGCCTCCTGCCCTGTGCAGGTTCTCTTCTTTGTAGCCCTGCTCGATGAAGACCTTGTGGATCTTTTCAACCCACGATATGGAGTCCTCCATATCGTGGGTTCCGTCGGCCAAGGTGGTGATCAGGACTGCGCTGTGGTGGGAATCCCGTGACAGCAGGATATTCCCTGTGAAACGATCGCTGAGCAGTTCTGCGCGTGCCGCCTCGGTTTTTTCCCGGGAACCACGGAGCTCTTCGATAAGCGCCTCGATCCCGCCTTTCCTGGATTTAGCGAAGACCTTCTCGTTATCAAGCAGGCTCATGACCCTGGCGACCCCGTTTTCCTTTCTGATCGCCCGGGTGACGAGGTGAAGCCGGCGCAGGGAGTCAGCGCTCAGGACATCGTTCTCCTCGAAAGCGATGACCAATTGTTCGTCGCTGCCGAATTCCTCGACCCGGGCGAGGTATTGGTCATAGGCGGGGCTGTTGGCGAGGAAGAGTTTTCCCAGGGAGGAGGAAATTTTCGCGTTCCGGAGGCTCCACATTCCGGCGGCGCTGATCAGCGTGATGAGGACCAGCACCGGCATGCGGTGGCGCAGAACGAATTTAAAATAGGCCCTCATGCCTCTCAGTCGTCCTCGGGAACGAAGGCCATGGAGGTCTGGATGGCGTGGGTGCAGGAGCAACCCGCGCCACTCTCAGGCGCCAGGAGCAGGCCGCCGGCGGGGATTTGCCCGAGCCAGCAGCTGCCGCGTACGCCGACGAACTCGGTTCTCTTGCCGGTCTCTAGATCGAGCATGCCGTGGTATTCGATGCGGTGAAAGATCGCCCGGGCGGATGCGCTCATGGTGCCGCAGCCGTGGTAGTCGAAGGGGTCGACCTTGAGAACAGCCCCGGACCTGAGGTCGAGGGTGTGTTTGTTCAGGTAGATCCGGTCGTCGATGATCACCGGGTGCATCAGATGACCGCTGTGATGGGTCTTGCGGGCATTGGTATGGTGGTCCCAGAGCGCCTCGCGTTCAGATGTGTCGAAGGCGTAGGTGTGATAGTTCTTGTCCTTGTCGGTTCCGCTCACCAGGAGCGTATCGCCGTGATGGGACATATAGGTCGTGAACTCACATTTGCTGAAGTCGGCCTTCTTATCCCAGAGGAAGCTGCCGGAGTCGAGGTTCAGGGCGACGATGTACTGGTCGGTCCGGATCTCGTTCTGGAGTCTTCCGGCCCTCTTTTTCCCGGCCTCCGGATTGCGGCTCTCTACGAAGTAGACGACCCCGTTGGATACGGTGATCGTGGAGTTGATGACGGTGCCCTGCTCGCGGGCCCATCTCTTCGTGCCCGTCTTCCTGTCGAGAGCGAAGAGTCCGTCGCTGACCACCTTTGCCGTCTCCTCTTTCTTGAAGTCCTCGAACCATTGTCCATCGTCACCGAGATAGTTGCCTCCCTTCCTGGTGGTGCTGCCGATGAGCAGCTCTCCGCTCGCGGCAAGGTAGCCCCATTCGTGGCCGGATTTTTCTTCGGAGGGCAGTCCCGTCTTCAGCAGCAGCTTTCCTGTCTGGGCGTCGAAGCCGGCGCATTGGGAGCCGACCACCACGTAGAGGATGTCGTCGGTGGCGACCATGTTCGAGCTGCCCCGGGGCATGTTGGCCCGGCGCATCGTGGGTATCTGTTTGCTCCAGAGGATGGTGCCGTTGTAGGCGTCAAGGCCGAAGAGCACCCTCATGCCCTGGACGAAGAGTCTGCCGTTGGCCGAGACAGGGGCCGGATTGCGAGGTCCCCGGTCGGGCATGGCGCGCGGGCCGGGTCTTCCCCACCAGAGAACCTTCAGCTTGCCGCCGACTCGCTGATCGTAATTGCAGGCGGAGTTGTCGGGAAGTCCGTATTGGTGGGTCCAATCACCGGCGCCCGGAAGGGACGTCCTGGCATGGATCCAGAGCTTGCCGTCTCCCGCCACCCGGCCATCGCCGCCGGCATTTTTCAGCCAGGTCTCGAGCTCTTGCCGCAGGATGGGTTTTCCGGCGGCTTTCGCCCAGCGCCCGAAAGCGAGGATTCCACCGCAGGGCCTCAGGAGCCGGTAGATATTCGCCGGCTCGGCGGGAAGCCTCCCCGTTCTGAGCATCGAGTCAGAGCAGATCACGTTTGCGAAATAGGGCCCGAAGGGCAGGGAGCCTCCGGGTTGATGGACGCTGACCCGGGAGCCGTAGAGGCCCGCTGAGTCCAGCGCCGCGCGGGATTTTCTCACCAGCTCCGGATCTTTTTCGATAGCCACGATGCGCCACTGGCTGAGCTTCGCCAGGTGGTAGGCGAGGCGGCCTTCGCCCGAGTCCAGCACGAGGCAATAGCCTTTCGAGCTCCCCGCGCTCTCAATGATCCGGCGCGCCGTATCGCGGTAGCCGGCGCTCCACTCATCGGGCTTGAACGGATTCCTGGCGATGGGCTCCGGATGGGGGGCGTAGTTGAAGGTCGAATCGAATTCGTATTCCGCGGTCATCAGCTCCGGGCGGCCCGCCGCCCGGCAGTGGAGGCGATAGCGATAGAGGGTTTCCGGTTTGATGCCGGGAACCACGATGCGATGGCTCGTGCGGGTGTCGGCTTCCTCCAGGATCAGTGGCCGGGCCCCCTGCGTTCTGATCGTGAGGCTACCCTTCGAGGGCCAGGGAGTTTCCCAGGTAACCGCTATCGTTTCGCGATCGGTGAATTCCACGAACGGCCCGAAGACCTCTGAGAACGGGCCGTAGATTTCCCGTGGTGCCGGCGGCAGCTTGCCTTCCTTGGCACGGTAGCGTCTGGCAATTTCCGCTTCGCTCATGGCGGAGGAATAGACGCCAATTTCATGGATCATTCCCTCCGTCCGGAAGTATTCATTGTCGTCATGGTAGCTGCCGATCTCGAAGAATCCGCTGGGGGCGAGCAGGATTTTCCCGCCGGGTTCGTCGGATTGCGCGTCCAGCTTACCGTTGACCCAGAGGGAGGAGCGCCCACGGCGCCAATCGTACCGGGCGACGACATGGTACCATTTGCCGATCTGGTACACCGTGGAGCCCTGTAGATGGGTCATCTTTCCGGTCGACCGGGTTGCCAGGCCGAAGTAGAAGTTGTCCTTGTGGCAGCCGAGCACGAAGCCTCTTTCGTAATCTCCATTATCCTGGAAGGCTCCGACGATTCCGGACCATTCCTTTCGCGAGCGCATGAGGACCCAGCCCTCGAGCGTCAGATTGCCCGTTGGAAGAGAGGCCAACTCCCCGGGATCGTCGGAGACGATGATGGCGTTATCCTTGCCGTTGATGGCCAGGGCGCCGAGTCCTGTGGGCGAGGTGGCGTATTGAGCGGTCCCCTCGATTCGAGCCTCGCGGGATCCGGCCATTGGTTTCACCCGACCGCCTTCGATCCTGTCAGGATGGAAAATCCAGCTGGACTCGTCCGCCTCGGCGCCTGGCATGGCGCAGGGAGGCAGGAGAGCGAGGCTGAAGAGGAGAACTGCTCCGGCTGTCTTGATCACCTGCGGGCCTCCTCTTTGCCGCTGCCGGGAGCCCGGTAGCAGTAGATGCTGCCGTCATCCGTCGAGACATAGAGACGGCCGGAGGCGGCCGCGAGGCCGTAGACGTTTCCACGGACTTTTTTTTCCCAGGCGATGCCGCCCTTGCGGGTCTCAAAGGCCGCGACCTTTCCTTTGCCACCGGCGAAGACCTTGTCCCGGGTGAGAATCATCGAGAGTGGGAATTCGGAGGGAACCTGCCACTTGAAACATTTCCGCATGCCGCCGGCGAATTTATCGATCTCCAGGTTCAGCTTTCCCAGCTCCGTTCGGAGCTTTTTCCCGGCACTCGATGAGGCGTTCCTGCCGAGCTTCTTGAGCTGTTCCGTGACCTTTCCCTTGCGGGCCTTGAGGGCCTCGCGTTTTTCGTGCAGCTCGAGATAGCGGGCGCGGTCGAGCGCCGAGAGCCGGGTGTCGGTCAACAGGTAGGACACCTTCGGCGTGACGATCATCTGGTTGCCCTTGAAGCTCGCCAGCTGGTCCTTGCGGTTTGACTTGAAGACGCTTATCTCGCCGGTCTTGCCGGGGCCGTAGACGAGCATGTCCCCGGTGACCAGGGCGTAGGTACCTCCGCCGCCGCCCGTTACCTGGTAAAGCTTGCGGCCGCTCCTGGAATCGAAGATCACCGGACGCTCTCTGCCGGTGGTCACGTAGAGGCGGGTCGAGGAGGCGAGCAGGTATCCCTGCGCGGGGAGATTCTTCATGCCGGTCTTCCAGAGCTCTTTTCCGTTCGAGGTGTTGAGGGCGCAGAGATAGACGCCTTCCCACGGGAACACCCCGGCGCCGCAGAAGGCGACTCCGTCCCTGACAAGCACGCTGGTCCTCACCGGCCACATGGAGATCATGCGCTCGTTGCCGGGGATTCGGCGGTCGTCGGGTCCCGGCCGGTATTTCCACTCAAGCTTCCCATCGGCGGCCTTGAGGCAGTAGACCAGGCCATCATCGCTTCCCGCGTAGAGCCTGCCGCCGGAGATGGTGGGCGCCAGGCGCACGGGTCCCTCGGTGTAGAAGGTCCAGCGGGTCTTGCCGTTTGTGGCGTCGAGACATGTGATCTTGTCTTCAACCGATGAGCCGAAGTAGACCGAGTCTCCCACGGCGGCGATGTGGAAGACCCTGTCGAAGACCATGCGATCCTTGAGGCCGTAGATCTTGTGCCACCCGTCCCACTTGGCCGCGCCGGTCCAGGCTGTGTGAGGCGGCCGCCTCGACCGGTAGACCCAGGCCTCGACGAGCGAAGAGTCGAGCTTCTCGGCGGTGCTGGCCGACCTGGCGCTGTCATGCCGGTAGGTGGGCCAGTCCTCCGCCCCGCAGGGAAGGCAGAGGGCGCAGAAGGCGGCGGTCAGCAGAATGGGAATTCGTGAATTCATGGCTTTTTGGTCGGATGGTATCCTTCTCGGAGGTCCGCCCAGATTAACACGAAGAGCTCCGCAGCCGAAGGACGGCTTGGTCTGAAGATCTGTCGTCAGATGACGGTGGTTGATGCCGTAAGCCAATTACAGTGGCTGCTACCATAAGTTAATTACTGTAGGATCCCGCCATGAAGCACGACTCAGTACCTCCGGAGGTCCTCGATGTGGCCGGAGCGATTTCCGCAGCCGGGGGTAGAGCCCTCCTGGTGGGGGGCCATGTTCGGGACCGGGTCTTTGTAGAGTCCGGCCGACCGGTCGCCTCCGCTGTTGAGTTCAATGACATCGACATCGAGGTCTACGGCCTGCAGCTTGCCCGTCTCGAGGAGGTTCTCGGCTCCTTCGGGGAGGTGATCAGCGTCGGGCGTTCTTTCGGGGTGTTCAAGGTCAAGGGGCTGTTCTCCGACAAGCGGCTCGACTGTTCCTTCTCCCTGCCCCGTCGCGACAATAAGGTGGGGCGCGGCCACCGGGGATTCCAGGTCGAGCTCGATCCCGAGCTCGGCTTCAAAGAGGCCGCGCGTCGTCGCGACCTGACCATGAACAGCATCGGGGTGGAGATCCTCGGAGCCGAGGTGGAGGACCCCCACGGCGGAAGGGCGGATATCGAGGCGGGAATCATGCGGGCGACCGACCCGGAGCATTTTCCGGAGGACCCCCTCCGGGGTCTCCGGGTCGCCCAATTCGCCGCCCGCTTTCCCTGGATGGAGCCTGACGATGAGCTCGTCGANCTCTGCCGCGCCCTGGANNTGTCAGAGCTNCCGGGTGAGCGTCTTTTCGAAGAGTTCCGGAAGCTCCTGCTGAAAGGCCAGGANCCNTCCCGGGGGCTGGATTTTCTCCACCGCGCCGGGCTGCTGCGTTTCTTTCCCGAGCTCGAGGCCATGGTGGGGGTGAAGCAGGATGCCCAATGGCATCCCGAGGGTACGGTCTGGGAGCATACCCTGCTGGTCGTCGACGAGGCTGCCGCGGCGAGGCCTGGAGAGGGAGCCGAGGAGGAGGATCTCATCGTGATGTTCGCNGCCCTCTGTCACGATCTCGGCAAGCCCGCGACGACGGTCGAGNTCGATGGNCGGGTCCGNTCGCCCAACCACGAGCGCGAGGGTGTCGAGCCGACCAGGCAGTTTCTCGACAGGCTCCGGGCGCCCTCGGCCCTGGTCGNGGCNGTCGAGGTCCTGGTNCATCACCACCTGGCGCCGGCNAATTTCGTCAGCCAGGCCGCCTCGCCGAGAGCCTACCGCCGCCTGGCTCGGAAGCTCGATGTCGGGGGGATGAACGCGCGGATTCTTCATCGGCTGGCGGAGGCGGATCATTTCGGACGCACTACCGCTGACGCGCTGGCGCGCGAGTTTCCCGCCGGAGCGGAATTTCTCCGCCAGGCCGAGCTGCTGGAGCTCGAGGAGGCGGGGGAGCCTGACGTGGTTCTCGGCCGTCATCTCATCGCGCACGGTCGGGAGCCCGGCCCGGGCTTTGCCGAGATTCTCGAGCGCTGCAGGGAGATCCAGGATGAGACCGGCTGGAAGAGCTCCGAGCAGATTCTCGAACGCTATTTCGCCGAGGACCTGGAGTAGCCCTCCAGCCGGATGGAGATGCGTTGGTCCGGGGCNTTTACGGTTACAATGCACCGGTTACGAGAGAGGATGGATGAAATGCGGCATCAAGGCGGGGCCGGCTACGGTCAGCGGAAAAGACGCCGGGAGGATGGTTGATGGGGCTCACCCGCGCACTCTTTCGCCTGATCCTGGGTAAGCGTCCGGCGGTGACCGAGGGCAGCATCCGCCTNGAGGGTATTCGTGAAGAGGTCGAGATACTGCGCGACNGCTGGGGGATTCCCCATATCCGCGCCGCCAATGATGCCGATGCCTGGTTCGCGGCGGGCTTCTGCCAGGGGCAGGACCGGTCCTTCCAGATCGAGACCCTGCAGCGGCTCGGTCGCGGAACGCTGGCCGCCCTGGTCGGTCCCGACGCCCTCCCGGTGGACCGTCTCTGCCGCCGCATCGGTTTCTACGAATCGGCCAGGCAGTGCCTGGTGGTGATGGAGGATTCGTTCCTGGAGATTGCGGAGGCTTTTGCCCGCGGCGTGAATCGTGGGCGCGACGAGGGGCATTCGAAGATAGCCCACGAATTCAGCCTGCTGCGTTCGACCCCGACCGAGTTCACCGTGCTCGACACGAGCGCGATCCTGTCGCTGCTCTCCTTTCTGCTGGCGNCGAATTGGGACCAGGAGCTGGCGAGGCTTCGGATTGCCGAGCTCGATGGAATGGAGGCCCTTCTNGCTCTCGATCCCCTGGCGGCATCGGAGTCCCAGGCCGTCACATCCCCGCCGGGAGCTTCGGCCGGAGCGGCCCTGGAGCTGCTGGAGCAAGATCTCGATACCTTCTCACGGTACGCGACCGCAGGTGGAGCATCCAATAATTGGGCGGTGTCGGGCAACCGCACGGCGAGTGGTCGCCCGATTGTCGCCAACGATCCGCATCTTACGCCCACCCTGCCCTCGCCCTGGTACCTGTCCCATATCCGGACTCCCGATTGGGCCGTGGCTGGAGCCTCCCTGGTCGGAACACCGGGCACCACCATCGGCCACAACGATCACGGCGCCTGGGGTGTGACGGCGGGCATGNTCGACAATACCGACCTCTTTATCGAGGAGATNGGACCGGATGGGCGGAGCGTTCGTTCGGCCGAAGGGTTCGAGTCCTGCGAGGTTCGCGAGGAGATCATCGAGGTCAAGGGCGGGGAGCCTGTCGTCGAGGAGGTCCTGGTGACGCCGCGCGGCCCGCTCATCTCCCCCGCGATCGAGGGAGAAGGCCGGGCGATCTCGCTGCGGGCGGTCTGGCTGGACCCTGCGCCGATCCGTGGGACCCTCCTGGCCCACAAGGCGACGAGCTTTGAAGAATTTCGCGAGGGTTTCCGTCACTGGCCCGCCCTCTCTCTCAACATGGTCTGGGCGGAGACCGGGGGAAAGATTGGCTGGCAGCTTGTGGGGGACGCGCCGGTAAGGCGTGCGGGTAACGGCGCCTTCCCGCTTCCAGCCTGGGCGGAGGGTGTGGGCTGGCGGGAGGGGCGTGTCCCCTACGAGGAAATGCCCTTCCTGGATGATCCCGGAGAGGGTTTTGTGGCTACCGCCAACAACTCGCCCCGGCCGGTATCCGAGGGGGCGTTCCTCGGAGTCGATTTTGTCGATTCCTACCGCCTGCGGCGGATCCGCGAGGTTCTCGCCTCCCGCAGTGACTGGGACCTGGCCTCCATCGCGGCTCTTCAATGTGATGTCGATTCGATTCCATGGCGTGAGCTGAAAGAACACCTGCTACCGGTCTGCGAGGGGGATTCCCGTCTCGCCCAGGCTGCCGAGCTGCTTGGAAGCTGGGATGGTGCCCTGGAAACCGATTCCGCCGCCGCGACAGTTTTCGAATTCCTGTTGGCGGCGCTCTGCCGCCGCCTTGCGCAGGCCAAGGCGCCTCGCTCGGCGGATTTCGTGCTCGGCAGGGGCTTTACGGGGATTGTTCCCAACGGGGTGATGGCGGTCCGCAGGGTCTCGCATCTTGTCGAGATGCTGCGGCAACGTCCGGTTGGCTGGTTCGAAGGTTCCTGGGACGATGAGATTGCCGCCGCCGCGCTCGATGCCCTCGAGGAGATTCGCCGGCGTTGCGGCGATGATCCGGCCGGCTGGTCCTGGGGCCGCCTGCACGCCCTGGTTCTCGAGCACCCGGTGGGCGAGAAGAAAATCCTGGCGCCTGTATTCAACCGCGGGCCCTTCCCCATCGGCGGCGATACCAACACGATTCTCCAGTCAGCGGTAGATCCTCTCGATCTAGACGCGCCGTCGTGGATCATACCTTCGCTGCGGATGGTCATCGATGTGGGAGAATGGGACGAGGCGCGGTTCGTGTTGCCCGGGGGTCAGTCGGGGAATCCGCTCTCTGTGCATTACGACGACCAGCTTCCCTACTGGCTGCGTGGCGAGGGCCTGCGCATGGCCTGGTCTGACGATGCGGTCGACCGCGCTGTGGTCAGCACCCTGCGCCTGGCGCCCCGCTCCGGCGGGGCCTGACCCTTTCAGTAGCGGATGCCGAGCTTGCGGTAGATCGCCGCCAGCAGCCAGGCGGGCCCGATGAGCAGGAACTGCAGGTCCTCGAAGAAAGAAGGTTTCTTTCCTTCGATCTTGTGGCCGATGAACTGGCCAATCCAGGCGAGGGCGAAGACCGCCAGCGAAATGTAGAGGAGAGGCGGACTGCCTCCTTCCTCGGCGAGCTTGAGGGAGACGTTGCCCCAGAGCAGCGCGATGCCGATGGGTACGAACCCGGCCGCCAGTGGCAGGGAGAGCCTGAGGTAGAAGAGCCAGGAGCCGAGGATGGCGAGGGTGGCCCAATTGGCCCAGGGCGCCCAACCCGCCAGGGATTCGGGTAGCGCTGCGGCGAGAACATCCGAGGGGATGCAGACCAGCAACCCCATGAGGCTGAACATGATCGACGGTACGCAGAGCCAGTGAATGAGCTTGTTGACGCCGTCCTCGTGNCTTTCGCCATAGGCGTCGATCCACTCCCGGGCGCTTCTTCTGCTCATGTCTTTTTNCCCCCTGTTTCTTTCGGAGGGCCCGTAAGTCGGCTCACCAGCGCGAAGACGCTCACATTGGCTACCAGGGCGAAGGCCCCGGTATCGATGCTCCGGCTGATGTCTTTGATGAAGGAGATGGCGATATCTCCACCGCCTGTTTCCTTGACGGCCATGGAGAAAAACGGTGTAAAGAAGAATACCACTGCGAGCCCTGTCAGCAGACCCCAGATCGCTCCGGTGCCGTTGCCTCGGCGCAGGAACAGCATGTCGATCGTGATGGGCAGGAGCTGTGAAGAGAAGGCGATTGCCAGCAGGCCCATCTCAGCGATGAGCTTGAACGGTTCGAAGTCCGGGTTGGTATCCTTGACCCGGATGAGGATGACGGCCAGGAAGGTGGCGGCGAGAATGACGGCGCGTCCGACCCAGGTCCTTTCCGCATCCCCGGATGAGGGCTTCAGCAGCCGGGCGTAGATGTCCCGGGTGAAAACGGCGCCCATGGCATGGAGGTTTGAATCGGCAGTGCTCATCGACGCGGCCATGATCGCCACGCAGACCATGGCCGCCAGCAGGACACCGATCCCGCCGCCGAGGACGTTCGGCACGTGGTTCTTGAGTACCACGACGAGGATCTGGTCGACAGATTCCCCGACCTCGGGGTGGGGGGAAAACGTCTCGCCGTCGGTTATGGCGGGGTAGAGGACCTCTCCTCCCAGCCCGAGGAGGATGACTCCGAACAGGGAACACCCGGCGAGAACGATCCCGAGCAGGAGGGCGCTTCTTTTCAGATCCCGGCCGGATTTTGCCGAGTAGTAGCGCATCCACTGCGCCGGTTGGATCATCGAGCCGGCGGCGGCGAAGACGCAGACCGTCATCAGCTTGGTTGCTGGCCAGCCGCCGCTTCGTCCCGGCAGCGAGAGCATCTCGGGCGGAAGATCGTTGATCTTTTCCAGGAACTTTCCGATTCCGCCGAGGGCGGCTATGGTGGCTATTCCCGCCAGGAGCATTCCCCCGATGAGCAGGATTCCCTGGATGACATCCGTCCACGCGACGCTGCGCATGCCGCCGACCATGATGTAGATGACCGTGACCCCGGCGAGGGCGTAGGTGCCGTAGAGAAAGGTGTGCCCATCGGGGTCGGGAAAGGTCGTCGCGGAGACGATTCCACCGGCGTTGAGCTGGATCACCACGTAGGGTATGGCATAGAGAAAGCCCACCAGGGCGACCAGGATTCGCAGCAGGACCGAGTTGCCGTAGTGATGGCAGATCATGTCGCCGGGGGTAAGATGTCCGTGCCGCCGTCCGGCGGCGGAGATCCTGCGGCCGACGAGATAAACGACCATGGCGGCCACGGGAACATTGAGAGCGAAGAGGGCGAAGGCGACGCCTTCCTTGTAGACCAGGCCGGGCTGTCCGAGGAAGGCGAAGCTGCTGAAGAAGGTCGCCATGATGGTCAGGGCGGAGACGATCCAGCCCTGGTTTCTGCCGGCGAGGTAGTAATCCTCCTCGGTATTGCGGCTTTTCTTCCAGCCCAGGAAGCCCAGGGCCAGGAGCAGGCACAGGTAGAGACAGAGCATGATGAGCGCCGCCGACTGAAAGGCGCCAGGATCGGCTGCGGCGAGCAGGCCCGGAAGTGTGAGACCTGCCGGCATCATTCTTCTTCCTCCTGATCGGCCCAGACGGTGAAGTAGGCGGTAACCAGCACAACCGCCTGGACGCCGAACCAGAGCACCGCCCAGGCGTAGACTATGGGCAGGCCGATGAGGGTCGGTGCCGGACCTTCGTGTTCGGGGCCGGGGTTGATCAGGTAGACACCGGGTCCCGGCCCCATGACCATGGCGAGGATGAAGACCAGGGTCAGGATGATAGAGAGGCCCTTATTGCCGGTTTCGCTGCGATCGCTCATCACGGCTCAGGATACCGGAAAGGGTTGTCCGTCGCCGACGAAAACACGGGTCGCTCTCAGCCGGGCTCGTCGCTTTGCTCAAGCCCGAGTGAGCGCGCCGTCTCGAGCCACGCCTCAAAGCCGGCCTCGCCGAAGAGAGCGAAGCGAATCTCCCGCAACGCTCCGACATGAGTCCGGCAGGTCTCCAGGGCCAGCGTCGCGGCCTCGTTGAGAGGATAGGCGTAGGCCCCGCAGGAAATTGCCGGGAAGGCGATGGACGAGAGACCTTCGGAATTGGCGAGCTCCAGGGATGAGCGGTAGGCGCTTACCAGGAGGGGGGCCGAGGTCTCCGCGTCAAGGTAGACCGGGCCCACGGTATGGATCACCTTCCCGGCCGGCAGCTCGAAGCCCGGGGTGATCCGCGCCTCCCCGGTCGGGCAGCGTACACCGGGACTCGTCTCGGGGATCTCTTCGCAGGCCGCCCGCAATCTCCTGCCGGCTACTCGGTGGATGGCTCCGTCGACACCGCCGCCGCCAAGCATCCTTTTATTGGCGGCGTTGACGATCGCATCGACCTCCAGGCTGGTGATGTCTTCCCGGGCGATGGTGAGCGTCCTGTCTTCGCCCAGGCTGTAGCTGTTCATGTTATTCTCCAGTATTCTCCTGCGCCCTTTTCCCCAGCCGCCGGAGTGGCTATATTATTGCCCATGGATGTAGACGAGGCACGAGCATTGATGCGGGAGTGGACTGAAAGCCCCGCCCTGCGGGGTCACATGGAGGCAGTGGCTGCCTGCATGGGGCTTTACGCTGAACGCATTCAGCCCGGGGAGGGCGAGCGCTGGTTCATCACCGGCCTGCTGCATGACTTTGACTACGAGAAGCATCCTACCGAAGAGGAGCATCCCTTCGTCGGGGTCGAGCATCTGCGGGGTCTTGGAGTCGACGAGGAGATTCTATGCGCTATACTCGCCCATGCCGAGTACAGCGGTACTCCTCGTGAGACGGCGATGGCGAAGGCGCTGTTTGCCGTTGATGAGCTGGCCGGATTTATCGTGGCCTGCGCCAAGGTGCGNCCGAACGGGATCTCCGATCTCAAGCCGAAGTCGGTAAAGAAAAAACTCAAGGACAAGCGTTTCGCGGCGGCGGTCAGCCGCGAGGATATTTCGCAGGGCATCGAGGAGCTCGGGGTGGATGCCACCGAGCACATCCAGAGCTGCATCGATGCCATCAGGGCCGAAGGTGAGCGGGTTGGCCTGTAGCGAAACCCGTCACGGCAAGGGTCGAATTTTTCAAGGAAAGCTGCAATGTCGAATTTGAATGACCCCCTGGGGGCGCTCGCGGAGCTGGATACAGCCGCGGGGAAGGTAAGCTGGTTCAACCTGGCAAGGCTGGAGGAGCAGGGNGCCGGGGCGGTTTCCCGTCTTCCCTACTCGATCAAGGTTCTGCTGGAGGCCGCCCTGCGCCAATGCGATGGTTTCCAGGTGAGCCAGGAAGATGTGCTGAGCCTCGCCGGCTGGAGCGGGTCGGACCCCGGCAGCGGAGAGGTCCCGTTCAAGCCCGCCCGGGTCGTCATGCAGGACTTCACCGGCGTGCCGGCCGTGGTCGANCTCGCGGCTCTTCGCAGCGCGACGGCGAGGCTGGGCGGCGACCCCAAAAAGATCAATCCGCTGATTCCCGTCGACCTGGTCATCGATCATTCGGTGCAGGTTGACGAATACGGATCCCTCGCCTCCCTGCTGATCAACGCCGAGCGCGAATTCGAGCGCAATGGCGAACGCTACCAATTCCTGCGCTGGGGCGCTGACGCCTTCGACAATTTCCGCGTCGTTCCTCCCTCCACAGGTATTGTTCACCAGGTGAACCTGGAGTATCTCGCCAGCGTCGTGACCCTGAGTCATACAGGGGACACGGCGGTGGCGCTGCCGGACAGCGTTGTCGGAACCGACTCCCATACGACGATGATCAACGGCCTGGGCGTCCTCGGCTGGGGGGTGGGAGGAATCGAGGCGGAGGCCGCCATGCTCGGCCAGCCCATCTATATGCTGCCGCCGGAGGTGGTGGGCCTCAAGCTGAGCGGAGAGCTCCCCGAGGGAGCGACCGCGACTGACCTGGTCCTGACGGTTACCGAGTTGCTTCGTGGGCATGGAGTCGTGGCCAAATTTGTCGAATTTTGCGGTCCGGGCCTCTCGAAGCTCAGCCTTGCCGACCGGGCGACGCTCGCCAATATGGCCCCGGAGTACGGCGCCACCATGGGCTTCTTCCCTGTTGATGACGAGACCCTCAACTACCTGCGCGCCACCGGCCGCTCTTCTCCGCTGATCGATCTCGTCGAGCGTTACTCGAAGGAGCAGGGCCTCTTCAGGAGCGACGATTCAGCCGATCCCGAGTACAGCGACCTGCTCGAGCTCGACATGTCGGCGGTGGAGCCCTGCATCGCGGGTCCGAAGCGTCCGCAGGATCGGATCCTCCTCTCAGAGAGCAAGGAGCGCTTCCGCACGGTGCTCTCTGAAAGCTATGGAGTCGAGACCAACGGCTCCGCGGTGAAGATTCCGATCGACCTGGATGGAGCCGAATCCAGCATGACGCACGGCTCCGTGGTTATCGCCGCCATCACCAGCTGCACCAANACCTCCAACCCATCGGTCATGCTCGGGGCTGGCCTCCTGGCCCGCAACGCCCTGGCGAAGGGGCTGAAGGTNCCGGCCTACGTCAAGACCAGCATGGCTCCCGGCTCGCGGGNGGTCAGCCGCTATCTCGACGCCGCCGGCCTCACGGCCTCTCTCGATGAGCTCGGCTTCAACATAGTTGGCTACGGTTGCACGACCTGTATCGGCAACAGCGGGCCGCTGTCGGCGGCCGTGACCGAGGCGATCGAGGAGAANGATCTCGTGGCGGCGGCTGTGCTCTCGGGAAACAGGAACTTCGAGGGCAGGGTGAACCCGCTGACGCGGACCAACTANCTGGCCTCGCCGCCGCTGGTCGTCGCCTACGCCATCGCCGGCACCATGGATATAGATCTCGCCGGGGAGCCCATCGGCGAGGACCCCACCGGGCAGCCTGTCTACCTGCGGGACATCTGGCCCGGGCAGGACGAGATCCGGGATGTGTTGAAGGAGGCGCTTACCCCGGAGCTCTTCGAGGAGGAGTACGGCAACGTCTTTGATGGCAACGCGGAGTGGAACGCGATACCGGTCACCGGGGGGGAGCTCTACGAGTGGAATTCCGAATCGAGCTACATTCGCGAGCCCAGCTTCTTTACCGATCTTACGCCCGAGATTCCCTCCATCAGGGGAATCAACGACGCTCGTGTTCTCGCCCTGCTCGGAGACTCCGTGACCACGGACCATATCTCTCCGGCCGGCGCCATTCCCTCCGACAGTCCCGCGGAGAGCTATCTCGAGGGGCTCGGGATCGANCGCAAGGACTTCAACTCCTTCGGTTCGCGTCGAGGCAACCACGAGGTGATGATCCGCGGTACGTTCGGGAACATCCGGCTCCGCAACCTGCTGGTGCCGGGTGTCGAGGGNGGNGTCACGGTCCATCATCCAAGCGGTGAGCAAATGTCGATTTTCGATGCGGCCGCCCGCTACCGGGAGGAGGAGACCGCGCTGGTGGTGCTGGCCGCCAAGGAATACGGCACCGGCAGCTCTCGCGATTGGGCCGCCAAGGGAACCTACCTGCTTGGAGTCAGGGCGGTAATCGCCGAGAGCTACGAGCGGATCCACCGCAGCAATCTCATAGGCATGGGCGTGCTGCCGCTGGAGTTCAGGCCCGGCGAGGGAGCCACCTCCCTGGGCCTCGATGGGAGCGAGGTCTACAGCATCGAAGGGCTCGATGATTCTCTTCAGCCGCGCCAGGCGCTGACGGTGCACGCCGTGGGAGAGGGCGGTGAGAAGACCTTCGAGACCCTGGTGCGGATCGATTCACCCGTCGAGGTGGACTACTATCGAAACGGCGGCATTCTCCATACCGTTCTGAGGGCGCTGCTGAAGGAATAAGGCCGCGTCGGCTTTCATGGATCATCACCAGGTTGCTAGAGAGCTGATCGAGCTGGAGTCGATCACCGGGAATGAAGAGCCGGTGGTCGCCTATCTCGAGAAACGCCTGGGAGAGCTGGGGCTGGATGTTCGCAGCGAGGAGGTCGCCCCGTGCCGGCGCAACCTGGTCGCGGGACCGGAAAACCCGGCGCTGATCTTCTGCACACATACCGACACCGTACCCCCCTATGTGCCCCTTTCGGAGGACGAGGAGTTCATCTACGGTCGCGGCGCCTGCGACACCAAGGGAATCACGGCCTGTTTTCTCGCCGCCGGGGAGCGCCTGCTTGCCGAGGGACTCGATGATTTCGGCTATCTCTTTGTGGTCGGGGAGGAGATTGACAATGTGGGAGCCATCGCCGCCAACAGGTCGGTCCGTTGTGGTCACCTGGTGGTGGGGGAACCTACCGAGAACCGGATCGCCCTCGGCCACAAGGGGGCGCTGGGCGCTCGTGTGAGGGTTGAGGGCCGGGCCTGCCATTCGGCCTATCCCGAGGAGGGAGACAGCGCGATCCATCGCCTGCTCGGCTATCTGCAGAGGGTCCTGCGGACGGATTTTGGAAACAGCGAGCTTCTCGGCGCCGCCACCGTCAATATCGGCGGCATCGAAGGAGGGGTGGCTCACAATGTCCTGGCCCCCTCGGCCTCCGCCGAGGTGATGATCCGGGTGGTCGGCGATATCGCCGAGGTGGAGCGGCGCCTGCTTGAGTGCTTCATCGATCCGGATACGGCCGAGGCGGATGAGAGGGTTGGGGTCGAGGTCACGCTTCGGATGGAGAGCCCCTCTTTCGAGCGGCTCGAGGGTTTCGAAGAGACCGTGGTCTTCTACGGAACCGACGCGCCTTTTCTGAGCGATGTGGGAAAGCTGGTTCTCTTCGGACCCGGCTCGATCGTCGACGCCCACACGGAAGGAGAGAAGATCTCAAAGGCCGCGATGGACGAGGGGGTCGAGAGCTATGTCCGTATGGGGCGGATGCTCATCGGCTGAGTGGCGCTTCAGATTCCTTCGATGTGCCTCTTCAGCCTCAGGGTGTACTGGATGAGGTCGCGCCGCGTCCGCAGGGCGAAGTCTTCCCACTCCCCGGCCTCGGAGCCTGCGTCGAGTCCGTCCTGGCGGACGTTGATCCAGACCCCGGTGTCTCGCGGGATGAGCTCGAAGTCCATGGTCATCGGTCCCCGGGTCCGGCCCTCTTCTTCCCGGAAGAGGTCCTGGATGACCAGGCGCAAGGGGGATGAGAGTTCGCTGATTCTCCCGCTCAGCGTCGAGCCATCTTCATGGCGGGCCGAGAACTCACCGCCCTCGGAGGGAGCTATTCGTGCCTCGGCCGCATCCAGCCAGACGAGGGCCTGGTGTGGATCGCTGAGCGCCTCGAAGACGCGCTCAGGCGGCGCATCGATGTAGATTCCATCAGCGGTGAAGTTGTCCATCTGGCGCATTGTAGTACGGTGGCCGGGTAATTCCACGATCCGTGCCGCNGCTGGTGGAATCCGGTCCGGGCGGTGTTCCATTCTGGACAGTGGGGTCTCGCTGTGCTTCCATCAGCCACCTGAGAACAGGTGGCCTCATTCTGGCCGGGTAAGGGAAAGGACACCACCCCAGGCGTTCCGTTACCGCATGACATTCCTTAAGGTCCTCCTCTACAGACGATTTACCGCCGCCCTTCTCTGTGGCGTTGTTTTTTACATGCCCGCGGTCTCGTTTTCACAGGAAGAGGAGGGGGCCGGGACGCGGCATTGGGCTTTTTCTCCCGTGGAGAGACGAGAGCCGCCGGTGGCGCGCGGTGATTCCTGGTCACGCAATCCCATCGACCGGTTCATCCTGCGGCGGCTGAAGGAGGCGGGTCTCGAGCCCTCTCCCGAGGCCGATCGTCACACCCTTATCCGGCGGCTGAGCCTGGATCTGACCGGCCTGCTGCCTGAACCCGGGGAGATTCACCGGTTTGTCGGGGACAAGAGCGCGCAGGCCTGGGAGAACCTGGTCAAGCGGATGTTGAAATCGCCTCATTTCGGCGAGCGGTGGGGCCGCTACTGGCTTGACCTGGCGCGCTACGCCGACAGCGATGGCTACGAGAAGGACGGAGTTCGCCCCTTTGCCTGGAGGTATCGTGACTGGGTGATCGATGCCTTCAACCGGGATCTTTCCTTCGACCGGTTTACCCGTGAACAACTGGCGGGCGANCTGCTGGAGAACTCCGGCATCGAGCAGAAGGTCGCGACCGGCTTTCATCGCAATACCCTCTCCAGCACCGAGGGCGGGACGGACCAGGAGGAGTTCAGGATCAAGGCGGTCGTCGACCGCCTGAACACCACCGGCAGCGTCTGGCTGGGGCTGACGGTAGGCTGCGCTCAATGCCACACCCATAAGTACGATCCGATTACCCAGCGCGAGTACTACAGCCTCTTCGCGTTCTTCAACAGTTCTGATGAGAAGAATATCACGGCTCCCCTGCCTTATGACCTCGGAGCCTATAGCGAGAAAGAGGCCGCCTATAAGAAGGCCCTCGCCGAATTGGAGAGGCCCCTGCTGGAATATGAGACAAAACGGCTTGGTGAACTGCTCGCCGGCGGGAAGGGNCGGCTGGTGACTTCGACCTGGAAAACTCTCGCGCCGGCGGTTTTCGTCGCGTCTTCCGGGGCATCGATGAAGACACTCGAAGATGGTTCGGTCCTGCTTGGCGGGAAGACACCCGACAAGGACACCTACACCCTGGGTTTCGAGCCGNGTATCGAGAAGGTGATGGCGCTCCGGCTGGAGGTCCTGACCCATGGGAGCCTGCCGAAGGCGGGTCCCGGCCGCGCAGACAACGGCAACTTCGTTCTCTCCGAGCTCGAGCTCTCGATCCTCGGCGACGACGGGAAGGAGCTCGGCAAGGCGGCTTTTCAGCGTGCCAGCGCCGACCATTCCCAGAACGACTTCGATATAAAAAAGGCGGTCGATGGCGCCAGGGAAAAGGGCTGGGCCATCGCCGGGCCAAACCCGCTCAACCAGGATCGCACGGCGGTGTTCATTCTTGCCGCGCCCCTCGAGGTCCCGGCCGGCTCGAGACTCTCGTTGAAGCTTATCCAGGACTACGGAGGCAGTCATGTCCTGGGCCGTTTCCGGCTGTCGGTGAGCTCGACCGCCGGGCCGGCGCTGCTCTTGCCCCAGCGCTACCTCGAGGCTCTCGCGAAGCCGCTGGGGGAGTGGACTCCGGACGAGCTGCGGAGAATCAGCAGCGAACTTCTTGCCGACGATCCGGGCTGGCAAGGGCTCGAGAAGGCCGTGCGGGACCAGCGGGGCAAGGCGCCGAAGCAGCCCTCTTCAAAGACCAGGGCCCGGACCCTGGTCGAGAGAGCCAACCCTCGGAAGACCCACCTGCTTATCAGGGGGGATTTCCTTCGTCGGGGCGCGGAGGTCCAGGCGGGCACCCCTGCGGTTCTGCATCCTTTTGGGCCGAAGGGTAAACGACCCAACCGGCTCGATCTGTCCAATTGGCTTCTCGACCCCGGGAATCCTCTCACGACGAGGGTGACCGTCAATCGTTGGTGGCAATATCTCTTCGGGCGCGGGCTGGTCTCCTCGGTGGATGATTTTGGTACGCGCGGCTTCGCCCCGAGCCACCCTCGGCTGCTGGACTGGCTGGCTTCCGAGCTCATCCGGCGGGACTGGAGCCGCAAGGAGATGATCGAACTGGTCGTCAACTCCGCTACCTATCGCCAGGCCTCCATCGCGCGTCGCGATCTCGCGGCTCGTGATCCTCAGAATGAGCTGTTGTCGCGTCAGAATCGCTTCAGGGTTGAGGCGGAGATTATCCGGGACCTCAGCCTCGACGCCAGCGGCCTGTTGAGCCGTAAGCTTGGCGGGCCGAGTATTCGCCCAAGGCTTCCCTCGGGCGTCGCTGAGCTGGGCTATGCCGGCTCCGTCAAATGGCCCCAGAGCAAGGGGGAGGACAACTACCGGCGTGGGCTCTACATCTTTTTTCAGCGCACCGTTCCCTATCCGATGCTCATGACCTTCGACAGTGCCGATAGTACGGTTACCTGCCTTCGTCGCGAGCGGTCGAACACGCCCCTGCAGGCCCTGACGCTTCTCAACGACCCGGTCTTCTTTGAATGCGCGCAGGCCTTCGGCGCGCGCATCGTTCGTGAGGGGGGAGGGAGTCTCGAGGACAGGCTTCGTTACGCCTTCAGGCTCTGCCTCTGCAGGGAGCCCGGTGCTGGAGAGCTGAAAAGCCTCCAGGCGCTCTATCGAAAGCTGCGTAAGTTCTGCGAGGCCAATCCGCAGGGAGCGGAGAAAATGCTCGGCAGGTTCTCCGTGGAGGGCGTCTCAGCCGGCGAGCTGGCTGGCTGGATCAGCTTTTCGCGGGTTCTCCTGAACCTCGACGAGTTCATCTCGCGCTCCTGATCATTTTTTCAGTCGCCGGGGTATCGATTAGTACCACGGGCTTTGCATCCCCTATACTGGATGCGGACGGGGTGATTGCGCCCCGCGCGATTCAGTCCACAGATGAGTTCCCTTGCCGTGTTGAGAAAGCTCGTTTTTCCAGCCATCTTCCTGGCGCCGTTTCTTTTTTCAGCCGGTTTCCTGCCGGCCGAAGATGGTTCCGAGACCCCCTGGAAGNGGNTTGTCGTCATCGGGGCGAGNGCCTCGGCGGGTTTCAACACCGCGCGCGAAGCCGGCAGAACTGTCAANATCGCGAAGGTCATCGAGGCGATGCTCAGGGCTGAGCACGACAAGGTGGTGAACGTCTCCTCAGGTTTCTTTTTCATGAATCCCCGCTGGATGGGAACGCAGTCGATTCGGCGGGCGGTCGAGGTGAAGGCGACCCTTGTCGTCGCTGTTGATTTTCTCTTCTGGTTCGGCTACGGCGCCAAGAGTGAAGAGAAGCGGTTCGAGGATCTCGATGTCGCGCTGAAATACCTGTCCGAGCTGAAGTGCCTGGTCCTGCTCAGCAGGATTCCCGACATGAAGGCCTCTGTGGGGAAGATGCTGTCGGCCCGCATGGTACCAGGGCCGGCGACGCTGAAGAAGCTGAACGCCCGTATCGATGCCTGGAGCGCGGGGAGAAAGAATATCATCATGGTACCGATGGCCAGGTTCATCGATGACCTGAGAGCCGGCAAGGGTATCAAGGTCGCGGAGATCAGCTATCCCGCGGGTTCCATTCGTAAGCTGCTGCAGCGCGACGAGCTCCATCCCACCCTCGAGGGCCTGGCGGCGGTTACGGCCCTGAGTTTCATCAAGCTTTGTGAGCGTAGCAGGGAGGTCTCCACCGATGATTTTGAAATGGTCCCCCAGGTCATCAGGGAACGGGTGATCGCCGCTGTCCGCGCCACGAAGAAGAAGTCGCGGGAGGCGCCTGCGAAGAAAACACCGCCGCTGGCCGAATCAAAAAAGAGCGAAAAGGACGGTTGATACGATGTCGAGATGGTTGCCTGGTATTCTGCTCCTCTTCCTGGTCTTGCCGGTATCCGTGGAAGCGCTGGAAGATCCCGCTCGAAGTGATGAGCTCAAGGCCCTCATAGGAAAATACGAGGCCGAGCTGCTCAAGGTAAGGCTGAGGCCGGCTCTCCCGCCGTTGCCGGATGATGCTCCCGCCCGCGCGGGCAAGAGGCCGGGGCGCAGGCCGGCCGGGGGTCGCAGGCAACCGCCGAACAGGAAGGGAAAACCCCTCGCGGGCAGGCGCCTCACCCAGGTCGTCTCAGCCGTGAAGCCCATCCTGCGGGGCATAGCCCGCCTCGATGAGAGGACGGCGTTCGATTATCTCGCTCTGCAGTGGAAGGATGGTCCGGTGGCGCTCAAGCCGGCGGTGACGGAGGCTGTCGTGCTCTCTGAGGACCCGAAGGCTCCGGCCCTGGTGTTCTCCGGCTTCTCCAAGCTCACCGTCAATGTACGCCTGGCCGCCCTGGAGACCCTCAACCGGAGGAAATTCACGAAGTTCTGGAGGGAACACATTGTCCGGGTGGCGCCCAAGCTGAGCTCGAGAGACTGTCTGGTCGCCGCGGTGCCGCTGCTTGGCCAG
Organism: Planctomycetota bacterium; assembly: GCA_002695115.1. Lineage (GTDB taxonomy): Bacteria > Planctomycetota > UBA8108 > UBA8108 > UBA8108 > UBA8108. The sequence continues at coordinate 58,958 of NZOA01000004.1, forward strand.
GTGAAGACCCTGGAGTCAGCCCGGCAGATTTTCCGCTTCCTTGCCCATGACGTGGCCGAGATCAACGCCGATACCGACCTGGGAGACCTGGCCGTTACGGCGCTCTTCGGCATGGCCGCCGATGAAGAGATCAACGCCTGGTTGAAGGGGGAGGCCTTCGCTGTGGAGGACCTTNCTCCAACAAGGCTCTACGTCTACGTGGCCATGGCCGGGGGCCTGCAGATGGTCCAGGATCGCAAGCGCCTGGTGCGTTATCTGAAACACGAATACGAGCCTGTAGCTATCGCCGCGACCGCCTCGCTGGTNCANCTGGGCGCCAAGGACGGAGCGCGTGAGGTGCTGCGGCTGCTGGCACGTCGTCGCGGCTACGAGCTCGTCGCCTACAGGATCAAGCTGCTGGATGCTATCGCCCGTGGCGCGGCCAGCTCGGGTGTGCAGATCCTGGTGAAGCTTCTCAAAAGCAAGGACGAGGATCTCAGGGCGGTGGTCATGGGCAGCCTCGGTCTCGCGTCCGGCAACAAGACCGCCCTTGCGGGTCTGGTCGGCGGCCTGATGGACAATCATTCGCGGGTGCGGGCTTCTGCACTGAGGTCGCTCGAGGGTGTGGTCAAGCGTCTCGGCGGCTCCACCATCATGATTGGTCCGCTCATCGAGTACCTCGACCTCGAGAAACAATACCGCCTGCGCATCGATGCGCTCACCCTCCTGATCCGGGTTTCGGGTCACAACATGGGCCTGGTAACCGCCGACTGGAAGAAATGGTGGGAGCATGAGAAGGATCGTTTTGTTGCGCAGACCTCCCTGGAAGCAGCACAGACCGCGGTCAAGGCGCACGACCTGTCGTACTTCGGCATCGAGATCACCTCCAAGCGCATGGCCTTCCTGCTCGATGTTTCCAACAGCATGCTGGCCAAGGCCCGGGGGCCGGAGGCTCGCAAGCTGGGTCTCTCCAAGCTCGACGTGATGAAGACGGAGCTCGCCAAGGTCGTCGAGAAGCTTCCCCTGGGATCCGGGATCAACATCATGATCTTCGACAGGACGATCCGGGTCTGGGAGAAGAATCTCAAGATTCTCACCAGGACGGTCCGCAAGAAGGCCCTCGCCTATGCCAGGGGACTGACAACCGGGGGAGGGACCAACATCTTCGATACCGTCGAGCGGGCCCTGAAGGATCCCCTGGTCGACACCATCTACCTGCTGACCGATGGGGCCGCCACCACCGGCCGCTTCAAGGATCCCGAAGGCATGCTCAAGGGTATCCGTGAATTCAACCGGGCCCGCGGCATCACCATTCATTGCATCGCTTTTGGCCGCGAGGTCGAGTGGATGCGCAAATGCGCCGAAGAGAATGGCGGAAAGTACCGCTACGTAGCCGAATAGAACTCACCAGGAGGCTTTCGTTTCCGTCGCCCGCGCCGATGGTTCAAACCGCCCCCGCGAGGCCTTATAATCATGGCTGGGGGCTTCCTTTCAGAATGAGAAACCACCATGCATAGGGTCCTGGAATGCCGGCTTTTTCCGGCGGCAGTAGTTTTGATAATCGCCTTGCTCACAGGAGGTTCCCTGCGTGCAGGAGTCGTGATCAATGAGATCATGTACAACCCCACCGGCGGGGGGGAATACATCGAGCTCCACAATGCCGGGGCGGAGGTTATTGACCTCGAGGGTTGGAGCCTGGCCGGGGCGGTAGATTTCACCGCGGCGCCGGGAGCTTCTCTCGCACCGGGCGCCTTCACGGTGGTGGTCGGCGATGCCGGGGTCTTCACGGAGAGCTACCCCGGAGTTCGTGCCGGGGCTGTCCTCGGGGAATTCTCCGGGGCACTTGACAACGATGGGGAGCTGCTCCTTCTCTCGGATGCGGAGGGCAACGTGGTCGAGAGCCTGCCCTATGGTGACAACGCCCCCTGGGAATTTTTAGCCGATGGTTTCGGGGCGTCTCTCGAGCGCCTCTGCGCCGACGCCGAGGCCGGCCTGAGCGAGAACTGGCGCGCAGGCGCCCTTCCCTCCGACCCCGAGGAGCCCGGCGGAACTCCGGCGGCGGCGAATGAAGCCACCTCCTGTCCTCCGCGCGCGGCCGAGGTCCCGGCGCTCAGGATCTCCGAGATCATGTACCACGCGGTTCTCGAGGAGGCGGTCGAGGAGAGCTACGAATTCATCGAGATTTTCAACGCCTCGGACTCCGCGGTAGAGCTCGGCGGCTGGCGGATAACCGGTGGGGTCGATTTTACTTTTGCCGCTGACGCCTCGATAGCGCCGGGCTCCTACCGGGTGATCGCCCGCGACCCCCGCCTGCTCGCCGGTGTCGAGAGCTACGGGCTCTCATTCCCGGCCATCTTCGGCCCCTGGGAGCGGACTCTCGATAACGGCGGAGAGAAAATAGCGCTGGTCTCGGCGGCCGGAAGAGGAGTCGAGGCTGTCGCATACGACGATGAATTTCCCTGGCCGCTGGCGGCCGATGCTCTCGGTGCCGGCAGTGCCTGGCTCGATCCCGGCATCCTCCCTCTGGAGGATCATCGTCACATGGGGCATTCGCTCGAACGTGTCAGCTTCGACCTGCCGGCTGCCGAGGTCGGCAATTGGGCTCCCTCCCCGCTTGATGGAGCGACGCCCGGCAGGCTGAACGCATCGGCGAGGGCGACGCCCCTTCCGATCGTGTCGGAGCTTCTCGCGCTTCCGGAGGGTGCGGCTTCGACCCGGGAGCTGATCCGTGCGGGAGATACGGTGGTGGTCCAGGCGGCCTTTTCTCCGGCTCCTCCAGCCGGCGCGGTGAGGCTCGAGTACTACATCGAAAACATCGAGACCGATGACGAAGAAATAATCACCGTCAGCATGCTCGATGACGGCGTCGGGGGCGGGGACCTGATCCCTGGCGATGGCATCTTCACGGCGGCGTTGCCGGAGCGTTCCGTCAATACCATCGTACGCTACCGTGTCCTGGCCGACCAGGGCGCCGGCGTTACCCTTGTTTCACCGCGGCCGAGCGACCCCCTCGATTGGCATGCCTATTTCGTCAGCCCGGTGATCAACACCGAGACCCGTGTCTACCAGCTCTTCATCGCCCGGACTCCCTGGGCCAGGCTCTGGTCGAACGTGCAGGGAGGAAGGGTGAGCGGCTGCGCCAAGCACCCGACCTGGAATTCGAAGGAGTTCGCTATTTTCGTTTACGAGGGCGAGGTGTATGACTGCCGCGTGCGCTACCAGGGCAGCCGCTGGAACCGCCGCAACGGCAGGGATATCAGCCGCTGGAACTATCCGCGGCCGCGCTCGGGACCCCTGAAGGCCCTGAGCTGGAGGATCTCGCTGCCGCGCTACGCCGAGGTGGATGGGCGTGATGAGATCACCCTCAACAAGCTCTCACAGGGCTGCCCGGGATACAACGCAGGGGTCGGGTACCGGCTCTTTGCCGCGGCCGACCTGCCCTCATCCCGGACACGCTTTATCCGCTTCCACATCAATGGAGGCTACTACCACTACATGATTGAATTAGAACGCCCGGATGGAGATCTCATCAGGCGCTACAACAGCGAGCAGGCGCAGAAGTACCCGGACAGGCCCCGGGAGCCGATCGGCAATCTCTACAAGTCGGTCGGTTGCAATTGCGATGAGGGGCCCTACGGCTGGGGCGATGGGAGGGTCCTGCCGAGCCGGTGCGGGCACGCCTCCGAGGCGAGGTACGCGGCGACCTATCCGCGTAAAACCCACGACTGGAATGACCACAACGATATCAGGACCCTCATCGAGCGACTGAACACGGCTCGCCGTGGCGGACTCGCCGCCCAGCGCGCGTTTTTTGAGCAGCACTTCGACATCGACCTGCTGCTCAACTACGTGGCGATCATGAACTGGTCGGTGCCCTTCGATGATATGTTCCAGAACCATTTCTGGTACCAGCGCCTCAGTGATGGCAAGTGGATGCTGACGCCCTGGGATCTCGATCGCAACTTCGGGGAGTGGCAGGGAGCGACCTCGTCTCTCTTCATGGGACAGCAGGGCGACTCGAGCAACCGCTCGGGCTGGTGGCACTATCTCAAGGACTCGTTCCTGCGCTCCTACAGGGAGGAATATCTCGACAGGCTCTTCACGCTCAACAATACCCTCCTCTTGCCGGAGAACATCGATCGGCTCGTCGACCTGGTTACGGCCGAGTCCAATCCGGCGGAGGCGGCCGCGGGGGCAGGGGGCCTCTCCTGCAGTTTTCCCGGCCGGGCCGCCAGCTTCAAGAGCTTCGCACGCCAACGCCATGATTTCGTCAACCGGACGATCGCCTCGGTGGACGTGAACGCGGGCCCGGACCAGACGGTTTTCACCGGCCAGGCGGTGCAATTCGATGGGCGCGAATCAACCCCGGCGGCTTCCGGGGATGTGCCCTACGAGTGGGACAACGGAATGACGGGGGACTATCCCACCGCGGCATTTGACGCTCCCGGCGTCTACGAGGTGACGCTGACCGTCACCGTCCGGGGGCTTGGCTTCAGCGACAGCTGCACGGTGACGGTTCTCGAGCTTCCGCCGGTTGTCTTCGCCGAGCGCGGCGGGGTCGTCGTCATGGAGGCGGAGAGCTTCTGGATGAATGAGAGCTTCGGTAACGAGAGCGCCTGGTGGGATGAGGAAGCCGAGCTCGAGGGTTTCTCCGGGAACGCCTATATGCGGGCTGGGGATACCGGGAGCAGGCGAACCTACCTGAGTCGTTTCGTCGGTCTCTCCCCGGAGCTGCGCTACGCCATCGAGTTCGAGACTCCGGGAACTTACAGGGTCTGGTTGCGGGCTCATGTGACCGGCACCCGCTCGGACAGCGTCCACGTAGGCCTCGATGGAGTCGGCCGTGCCAGCCGCGACGCCCAGGAGTTCGTGGTCGACGAATCGGGCTTCACCTGGTCGGGGAATTCCCGCCGGGATGAGGCCCAGACGCTGACGATCTCGGAACCCGGGGTCCATTATCTCTCCATGTGGATCCGTGAGAGCGGCCTGGCGATCGACAAGCTCGTCATGACCCGGGACATGGAATTTACTCCCGGAGGGGAGGGCCCTGCGGAGAGCGCCAGGATCTCGCTTGGGGGAGGCCCTGAGCTTTTTGTCCGGGGTGACGCCAACGGAGATGGCCGGCTCGACATCTCCGACGCGGTGACGACCCTGCTCTATCTCTTCCAGGGAAGCGAGATCCTCACCTGCGAGGATCACGGTGATGTCGACGACAACGGAGCTCTTCAGCTTACCGATCCGGTTCTCGCGCTGAGCTTCATGTTTCGCGAAGGCCCGAGTCCCGCCCCGCCGTACCCCGAGCCCGGGCTGGATCCGACAGAGGATGAGTTCGATTGCGGCGGCCCCTGAAGGCGGCGTGCCCTTCAGCTGAGAACCCCGTGTTTTTTCGCTACCCGGGTGAAGGCCTCGACAGCCTGGTCGACCTGGTCGGGATCGTGGCCCGCTGAGAGCTGCACCCGGATTCGCGCCTCTCCCTTCGGAACCACGGGAAAGGAGAAGCCGATGACGTAGATGCCCTCGTCGAAGAGCTCCGCGGCGATCGTCTGCGCAAGCCGGGCATCGTAGAGCATGATCGGTACGATGGGGTGGTCACCCTCCTTGATCTCGAAGCCCGCCCCGGTCATCGATTCTCGAAATCTCTTCGTATTTTCTTCGAGCTTGTCTCGCAGCTTGGTCGAGTCACTCAGGATCTCGAGGACCTTCAGCGTGGCGTTGGTGATCGCGGGAGCGAGCGTGTTGCTGAAAAGGTATGGCCGCGAGCGCTGGCGCAGCATCTCGATGATTTCGCTTCGGCTGGAGACAAAGCCGCCGGAGGCGCCGCCGAGCGCCTTGCCGAAGGTGCCGGTGATGATGTCGACCCTTCCCATGACTCCGCGATATTCGTGGGAGCCTCTTCCCCGCGGCCCGAGGAAGCCCGTGGCGTGGCAGTCATCGACCATGACCAGCGCGTCATAGCGGTCGGCGAGGTCGCAGATCTCGTCAAGCCGGGCGATGGCTCCGTCCATGCTGAAGGCTCCATCGGTGGCGATCAGCCGGTAGCGCGCCGCCGCGGCGGCCTTCAGCTTTTCCTCAAGGTCGGCCATGTCGGAGTGTTCGTAGATGGCGCGACGGGCCTTGCAGAGACGGATTCCGTCGATGATGCTGGCGTGGTTGAGTCGGTCGGTGAGGATGACGTCTTCCTCCGAGAGCAGGGGCTCGAAGACGCCGCCGTTGGCATCGAAACAGGCCGCGTAGAGGATCGAGTCCTCGGTATCGAGGAATCCAGCGAGTTTTTTTTCGAGCAGCTTGTGGCGATCCTGGGTGCCGCAGATGAAGCGGACGCTGCTCATTCCGTAGCCTTGTTCAGCGAGGCTCGAGCGGGCGGCCTCGATGACATCCGGATGGCTCGAGAGGCCGAGGTAGTTGTTGGCGCAGAAGTTGAGGACCTCGCGCGGGGGTGAGCCCGGGGGATGTTCGACTTCGATCAGGGCGTCCTGCCTGGACCGTATGATCCTCTCCTCCTTGTAGAGCCCGGCGGCGCGGAGTTCTTCGAGGTCTTTCTTCAGGGCCTCGCCCATATCTCCGTACATTTTCTTCCTCTCCGCTATCTGTGGGTTACGGTGCCCTGGGTGGACGAGTCGTCGATTTCCGAGAGGCCCTCGGTCTTCTCCACGGCGGCAGGCGAGCGATGGCTGGGCAGCAATACGAGCTTGCAGGCGTTTCCTTCCGCCAGGAGCGGCATACACTCGTTGACCTCCTCAAAGCCGATGGTCCTGGTTATCAGGGGGGTGAGATCTACCACCTTATTGGCCAGCAGCCAGCGTGTCTTGTACCAGGTGTCGAAGATCCTGCGTCCGTTCAGGGCGGTAACCTGGAGGTTCTTGAAGATCATGTTCTCGGCGATGTCGATTTCCACCGGGTCCGAAGGAATTCCGAAGAGGACCACGGTCCCGCCGTTGCGGGCCGCCCTGAACGCGGTATTGATGGCTATCGGCGAGCCGCTCATCTCAAGCACGACGTCCAGTCCGCGTCCCTCGTTGGCCTTCACCAGCTCGCTGACCATGTCGCCACCGGCGGTGGGATTGAAGGTCGCATCGGCTCCCATCTCGACGGCAAGGGCCAGCCTGATGTCGTTCAGGTCGCTGGCGAAGACGTGCGAGGCGCCGCTGGCGCGGGCGATGCCCACGCTGAAGAGCCCGATGGGGCCGCAGCCGAGAATGCCGACGCTCTTGCCGGTGATGTCCTGGTTCAGGGTGGCGAACACGGCGTTGCCGAACGGCTCCTGCAGGGCCGCGATCTCAGGGGAGATCTTGCCGGGGTCGTTCTGCCAGATCACCTTCTCGGGAACGCAGACGTATTCGGCGAAAGCTCCCTCCCGGTCGACCCCGAGAATCTGCGTACGGGGGCAGAGATGGGCCTGCCCCGTTCTGCACTGGTAGCACATGCCGCAGGTCACGTGAGATTCCGCCGAGACAAAATCGCCGAGGCGGGCGTGCTCCACCTTGGAGCCGGTCTCCACCACGATACCGGAGAACTCGTGTCCCAGGGTGAGGGGGGTCTTGATGCGCTGCTGGCTCCAGCTGTCCCATTTCCAGATATGGAGATCGGTCCCGCAGATTCCCGCGGCCTGGACCTCCACGAGCACCTCCTCGTCGCCGGGAACCGGCACGGGGATCTCATCTACAACCAGCCCGGGCTCTCTTGCCACCTTCCGCACAGCGAGCATTTTTTTCGACATCTCAACTCCCACCATTCATGGAATCAAACAGCTCCGTCGAGAAGTACCGCTCCATCCTGTCGGGCAGGACGGTGACGATCCGGGCCTCGGGCCCCAATTTTTTTTGCGCTTCGAGCGCGGCGGCGTAGTTCAACCCGGAGCTCGGGCCGACGGGAAATCCCTGTCGGATGAGCTGCCGGGCGGTATCGAAGACCAGGTCATCACCGATGTCGATCTCGATGAGGCCGTTGAGCTCCGCATCTCTGTAGAGCTTCGAGACGCTCTCCTCGACCACGCCGGGTACGCAGGGGCTGAAGCTGCAGCACTCGAGCTCCTGCAGGGCCGAGCCCCGCACCGGGCGGGCGGCGAAGGGCGTTATCTCGCAGCCGGCCTCCTTGAAGGCTGAATACAGTCCGACGATGGTCCCGCCGGTGCCAACGCCGCTGACGATGCCGTTGACGGTCCCTCCCGGTATCTGCTTGAGAATCTCCTGTCCCGTCCAGACCCGGTGCGCCTCGGCGTTGTCCGGGTTCTCGAACTGCCGGGTGTAGTAGGCGCCTGTTTCGCCGGCGATCTCCTCCGCCTTGCGCAGGGCGCCGTGGATGCCTTCGTCCGGAGGCACCAGGATGATCTCGCCGCCGTAGGCCCTGATCGTCAGCTGTCTCTCCCGGCTGACGCCCTCGGGCATGACGGCGATGAACTCGAGGCCCATCTGGGCGCAGGTCATCGCCAGGGCGATACTGGTCGAGCCGCTGGAAGCCTCGATGATCGTGCCGCCCGCCTCTATCCTGCCGTTACGCCAGGCTTTTTCGACCATGTAGCGGGCGATCCGGTCCTTGGTCGATCCGCTGGGGTTGAGAAACTCGAGCTTGCACCAGATGCCTGTTTCAGTCGAGGCGAGACGAACCTCGACCAGCGGCGTGGCCTCGATCTTCTGGACGAATCGTCCCTCGCTCTTGAAAGGAATGCTCATTTAATCCGTGGTGGTTGGAAAGTCCCGCCTTGCCCATCCCGCGACAACCACGTTGCCGAGGGCATCGAGCTCCGCGTCGTAGCCGCCCCGCATGTCGACGATCTCCGTATAGCCGGCGCTCAGCAGCATCATCGCCGCCCGCAGCGACCGTCCGCCTCGAAGGCAGGCGGTGATGAGCTTCCCGTCTTTCTCAAATTGTTCTTCTACCTCGGAGATGAAATCCGGATTGGGTACGAGGCCCGGCCCCATTGAATTTTTTATCGCGACGGGAATATTAACCGCCCCCGGAACATGTCCCTCGGCGAATTCTTCTTTCGATCTCACATCCAGGTAGGTATAGCCTTCCTCGGAATCGAGGAGGGCCCTGGCTTCTTCCGGGTCGATTCTCTTGATATCCATCGATAATGTACCTCTAGAGTAAACCTTGCAAGATAATGCGACGAAGTAGGGGGCCGACGCAAGTAAAGTACCGCTACCTNCGGCGGCTTACGAGGAGTAGCTTTTCGCAAAGGAATGATTGATTGAAACCCGTATTGACCGAGAGCTCGGCCGGGATCTACTGTCCGCCCGGGGGCTTCTATATCGATCCCCGCAGGCGGGTCCCGACAGCCATCGTGACCCACGCCCACATGGATCACTTCAGGCCCGGCTGCCAGGAGTATTATTGCTCGAGTTCGAGCGTGGATTTGATGCGCCTTCGCCTGCGCGGTAAGCCGAAGGTGACCGGGGTCGAATTCGGCCGGCGGCTCGAATTCGGCGAGGTCACGGTATCGTTTCATCCCGCCGGGCACATCCTCGGCTCTTCCCAGGTCCGGGTCGAGTCGGAGGGGCAGGTCTGGGTGGTGTCGGGTGACTACAAGCGNGGGGAGGATCCCAGCTGTGAACCTTTCGAGGTGGTGCCCTGTGATACCTTCGTTACCGAGGCGACCTTNGCCCGCAGNGCGGCGGCGTGGAGGCCGGGNGCCGAGGTGATCGCCGAGATCTCCGAATGGTGGAGAGANAATCGCCGCGCGAAGAAGGTCTCCGTCCTCTATTGTTANGTGCTGGGGAAGCTGCAGAGGATCCTTGCCGGGCTCGGGGCCCTTGATGCCGGCAGGGAGGTCTATATTCACCGGGACGCGGAGCCGTACAACGAATGCTATCGCAGGGCCGGTTTTCAGCTCGCTCCAACCCGGGTGGTTCCCCGCAAGCTCAATGGGNTGTCACTGGAGGGGGCCCTGGTGCTCGCGCCTCCGAAATATCTTCAGTCCTCGTGGTACCGTCGTTTCGGGGACACGGTNACGGCTTTCGCCTCCGGCTGGATGGCCCTGGAGGACCCATGTAAGTTCGGATATGAGAAAGGTTTCGCNCTTTCTGATCACGCTGACTGGNGCGAATTGGTGCGGACCNTCGAGGAAACAGGCGCCCGCAGTATTGTCACCTGTCATGGCGATGCGAGCGAATTGGACGCCTACCTGCGCTCGCATGGTTACAGCGTAGCCCCTCTTCCGCGGGCTTGAGCCACGGGCCTCCAGGCTATAATCTCATTGCTTTGACGTGCCGGAAGGCTACAATTTCCCGGCTGGCAGAATGACTCAATCGACTCACAGGAGTGCTGGATGCGCAAAAAGCATCGCGGACGACGAAAACTCGGGCAGAAAAAGCGCCGGGCTCGCAAGAAGCGGCGTCTGAAGAAGTAAGTCGTCACTTCAGTTTCGGTCCCCCTGGCCGTGCTGGACGGGTCCTCGACTTCTTCGTGTAGAGGGCTATTTCCCTCGGGCCCTGACCTCATGGTGCCTCAAGGTTCCTTCGGCCGGCAAATGCCGGATGAGGNGAAAGCTCATCGATGGAAAAAATCTCCGGACTCATCTCGGCTCCCTATACGCCCTTCCATCCCGATGGGGGCCTCCACCTCGAGGTGATTGACAGCCTCGTTGAACGAGCTGCCGCCACCGGGCTCGCCGGGGTTTTCCCCTGCGGGACAACGGGTGAGTTTCCATCCCTTACGCTGGAGGAACGCAGGCAGGTCTCTGAGCGCTGGGTGCAGGGCGCCGCCGGCCGATTCAGGGTCATCGTACATGCAGGNGGAACCTGCCTCGGTGATTCGAAGGAGCTGGCCGTGCACGCCGGCTCTGTCGGGGCCGATGGCATCGCCATGATAGGGCCGTATTTTTTCAGGCCCGCGACCGTCGAGGAGTTGGTCCGTTATTGTGAGGAGGTTGCCGCCGCGGCCCCGGACCTCCCTTTTTACTACTATCACATTCCCGTCATGTCCGGGGTCACCTTGTCGATGCGTGACTTCCTCGAGCTCGCCGGCGACAGGATTCCCAGTCTCGCCGGGATCAAGTTTACCCATCCGGACCCGATGGATATCCGCAGATGCCTGTCCTGGCGGGANGGACGCTACGAGATACTNTTCGGGATGGATGAGGCCCTGCTGGCCGCCCTGGCGCTCGGCTGCCGGGCCGCTGTGGGAACGACCTACGGTTTTGCCGCTCCCCTGAGCCAGGCGATCATCGAGGCCTTCGACCGCGGAGAGATGGATGAGGCGNGCCGTCTTCAGTCTCTCTCAGCCGAGATGGTGGCGGTCTACCGTAAATACGGCGGCGGCCACCCGGCGATGAAGGTCATGATGAAGATCTGCGGTATCGACTGCGGGCCGGTACGGCCTCCCCTGAGGCCGCTGTCGCGGGAACAGGAGGTTGCGTTCAGAGAGGAGATCGAGACGACCGGGGGGCTGCGGTATTGCCCGGGGGCCGAGGNCGNCGACTGANGCCGGTCAGCTTCGCCGCCGCAGGAGCAGCTGGTCGATGGTTACAGCCGCCACGATAATTACNCCGGTCACGATCTCCTGCACCGGGTTGGGTATGTCGTAGAGGACGCAGCCGTTGCGCAGGAGGCTGATGATGTAGGCGCCCACCNGGGAGCCCAGGACACTGCCCTTGCCTCCGCTGAGGCTGCCTCCGCCAATCACCACGGCGGCGATGATGTCGAGCTCTTTGCCGATCGCGGTGCTCGGGTCGCCGTTTCCCAGGGTGGAAAATTCCATGACCGCCGCCGCTCCGAAGAAGAGCCCGGCCAGCATGTAGACCAGGANCTTCTGTCCNTCTACCCGCAGTCCNCAGAGACGGGCGGCGGTNTCGTTCGAGCCGATGGCGAAGACGTAGCGNCCGAAAACGGTGTACTTGAGAACCGCCCAGAGAGCGAGGGCGAGGACGACCAGGGTGACCATGCCGTTGGAGAANGGGCCCAGNCCCTCGCCGTAGAGCATNTCCTTGAGCCAGATCTCCGAGTTGGGGTCCGGGACGTTAATCTTCTGTTCGCTCGACAGCAGCTTGGCCATCCCGCGGGCGATGCTCATCATTCCCAGGGTGGCNATGAAGGGGACAATCTTGAAGCGGGTAATGATGGCGCCGTTGAGGAGGCCGATAGAGGCCCCGGTTCCNANCCCTGCCAGCAGCGCCACCGAAGAGCTGAAGCCGCTTTTCAGGCAGAGAGCGATAACCACGGTGGACAGAGCTATGGACGATCCCGGGCTCAGGTCGATGCCGCCGTTGATGATGACCAGCGTCATTCCGAGCGCCCCGAGGGCGATGATGACGTTCTGGTTCGCCACGAGNATGAGGTTCTCCGGGTTCATCACCTTGATGAAATTCCGCATCCCCCCGTTGGTGAAGAGATCGACGAGGAGGAAGACGAGAAGGACGACGGCCAGGCTGAGAAAGGGGAGCAGGGCGCGGTAGATTCGCGCGAATCGCANCGNGCCGNGAGTCATACCCTGGGCAGGGCCTCCNGGAGACTTTGTCCCTGGGCTGTCTTGNTCAGCCNCGGCCTTACCTGTTTCGGCGGGGGGTTCGGNCGTCAATTGTCCAGCCACTTCGAAAGGTCAGGTGAATGCAGCTCTTTCATCTGCGGAGTATTCATATTCTCCGGGGTGGCGACCTGCACACCCGTATCGACATAGTCATCGAGCTTCTTGCCGTTGATGTGATCGATGACCGACCTGACGCCCAGGTAGGCCATNTTGATCGGATTCTGCAGTACGAGNCCGTCGATATCACCTTTTCCGAGGGCCTGCACCAGCTTCTCGCTGGCGTCGAAGCCGACGAATTTGATCTTGCCGTTGAGGCCGGCCTGTCGCAGGGCGCCGAGCATGCCCGCNGCGGCNGACTCGTTCGGGCAGAAGATCCCGTTTACCTCATCCTTGAAGCGCGTCAACAGGTTCTGGGATTTCCGGTAGGCCTGCTCCTCGGTAGCCCCGGCGCGTTGATCCGTCGAGATCANCTCGATANCNGGGAACTCCTTCTTCATGGTGTCAAGAAANCCGTTTTCCCGCTGCATTGTGCTCTCCGAGCCGACCTGGTAGCGAAGCAGGATGGCTTTTCCCTTTCCACCGAGCACCTCGCCGAGCCGCTTCGCTCCGAGGACGCCCCCTCTGTAGTTGTCGGTTGCCACATAGGTGGCGAAGTCNTTGCCGACCTCGGCATCGAGACCGCTGTCGAAGATCACCACGGGAACCTTCCTGGCGGCNGCCTCCCGAACGGGGCTGACAAGGGCTGTCTTATCGAGAGGGGCCAGCACGATGCCGTCCACTCCCTGGAGGACGAAGGTTCGAACCAGGTTGATCTGCTGCTCGGTGTTGTCTTCCTTGAGCGGGCCCTTCCAGATNATTTCGACTTTTTGCGCCCCGGCTGAATTGAGNTCTCTCTCGGCTTTGATCGCCCCCGCATGGACCATCTTCCAGAATTCGTGCGTTGTTCCCTTCGGTATCACGGCTATGCGAAGGGTTTTTTCNAGCGGGTCGTCCTGTTTNCCGCCACAGCCGGCAAACAGCAGGAGGCTCAGCAGGAGAGAGAGGAATCCAGGGGAGAAGCTGGCTGGCNCCGTATCAGGTAACTTCATNGTCTGCTCCGTATCACCGGCATTTGAAAGNCCCCGCATTCTATGCAAGCCTTCCTGAGGGGTCAATACGGGCCGTAAGCGTGAGACGCGGCAATTAAGGCGCGGCAGGCGCGCGCTTTTCAGGTCTGGACAATCGCCCCGGCGGTTTTACAATGGGACATTCATGAAAACCTGCGAAGGTGGTATCCTTCTGGTAGGTGTTTTTTTAAGGTTCCTTAGTTTTCTTANGGGGAAGAACCGGGAATGTTTCTAAACAAGAAAATCAGTTTTGCGGCCGCTCTCGTTCTNTTCGTTTGTACCGGTCTTTCGCCGGTGGGGCGAGCCTGCCTGCATGCTGGCGATGCGATCGGAACGGCCATCGATGCCGGCACCGATTACCTCATCGGCCAGGTGAAGGCCAAGCAGGTCGGTACCAGGGCCGAGGGGCAGGTCGCTCTCGAGACCTACGCCCTGGTCGTCTCCGGAATCAGCGTCAACCATCCGGTGGTGAAGCGCAATTTCGACTACCTCTTCGGCCGGNTGTCCAAGAGCAAGCACACCTATACCCTTGCCTGTTACATCTTCGCCCTGGACGCGGCCATCTCCCAGATTGAGCAGGATCTCCTGATCCTCGCGCCCGCCAAGATGCGGGTGCTTTTCAAGGATGACCCCCGCATCGGCAAGCTGTATCGGCCTCACCTGAAAAAGGCGGTCCAGAACCTGGCGGATATTCAGATGGCGGGAGGCGGAGGCTGGAATTACGGCCCCTCNAAGGATCGCTTCGACAACTCCAATACGCAGTTCGCCGTNCTGGGCCTGGGAGTCGGGGTGAAGCGGAATNTTCCGATCAACAGGAAGGTCTGGCTGAAGATCATGGATCACTTCGTCCTCGGCCAGCAGGAGAAGGGCCCGGAGGTCGCGGAGCGGGTCACGATGATGAANCCATCNGATATCGACGAGTGGAACAGCAAGGTCAAGCTGATCGATGGAGACAGGAAGGAACCCGATCCCGCTGGGGTAAAGAAGGCCGGCAAGTCCAGGAAAAGCGACAGGGGACGCACGACCGTGGTCGTGACGCCCGAGGATCCCGAGGTCGGCCTTGAAGGCATCAAGGTTTACTCCAGGGGCTTCGACTACAGGAATGGGGGTGGGGCNACCTGGAATATGACCTGCGCGGGACTCTCCTCGTTGATNCTCGCGCGCAAGGNCCTGAAGAAAAANATTCCGAATCAACANCTGAACGCCCTGAACAAGGCNGTGCGCGANGGCTACGGCTGGCTGATGACCCACTGGAAGCCGANCGGGAGCTACTACGGCATGTACAGCCTGGAGAAGGTCGGAGATCTCGGGGACGTCAAGCTCTTTGACAAGCANGACTGGTTCAAGGAGATGTCCNCCCACCTCATCGGCCAGCAGCGGGTCAATGGCAGNTGGGACGGTGGAGGCGCGCACGGGGAAAAAGGCGAGCCCCGCATAGCCACGTCCTTCGCCTTGCTGGTTCTCAACCGGGCAAGCTCNCTGATCACCAAGAACCCCAACAGNCGCATCATNGTTTCAGGCAGGAGCAACCCCGGGGAGAGCGGGGCCAGGGATTGGGTCTTCCTGCCGTCTCTCAACACCACGGTTCACTATCCCAGCCTCATGCGNCACATCCGCATGCGGCCGAACGTCAAGCTGATCAAGTTCCTCGAGAATATCGTCGATGGCTATCCNCCGGAGTTCAGGGGNGAGCTCATTCCCGACATGGCCAAGGTGCGCGATGCGATCAGGAGCAAATCGGTACGCTCGGTAATCGACGGCCATCTNGAGAAGATCACCGGCTACGATTACAAGGAATGGGAAAGTTACGTGAAATGGCATCGCCGGTGGGAGCGGGTCATGATGATCGGAATGAAGAAGAAGAAGGAGAACGTCAACGATCTCCTGACCTACTACGCTAGCACGAAGAAGAGTGTCACCTTGAAAAAGGCGGTCATGTGGGCGCTGGTCCAGTGCCAGTCCCAGGAAGCCCTGACGCTCTTCCTGGAGGATCTCGACAGTACCCACGAGGCGATTCGCCAGGCGGCCTACGGCTATATAAAGGCCTACTTCGTGGATTTNCCTCCACCCTTCAGTGCCGCGGCGGACGAGGGAATCCGCAAGGCGCAAGCCGAGAAGGTCCGCGCCTGGTGTACGGCGGAGCGCGCCAAGCAGAAGGTGAGCGGATAGGCTTCTCCGCCAAGGAGACCTGGTTCTGTGAGACGCTGGATATTCATCGCTAATCTTGCCGTCCTGGTCGTCTTGCTCCTGCTTCTGGGCTTCGCCGGGCTGTTGCGGGATGACCGCGAGGTGATTCTGCCGGTGGGTGAGACGGTCACAGGCACGCTGCAGGATGATCCCGCCGCCGTCGGTGAAGTTCCTGCCGGGGCCGGGCAGCCGGAGGAGGCAGCCCCCCCTGCGCCACCTGTTGAGAAAAGGGATGTGCTGGCCGAGAGTGGAGCCCTCCTGGAATTCAGCGACCCTTATCTTCGGGGCCGGGGCGACTGGTTCAGAGAGCGCTTCGCCGCGCTGCGTACTGAGCTGCCTGGGCTGGAGGTTCCTGGAGAGGGGCTCTACGAGACGAAGGTCGTTCGGGATCCGCTTACCGATGGCCCCTGGCTCGAGAAGCTCCCTGCCGGGAGTGTTGCGCTCCGTAACATCGCCGAGGGACAGATCGTCGAGGCCCGGGCACTGTATACCGTTGCCGGAGTCAAGCCGCTCGATCTGCTCGTTTTTATCATCTGCTCGGACTTCAAGGCCCAGATCCCGAATGACCCGATGGATCGCGTCGATCATATTTTCCCGGGATTCGAAAAGGCTGAATCCTGCCTGGAAGATCCTCCGAAGCTGAAATCCAACCAGGTGCTTGCCCACGAGGTCTGGAAGCCGGCGCTGCTTAGAAAAGGAACCGATATCTGGTTCATCCATGAGCTGCGGCGCAAGGGGGATTGCTTTTATTTTATGTACCGCCTCGCCAAGTCCTGCCAGCCAACGGACTCCTACACTCCAGTGTATCTTGCCACCGGTCAGTACGCTGTTATCCCTTCGGAGTCGGGGTCCATTGTCCTGGTCAAGAGCTATTACAATGGCCAGTCGATCCCGAAGATCTCCGATTTTCTCGTCAGGAACAGGACGAATTCTTTTTACTCGGGAATCGCCGCCTTTCTCGCGGAGAAGGTGCCGACCTGGGAGCCCTCCGAGCGTGTGAAAGCGTGGAGAGAGGGGCTTGGGGTAGAGGACTAGCGTCCCGAGCGCCTTGAGGTGGTTGTGCTGGGCGACCGGACGGTTCTCGATCTGCCGGTGCTCGCTGTCGAGACGGCTCTCCTGGTGGCGTGCTCCCGCTCATGGAGTGGAGGGATGTAGATCAGCAGGTGATTGGTCGCGGCATGGGGAACCACTCGCACCCCGTTGCCGTAGCGGGACTCGAGCAGGGGCTGAAGCGTCATGGCGAGGTCATCCGCTTTCAGCCACCGGCAGGGGTAGATCAGGGTACGGTCTACCCTGATGGCGTAGTTGCCGTTTTCGAGGCGCTCGCGCTCCTTCGTCTCGAGATCTTTGCGCGAGAGCCCGCCAGGCGCCTGCACAGGCGAGATCTCCCCGCCCGGCTCCTGGGCGAGTCCGGAGCCCTGGAAACGTTCCTCGATAGAGCCGCAGCCACAGAGGAAGAGCCCTGCCAGGAGGCAGGAAGAGATGGAGTAACGGCAGGAGTCAATTAGCATCGTCAGGTTTCACAAAGAACTGTCTGGCTGAGGAGTCTATCCTAACCGCCAGGCTGTTTTCCGCCCCGGTTTATTTTCATGATGATGAGCTCGGCGGTAAGTGCCAGGAGGATCATGGAGCCCGCTGCTGCAAGGGCGACAGCCGGCCAGTCAGGCAGGGCCCGGGCGGCAGCCCCGCATGCCAGCGGGCCCAGGGTCAGCCCCATCGAGAGCGCGGCTTCGTGCAGGCCGCTGTTTCGGCCTCCCTTTGAGGGAACCCTGAGACCGTAGTAAAAACTCAGGGAGTAGGCCAGGGCGCTGAATATTCCGACCAGTGGCAGCAGGGCAAAGTAAAACACCGGGCTGTCCAGGCCGCTGAGCCCCAGGAGCGCAAGGGCCGTCACGAGCTGTACGATGAAGAGCCACCCCGGCGAGTAATGCCAGCCACTGAGCCTGCGCAGGGCGAAGAAGCCGCCAAACCGGGCCAGGTTGATGACGAAGGCGAGCAGGCCCAGCATGGTCACACCGATCTCCAGGTGTTTCTTGCCCAGGTCAGCCAGCTGGTAGTTGATTCCACTGAAGGCGAAGTAGGCGGAAAAGTTAGCAACCCATGCCACCAGGAGCAGGTGGGCGCTGTTGGGACCTTCGGTGGTGGGTGGAGGTTCAGTTCTTCCATCCCGGGGTTCTATCCGGAGGCGGGGAACGAGCAGGACAAGGGCCAATCCGCTGAGACCCAGCAGGAGAAGCACCCCGGCCTTGAAGTTGAGCTGGTCGTAGAGGCTCGGTCCCCCAAGGCTTCCCAGGCAGATTCCCGCGGCCCAGACGCAGTTGAAGGTGCCGGCTGTTTTCCAGAGGTTCTGCGAGGTGCTTGTCTCGCCCAGCTCGCGCTCCAACGGGGCCCAGTAGAGGGCCAGGCCGAGGCCGAGAATGGGGGTGGCAAGGAAAAGCTGTCCGAGGCTGGTGCTGAAGTAGATGATCGGAAGGGCCGCCGCGAAGACGATGGCCGCTCCCGGGAGATAGAGCGCCCGGGAGCCGACCCGGTCGCTCAGGCGTCCACTCAGCCAGCAGACGACCGTATAGGTCGCGTTGATGATGGTTCCGATCAAGCCCAGCTCCAGGGGGTCGGCGCCGAATTTGTTCAAGGCATGGATCGGCAGCAGGAGCCCGGCGCCGTAGGAGGTGGCATCCATGCAGAAGGCGGCGGCGCAGATTCGAAGACGGGATGTGGACATGAATTCAGGGGATCTTTTTGAAGACAGGCATCACCAGATCTTTGTTTTCAATTCCCCGCGCACCTTGAAGACGCGCCCGCCGAGGCTGATCCTGTCGGGTTTCATCCCCTGGTAGATCCGGACCTGCTCCGCCCGGAGATACATCTTTCCTTCGAGAGAGCGAACGGTGAAGAAGGCGGGGGTGTCGTAGGTGAGGCCATCGGCCTGCAGGGCGTGGAAGGCGAGAAAGAAGGGGTGGCGAATCAGGAAGCCGAATTGGGGAAGTACGACCTTCGCATCCTTGTCCTCGTAGGGCTCCTTGCCGAAGTTGACCAGGACCCGGAGGTCGGCGCTGAAGTAGGTCTCCTGGACCGAGCCGTCGGGTTTCAGGAATCGATGGCTGCTCAGACGGTTGCGCGCGCAGAGCCGGGAGAGCCAGGTGGCGACCTCGTAGGTGTTCTTGATGAAGACATCGCGAGCCCCCAGCTTCCGGCCCGCGCTCCAGCCCGCCTCCGTGGCGAAACACCAGGCGGCTTTCTCGCTCCCGGCCGCTGAGGGGCGGGGCTCGGGGGAGTCGAAATAGCGCCCCGGGGGAAGCGCGTAGACCGGGGGCTGCCCGTAGAGGAGGCAGCAGAGAAAGCCGGCCGCGGACGAGGGCCCGAGCGCCTGCGCGCCGTCGAAACCGAGCCTGGCGATATGACCGTAGGTCGCCGGAAAGAGAGGGAAAACGGTTGGCGAGGCGGGGGCGGCAAGCTTCGAATTCAGCACGCTGCCGCAGAGCGCGATGGTGTGAAGATCTTCGGGAAGCGGATGGGTCAACCCCGTGAGTCCGAAGGCCGCCTCGGCTCGCTCCAGCAGCGCCGCCCTGCTCCCGATCATCGATGCCCAGTCTTCGCGGCCCGCGGCAGGTCGGGGAGCCTCGTTGATGAGCAGGAGCTGCGGATCAAAGATCGATGCAAGGTTGTTGAAGCTGCCGGTGGCCTTGACGGTGGTCGCGGCCGCCTTCCAGGCCGCCGCACGGTCAAGGGTCTTCCCTGCCGGCGCGCTGTAGAGCTGCTCAAGGTCGAGACCCAGGCCGAAGAGATGGCCGCGCGAGCGGATCTCTTCGGCGGCGAGGACCAGGGCCTCGTTGCCGCCGCATTCCTCCGCGGCGTTCCAGCTGGCGAGCAGCCCATCTCCGCCGGTCCCGGTCGCCAGCCAGTCTTCAACGATCACCAGGGCCCGGTCGATGCCCAGGGCTTCTTTCCAATGGCCGGAGATCGCCGCGAGCTGCTTGAAGTCGTAGCGCGGTTGCCGCCTGGCGAGGGGAGCGGGCACCTCTGTGGTCATCGAGGGCCGCCACATCGCGGCCCCGATGAAGGTCCTGAGATCTTCCCTCTTCGAGGTCTTGAACCTCAGGGAGTTGATTTTTTCACGGCTGCCAAGCCAGCCGGCGTAGACGCGCGCGGTCTCCATGATCTCCATGTTGATCTCAGTGGGGACCAGGAAGGTCAGCCCACCCGCATCTCCGCTGAACTCCACCGAGGTGAAGATGCCTCTCTTTCCGGGGAAGTCCTTGCCGCTGACCTCCTCGCGTTCGATGCTGAGTACGGTCTCGGGCTCGCTCCAGGCCAGGGCCAGCGGCCCGGAGAGGCGGTTGAGGCCGAGGACTGGCTGGGACCAGGCAGTCTCGGTAGAATCTCGCGCCGGGCCCTGGAAGTGATCCAGCCTGAGCGCGAGGGGCGAGGCCTTCGAGGCCGGGTGAAGCTCTCCGACCCCGCGCGGCAGCAGGATCTCTCCGTTATCCGAGTCGCTGACCCACAGGGCCCTGTCGAGCAGGCGTATCCCGGCCACCTGCTTTCGGCTCTCTTCCGGAACGTCAAAGACGAGAGAGAGCACGCTCATGTTTTTCACCTTCCGCCACTCGATCCAGACCGCGGGAAGCTCCCGCAGGCTTGAGGCGGCGCGGAACCTGATCCGGTCCGAATTCGCGTTCAGGTCCTCGATCTTGTTGACGGGGACAAGCTCTCCGTTTGCCAGCCGGATGGAACAGAAGCCCTTGCGATTCCACGAGGAGTAGTAGCTGACATTCGACCTGCGTATGGTCAGCAGGAAGCTGGAGGTGTGTCTGTCCATGTGGAGCAGGTAGGTGGAATTGTCCAGGGCCACCGGCTCGAAGACCCACCCGTCGAGCGCCTTGCGCCGCTTCTCGAGCTCCGCTTCGCTGAGTGCTCCGGCGGCCTCCTGGGCGCGGGCCGGGCGTCCCGAGGCGGCACAGAACGCCTGGAGGATCAGCAGCGCGAGTGCCACCGAGATCGCTGGGATGGAACGGGATCCTGGTAATGAACCTGTCGCTATCATCGTTTCCTTATCGTTCTGCCGGCTCCTCGCCGCGGGTCTTCTCACCCGGATGGTACACCCGCAGGGATTTTTTCTCGATCTCTTCACGGCGGAAGAGGGCGGGCTTGAACTTCTTTTGCGCGTAAATCCCGGCCTGGTCGAAGAAATGCTTTGAGGCGGGATCGGCGTTCTGGCCGAAGACGAGAATGGAGCGGGTCTCCGGCTCGGGGCCGAAGCTGACGATTCCGACATAGGAGTGTCCCGCGACGCCGTAGCGCCTCTTTTGTCCATCCTCTCTCCGGGCGTAAAAATTGAAGACCATACCCAGCCAGCCGGGGCCGCCCGCGATGGGAAGGCTGGGGGCGGAGTCGTTGAATCGATGGTCGTCGCCGGGAGGGATCCGCTGCAGACGGTTGATCTCGCCCCAGGGCACCTGCCAGGTGCCGAAATACCATTGCAGCCCGGTTGCAGCCCTGCGGAGGTTGCGCAGCGCGCCGCGCGGATCCTTGCGGGGATCGAGCCTGAACTTGCCGAGCTCCGCCCAGAGAGTGAAGAGAGTCATGGCCGTAGAGTCGACCCGGGCTACACGGTCCCATTTTTTCAGTTCCGTGACGGGCCCCTCCAGCTTTTTCGCCAGCCGCTGGTCGCTTCGGCGGACCAGCTCCCAGGCCCTGACGATGCCTGGAATCATCTCCTCGGCAACCAGCACGGTGGTGTCGAAGGCGGCCTCGGAGAGGGAGTCCATCGTGAATTTTTCTTTGCGTGCGAGAAGCCGCCTCGAGATCCGTCCCCTTGGATTGTCTTTTTCCGTAACCATATAAGGTGGAAAATCTTCCGGGCGGGGGTTGTCTCCGGCTGTAGTCGCAAAGGGGGTCTGGTTGCAGTTCTGGAGGAAGCCGCTGGCCGGGTTGAGGAGCTGGGGCAGCTCATCGAGAGCGTGGTACCCGTTCCACTCGGTGCGGGGATCGCTGCCATCGACCGGTTCCTTCCAGTTGAACTCGGTCGATCTCCGGGGCACAGCGGCGTTGTAGACGTAAAAAATGTTTCCCTCGCGGTCGGCGTACATGATGTTGAACATCGGGATGGCGAGGGCGGAGATGGCCTTCCTGAATTCGGCAAGCGAGCCGGCCCGGCTCATCGCGTACCATTGGGCGACCTGCCCGCCCTCCTCGAAACGAGCGAGCCTCAGGCTGATGGGCTTTCCCTTGTGGGTTCCGACGATCGGTCCGTGGTGGGTTTTGCGGAAGAGGTAGCGTCGCTCCTCGATCCCNTCCGGCATGCGAATCTTCAGCTTCTCGCTCCACTGCNGCGCCTTGCGCCGGCCATCTCCCCAGCGGTAGCTGAGGGGGTCGGCGGGATCGTCAAAGGTCTCGATGTAGAGATCNGCGATGTCGGGNTAATTGACGGTGTGGCTCCAGCCGAGCTTTTCGTTGTGTCCGAGTGTTGGCACGAGAGAGCCGAAGAAGGAGGCGCCGGACATGTTCAGGCCCTCCTCGCTGCGCAGATGTCCCTCGTAGAATTGCCCGGCTCCGAAGAAGGGCTGGTGGGGGTTGATGAATAGAAGCGCCCGGCCCGATTTGCTCCTGGAGGGAGCGATCGCCCACATATTGGAGCCCTGGCTGTGCCCGGGGGGCAGCTCCTTGAGCGTCCCCTGGACATCCCGGCCGCTGATCCCCACCTTGCGCAATACGAATTGTACGTAGAGCCCGTAGCGGCAGAAGGCGAAAACGTGCCAGGGCTCAAAGCGCTTCAGCAGCCGGGGCTTGATGGCCGGGTTCTTTGCGAGAAAGTAATTGAGTCCTCCGGCGAACGCGTCACAGAGCTCCCGCATGCGCGGCCCGGAGCGTTCGTACTCCTCGATCGAGAGCCTCCTGACCTCGAGGGCGCGTACGAGGACATCTCCGGGCAGGGCCTCCTCTCCATGCACCTCCGCTGCCCGGCCGGTGGCGAGGATGAAGTTTTCCTCTACCTGCCAGAAGTTGTCTTCAGCCTGGGCGTAGAGATGGGCGAAGACGACGCTTGAGTCACTCGGGCCGAAGATATGCGGCACCCCCCACTCATCGCGGTGGATGGTGACGGAGCGCGCGAGCTCATCCCACCTGGAGGCGGAGTTTTCCTGCGCGGGTGAGATTCCTCCGACGCAGGAGATGGAGAAGGCGAGAATTGCCAACTGGAGGGTTCTTCTTCTCGCGGTCATCGGCGACCGTTCGTTTTTTTTTTCACGAGCGGATTCATTCAGGCGCCTGCCGCTTCGCGAAGGGTTTTCAGGGCGGTGGCGGCGACGGTGGAGGGATCGGGTTTGTAGTCAAAGGGTTCGGTTGAGACCCAACCTTCGTAGCCGCTCTCGGTGAGCGCGCTGAGGATGGGGACGAACTCTACATCGCCCATCCCGGGGCCCTTGCCGGTGGGCTCGTTCGCGTGGAAATGCCCGGCGTTTTTTCCATGCCGCAGTATCGTGCCCTCGATACCCTCGGGCATCGAAGACATCGCCTTGCAGTCGAGCATATAGCCGATGCCGGGCGAGTCGATGGCGTCACGCAGTTCGAGCGCCTCCTCGATGGTCTGGAGGAAGTTGGTTTCCAGGGGGCTGAGCGCTTCCAGGAGCAGTTGGACCCCGAGCTCCTCGCAGGTTTTGCCGACCTCTTTGAGCGCGCCGGCGGCGCGCTCAAAGCCCAGGCGGGGATCTTCTCCCTCGGCGAGGTTCCTCTGTTTGGGGGAGCCGAAAATCATGACCCCACCGCCGAGATCACTGCAGAACTCGGCCAGGGCCTGCAGGTAGGAGGTGGTGCGCCTGCGGACAGCGGCATCCCCGGAGGTCAGGTGCAGGCCTGCCGGCGAGACCAGGAGCCAGTGGAGGCCGACGATTTCCAGTCCCGCGTCAAGAGCCTGCTTGCGAAGCTCCTGGCGCTCGGCGGCGCTCACCTCCTCGACCGAGTCCGCGGCGTTGAAGGGAGCGATCTCGATGCCATCGAAGCCCGCCTCGGCGATCGAGGTGATCGTTTCGCCCAGAGGGGTGCTGAAAACTTCGCTGCAGAGAGCGTACTTGAAAGCCATCGCGGGAATTACTCCTGGAACGCCGCTCGCATACCGGTGAGAGAGAGTTCGCGGCTGGTCAGGCATTGTAGGGTGCCCGGGAGCAAAGTGAAATGGCGAAGGAATTGAACCGGTCCTATACTGTTCTCTCCAGAAAGTTGATCATTGGATCCAGCGAAGCATGTCCCCATCCATTCCAGCCCCAGACGATGCAGTCCGCGAGGGAGCGCAGCAGGGCTTTGACCCCGATGCGCCCACCCAGATGCTGTCCTATCACAGCGCCCTGTCGAAGCAGGTGACTCCTGCCAGGGTCGAGGATCCGAAGGGGGAGATGAGCTGGAATGCCCGCTACCGCATCCTGAGAAAGCTCGGCAGCGGCGCCCAGGGAGTCGTCTACCTGGCGCTCAGAGAGGGGGTGGATGGTTATTCGACCAAGGTGGCCATCAAGCTCTATGCCCGGGACAAATCGGTTTCGGAGTCCGCCCATGTGACCGAGATGCAGCGCATCGCGCACCAGGGCCAGAAGATCAGCGAAATCCAGCATGACAACCTGGTGAATATTCGTGACTTTGTCGCCCTGGGGGACACCCGGGTCATGGTCATGGAGTGGATCGATGGGCTGGACCTGCGAGACCTTCTCAGCCTTGAGCTCTACGGGGCATCCAAGGCGCGGATCTCAGCTCAAGAATGGGACCGCCTGAACGATGTCCTGGTTAAGCCCGGAGAGGATCACTGCATCCTGAGACCCGCGGCCGCCGTAGATATTTTGCGGGGCTGTCTCGCCGGCCTGTCTTCGCTTCATCACCACGAGATTATTCACAGTGACCTGAAGCCCTCGAACATCATGATCAAGCGTACCGGCACCAAGAAGTTGATCGATATGGACTCTTCCTGCGACCGCCAGGTGAACCTGAGGACAGAGGTGCGCGGCACGCCCTATTACATGGCCCCGGAGTTGATCAAAGATCGGGATGTGCGCTACCGGTCGGACATCGCCAGTCTCGGCTATGTGTTGATCGAGATGTTGACCGGCAAGCTGCTGTTCAAGAAGTGCAGAACTCTCGATCAGCTTCTTGAGAGGAAGCTGCGGTTGCCGAAGGAGTTGCCGGAGCTGGCGAAGTCGGTTCAGCGATATGAGAACCTCGACCTTCGCCTGGACCTTCTCGAGCTCTGCTCCAAGATGATAGCGATTGATCCAACGGAACGTTTTCCGGATGCCGAGGCGGCCGACCTGGGCAAGCTCGGCGCTGCGAGCTTTCACCGCCAGCTGGTAAAGCACAACCTGTCGGCGGAATACTCCAGGGATCTCGGCTGGTGGATCGATCTCGTCCATCCGTTCGAGGAAGAATAGTTCCGCAGTAACGATTTCGGAGCGGGACATTTCAGCTATAGAATAGGGATGCCGGCCCGGATGTCGTTTCGGGCGCGGGCGTGATGGGGCTTTGTAACCCGCCGGCCATTTTTCAGGAGTCCTCGATGCAGTCGCGTTCTTTACTCCGGTTCCTCGTTTTCCCGGTCTGCTTTACGATCGTCGTGTCCGCTGAGGCGCGGAGTTTTCGGGTGCAGCAGATTCCAAACGGTATTGAGATCGGTTGCACGACCTGTCACGTGGGTTTTGGAGGGGGCCCGCGCAACGCCTTTGGGCGAGATGTCGACGAGACCATGGTAAATGGAGACGTCGACTGGCAGGCTGTCTGCGGCCTGGACTCAGACGGAGATGGCTATACCAACGGGCAGGAGCTGGGAGATCCCGGCTGCGACTGGTCCGAGGGGGAGCCTCTACTCTCCGATCTTTTCCCGAGCAATCCCGGGGAGCCGGGTTCTTTTCCTGCTCCCGACATCGCGGTGACCATCGAGGCGTCGACTGAAGCTGTTGAGCCGGGGGACAGCCTCTCCTATACCGTCGCGGTCTTTAACCAGGGTTCGAGAAACGCCTCCGATGTGACCATTGAACTTCTCCTGCCGTGGGGAATGTCCGGCGAGATTCCCGGAGACGAATGCGGCGTGAATCCCCGCGGCGTCACGTGTTTTCTGATCGACGAGCTGCAGCCCACTTTCGGTTCGAACCTGTTTTTTTCAGTCCAGGTGAGCCCGACGGCCGTGGCGGGCACCTATATCGTGAGGGCGAGGGTGAGCACCTCGACCCAGGAGAGCGACAATGACAATAANCTGGAAAGTGTCGAGACGGAGGTGGGGGGGGCGGCTTCGAGGCCGACCTTCCTGCGTGGCGACACCAATGATGACGGTCAGCTGGGAATCTCCGACAGTATGCGGCTCTTTACAGCCCTCTTTCTCGGGGGAGAATTCCCCGCCTGTGGGGAAGCCGCGGATGCCAACAATGACAGCATGATAGACATCACCGACGGCATCTTCGTTTTGTCCTATCTCTTCCTGGGCGGAGCTGAACCACCCGANCCGGGCGCGAACTCCTGCGGTATCGATCCGGATCTCGAAGGTGGGGCCGGCGACCTGGGATGTTCGGTGTACCTCAGCTGCGGTAATGCCGAGGGGGCATAGGCAACATCAAGGGCCCGGTAGAAGGCGGAGATGGTGCTCGTTGAAAAGAAGATGACGACGAGGAAGAAGATGACTGAGACAGGACAATTCGCCTGGCGGCGTATGGGTCGCGTCACCATTTCCGGGACGGTGTAGCCGGGCTCTCGAAGTCTAGGCGAAGCACGTTCCCGTAAAGCCAGGCTTAACGATCCCGGTGTTTCTGGAAATCAGGTGAACCTGCCGGAAAACTCCTTCATACTTGTGGTTCAGGGAGGGATTGAGATGTTGCCAGACACCTGCTCGAGGTGGTTCGGCCGTATCGTNCGCATTTCCTGCCTGCTGCTGGTATGGATCTCATCCTGGCGGCAGGGGAGCGTGTGGGCGCAGGAATACGCGCGGCCGGTTCGCGTCGGAACTATCAGTGATGCCAGGATAGACGAAGTGTCCGGAATGGTACCCATCACCGGGCGGCCGGACTATTTCTGGATCCACAANGACTCCAAGGATGCCGCTCGTTTATTCGCGATCAGGAAAGATGGAGCCCTGGTGGCGGAGGTCGATCTTCCCGGTGCCAGCAATACCGANTACGAGGATATAGCCACCGGTCCCGGCCCCGACCCCGACCGCACCTACCTCTTCATCGCCGACACCGGCAACAACGCNCTCAATCGTACCCAGCTGGTGATCTGGCGCCTGCCTGAGCCCAGCCTGCCGTCAACGAATCTCAACCAGGACCTGGTCGCGGAGAGATCGGAGCCGATTCGCTTTCGCTATCCAACGGGGACCTACAACAACGAGTCCCTGATCGTTCATCCGTCTACGGGGACGCTCTATATCATCACCAAGGTCAATGGCCCGGCCGGCGTCTACCGTTTCCCAAGCAGCGCTGCCGGCGCCGCCGTGCAGACNCTCGTGCGGATCGCCACCATGAATATCGGTGGCCTGGTGACAGCGGCTGATCTTTCCGAGGATGGCCGTCGCATGCTGGTGCGGACCTTTCCCGCGGTCCAGGAATACCGGCTGGCTGAAGGAGCGCGCTTCGAATCGATCTTCAGCCAGCCCCGCATTATCCTTCCCAACGCGGGCGCGGCTGAGCCCAAGAGCGAATCCATCTGCTTTGATCTCGAGGANNTNGATTTCTTTACCAGCAACGAGGGNAATCCCGCTCCGATCCATCAGACCAGCCGTCTGCGCCAGCAGCCGTTCTGCACCGTCGACGAGCCGGCCCTGCAAGGCGGGATGTTCACGCGCGGCGACCTGGTCGAGGGCTCGCCCGGCAGCGATGTATCGGTAGATCTCAAGGACGCGCTTACCCTCCTGCGGGTACACAGGGAGAGGCTCTCCCTGCCTTGTCCGGACGCGGCGGATTTCAACGACAATGGGATTCTCGATCCGCAGGATGTCAGCGCTTTTCTCGAGGCCCTCGTGGATGGCTCGCCGCCGCCGGCCCCCTTCGCCCGGCCGGGGGTGGATCCGACCCCTGATGAGCTTGACTGCGGATTGCAGAGAGCGGCGACCCTCATCCCGGCGGGCTCCTCCTGGAGCTATTGGTATTCCAAGGCCGACCCGGAGGAAGATTGGCGCCAGCCGGCCTTCGCCGCGGGCGAGTGGGAGCAGGGAGCCTCGGGGATCGGGTTTGGAGCTGCGACGGAGCTCGCGACGGAGCTCACCATTCTCCTGACCCAGCGAAGGATCCTTTACGCCAGGCATGCCTTTGATGTCAGCGAACCCGCCACCGGGAATTCTCTCCTGTTACGGATCGATTACAATGACGGCTTCATAGCCTATATCAACGGCATGGAGGTCGCTCGCAGGGGCCTTGGAGAGCCCGGCTACGTCGTCCCCTCGTCCACCTTCGCTCGCTACCATCGCGGCGGTATCGCCGAGGATGTCTTTCTCTGCCGGGATTCCCTGCGGGAAGGCGAAAACATCCTGGCGATCGAGGTCTACAACCGCTCGCGTACCGACAGGTCACTTTTTTTCAGCGCCGAGCTGCTGGAGGTGGGTACCGACGAGGTGCCGGTGCCGGTCGTTCCCCCTGCCGAGGGGAGCGCCTCGGCCTGGGTAGATATTGAGCCGCAGCCCAATATCGGGGGGGAGGGTACGATGAGCGTTTATTGCCGGAGCGAGGAGACTCCGATCGCCGCCGGAAGTATCGCCCTGGGCTACGAAGGTGAATACCTGGGCTTCAGGGATCCGGTGGCGCCTGTCGATGTCGAGATCGACTGGTTGCAGGTGTCCGTAGACGAAACGGCGGGAACCATATCCTGTATCTTTGTCTGCGATATGGATGGCAGTGGAGCGTTGGAGCTCCCGGTTTCGCAGGATCTCGAGGTGACGAGGCTCCTGTACCGGGTCACCGCCGAACGTCCGGGTACGACAAGGGTGCGCTTCGCCGGGCGCGAGGGTCTGCTGCGGCTGGAAAACAGGCTGCTGGGCGCGCGCGGTGCCGAGCTCGCGCTGGAGACCCGGGATCTCGAGACCGAGGTAACCGATACCCAGCTTCCCTTTATCGTTGACTACGTGAACGGGCGCGGCCCGCCCGGAGGAATTTTCTACATCGTCGGAAGGCACTTTGCCAATGGAGTCAACGCGGTTCGCGTCTGCGGCCGCGATGCGGAATTTGAATTGCTGGCCGATGGGCAGTCGATACAGGTGTACGCGCCGGCCTGCGAAGCCGAGGGACCGGCCAGCGTCGAGGTCTGCACTGATGTGGGCTGCTACCTGGATGAGGCGGGCTTCTTCTATACCCGGGCGAGCAGCTTCTGGGTTCGAGGGGACTCCAACGGTGACGGGGAGCTTGATATCTCCGATCCGATCCTGATGCTCGGCAGCCTCTTCCTGGGCGATCTCACAACCGAGGTCTGCCTGCCGGCTCTCGATGTAAACGCTGATGCGGAGTTCGACATCTCCGATCCGATCATCCTGTTGAGGTACCTGTTCCAGGGTGACGTGGTCCTCTCGCCGCCCTTCTCCTCCTCCCCGGGGCTGTGCCCGTGATTTTATTCCGGGCCCCGTTCGCTTTGCGGTTCAGGGAAGGGTATCCCTGAGCAGGTAGGCGACGAGGCCGATCAGGCCGCCGAATACGTTACCCCAGACGACCAGCCAGCCGAGGTGTTTTCTGATGACGTCCTCTATGATGCGCTTTACCTGTCTGGGGCTCAGGCTCTCGAGGCGGCTCTCGAGCAGGCCGTCCACTTCGCGGCGGATGTCGGCGACCAGGCGCCTCTCATCGAGCTCGAGGCCGAGCTCGGAAGGACTGGCGGAGAAGTCGGCGGCTTTTTCGAGGACTTTTTTCTTGAGGGCTCCTGTGAAAGATTCGACAAAGGTCCTGACGATGTCCAGGATCGTGTCTCTGCCCATGAGGCTGAGCAGTCCGCCGAGTGTAGAGCTCTCGAGGGTCTTCTCCACCTGTTCCTCCAGCAGGGGATCAAGGAGCTCCGGGCTGGTCAGCTGGCCCCACTGCGTTTCGACAAAGGCTACCGCGGGGTTGGCTCCTCCAGGTCCCTTGACGTAGGAGAGCAGGTCGACATCCCGGGACCTCCCACGGAGGAACCTCTCCAGGTTCTCCTCGGTGAAGAACTCATCGAGGATGAGGCGCTTGATCTCCTCGCGGATCTCGGTGAAGCGGTGCTGGATGACTCCCGATCCTGCCAGCCCGGGTATCCGGTCGAAGAGCATCTTCACCGCCAGGGCGTTGGTGATGCCGCCGCTGAACGCGAAGAGTCCCACGGAGAGGAGCACCTCTCGGATCCCGGGGGCCGTATCGGTGGCAGCCAGGGCCAGCGCGGTGGTCAGCAGGGCGCCGGAGGCCAGGTTTGAGAAGGTGCCTTTGTTCATCATGGGCCTCGACAGTGTATCAAAGCGGCGCCCGGCTGCAATAAAGCCGAGCCGCCCGGCAGGGCTTCTTTCTCGCATGGACTGTCGTGAGCGGGTAGGTTTTCCGGCGGGACTGCCGGTTCAGGTCGGTCTTCCAGTCGCATACATTCCCAGGAGGGCTGAGATGCTCCACTACTACAAGTTCTGTTCCGAGATTCCCACGCCCTCTCCCGCCCGCGGTGCTTACCACAAGAGAGAACCCGGCAAGGGGTGGCCGGAGGAGTGTCCGCCGATGCGGGCCGCCAACTCCTTCGGCTGGGATCTGCTCTGCCCGGGNGACCTGGAGTTCAGCCTCCACGAGGAGGGGTGGCATCTCGATACGCCCCTTACGCTGGAGAGCGATTGGGTATACAGCGCCGGGGATGATGGGGCGGGAGTCGCCCTGACGCAGGAAAACGCCTGGTTCTGGGAGCAGGACCAGATGCTGCCCCACGTTATCTCTTCGGAGGTGTATCCCGAGATCAAAAACCAGGTCAAGGTCTCTACCTTTCTCTTCATGCGAACCGAAAGTAACGAGCTGCTCTATTTCAGCGACATTCCCAACCTGTCGAGACCCTTCAGGGTGCTGAGCGCCCTGGTGGACACCGATTGGTACCCGGCCTCCTACCCCTGGCATTGCGTCCTGGAGCTTGATCCCGGGACGGAAAAGATCCGGATAGCCAGGGGGGAGCCCCTGTGCAGGGTTTTCACCGTTCGCCGCGAGCATTACAGCGCCCAGGAGATGCCCCTGGCGGATTTCGAGGCCTACTTCGAGCGCAGCCAGCGCTGGTTGAGCGAATACGGTCGGGAGGGAGATTCGGAATCTCTCGACATTACAGGCAGCTATGTGAAGCAGCAGCAGCTTGCCACCTTTACAGTCCATTCCCAGGCCTAGTGCCTGTTTCCATGGCGCCTGGCATGAGTCTGCCTGGGGTTTCAGCAGAGGGGCTTGATTATTTTGCTACAGGTCTTTATGTTAGAGGATTCCGATTCTCAGGCNTGGCCGGAGAATCGACAGTGTTTCATAAGCTATTAACAGAGAATTATTTACAGGTAGATTAATGGGCGAGCAAGATCACGGACTTCAATTTGATGCAGAATACTCTAACTTACGTCCCTCGCGTCTCTACGAGTTGGGTGCCTCCCTTGAAGAGGCTAAGATCAGTTCTACAGGCGCCCTGGCTGCTAATTCAGGAGCCAAGACCGGACGCTCTCCAAAGGACAAGCGAGTTGTCAGGAATTCCGCCAGCGAAGGCGATGTCTGGTGGGGCTCGGTTAATATCGCCCTTGAAGAAGAGAGTTTCGAGAAAAACCGGGCGATGGCCCTGGAATATCTCGGCGCTCAACCACGGCTCTACGTTGTCGATGGATTTGCCGGCTGGGATCCCAAGTATCGCCTCAAGGTGAGGATCATCTGCTCGCAGGCCTATCACGCGCTCTTTATGTACAACATGCTGATCCGGCCTTCGGATGAAGAGCTGGCCGGGTTCGGAGATCCTGATTTCACAGTCTACAATGCCGGCAGCCTCGAGGCCGACACCTCGGTCGAGGGAGTTGACACCACCACCAATGCTGCGCTCAGTTTCGAGCGCAACGAGATGGTGATCCTCGGCACAGAGTACGCAGGGGAGATGAAGAAGGGTGTCTTCACCCTGATGAACTACCTGATGCCCAGGGATGGAGTTCTCTCGATGCACTGCAGCGCCAACGAGGGCGCCTCAGGCGACGTGTCGCTTTTCTTCGGCCTCTCCGGAACCGGCAAGACCACCCTCTCCGCCGATCCCGAACGTAAGCTCATCGGAGATGATGAGCACTGCTGGTCGGATGATGGCGTCTTCAATATCGAGGGGGGCTGCTATGCCAAGTGCATCGATCTCACGCCCGAGAGCGAGCCGGAGATCTACCAGGCCATCCGTTTCGGGTCCATCCTCGAGAACGTTGTTTTCGATGAGCGTACCCGGGAGGTCGACTATGCCGACACCTCGCTGACCCAGAACACCCGCTGCTCTTATCCAATCGAGTTCATCCCGAACGCCAAGGTACCCTGCATCGGGACCCATCCGAGTAACGTGGTGCTCTTGACCTGTGATGCCTTCGGAATCCTGCCCCCCGTCAGCAAGCTGACCCCCGCGCAGGCCATGTATCACTTCATCAGCGGCTACACGGCGAAGGTCGCCGGTACCGAGATGGGTGTCACCGAGCCCGAGGCGACCTTCTCGGCCTGCTTCGGCGCCGCCTTCCTGGTCTGGCATCCGACGAAGTACGCTGAGATGCTTGCCGAGAAGATTCGCGAGTTCGGCTCCAGTGTCTGGCTGGTCAACACCGGCTGGACCGGCGGCGGCTACGGTGTCGGCTCCAGGATCAGCCTTCCCTATACCAGGGCGATCATCGATGCGATCCACAACGGCGATCTCAAGGATGTTGCCTGCCAGGAAGATGAGACCTTTGGCTTCGAGGTGCCCCGCGAGTGTCCCGGTGTGCCGGCCGAGCTTCTGGTCCCACGCAATACCTGGGAGGACAAGGAAGCCTATGCTGCGGGCGCGGCCAAGCTGGCTGAACTGTTCCAGGAGAACTTCAAGACTTATGCCGATGGCGCCTCTGAAGAAATTCTTTCGGCTGGCCCGCGAGGCTGAGATGGCGACGGCTTGTCGCGAGGCGGTTTATACCGGTGATCCTGCAGCCTGNTGGTAGCAATGGGCGAGGAGCAGGTCGAATTCGAGCTCCTGCAGCTGTTCCAGCTCGTGCTGGTATTGCCCAAGCCTGCCGCCAACCGCCGCCTCACAGGTGTCGGTGAACCTGAAGGGATCCCAGGATGGCGAAGAGAACTCGGCAAGGAGTTCTTCGTTCGCGACGGATGACGCGCTGGCGTCCAGCTGCTCGAAAATCGGATGGGTTCCGACCCGGTTAAACCAGTACTTCGAGTTCGAATAGTCGGGCTCGAGCCGATGCATGATGGCGTGCCAGTAGTTTCCCTCGGCGGAGCCGATGGCCTGGCTGAGGGTATGGGATTCTTCCTGGAAATCTCCCCGCAGCAGCAGGCCGCTTCGAATGCAGGAGGCCATCTCAGGCGATACGGGCTCGATACCGAGCAGCTCCGTATCATCCAGCCGGGCGATCCGGTTGGGCCAGGGCTCGCTGAGATCATGAGCGGGGGTCAGGCCCAGGATGGGAATGTCCTGGCGTATGCGGGCCAGGATCTCCGCCGCCTTGCAGTCATCGGGCAATCGTCGCATCGGGCTCCTCTTCTCGGCGCGTTTTTCCATTTTGGGTGAAACCGAGCGGGAATGATAGCAGGATGGAACGTACGGGTCGAGAGCCTGGGGGTGGAGAGGCAGCGCCCCGGCTTTCCTCCCGTCAGTGGGATTTCCTGAGCTTCTGCGATGCGGTCTCGAGAAACCGGCGCTCCTGGGGGCTCAGGCTTTCCATCCCCTCCTGGTGGATCTTCTCCAGCAGCTCATCGAGGTGTTCGCGCATCCGCTCTTCCCGCCCTTCTTTTTTTTCCCGGCGCCGCTTCAGCCTTCGCAGCCGCCAGCGTTCGAAGATGCCGGGGCGCTTCTCAGCCGGAGCCGAGCTCTCCAGGCTGCTATAGCCGCCTGAAAAATCATAGCCGAAGGGTCCGCTGTCCTCCGCGGCGTAGAGCACCTGCTCCCGTACCTGCCTGGCTGTCATGAAGTAGAGCAATCCGCAGAAGATACACACGAAGCCCAGCTCATCGATGAAGGGGTTCTCGAATCGCCAGTTCTTATCCGAGAAACCCAGGACGATGGTGGCACCGCCGAAGACAAGAGCCAGTATGGCGGTAAATTTCGAGATGCGCAGGGTGAGCTCCAGGGCGCCGTGGTGTGTTCCCATCCTGTTCCAGAGAAGGCTGTGCAGTATGCGGCCGCCATCGAGCGGGTAGCAGGGAAGAAGGTTCACGATGAGCAGGACAAAATTCCAGAGAAAGAGGTTTTGCACCAGCCGCTGCCAGAAAACGAGCTCACTTGAAAAGGGCAGGAAATTCCAGCCCAGCGCCAGGCAGGCGCCCATCGCCAGCAGCCCCAGGGCCAGGTTGACGAGCGGACCTCCCGCCGCGACCCAGAATTGCGAGCCGGGATGCTGCGGCGCGTTGCAGACCGCCAGGCCGCCGAGCGGCCAGAGGATGATTTTTTCCGTATCGCCGCCCTGTCTGTAGGCGGCATAGGCGTGTCCGAATTCGTGCAGCAGGATGGTCACCAGGAGCGCCAGGGCGAAGGATGCGAAGGCCACCATCGTCGCGCCGCCATGGCCGCCAGGCTCCAGGAGGATATCGATGAGCTTGAGGGCGATGATCGCCAGGAGAATCCAGTGCAGCCAGATGTCGATCCCGAACAGGCGGCCTGCCCGCAGGCCCGAGCTGCGAAAAGAATCTTCTGTCATCATTGCGCCGGTTCCCGGTTCATTTTCTTCATCCCTTTCCCAGGAGGTTCGCCATCCGTTCGATGCCGGAGCGCAACTTCTCCATCGAGGTCGCGTAGGACAGGCGGATATAGCCCTCTCCACAGGGGCCGAAGGAGGCCCCGGAGAGAACCGCGACCCCGGCCTCGGCAAGCAGCCTCGATGCCAGTTCGGCCGAGGAGATCCCGGTCTTCGTGATGTTTGCGAAGGCGTAGAAGGCTCCGCCCGGGGTGCCGCAGCTGATTCCCCGAATGCTGTTGAGGCCCTCCACGAGGTAGTCCCGGCGTTCACGGAATTCGGCGACCATGGAGGTGACAGAGTCCTGGGGGCCGCGCAGGGCCTCTACCGCGGCGTGCTGGCTGAAGGTGCAGGCGCAGGAGGCGATGTTGACGTTGTAGAGGTCAAAGGTTTTGACCAGGGAGGGGGGCAGGAGCGCGTAGCCCAGCCGCCAGCCCGTCATCGAGTAGGTCTTTGAGAAGCCGTCGATGATGATGACTCTCTCGCCGGCTTCTTCGACGGAGGCGATGGTCTCGAATGGCGAATCGTAGCAGAAGTGCAGGTAGATCTCGTCGCTGAGGATCCTGAAGTCGTTTTCCACAGCCGCGGCGGCCACCGCCCGGAGGTCTTCACGTTCCAGGACCCCGCCGGTTGGATTCTGCGGCGAGTTCAGGATGACCAGCCTGGTGCGGTCGGATACGAGCCCGAGAAACTCGTCAGCATCGAAGCGGAAGCCGGTCTCCTCGCGAAGCGGCAGCGGTACCGGCGTGGCTCCTGAGTGGGCGATCACCGATTGGTAGGCGGGAAAGCCCGGGTCGGGGTAGATGACCTCGTCGCCGGGTCCGGCAAGGGCGTTGATGGCGTAGAAGAGGAGGGCCTTGGCTCCCGGAGCGACAACGACCTCCTCGGGGCTGAAGGAGAGCCCTCTCAGCTCCCCGGCTTTTTCGGCGATCGCGTCTCGGAGCTCCGGAAGGCCCTGGGATGGACCGTAGCCCGTATGTCCTTCCTCGAGGGCCCTGGCTGCGGCGGCCCTGATGTGGGCCGGGGTCGGAAAATCCGGCTGGCCGATCTCCAGGTGGATGACCTCCCGGCCGGCGGCCTCGAGCTCCTGCGCCCGCCGCAGGACATCGAATGCCGATTCCCCGGCGAGTTGTCGCGCACGTTCATGCAGCATGGCAGTATGATAGCCACCAGCGGGTGGACTCTACACTTGAAAGTCTCCGTCCGCGGCATCAAACTGCAACCTTACACCCACACCCGCCGACCTGGTGAAGCGATGATGCAGACAGCCAAAATCCATGAGCCACTTCAGCTGGGATCGAAGCTGACAATCTGGCCCCCGGTGGTTCTCGCTCCCATGGCGGGAGTCACGAATTATCCTTACCGCAAGATCTGTTCCGAGCTCGGTGCCGGACTCTGTGTCAGCGAGATGGTGAGCTCGCGCGGGATTCTCGAAGGGCATCGAGGCACCTGGAAGCTGGTTCATTTCGCGGATTCGGAGCATCCTCGCTCCATACAGATTTTTGGCGGGGATCCTGTCGCCATGGGAGAGTCAGCCCGCCGGCTCAAGGACGAGCTGCAGGTAGATCATATCGACATCAACTTCGGCTGCCCGGTCAAGAAGCTCGTCAACAAGGGGATGGGGGCGGCCGTGCCCGCGGATCCGAAAAACTGCCGGGCGGTCGTCCGGGCGGTTGTCGAGGCCGCCGACCCGTTGCCGGTCACGATCAAGGTTCGCCTGGGTATCGATGATGAAAACCTGACCTTTCTGGACGCTGGCAGGATCGCCCAGGAGGAGGGCTGCTCCTGGATCACGGTGCACGGGCGGACGGTCAAGCAGATGTATTCCGGCAAGGCCAATTGGGAGCTGATCGCGGAACTCAACGACCAGCTCGAGCTCCCGGTGCTTGGCAATGGCGATATCTTCGAGGCTGAAGATGGGCTGGAGCGTATGCGCAGGGCCGGTGTCCCGGGAATCGTGATCGGCCGGGGTTGCCTGGGAAACCCGTGGCTCTTCCGGGAGCTGAGAGCTCTCTTTGATGGAGACCCTGTTCCCCCGAGACCCGCGGTTGAGGATGTTGTCGGGATGGTCCGCCGGCATTTCCAGCTTCTGCTGGAACATTTCGGAGAGTCTGAGCGCGCGGCGATTCTCAGGATGCGGAAATTCGGATCCTGGTATGCTACCGGTTTCTACGGGGCCGCGGAATTCCGCCGTCGCTTCAACACGGTCAACAGCGGCGAGGAGCTCGAAGAGATCCTCGGGCTCTGGCTCGAGGGCCAGGCGGCAAGGGAGGATTGAGAACATGGTCGGCAGGAAAATCCCGGAGCCCGGAGAGCTTCACTACCAGGTGGTGCTGGGTGACTCGCGGTCGATGGCCTCGGTGGAGGACAGCTCCGTACACCTGGTGGTCACATCTCCTCCCTATTGGCAGCTGAAGGATTACGAGGCGGAGGACCAGATCGGTTTTCACCAGGAGTACGATGAATACATCGCTGAGCTTGACAGGGTCTGGGGAGAATGTGAGCGGGTGCTCCATCCGGGCTGCAGGCTGGCGGTGAACATCGGCGACCAGTTTCTTCGAGCCAGGACCTATGGCAGGTACAGGATCGCGGCCATCCACGCCGACATCATCCGCGGCTGCGTGGACCTCGGCCTCGACTTCATGGGTTCGATCATCTGGCAGAAGGTCACGACCTGCAATACCTCCGGCGGCGGCGTCATCATGGGCTCCTTTCCCCACCCTCGCAATGGCATCGTGAAGCTCGATTACGAGCATATCCTGCTGTTCAAGAAGCTGGGAAAGGCGCCGCGTCCCGACCCCGGGCAGAAAGACCTCTCTCGTCTCAGCACGGAGGAGTGGAACGAGTATTTCTACGGGCACTGGACCTTTCCGGGCGCCAGGCAGGAGGATCATATCGCCGTCTTTCCCCCGGAACTCCCGCGCAGGCTGATCCGCATGTTCACCTTCGCCGGGGAGACGGTCCTCGATCCCTTTCTCGGCAGCGGGACCACGATGAGCGCGGCCCGCGAGCTGGGCAGATCCTGTACCGGCTATGAGATCAACCCGGACTTCCTGGGAACAATCCGTCGGAAGGCGGGTTTCGGCCAGCAGCGGGAGTTCTTTCGCGGGGAGGAAGAGCTCGAGGTGATCCGCGAGCGTACGGCCTCCGGGGGTGCGGCTGGAAAACCAGCTGAGGTGGCCGCGGGAGCTGCGACCGAGGGGTATGGCTCCATCGTTCGAAAGGGGGACAGCCGTCAGCGCGAGGAGTATCACCGGGTGCGGGAGGTCCTGGATGTGCGGACCGTCGAGCTCGATGACGGCAGGAGCCTCCGGCTTCTCGGACTCGTCGCGAGCGGCGGTGACGGTGGCGCCAGGCGTCTGCGGGAGCTCGTCGATGGCAAGCAGGTGTATTTCAAGAGCGATCCCGCCACGGAGGGGGAGGGCGGAGTCTACCTGTACCTGCGCAATAGGACCTGCGTGAACTCGCGGCTGATCCGCGACGGGGTCGCCGGGGTTGACGAGCGCCGCGAGTACAGGATGAAGAAGCGCTTTCTGCGTTACCGCGACGCGCTTGGGAGCTGAGCGCGTTTTCAGTCCACCCGCAGGTGATCGAGGAGCGCCGCGCCGTCCTCGAGACCCGGGGCGAGGAAATGCGCGCCCGCCTCCAGGAGGCGCTCCCGCTTGCCGCTGTTCATATGGTAGCGGTTGTTTTCCGGTGAGTGAACGCCGAAGGTGACGGCCCCCGCCTCCCTGCCGTTCTGGATCTCGACGAAGCCATCGCCGATGACGATGAGCTCGGGCCCGTTGAGTTGATGCTCAGCGATGATCCGTTCGATGACCTGCCGCTTGGAGAAGCTTTCGTATCGCCGCAGGGCTCCGAAGATCCCTCCTTCGAAAAGATGATCGAATTTCAGGAGCGCGGCGTCTCTTCTGACCAGCTCCTCGTCTGTTCCGCTGGCGAGGTAGCAGCGCACCCCGCGGCCCACGAGATTTTCGAGGAGGGCCATGGAGCCGGGAACCAGGAAGTCTTCACGGGGAAGCCGGCCACCCCTGACCGCCTCGAGCCGGTTCGAGATCGCGGCATCCAGGCGCTCGTTGTAGAGCTCCTTGTACTCGAGGGGAGCCAGTGGAGCTCCGCCACGCTTCTCGATTTCCTCGCAGAGGCGGATCATCTGGTAGATGGTCTGCTTGCCGGTGAGCTGGTCGACAAAACCCGTTACCAGCTTTTCAAGCTCAGCGGGCGGCTCATCCTGCCCGCAGTCTTCGAGCAGCTCAACCATCAGGGGGACCATCTGGTCCTGCCAGCCGTCCCTGAGCAGGGACAGGGTGCCGTCGAGATCGAAGAGAGCGTGGCGAAGTGATGCTCGTGGCGGCTCCTCGACGATCTCGATGGCGGTCCCGGGTATCCTGNGAGTCAAACGCGATCAACCAGCGGCAGCGCCTACGGCGGCGAGGGCCGCGTCGTAGTCTGGGAAATCGGTAACCTCGGGGACAATCTCGACGTAGGTGATCTTGTCCTCGGCATCGATGACGAAGATCGCACGGCTCAGGAGCTTCAGCTCCTTGATGAGAACGCCATAGGCGTTGGCGAAGGAGAGCTCACGGTGATCCGAGAGAGTCGTCATCTCGACCCCTTCGGCTCCACACCAGCGGCCCTGCGCGAAGGGCAGGTCGGCGCTGATGGTGAGCACCTGCACGTTTTCGGGAAGCCCGGGCAGGGCCTCGGCGA
This sequence comes from Planctomycetota bacterium, assembly GCA_002695115.1. Lineage (GTDB taxonomy): Bacteria > Planctomycetota > UBA8108 > UBA8108 > UBA8108 > UBA8108. Next base: position 98,243 of record NZOA01000004.1, read on the forward strand.
AACGCTTGGTCTGGTCGGAACAGACGGGGGTGTCGAGTGAAGGTACGGCCGAGATCAGCCTTACCTTGCCGGCGGAGGAGGCAAGATTGACGGGTCCAAGGTCTCCATCGATGACGTTAAAATCAGGCGCCTGGTCGCCGGCCTGCANCTCAGGGCCTACCAATGTCAGGGGGCCGCCTTTGAAAGTTACAGCAGCTTCTCTTTCGCTCATTATTCTGAACCTTTCCCGTTCAAAGAAAATGTCTGTATCAGAGTCAACTTCAAGGAAGACAAGCGGAGCATGGTATCTAAAACGACGGTGCTCATCAATGCTCCTCAGTGTTGACCTTGCGTCTTTGAGACATCCCCGGAATCGTTTATCCTGAGCCCGCGGTTTCCGGTCTATCCAGTGAAGTGAGAACATGAGCACAGAAACAAACGGCAATTCATCGGTCGAGCTCATCGCCAGGAAGGCGCGGGCGGCGGCTCTGCAGCTTGCCGCCCTCTCAGGNCAGGTGAAGAATNCCGCGCTCGAGGCGGTGGGGCGCAAGCTCGAGGAGCGGCGTGAAGACATCCTGGAGGCCAATCGCGCCGACAAGGCGGACTGCGAGGCGGAGGTGGAATCCGGCAGCCTGAGCGGNGCCCTGTTCAAGAGGCTCGATCTCGAAGGCGGTAAGTTCGAGGCCATGCTGGCCGGGGTCGCGGATGTGGCCCGGCTACCGGATCCGGTCGGCCGGGTGACCCTGGCCACGCGGNTGGATGAGGGGCTCGAGCTCTACCGGGTGAGTTGTCCGCTGGGAGTGATCGGCGTCATCTTCGAGGCNCGCCCCGAGGCCGCCGTGCAGATAGCCNCCCTCGCCCTGAAATCTTCCAATGCCGTCATTCTCAAGGGAGGGCANGANGCNTCGCGGACCAACGAGGTCCTCGTGGGAGCCATCCAGGCCGCTCTCGGCGAGGTGGAGGGCGTCTCTCCCGATGCGGTTCAGCTTGTCTCGACCCGTGAAGAGGTGCGCGAGTTGCTCGAGCTCGACCGTTGGATCGACCTGATCATTCCCAGGGGNTCCAATGAGCTCGTGCAGTCCATCCAGGAGTCGACGCGTATTCCTGTTCTCGGCCATGCCGATGGTATCTGTTCCGTTTATATCGATCGCGATGCCGACGAGCGGAAAGCGGTAGCCGTCAGCGTAGACGCGAAGACGCACTACCCGGCCGCCTGCAACGCCTGTGAGACCCTGCTTGTTCACCGGGACCGGCTTCCCGATCTCCTTCCCATCATCGGCGCCGCCTTGCGGGAGGCCGGGGTCGAGGTTCGGGCCGACGAGGNGGCCGCGGCNCACCTCGAATCCNCCGTTTCCGCNACCGCCGAGGATTACGATACCGAGTTTCTCGACAAGGTCCTGGCCGTCAAAACGGTCTCATCGATCGAGGAGGCGGTTGAGCATATCAACTCGCATGGCTCCCATCACACCGATGCGATCGTTACCGAGGATGCCGCGGCGGCGGATTANTTTCTCTCGCGGGTCGATTCAGCCGGAGTTTTTCACAACGCCTCTACCCGCTTCGCTGATGGTTTCCGTTTCGGCCTTGGAGCCGAGGTCGGCATCAGCACCAACAAGACCCACGCGCGGGGCCCTGTCGGGCTCGAGGGCCTGGTCATCTATAAATACAGGCTCTACGGCCGCGGGCATGTCGCGGCGGATTATGATCCGGGCGCCCGNGGCTTCCTCCACGAAGACATCGAGCCTCGGGAGCTTCCCTGAGNCTNCTGGGTTCGCCGNGGTTCTTGACCGTGGGATGGGNCGATGGCATACTCNGTTTCCTGGTTTTTCCCGGCGAAAGNGCCCACGGACCTCTCTGTGGATNGCTTTTTCCGGGGTTCGCGGATTAGCTGGAGCTCGAGGGCCATCGGCGTACCAATTTCACAGATGTGGGCGGTCGCTTCCCANGTCCTGAAGAACAAGCTGACGAGGAAGAAGAGGTATCCGCTCGTGCTCATGCTCGAGCCGCTTTTTCGCTGCAATCTTGCCTGCGCGGGCTGCGGCAAGATCCAGTACCCTAGCCACATCCTCAAGCAGGAGCTTACCCCCGAGCAGTGTTTCAGCGCGGTCGATGAATGCGGCGCGCCGATCGTCAGCATTCCCGGCGGTGAGCCCCTGATGCATTCGAATATCGAGACGATCGTCGAGGGGCTGGTCGCCAGGAAGAAATACGTCTACCTATGTACCAATGCCATCCTGCTCAAGGAGAAGATCGATCTCTTCAGGCCGACAAAGTATCTCACCTTCAGTGTCCATATGGATGGTCTCGAGGAAGAGCACGATTTCGCTGTCTGCCGGGAGGGGGTCTATGCGGATGCTCTTGAAGCGATCAAGCTGGCGCTCGATCGGGGCTTCCGGGTTACGACGAACACAACCCTCTTCGAGGGTGCGGTGCCCGGCCGGGTCCGCGAGTTCTTCGATGAGATGACGGAGCTGGGAGTCGAGGGCATGATGGTCTCGCCGGGCTACAGCTATTCCAAGGCTCCCGACCAGGGCAGCTTCCTGCATCGGGATCGTACACGAGGACTTTTTCGCAGGATCCTCGCCGCCCCTCGCAAGGGCTGGCGCTTCAACCAGTCGCCTCTCTTTCTCGAGTTCCTGATGGGAAACGAGGGGCGTGACTATCATTGCACGCCCTGGGGAAACCCGACCTACAATCTCTTCGGCTGGCAGAAGCCCTGCTACCTCCTGCAGGAGGGCTATGCGGAGACCTTCGACGAGCTGATGGAGGCGACCGACTGGGAGCAGTACGGTCATGAGCGCAACGACAAATGCCGCGACTGCATGGTTCACTCAGGCTACGAGGCCACGGCCGTCGATCAGACCTTCGGGAGCCTGCGGGGTTTTCTGGCGACGGTACGGGCGACCTTCCTGGGCTACCGCTGGACTGAGGATCGCGAGGATGAAGGCTCCGGCGGTGAGGCCGGCGGTGCCGGGATCGTCGAGCTGCCGGCTGTCGAGAGGACCCAGGTTGCCACCTGCGGTTCCGTACGTACCGAGACGAAGGCTTGAGGGCCGGCGGTGATGCAGGGTGACCATCCAGAATCCGAAGCCCCTGGTGAAGCCGGCTCCGATGGCGCGCGGACGGATTACGGCCAGGGCTTCTCCTGGAACGAGGACGATGCCGGTAGCCTGGAAGATGTTGTCGAGGCCGCCTTCGATTATCGCGGTGACGTGACAATTTTTCCCAGGGACGGGGAGGCCCTGGTTGGTTATCTCGCCAACCGCTCCATCTCCGGGACTGCCGGAGTGGAGTCGTGGATCGAGGTGTTTCCCTCCGCTGGAGGGCCCAGCAGGAGGATCCCCCTGGAGTCTATCCGGGGTTTGAGTTTCAGTGGAAAGGACGTCGCCTCGGGCAAGTCCTGGGAGACCTGGCTGGAGAAGTATACCGAACGCAAAGAAGCCCTCGCCCGGGGCGAGGAGGCGGAGAACATCGACCTCTTTCCCGAAGAATTGGACTGACCACCGGCGCTTGAAAACCAGTTCCGGGGCGGGGTTTCACCTGCCTTGTGCTGGTTGTCCAAGCGCGAGTCGGTTTTCTTTTTATGGGCGTCGGCAGTAGATTCTGGGCCGATGCCGGGTCTAAAATAGGAGCTACGGATCTACGAAGAAACACGGACCAATAGTAGACCCATTCTCAGAGAGCAATGTGGGGGGCGGAAAGAGATGAAAGCACTAGAGGGTATCTTCTATTCTGCCATCCGGCGGATGATGGTTTTATGTATCTTTGCGGTTCTGCCGCTCACCGGGGCGGAGCTGCGCGCCGATGACTTCGATGTCGTCATCAATGAGTTGAACTACAACGTGTTCGACAATGGCGGCGAGGACAGCCTGGAGTTCATCGAGCTCTTCAACCGCGGCGGCACGACCCTGGAGCTCGGGGGCTGGGAGTTTTCCCGCGGCGTCGATTTCGTCTTTCCCGCCGGCACTCTGATCGAGTCGGGGGAATACCTTGTTCTCAGCCCGGATCCGGCCGTCGCCGCGGCCCGCTATGGCCTGCGGAGGGTCCTGGGACCTTACCTGGGCCAGCTCGACAATGGCGGAGAGATTCTCGAGCTCGTCAATGCCCGGGGGCTGATGATCAGCAGGGTTCATTACGAGGACAGGACGCCGTGGTCCGCCCGCCCCGATGGGCGCGGTCCGTCACTGGAGTTTACCGGTGTCGATAATGCCAACGACCTGCCGAGGAACTGGAGACCGAGTAGATTTCTCGGAGGCACTCCCGGTGAGGTGAATTCCCGCAGGGTGCTGCCCTCGCGCTTGGCCCAGGGAGGGCCGAGGTCCGTGGTCTCCTCGCAGGGGCTGTGGCGGACCTTTGCCGGTCGCTCCAATCCCTCGGATCCCATCGATGCCTGGACCCGCATCGAATTTGATGACGGGGAGTGGGGTACGGCCCAGG
>NZOA01000029.1 GCA_002695115.1 Planctomycetota bacterium
GATCAATGGCTTGGAAGCATTTTCGGTGGTATCGGCCAGCTTGAGCTCGACTTGAAAGCCAAAGCCTTCGGGCAAATCCGAGAGGTCGAGCTGGGCAGGGGTCTTCGCAACCTGCTTGGAGAACCCCTTGACATAGTCGTAGCTCTCCTTGGCTTCCTGCCACTTGCTCCACTGGTCGGCCTTGCCGTCCTTGTCCGTGTCGACGCCCACCCGGGCCTCCACCTTTTCCACCCAGGGGCCGGGGCTGACGTAATCGTTGGCGGTCTGGGTGACCAGGTAGAAGCGGCCCTCCGCGAATCCGATGTCGGGATCAGGGTGGCCCTTGCCGATTTCCCCGCAAAAGGAAAAAGGCTTGTCGATGCTGGAGGAAGTGAACCAGGCGACCCGGATTCCTTTGTGGGCCGGATGAAAGTCGCAAAAGAGGTAGTACTGCCCGCCGATGGAAATGGCGGCCCAGTCACCGTAGGCATTTTGCTCGGGTTCATGGACCTCATACTTCGCGACGTTGGTCTTGAACCGCTTCGGGTCCTCCTTGGCCCAGTGAGGGTGCAGGTATTCGGCAATCTTGCCCGTCGGCTTGGTTCGCTCGTCCACCGCGGGGGCAACGATCGAGTATCCGTCGATTCCATTTGGGCTGACGGCATGGCCGGCGAGGGGGGAATCCCAGGAGTGTCTGCGGGCATTGATCGGGCTCCAGTCCTCGAAGATGATATGGAACTTGCCTTGGATGTCCCGGATGACGGCGCAGTCCGAGCCATGGGACGGATCATTCAGGGCGATGCCCATGTTCTTTCCGGGCTTCCCGTCGGTCAGGTCCTCGTCGATGAACAAGTGCGGATCCTGGTCGTTGGGGAAATCGTAGTAGATGAAGGTTTTGCCGTCTACCTGCTCCGCGGACGTCACCCAGCGGGCAAATCCCGGGGTTACGCATCCATGATGCACCCAGTGGACCATGTCCTTGCTCTGCCAGGCATGGTACCCGCCCTGTCCCTCGACCAGTCCGCCAGGGGCATTGAACTGGTTGGGTATGGTGGTGGTCTTCAATGGGACGTCGAACCCATCCAGCTTGGCGTCCTTCGCTTCGAATGCAGGCTGCTCGGCAGGTTTTTTCCCTTTTTTCTTGGGAGCGCCGCCATAACGACCGAACATCCAGTAGTCATCTGGCCCCTTGGTGAGAAACACGGGCGCGTCCCGCAGGTTCTTCGGCCCGATCCGCGGCTTTGCTTCCCAGTTTTGCCAAAGCGTGGACTGCTCGATGGTGAGCGATTTGGCGGAGCGCTTCTCCTTAAAGCTCTTCATCTTGGTCCGCAGGGAACCTGCCTTTTCGGTCGGAGAGGCGACGCCTTTCTCTATGGTGATGCCTTCACTGGACTCGATAGCGGCCTTCCATTCGGTGGCGGATCCAATGTTCCAAGTTTCCGGGCCGCTTTGGCATGACCCAGAAGAAGGGCAAGGAAGGAAATCGAAAAGATGATGTTTAATAAGGGATTTTTCATGGATTCTCTAGGATGTTTTTATCTCCGGTTACTTCTCGGCTGATCCAATCTGACGGCTACGTATCTTGGGGCAAATTTCCTTGCCGTTGGTTAGGCCGTACTTGGTTGGGATCGCGAGCTGCGAGGGCGATTTCCCAACCCACTGGCTCTCGCGGCCCTTGAGCTCGATGCGTCCGTTGGCAGGGTCGAGGGTGAGGGTGGCGAAGAGGCTGTCGCGGTAAGGGCAGGTGTACTCGACCCAGCGGAACTTGGAGTGAACCTCGGGCGGGTAGCTCTTGTTGCGGTGGGAGCCGCCGACCCATTTATAGGAGGCCGAGTTGACGTGCAGGTAGGAAAGCTTGCCCGCGCGGGCCACGTGGTCGATGTGNGTNTGTCCGTTGACAGCCAGCAGGACCTTGTCGGCGGCTGAGTTCAGCAGNGNCTGGATCTCCTTGGCATTGTCGATGCTCGATGGGCCCGCCAGGGGCTGGTGGCTGATGACGAGAATCGGTCCCTTGAGGGTTTNCAGNTGTTTCGCGAGCCACCCGATCTGTTTCTNCCCNATGTGGGCGGGATAGCCGCCCTTGTGGTTCTTCGGCTTCTCGTTGCCGTCGAGAACGACGAGNTCNAGNCCGNTNACGTTCTCGGTNTAGTAGCGNCCCTTCATTCNCCAGAGCTTGGCGACCTNGTCGAAGGAGTGCCCANCATCGATCTCGTGGTTGCCGAGNACGTGCAGGGTCCTNGGGTGCGCNTTCTCAAAGGCCGTCGTTACCGCTTCGTTTTTCTTCGTCGGATAGGCGAAGTCGCCGAGCTGCACGAGAGCGTCGGGCTTTTCTTCTTTCATGGCATCGAGGAAGACCTTCAGCCTCGCCGGGCCATCGTGCATCACGTCCTGGTGCAGGTCGGCAATCATGCCGAGCTTGATGGGCTTTTTGATTCTCTCCAGGCAGGCCATGACATGCCGGGGAAGGATGATCGAGGTTGCCGCCGCGCCGGTGGCGCGGAAGAAGTCACGTCTTGATGGGGTGAATTTTTTCTTCATGGTAAAAGTCGGCCCGGATGGTGCCGGCAGGTCGGTGAGGGGTCCTGGCTGGGTTGAGGAGGTTACAAAGAGACTGCTTATTTGAAAATGACCTTCGCGTCCGGGGCTTCCTTGTAGTGAATCTCGTGGCCGGGGACCCATTTCCCGTTCTGCAGGAACTCGGCCTTGCTGCGCATCTTCCCGCCGGGCAGGAGCTCGCTGGTTGATTTTACCTCGGTGATGCCATTCTGGTTGCCGGTGACCTTTTCGTGGCTGATCAGCCAGCCTTTTTTAACGGTGGGCGTTGCCTGGGTGAAAAACCCGGCCGTGGTGAAGTACCAGGAGACGAGGCTTTTCCTGGCAGGATCCCACATCACGATGGAGTCGCCGCCATATTGGCCATTGTTGACCGAATGGGTGATGCGAACGGCCTTGCCGTTCAGGGCTCGTTCCCAGCGCGCGATGTCATAGACCGGTTTTTCGGGCGTCGAGCCGGCGAATTCTCCTTTGTAGGTTTTGCCGAGGTAAGGAGCCAGGGGTTTGAGATGGGTGGAGAGCGCTTTCTCGCCGTCGCCGGGCAGCCCGATGGCGGCCGTTGAGAGGATCGCGAAGGAAACAAGGGCCGTGTAAACCAGCCTCATGATGGATTCTCCTTTCAGATACTCGGAACTCAGTCCTGCTTAGATTGTCTTTCTTTCTCCCGGATCGTTCATTCTCTCCGCTGGTCGTTTTCTATTCAAGTGCCGGACTATTCAGCTTACTTATACAAGCTTACACAAGTTTCTCATGGCATTTCTACTTCCATGGGGCGAGATTGAGGGGTCTGGCGGAAGATCGGGTACAGAAATTGGCAACCACCTGGTCGCCGCGGTGTTTGACAGGTTTGTTTGGAAGTAATCATGCCGGGCGCAGGGCGAATCAGGTTTCGCCCCAGTCGTACGGATAGGAATCCAGGAGAGGTCTGATGATCAGAATTCTTACAGTCGTTTTATGTTCCGTCGCTCTTTGCGGCTGGGCGAGAGCCGAAGACAAGCTCTCCCTCGGCGTCAAGAAGGGCCAGAAGGTCAGCTACAGCAGCCAGAGAACCTCCGATGTGAGCTTCGAGCGCGATGGCGAGGCCACCAAGTCCAAGAGCAACAACTCGGCTCAGTTCACCCTGAGCGTCAAGGATGTCGCTGAAGACGGAAAGATCACCCTCGAGGTGAACTACTCCGCGCTCAAGCTGAGCAACAATCGAGGCGATGGCTTCGAGTTCGACTCGAGCAAGAAGGCCGAGAAAGAGGACGACCAGGCCGCGTTCCTGCGCAAGGTCGTCGCCAGCACCATCACCGTCGAGGTGACCCCCGACGGCAAGATTTCCGGTATTAAGGGATTCCCGACCTACGAGCGCCCCCGCGCCGAAGGCGAGGAGGAAGGCCGNCGCGGTTTCCGCGGCAGCAGGGGACCGATGAGGTCCTCCGACCTGGTTCGCGATCTGAGCTACGTGCTCGGCTCGGGTGTCCAGGGCAAGGANCTNAAGGANGGCGAGCTCTACCGGATGAGCACNAACTCCAGGNCGGGNTCGAGCCGTGGACGCTCAGAGCGTGGCGGNGGNCGTCGCGAAGAGAGCATCTCGACCTACGAGGTCTCCTTNCTCCAGGATCGTCCCCAGGAACGGCCCGAGCGTCGACGNCGTGAAGGNGGCGCCGAGGGCCAGGATCGCNCCCGCGGNCAGGATGAGGGTGGACGCTCGCGNAGCAGATTCTCCAGCTACGGAAGCACCTCGCTCAAGTACAGTGCCGCCAAGGACTCAGCCAGCCATGGCTTCGAGGTCGTGCGGCCGGGGNGTGGCGAAGATGACGAGCCCACCTCCCTCGGCCAGGTCTCCTTCAGCAAGAAGGATGGACTGCTCGAGAGCCTCCAGTACATCTCCAAGCGCTCTTCGGAGCGGGACAATTTCTCCTTTTCTTCGACCAGCACCCACACCATCTCGCGTGTGAAGGCGAAGGCNAAGGCTAAGGGGAAGGCTAAGAAGGAAAAGAAGAAGTCAAAGGAGCAGAGCTTCTGAGCTTCTTCCCGGAACCGTATTAGCTGAAAAAGCCTCCGTCCTCATCGAGGGCGGAGGCTTTTTCTTTTGAACCGGACGCTCTCTCAGCCGAGCAGCTCTTTTTGCCTGGCTTCGAGCGCGTCGAGGAAGTCGTCGGTGTAGACGTAGGAGCCGTCGGGGGGGCTCGTNGTGCCGTGGATGGCNACGGCGAGATCCTTGGTNAAGGTTCCACCCTCGATGGTGGAGACGCAGGCCTTCTCGAGGTTCTCGGCGAAGTTCGCCACCTCCGGGGTGTCGTCGAGGCGCGCGCGGTGGGCGAGTCCCCGGGTCCAGGCGAAGATGCTGGCTACCGGGTTGGTGCTCGTCGGGTTGCCCTTCTGGTGTTCGCGGTAGTGGCGCGTCACCGTGCCGTGGGCGGCCTCGGATTCGATGGTNTCTCCATCGGGGCATACCAGCGCCGAGGTCATGAGCCCCAGCGAGCCGAAGCCCTGGGCCACGGTGTCGGACTGGACGTCTCCATCGTAGTTCTTGCAGGCCCAGACGATTCCGCCATCCCATTTGAGAACCTGGGCGACCATGTCATCGATCAGGCGATGCTCGTAGGTGAGGCCCGCGCTCTCGAATTGGTCCCTGAACTCGGCCTCGAAGATCTCGGCGAAGATGTCGCGGAAGCGGCCATCGTAGGTCTTGAGGATGGTGTTCTTGGTGCTCAGGTAGACCGGGTAGCCTACCTGCAGGCCGTAGCTCAGGCAGGACCTGGCGAAGCCGACGATCGATTCATCGGTATTGTACATCCCCATGCCGATNCCGGCGCTGTCGAACTCGTTGATGGTCCACTCCTGCGTCTCTCCGCCCTCGGAGGGCTCGAAGGTCATCTTGAGGGTGCCGGCCCCGGGGACGATCACGTCCGTGGCCCGGTACTGGTCGGCATGGGCGTGACGGCCGACGANGATCGGCTTCTTCCAGGCNTTNACCANCNNGGGCACGTTCTCGCAGACGATCGGNGCNCGGAAGACNGTGCCGCCGAGATAATTCCTGATGGTCCCGTTGGGACTCTTCCACATTTCCTTGAGATCGAACTCTTTGACCCGGTCCTCGTCGGGAGTGATGGTGGCGCANTTGATGCCCACCTTGTGCTCGGCGATGGCCGCGGCCGCGTCCAGGGTGATCTGGTCGTCCGTGGCATCCCGGCTCTGGATCGAGAGGTCGTAGTAGCGCAGATCCATCTCGAGGTATGGAAGCAGCAGCTTGTCCTTGATCTTGGCCCAGATAATCCGGGTCATCTCATCGCCGTCAAGCTCGACGACCGGGCCCGCTACCTTGATCTTTTCCGNCATGNGAGCTCCTGTCAGCATTCTGAGGAAGGCGGGAATCTTAACCTTTTCTTGATTGGCTGAAAAGGGGCTGCCCGGGGGGTTCTTGCGCTTAGGAGTGGCGGTATTCGANGATCGAGCGGCTGCCGGTTCCCCCNGGAAGCTCGTAGGCCAGNACGATGTTCGCGGTGAGCTTCATGCTCCGGGCCACGGGCTCGGCNTCCGCTATTTCTTTCGCCGGNTCAGGTCCCTTGTAGAGCAGCAGCCTGCGGAAGCTGGACGACACCCTCTCGAGCATCCTGAGGATGCGCTCGGCCGGTCCGATCGCCCGGNCGAGGACNGTGTCNACCNTGACTCGNCTGAGGATCTCNTCTCCCCTCTCANCCAGCACCTCTATGGAGGGCAGNGCGAGCTCGGCGGCGACCTCCNGCAGGAAGCGGGCNTTCTTGAGGGTCGATTCGGCCAGCACCATCTTCTTGAGCTCCAGGGCGCAGGCCAGCGGGATTCCCGGGTACCCGGCCCCGCTGCCGAGGTCGAGGACGCTCTCACCATCATCGAGCAGGGAGTGCGGCGCCAGGCTGTCGAGGAAGTGCTTCAGGGCGACATCCCGGGGTTCGGTGATCGAGGTGAGATTCAGTCGCTGGTTCGCCTCGAGCGTCAGCTCGGCGTGGAGCTGGAGCTTGTCCACCAGGCCATCCCGGCCGGCAATGCCGGCCAGGAGCTCGTTGGAGAGCATCGACTCCAGCTCTGTTCTCAGTGCGCTGCTCTCGGGGGCGTTCATCTGCTCTGGCAACCTCAGTCGAGGGGGAGCCGCTCGAGCTCCCGCACCCAGATGTTGCGGTAGCTCACCAGGGAGCCGTGGTCCTGCAGGAAGAAGGCCTGCTTGTAATCCGGCGACACCGGCCTGTTGGAGTTGGTTCGGCCGAAGATGTTCACCTTGTCCTGTACGAGGATTCCGTTGTGGAAGACCGTGAAGGTCCCCATCTTGACGCGCTTGCCGGCCTTGTCGAAGTAGGGCGCGCGGAAGACGATGTCGTAGGTCTGCCACTGGCCCGGGGGACGGCAGGCGTTCACCAGGGGGACATGCTGCTTGTAGACCGAGCCGGCCTGTCCCTTGGGGTTGGACTGGTTCTTGAAGTTGTCGAGCACCTGGATCTCGTAGGCCGAGTGGAACTTGATGCCGCTGTTGCCCTTGCTCTCTCCCTTGCGTTTAGAGTCGGCGGGGATGCGCCATTCCATGTGCAGCTGGATGTCNCCNAACTTTCTCTTCGTGTACATATCCCCGGTTCCCGGGGCGATCGTCATGATCCCGTCTTCGACTTTCCAGGNGCCGCCGCCTTTTTTTNCTACCCACTCGTCCAGGTTCTTTCCGTCAAAGAGGACGATGGCGTCGGAGGGAGCCTTGGTCGACGAGCCCGGGTCGATGACCCTTGGCGCCTTGACAGCCTCGATATTCCAGGCCACGTTCCGTATGCAGAGGGCGCCCAGCACGACCGCCGCGAGGGAGCCTGTCACCANTAGTCTTCTGAGGGTCATCGTTTTCTCCTTGGTTTACGTGAAAATCCTTCCCGGGAGACCAGACTCCGGGAAGGCCTCGTTGTTCAGGAATAGATATCCTTTACCACCCGCCCGTGGATATCCGTCAGGCGGAAGTCACGTCCGGCGTAGCGATAGGTCAGGCGCTCGTGGTCGAGGCCCATCAGGTGAAGGATTGTAGCGTGCAGGTCGTGGAAATGAACCTTGTTCTCCACGGCGTAGTAGCCGTAGTCATCCGTCTTGCCGTACCTCAGGCCTCCGCGAACCCCGCCGCCGGCCAGCCACATGCTGAAGCCGTGGGGGCTGTGGTCCCGGCCATCACGGTTTCCCTGCGAGGTGGGGGTCCGGCCGAACTCTCCCCCCCAGACCACCAGGGTGTCCTCGAGCAGTCCACGCTGNTTGAGATCCTCCAGCAGNCCGGCGATGGGCTTGTCGACCTCGGCCGCGTTTCTCGTATGGTCTTTTTTCAGNTTGCCGTGCTGGTCCCATTTGTAGCTGTGGGTGCACTGGATGAAGCGGACTCCTGCTTCGGCGAATCGTCTCGCCATCAGGCATTGGCGTCCGAAGTTCTTCGTGTTTCCCTTGTCCAGCCCGTAGAGCTTTCGCGTGGCCTCGGATTCTCCCGAGATGTCCTGGACCTCCGGCGCCGCGGTCTGCATGCGGTAGGCCAGNTCGAATGAGCTGATCCGGCTCTCGAGATCGGTGTCCTTGCCGAGTTGTCGCAGNTGCTCTTCGTTCAGTTCGCGCAGGAGGTCGAGCTCGATACGCTGGATGCCCTGGGGGGTGTGCGCATTGGTGATGTAGGGGATCTTCGCCTTGTCGGCGGGAACGCTGGTATAGCCGACGGGGGTGCCCTGGTAGTGGGCGGGCAGGAAGGAAGAGCTCCAGGCGTTGACTCCTCCGTGTCCGAGGGTCGGGCAGATGGTGATGAAGCCCGGGAGGTCGTTGTTTTCGCTTCCAAGCCCGTAGCAGATCCAGGAGCCCATGCTGGGCCGGACGAAGGTGTCGCTGCCGGTGTGCAGCTCGAGCAGGGCGCCTCCATGGCGGGAGTTGGAGCCGTAGATGGAGTTGATGACGCAGAGGTCATCGGCGTGGTCTCCCACCTCCGGGAAGAGCTCGCTGATGGGAATGCCGCTCTCTCCACGGGGTCTGAATTTCCAGGGAGAACGCAGCAGGTTGCCTGTCTTGCCGGAGACGATCCTGGGCTTGGGGAAGGGCAGCTTCTTGCCATCGTCGCGATCGAGCAGGGGCTTGTGGTCAAAGGTGTCCACCTGGGAGGGGCCGCCATGCATGAAGAGGAAGATGACCCGTTTGGCGCGCGCGGTATGATGGCCCTTGCGCGCCGCGAGGGGGCCCGCGGATACGGCCTTCTCGGCGAGAGCTTCGCGTCCGAGCAGCCANCTCAGCGCCAGGCCNCCGAAGCCCGCGCCGCTCTCTTTGAGCATCTGCCGNCGGGTCTTTACGCTGCCGATGGGGGCGCTCCAGTGATGGTTCATGCTTTTCAGTTTCCAGGTTGAGCGGTTTTCTCTTCGCTCATTCTACATAGATAAACTCGTTGGAGGACAGCAGTACTCTCGCGAAGCTTCTCCAGGCGCTCCGGCGGGCCTCTTTTTCTCCCGCCTTGCTGTAGCGGTCTTCGAGGGTCGAGAGCGCTGTGATCCAGCGGCTTTCCTCGCTGCCGGAGGGGGGGCGGCCAAGGATGCTCCCGTAGATGCCGCGAACNAGGGCCAGATCATCNGCGGTGCCTGAATCGAGAATCNTTTNCGNNAGTCCCTTCGCGGCCTNGCCCATCAGGCTCGAGTTCATCAGGACGAGCGCCTGGGAGGGAATCGTGGTGGTCGAGCGATCTCCATTGANGACGCTGGGGTCGGGGAAGTCGAAGGACTGCAGGACGTCGTAGACCGCGCTGCGCAGAACCGGCAGGTAGANCGANCGCCGGGGGGCATCGTAGGTNTTCTGCTTGGAGGCGGTTCCTGTCACNTAGGCCCTGNCNTTCACGCCCAGCAGCTGGCCTCCCATCTTCAGGTCGAGCTGGCCGCCGAGCTCCAGCAGGGAATCTCGTATCGCCTCGGCCTCGAGGCGCCTGCGGCTCCACCTCCAGCGCAGGGTGTTGGCGGGATCNANCCGNGCGGCGNCGGGGTTGAAGGCGCTGCTCATGCGGTAGGTGCTCGAGGTGAGGATCTCCCGGTGCAGNCGTTTGATCGACCAGCCGTCGTCGATCAGCCTCGCGGCCAGCCAGTCAAGAAGACCCTGGTTGCTCGGGAGAGAGCCCAGGCGCCCGAAATTGTCGGGGCTCTTCACGATGCCCCTGCCGAAATGCCAACGCCAGACCCGGTTCGCCATGACCCGGCCGGTGAGGGGGTGCTTCGGGTCGCTCAACCAGCGGACCAGCTCTAGGCGGCCGCTGGCGCTCTTGATCTCAGGCTTGCTGAAAGCGGTCAGGACCCCGGGGAAGCCTTTTTTNACCTGTTCGCCAAGGGTCAGGTAGTTTCCCCTGAGATGGACCTTGAGNTCTTCCGCCTTACCCTCTCGTACTCCCATCACCTTCAGTTTCCCGCTTATCTTTTTCTTCNCATCCTCCCGGACTTTTTCAAGTCCCTCGATTTCCTTGNGGGCGGCCATCGAAAAGAGGGCATCNCGTTTCTTCCCGGGAAACGCCGCGTTGAGAGCATCTCCCGACCTNGCCGTGGTCTCCGCCAGCAGCTTTTCGCCAAGGTGTTTACCGAGATCCTCCCAGGCGAGTCCTGCCCGGGCGGCCCCATCGAGTTTTTCCGCGAGCGCGGGATTGCCGCTGATGATGGTTTTCCATGCCCTGATGAGCTCAGCGCGCAGTCCGAGGGAGCGGGCGATCTCCGCGGCGTCCCGGTAGAGAGCCTGTCCTTTCGCCGGCGCGCCCCCTGGCTCTATCCGCTGGATGGAGAATTTATCGAGATGCGGCAGGGTTCCATCTTTCTTTTCGATCCGGAGCCTGTTTTTACCCGCAGGGAGGAAGAGAATCCCCTGGGTAAACCAGCGTTGGTGGTCCGGCTCCCAGCCCCCGGTGACCTGCTGGCAGGCGCTGGTGGCGAGCTTCCCATTGAGGAAGATACGCACGGGCCGCGATTCTTTCGCGGCGTGGCGAATTCTCAGGATCCTGTAGCCGCTCTCGGGAGTGTCGAGCTCGAACTCGGCAGCGGCATCCCCTCTGCTGGTGATGATGCCGATATTCTTCCCGTTGCCATCTCGCTGGATGACGAGGTCGCCGGAGGTTTTTACCGCCGCCTCCATCTCGAAGACAGCCGGTGGGTTACTTGCCGCGGCGGGCGAGCCGGGCCTCGTGGCGGCCTCGACCTTGCTCAGGAAGAATTTATCGAGATGAGGAATCGGCCCTCCGAAGCGCTCGAAGCGCAGAACATTGAGTCCCTGGGATAGCCGGACAGTCGCGGCCGGAAACCATTTCTGGGTGTCGGGGTACCAGGTCCCGGTCACCGCGCCGGCCACGCCGGGGATCTTCCGGTCTCCATTGACGGTGACGATGACGGGTCTTGATTCGGCGGCCGCGTGGCGAACGTCGAGCTGGTAGATACCCTGGCTGGGGATGTCGAGGTCGAATTCGGCGGCGGCATTTTCCCTGCTGAGCAGGACGCCGATGCCCTTTCCGTACCCGGTGGTGTCGATGACGAGATCTCTTTCCTTGCGCTGAAATTTTTCCATCTCAACCAGGATGCCGCGCCCGGGAAGCTCAGCGGCGGGGAGCTTCGCGGCGACAGCTTCTCCCGGTTTGTCGGGAACCAGGGGAGGGAAGCGCAGAAGCTCCCAGGCTCCCTTCAGGTACGGGGGCAGGGTGTTTTTCAGCGCTTTCTCCACCTCGGCCTCGGCCACCTTGCGGCGGGAGTCGATTTCGCGCTGTTTCGCTTCGACCACCTTCTGCAGCTCAACCTGCGCTCCAGTGGGAAGTTCGTATTCATGCCAGACGGCGACGACCTTGAAGTTTTCCATGGTCTTGGTGCTCTTGAAGATCGAGGCCATGGAGTAGTAGTCCCGGATCGAGATCGGGTCGAATTTGTGATCGTGGCAGCGTGCGCAGCCAAGCGTCAGGCCCATGAAAACCCGGCCGACCGTATCGACCTGCTCGTCGATGATGTCGAGCTCCATCTTCCGGCCATCGTCCTCGGCGAGCATCTTCGGGCCGATCGACAGAAAGCCGGTGGCGACCTTGCTCTCGTAGTCGTCCCCGGGGGGCGCGACGCCGACCAGGTCTCCGGCGATCTGTTCTCGGAGAAACTCATCGTAGGGCTTGTCGCGGTTGAAGCTGTCGATCACCCAGTCGCGATAGCGCCAGGCCTGGATGTAGGCGATGTTTTCATCCAGGCCGTTGGAGTCGGCGTAGCGGGCGATGTCGAGCCAGTGACGCCCCCAGCGCTCGCCGTAGCGCGGTGAGGAGAGCAGGCGGTCGACGATCTTTTCGTAGTTTTCCGCCGAGCTGTCGGCGAGGAATTCCCGGACCTCGCGCGGTGAGGGCGGCAGGCCGGTGAGGTCGAAATAGATCCGGCGAATGAGTTTTTCCGGCGGTGCCGGGGGGCTGGGTTCGATGCTCTTCTCATCGAGGGCGCCGAGGATGAACTGGTCGATCGCGGAGTGAGACCACGCTTGATTTCGAACTGCCGGGGGCTTCGTACGCTTCAGCGGCTGGAAAGCCCAGAAATTATCCGCTCCGCGCGTTGGTTCTTTCTTTCCCTCCTCCGAGGCCGGGTTGCCTGCCTCGGCGCCGGTCCAGGGCGCGCCCATTTTTACCCAGCTGACCAGGTCGGCGATCTCCCTGTCCGAAAGTTTTTTCTTCGGCGGCATCTTGAGTTTTTCCCGGTACTGGATCGCGTGGATCAGCCGGCTCTTTTCGGGCGACCCGGGAACGATCGCCGGTCCGGATTCACCTCCGCGCAGGGCCGCGTGCAGGGAGTCGAGCCGCAGCCTGGAGCGCTGTTTCGATGCGCCGTGGCATTTATGACATCGCTCGATGAGGAGCGGGCGGATCCGTTGCTCGAAAAACGCCAGCGCCGCCGCCTCCCGCTCTTCTGCGGCACAGGGCGGCCCTGGAAGGAGCAGGGTGAGCAGGGCTGGCAGCAGGACTCGAATGGGGAGGCCGTAAGGCCTGGTGGCGAGCTTCACTTCCATCATAAGTCCTTACAGGATAATTCGCCGAATCTCCATGTTCCAGTAATTTGGTGATTCTCGCCTTTGGGATGGCCGACTTTCAGTGATTCTTCTTGAACTCGGAGGCGCTGAATAGAATGATCGGTCTTTTTCGAGGTCCCCGGATGGGACCTGAACTGACAACCGGATACCTTGGAGAGGTGATAAAAGTGACCAGGACAGCGACTCAGGCCTGCGGGCGTTTACTATGCGGTGGCGTTTTATTCCTGTCGGCGCTGATGTTTGTTTCAACATTAGCCGCCCAGGATTCGAAAACCCAGGATGCGGCTATCGCCCAGATCGATAAATTCATCGCCGCCAAGGCCATTGATAAATCGTCACCGCGCTGGCGTACGAAGCTTCCCCAGCCTCCCAAGGCGAATTTTGGAGCCGGCAATACGGAGTACTTCTGGAACATCGACACCAACAAGGGCCTGATCAAGGTCCGCCTGTGGCCCGATATCGCCCCGATGCACGTCTCCAGCACGATCTACCTTACCCGCCTGGGTTTCTACGACACCCTGCCCTTTCACAGGGTGATCACCGGGTTCATGGCCCAGGGCGGCTGTCCGCTCGGCAAGGGTACCGGCGGCCCGGGCTACAAGTACGCGGGGGAGTTTTCACCCTCGGTGAAGCACGACCGCCCGGGGCTCCTCAGCATGGCGAACTCGGGCCCCGGAACCGACGGCAGCCAGTTCTTCCTCACCTTCAAGGCGACGCCCTGGCTCAACAATCGNCACACNCTCTTTGGCGAGGTGGTGGATGGAATGAAGGTGGTCAAGGAGCTCGANTCGAAGGGGTCTCCNNNNGGCAAGACNTCNGAGTCGCTGTCCATGAAGAAGTGCACTATCACCACGGAAAAAAAAGAAGGTAACAGGCGCTTCTTTGTCCCCAGGATTGATTTCAGCCTCGCGGCGGTCGACAAGTTCATCGCCGGGGCGAAGATCGACAAGAGCGCGAAGGGTTGGCGCACGAAGTTGCCCAAGCCGCCGTCCTTCGCCTTCANCGCGGACAAGCCCCTGTTCTGGAACATGGAGACCAGCAAGGGAAAGATTCGCATTCGCTTCATTCCCGAGGTGGCGCCCATGCACGTCTCNAGCGCGGTCTATCTCACCCGGCTGGGGTTCTACGATGGTCTCACCTTTCACAGGGTTATCCCGACTTTCATGGCCCAGGGCGGTTGTCCCACCGGCACAGGGCGGGATGGCCCCGGCTACCAGTTCGCTGGCGAGTTTTCCCAGAACGCGTTGCACGATGGCTCCGGAGTACTGAGCACCGCGAACTCGGGGCCCGGAACCGATGGCAGCCAGTTCTTTATCACCTTTGGTCCCGCTCCCAGCCTCGATGGGAAATACACGGTCTACGGCAAGGTGGTGGAGGGGCTCGATGTGGTCAAGGCCCTCGAGAAGGCCGGGAGCGCCACCGGAGCGACCACTGAAAAGCTGACGATCACGAAGTGCACCGTNAGCGAGAAATAACCGACAGGGCGTTTTCTTCGCCAGCCATGGCCCAGCGCCCCGTCAGACAGGCGGGGCGACGGCCTGCATCATGAGGCCGCAGAGCCAGGCGGCGTAGGTCCCCAGGGCATAGCCCAGGACCGCCAGCAGGACTCCCACNGGNGCCAGTGATGGGTGAAAGGCAGCCGCGACGATCGGNGCGGAGACCGCGCCGCCTATATTCGCCTTGCTGCCGACGGCCATGAAAAAAACCGGCGCCTTGATCAGCCAGGTGACGANCGCCAGGAGGATGATGTGGAAGGCCATCCAGATTCCGCCGATGAGGAAGACGCCGGGATTGTTGAAGATGGCCTTGATGTCCATCTTGAGGCCGATGGTGACGACCAGCAGGTAGAGGAAGACGGTGGCGATGCGGGAGGCGCCTACCCCCTCGAGGTTTCGCAGCCGGGTAAAAGAAAGCAGCACTCCTCCCGTGGTGGCGAGGATCACGAGCCAGAAGAACGTGCTGGTCAGGTTGAAGTCCCTGATCCACTTGAACGATGGATCGGAGTCGGCNAGGGCTCCGCAGGCNCCGGAGATCCTTCCGGAGAGGAAGTGCGAGAGGGCGGTCACGGCGAAGCCGGTGGCCAGCACCATGAGGGTGTCGGCTGTCTTCGGGATGCGGAGGGTCTCTGCCTGGTAGGCGCTGATGCGCTCTTTCAGGGTGTCGATGGCGCTGGTGTCGGCCTTGAGCCAATTGTCGATCTGGCGTGATTTCCCGGCGATGATCAGGAGGCCGGCCATCCAGACGTTGGCCACCAGGACATCGACNGTGATCATCTGNGAGAAGATTTTATCGCCGACCTCGAAGACCTCTTTCATGGCGGCCTGGTTGGCGCCGCCNCCGATCCAGCTTCCGGCGCAGGTNGCCATTCCCCGCCACACCGACTCAGGTCCGTCCCCGGCCACCATCTCGGGTGAGAATTTCGAGACGATCAGGATCGCCAGCGGCCCACCGAGGAGGATCCCCGCAGTACCGGTCAGGAACAGGATGAGCGCCTTGGGTCCCAGTCCGATGATCCCCTTGAGATCAATNCTGAGGGTCAGGAGTACCAGGCTGGTGGGCAGCAGGTAGTTCTTGGCGACAAAGTAGAGTTTCGATCCATCCTCGTCGGTGGCGACGATGTCAAAGCTGCCGAGAAGCGATGGGATGAAGTAGCACAAGAGCAGCACAGGGCAGAAGGTGTAGAAGCGCTTCCAGAACTTGTGCTTGATGGATGCCGTCTTGAAAATCACCGCCAGGATCACCAGCAGGAGGCCGAAGATGACCGCNTCGTCGGTAATGAGCGGGGAGGACTTGNCAGCAGCCTCGGNGCCCGCCTGGGCGAGGAAATTTGAGCAGAGGGNTGTCAGGGAACTGAATGATTGCATCATTCGTGAGACAGGGCGCTTCGTTTCAGAGTTTTCGAAAAGACCTCTTTGCCGTCGATGTTGCGGATCGCGTAGGTGACGGTCGGATCGTCGAGGGTCGTGTCGAAGCTCACCAGTCCGAAGGACTGCTTGGCNTTGTAGGAGAACTCGGCGGCCTTCATGGTCGCGTGGACGTGGATGTTGGTCAGGCGCGAGCTGTTGAATTCCCACAGGGGGTAGGTNCCCTCGCGCTTGATCTTCCACAGGTCGGAGCGATGCCGGTCGGCCGACATCAGGAGCACGCCCTCGATCTTTTCCTTCTCCAGGAAGGCGAAGATCCCGTTTCGCTCCTTCTTGAATCCGTTCCAGGTGTCGANGCTGTCGCCCTTGGCCTCGAAGACCCAGGGTACGGGAGAGCAGAGCACTCGGAAGGTGGCCTTCGAGCCTCGCAGGGTCTCCAGCAGCCACTTCTTCTGCTGCTTGCCGAGCATGGAGGGTGCCGGCTTCTCCGGNGCCTGCNCNTTCTTTTTCTTCTTCACCTGTTTGTCGCGGTAGAAGCGGCCGTCGAGCATGATGAAGTGAATGTCACCGACCTGGAAGTCGTAGTAGCAGCCGGGCGCNNTGTTGGTGCCGTAGCCCGGNTTGACCCAATTGTTCTGGAAGACCTTCCAGACCGGCTTCTTCCAGCTGGGGGAGTTGATCTTCGGNCCGTAGGCGCAGTCGTTGACGCCGAAATCATGGTCATCCCAGATCGTGTAGACAGGGGTCGAGGCGGTGAGCTTCCTGAACTCGGGGCGTGACTGCCGGCGGTAGTAGCAATAGTGCTGCATCTCGGGGCTCGTGGGGTCGTCGCTGTAGACGTTGTCGCCCAGCAGCAGGAGGATATCGGGNCTGGAGTCGTTGATGGTGTTCCACATGCGCTCATGCTGGGGGGTGTAGCCGGCGCCGCCTCCGAAGGCGAGCCGCAGAGCCAGGCCGCTTCCCGGGGGGTGGACTGTTCGGAAGGTGCCCGNGTCCGCCGGCTTTGCGCCGTTGACCCCCAGTCCGTAGTGGTAGGTAGTGTTCTTTTTCAGTCCGGAGACCTGCAGGACGGCGGTGAAGTCATCGGCGCTCTTTGAGCGGCCCCTGGCGCTGGCGACAGGCTCCGAGAGGCCGCTCTTTTCAGATACGATGACCTCGATGTCCGCCTCGCGCNCCGTTCGAACCCAGACCTTCACTCCATCGTGGGCGATGCAGCCGAGCATGGGGCCGTGGACCGCCTTGTTTTTCTGCTCTGCGAGCAGCTTTTTGTAGAGGTCGGTTTTCGCCAGGCCTTCGAGGCCCGTGCGGGTGCCGCCGACGATTCTGCCCGGGGGAAGTCCGTTGTCGAGAGCGCCCTGGAGAGCCTGCGCGGCCTTCTCCTNCTGGCCGAGTCTCGCCTGGGCGACTGCCAGCATATAGTGGGTTTCGGCATCCTTCGGAGTCTTNGCCAGGATAGCCTGGAGTGATTTGACGGCCTCGGCCGCCTTTTTCCCGGTGATCAGCGAGAGGGCCGCCTGGTGGGTTCGTTTGTACTGTTTATTCTTGATCTTGACCTGCAGCGCGTAGAGCAGCGTGCTGAGGAGGACCAGGAGGGCGNCGAAGAGGGGGAGTTTGTATCTGCACATGAAGACATACTTTCATCTTGGAGCAGGGGTGTCCAGTAAAGGCCTTAGTTCTGCCGGTTTGACTGCGGGACCCGCACAAAGTAGCCTGATGGNAGTCTCGTCCCGGACTCCGGGAGGGATTTCGCGGATTGTGAGTCTCCGCCAGCTACCGGGAGGTCGTGCGATGCGTCGCTNACTGGAAATACGGGTTCTGNTTTTTTGCGCGNCCTGCCTGTCGGNCGGTGGTCTCGNCGCGGCTGAATTGCAGNAGCTGCCGGTGGCNGGAGAAACCTTCAGNGGNCGCATCGAGCTGAAGGAATCCCAGGAATTCATCGANCATTGGAGCCGGGAGACGCGTTTTTCGAGGCGCTTCGAGCTGGGGGCGGAGATTACCTGGAAGGTTCTGCAGTCGAGGGAGCGTAGTGTCGTGCTCGAGGGCAGGATCACGGAAGGTCTCTATCGTCACGCCCTCGCCGGTTTTATCGAGCTGGAGGAAGTCTACGGCCTGATCCTGGACTCCCTGGTCTTCCAGCTGCGTCTGGCGGGGAGGGAGAGTCGCCTGCAGGTAGACCGCAAGAGCCTGCAGCGTGTGGTCAACCGCTTCGAGAAGGGCCAGGCGAACAGGCGCCTGCCCGAGGGAATCAGGAAGCAGATCGTGGCTGCCCTGCTGGATCGTCTCCAACTGGCGCACCTGGGAGGCTTCTGGCCGGTCTTCAACGGATCGATGAAAGGCCTGGAGAGGGTTGATTTCTTCAGCCGCCGCCTGGCCTCGCGCGGGGAAAATTCCTCCGGCGCGCTGTTTTTTTCCGTCTATCCATCATCGCCCAGGTCCTTCGCGAAGGGGAAGGGGCGTGAGCTCCTCCTGCGGCGGAGTCACGCGGCTCTCGGTGCAGGCGGAGCGGTCTCGGCAGGCTATGGAAGCTATGCCTGGGTCGCCGGAGGCCCTGGACCTCCTTACCGTTGTCAGCTGAAGCTGGTCGGCGATTACGTTGATTTGGAAGAATTGAAGGCGGTGGTCGATTTTCCCGGGGAGTATCGCCAGCGCCATTCCCTGGAGTTCTTCCTGGGTTCGACAGAGGAGAAGACGCCGTCCGGAACGATGTTTACGGGTCTGCCGCCGCGGCTTGAGCTGCCCGAGGTGAGCCTCGACCTGCTCACCGCCGCTGAGCGCAGGGAGCTGTCGCGCCTGAAGAGGAAGGCATCGGAGAGCCACGACGCCCTGTTGGAGGTCCTGTCCGGTTACGCCCGTATGGAGCGAGGTGCCGACGCGGGGCAGCCGTTGTGCGCGGCGCTTCACTTCGCTCTCTGTGAGCGCCTGGCGAGTGAGCTTCCCGCCGAGCGTGGCCCGCTCGGAGATTATACCGAGCGTGTTGTCAGCCGCGGCAGGTTGCTGGCGGAGTACATCCTGGTGCTGCGGGCCGTGGCCAGCCCGCTTGCTGGTTTTACCGATGCCCGGAGGCTGGAGTTCTTCCGCGCTGCTCTCTCCCGCCGGGAGACCAGGTTCGCCAGGTGGGGCGGGATGCTGCTTGCCCAGGGGAATTGGAAGGGGACGGTTGACCTGCTCCTCGCTACCCTCGCCCGGCAGGCGGCCGTTGGCGGCCGGGAGCCGCTTTCCCGGCTCGGACGCAGCCTCGAGCTCGATCTGCAACGTCTCAGCGGGAGACCGGTCGCCGGGCTCGATGCTGGAAAAATCCGGAGCCTGATCGAGCAGAGAGCTGCCAGGTCCGCTCGGCGGAGGTTTTCACTGGTCCTCCCGGGAGAAAATGGGAAAGGAGTTTTTTTTACCGAGGCGGGGGCGGGAGCGGTCTTTCTCTTCGATGCTTCCAGGCCTTTCGAGCGCAGCTCCGTGACGAGGAAACGCGGAACCCGGCTGCCCCTGACCGAGCGTACCCGCCTTGCCTACCTGGCTCTTGGTCGTTCGCTCGAGAAGCCGCCGCCCGGGCTGCGTTTCGCCCTCGGAAGGTTCCACTCGGGAGCTCTGCTCAGGTCGGGCTGGGCTCCGGGCTCGACGTCGGACTGGCTCAAGGAGACGCTGGATTTCGTGGCCGCGGAATTACCCACGGGCTCCAACCCCAGGGACGTTTCACGCGCCCGCTACGAGGTCGGGTTCAAGGCCGCGCTCTCCGGTTTTCCCGATGCTGAGAGTGTTGTTCTGTCGACCGATTTTGACCGCGGAGATTACTGGCAGGCCGAATCCAGGCTGCTGGTGTGGAACTATATCCGAGGCGCGCGGGTGATCACCTACGGCCTGAAGGAAGACCGGGAGGCGGATCCGGCGGTTCTTTCCTTTCTCGAACGCCTTGCCTGGAATCACCACGGCTGGTTTCGGTTCCTTGATTGACTCCGCCGTTTACCGGTCCCGGAAAATCCCTTACCATGCCGGACGCTTCACATACCGTCCTTGGACTTAAACAGGATATTGAATATGGAGTCCGGCCCCGCCGGATGGACCTCTTATGAGCGTTAAGATCGGTTTTATTGGCATGGGGATCATGGGTCGCCCGATGGCGAAGAACCTGCTGGCCGCGGGCCACGAGGTGACCGTCTACAACAGGACCGCGTCGCGGTGTGACGAGGCTGTCGAGGCCGGCGCCGCCAGGGCCGAGACACCGGCCGAATGCGCCGCCGGCAAGGATATCGTGATCACCATCGTCACGGATTCTCCCGATGTGGAGGCCGTGCTGTTCGGTGAAAACGGCGCGATGGGCGGGGCGGCCGAGGGAGCTCTTTTTATCGACATGACGACGATTTCTCCTGACGTCACCAGAAACATTGCCGCGCGGCTCGAAGAGGGCGGTTTCCAATTTCTCGATGCCCCGGTTTCGGGAGGTGATATCGGAGCCCAGAAGGGAACCCTGACCATCATGGTGGGTGGCCGCCAGGAAGCCTTCGANCGNGCCGAGNCNGTGCTCGAGGCGATGGGCAGCCGGATCACGCTGGTCGGCGAGAGCGGAGCCGGGCAGGTCACGAAGGCATGCAACCAGATCCTCTGCGCCGTCAACCTGCTGGCGGTCTGCGAGGCGGTCGCCCTGGCCGCGCGCTCGGGGATCGACCTCGAGAAGATGCACCGTGTCGTCACCGGGGGGGCGGCGGCTTCCTGGTCGCTCGAGCATCTCGGCAAGTCCATCATCGAGGGAAACTACGATCCCGGCTTCATGGTCAAGCTCATCCAGAAAGATCTGAATATCTGCATGAACGCCGCCCGGTCGCTGGATCTNCCNGTGCCGGGGACAGCNCTGGCTAACCAGTTCTTCCGCTCGAACCAGGCCCATGGGGAAGAAGATCTCGGCACCCAGGCGATGTTCAAGGCCATCGAGCGAATGGGGAATTTCACGTTATGAATACAGTAATGAGATCTGCCCCATGTATTTTCTCCGCCCGCCGTGAGTCGCCGGCGGGAATCCTGTCGCTCTGCTTCCTCGCGGGACTGCTGGCCTGCTTCATTCCCGTCGGCGCCGGCTCCTGCCGGGATGGGGATGGGGATGGGGANGGGGATGCGAAGGNGGCCGCGAAGGATGGCGGCAAGAAGAAGCACAAGGGGAAGCCCAACCGCCTGGCGAAGGAGAAGAGTCCCTACCTGCAGCAGCACGCCTACAACCCGGTGGACTGGTATCCGTGGGGNGAGGAGGCCTTNGCGAAGGCCAGGATGACCGGCAAGCCGATCTTTCTGAGTATCGGCTATTCGACCTGCCATTGGTGCCANGTCATGGAGCGGGAGTCTTTTGAGNACGAGGAGATCGCCGCCTACCTCAACGAGCANTTCGTCGCTGTCAAGGTGGACAGGGAGGAGCGTCCGGATGTCGACCGGGTCTACATGGACGCCGTGCAGGCCATGCGGCAGCGTGGTGGCTGGCCGCTTTCAGCCTGGCTCACCCCGGCCGGCAAGCCGTTTTTCGGGGGGACCTATTTTCCCCCGGAGCAGTTCAAGAAGCTGCTNGAGAGGATCGTCGAGGTCTGGAAGGGGCAGCGCGCTCTGCTGGACGAGCAGGCCGGGAAGCTGACAGAACATCTTGTTCAGCAGGCAGACAAATTCCAGGCCCANGCAGCGATCTCGCCCACCCTTACTACTGGAGTTTTCAGCTATCTCGACCAGGCGCACGATGACCAATACGGTGGATTCAGCGGACCGCCNCGCTACGCGCCGAAGTTCCCGAGGACCTCCAATCTCGATTTCCTGCTGAATTACTCCATCCGCATTCCCAGCAAGCGCAGCGAGACGATGGTCTATACGACCCTCGACCGGATGATTGCCGGGGGGATTCGCGATCACCTCGCGGGGGGGTTCCATCGTTACTCCACCGATCGCCACTGGCTNCTGCCTCATTTCGAGAAGATGCTCTACGACAACGCGTTGATCTCCCGCACGCTCATCGGCGCCTACAAGCGCTCAGGAAATGACAGGTACCTGCGGGTCGCCCGCGAGGCGCTCGACTACGTGATCACCCGTCTGCGTGACAAGGATGGTGGATTCTATTCAGCCGAGGATGCCGATACCGAAGGTGTNGAGGGGCTCACCTACGTCTGGACCCGCAAGGAGATTCTCGATGTGCTCGGAGAAAAGCCCGGCGAGCTCTTCTGCGAATTCTACGGCGTAAAGGCCGGGGGTAATTTCAAGGAGGAGCGTCCGGATCCCGGCAGCCCGGAACACGCCAATATTCTCCACCTGCCGTTCGATGACTGGGGAGCCGCCCTCGCCGGCAAGAGGGAGCTCTCGCTCGATGCGCTCTATTCCCAGGTCGCCGTCTCGCGCGGCAAGCTGCTGAAGGTCAGGGACAAGCGCGCCCAGCCTTTCCTCGATTCCAAGGTACTGGTCGAATGGAATGGCCTGGCGATCTCCGCCCTGGCGCAGGCCTACCAGGTGAGCGAGGATGCCCGGTACCTGGAGGCCGCGCAGGCGGCCGCCGGCTTTATCTCATCCAGGATGGTGCGAGATGGAGCNCTCTACCGCAGGTACAAGGATGGAGANGTGGGGATCCGGGCGTTCCTGGAAGACTACGCCTTCCTGGTGGATGGCCTGCTCGATCTCTACGAGTCCGATTTTGACAGGCGCTGGCTCGANCTCGCCCTGGAGCTTGGCAGGCAGATGGTCGGAGCCTTCTGGGATGAGAAGAAGGGGGCGTTCTTCTCTACCGCCTCCCACCACGAGAAGCTGATCCTGCGGAGAAAAGAGTTCTACGATGGGGCTCTCCCATCGGGCAACTCGCTGGCCCTGCTCGACATGCTCAGGCTGCAGGAGCTCACTGCCGACAAGGCCTTCGAGGAGCCTGTCAAGGTCTTCAAGGGGCTGGCGGCGGGCCTGGTCGAGAAGTTTCCCCATATGCATCCGCAGCTCTCCTGCGCGTTGGAATTCATTCTCTTCGATCCCCTGGAGATCGTGGTCTGCGGTCCGCTGGATGACCCCCGGACCCGCGCCATGCTGAAAGAGATCCGGGGGAGGTTTCTGCCCGCCAAGGTGGTGGTTCACAGCGCCTCGGCCAAGGCCGCGGCATCCCTCAGCTCGCTTGTTCCCCTCGTGGAAGCCAAGATGCCGATCGGCGGGAAGCCGACAGCCTTCGTCTGCCGCAGGCGGGTCTGTAAGCTTCCGGCAAGGGACCTCGTGACCCTCAGGCGCCAGCTCGATGAGATGGTGGCGGCGAAGAAGGCTTCCGGGGAGTCGAAATGAACAGGGTGGCCCTCGCCATCGGCTTCCTGGTCCTCGGTATCGTTCTCGGGTTCTACCTTGGCGGCCATNTCGGTGGAGACAAGGTAGTCCTGGAGCCGCGAGGAATCAGCGGCGGCCGGCAGAANGTTCTNCCGCCGGGCAANGACAGGNAGCCGGCTCCCGGGGCTNCCCTGGNCGATTCNAANTGGCTGGAAAANGCCTTCGCGGGGANAGCTCCATCCAGGGGAGGTGAGCNGGCCAGGATCACNATCGTCGAGTTCTCNGACTTCAACTGCAGGTATTGCGCAGGCATGGCCGGGGTGCTCGACAGGGTCTGGGNCAGCTATGGCGACAAGGTGCGGATCATCTTCAAACACAATCCGTTTCCCGGGCACCCTCTCTCCCTCNAGGCTCACAAGGCGTCNGTNGCCGCNTTTCAGCAGGGGCGATTCTGGGAGATGCAGACCCTGCTCTTCGCCAACCAGGAGACCCTCGATTCCCGGAGCCTGCGGGCCCACGCAAATCTCCTTGGCCTCAACATGGAGCAGTTCGAGGATGATCTCGAATCCGCNGAGGTCGAGGGGATCGTCGAGCGAGACATCGCCCAGGCGAAGGCGGCTGATGTGAGCCGTGTGCCGACCCTCTTCCTGAATGGAATGAAGCTCCAGGGGGGCTTTACCTACGAACTGCTCGTCGACCGGATCGAGAAGGAACTGGGCAGGACGGAGTAGGGCTCAGATCCGCTCAGGCGAGAGCAGCCTCATTCGCTCCGCGATATGCCCGAGATGGGAGGCGGCATGGAAGAGCGCGTCGAAGGCCTGCTGGTAGGCGAGCGTCTGGACATGCAGGAGGATCCGNTCTTNAGAATTGTCGCTGGCCTTTTCGATTCTCTGCTTCCACTGGGTCTCGAGCCTGGAGCGGAACTTGGCCAGGCGCTCTACCGTCTTGACCGCGGATTCCTCGAGGCGGTTGGTGGGACTGCGAAGGAGGATCAGGATGTTCGAGAACTGGGACATGACCAGCTCGTAGATCTCTCCGAGGTCGCGGTCCAGCTCCTCGGCGGAATCGATCTTGTCCTCGATCCGGCGGGAGGCGAGNTCCCTGAGCGTCTCGGCCGATTCGCCGACCCTGCTGAGGGCGGCGACGCTCGATTGCAGCTTCTCCGTCTCGGTAGATTCACGGCGTGAGAGCTGGTTCTCCTGCACTAGCACCAGGTAGCGGCTCGCCTCGCGGTGGATTCCCGCGATGATCTCCTCCCGNCGCGCGACCTGTCCGGCGAGATTGAGGTCGCCGTAGCGAAAAGAATCGAANGCTTCGGCGANGTTTTTCTGGCACAGCTCCGCGAGGTAGCAGATCTCCTCGAGAACCTGGCGCAGCGCCAGTCCTGGTACAGGGAGCAGGTTCTCATCGAGACGGTAGGGCTTGAGATCGTCGGCTCCTCTCTTGGAAGGAAGAATTAACGAGGCGATCGCCGTGGCGATTCCAGGNAGCGCCAGGAAGAGGAGGCTGGCGGCGAGGTTGTAGCCCGTATGGATCATCGCGACGTGATGCTCGACGTTTTCCGGCAGCGGGTGAAAGAGGTNCCCNGGGGTCNCCTGGTCGACGAGCCAGAGCAGCAGAGAGGTTCCCTCGTGGGGNACCAGGGAGAGAGAGGCGAAGACAATGCCTGTCACCAGGTGGATTACCAGGATGCAGATTCCCAGGCGGCAGGNCTCGCGATTTTTGAACAGGGAACGAAAGAGGCTGCTCAGTCCCGCGCCCAGGTTGGCGCCGAGGATCAGGGGTANCGTGGAGAGGGTGCCCATGATCTCGTTGGAGGCCAGCAGGACCGCGATGATAACCACCAGGTTCGATGTCCGAAGGACCAGGCTGATTCCCGCTCCCACCAGGAACAGGGCGAAGAAATTCCCGGCCATTATGGCCCAGGGCTGATCCTGATCGAAGGATAGCGGGGGGGGCAGNACATCCGAGCTGAACCTGGGGCTCAGNTCCAGCTGTTCGATGCCTGTTCCAAGCAGGCTCCAGCTCGCCAGGGCCAGCCCGGCGCCGAGGAAGATTCTGCTCCAGTGGGCAAGGCCGACGGATCGGGGAAGGATCACCATCAGGAGACCGAGCCCTGTCAGGGGCGCTATGAGAAAATCGATCTGCAGGGCGAGGATCTGGGGCAGGGCCGTAGCTCCCAGCAGNGCGCCCAGCAGGAGCCCCATGGCTCCTCGTGATTTCAGCAGTCCGCCGTTGACGAAGCTCATCAGGTGGGATGTTACGGTTGAGTGGGACTGGAAGGTCGCTCCAGAGAGGATTCCTCCGAGGTAGCCCAGGATACGGTTATTCGCCATGCGTCCCGTGGCGTGGTGGAGGTGGGGNCCGAGGACTATGAGAAAGCCGTTGGCAAGGAATCTCACGCCCAGCAGAAAGAAGATCACCCCGATGGTGANCTCGCCGACGATCCGCAGCCANTCGATCGCCATGACGGTGAATATGATCCCACGAATGGGGGGNTCGTCCTCGTTTCCTTCGACCTCCGCCAGTACGCGATAGATGCCGGCGCGGTCGCCGAGGGTGAGATCGGTTCCCTTGCGAACGCCCTCCTTGTCGGTTTCGTCCCGCCGGTTGTTGAGGCTTGCGGNCATTCCATGGCTCGANGGTTCACCCGCGATCCGCATNTNGACGACGCGCCCCGNGAGCGGCACCANGTNTCCGGNGTCTNCCCGNGCCNGCANNCGCAANNNGAGNNNGACATCNGAGCCTACCGTCGCCTCGATATTGTCGGTGAGTTTTTCGACGCCGCTGACGACCCGGAAATGTTCCTTGAGAGCCTTGCGACCCTCTCTGGGGACTGATGCCTCTATGCGCCAGTCGCCGTTTTTGCTTCCAAGCCGTATTCGTACGCTGGCGGTTCCGGATGCGTCCGTTTTGATCTTTACCTGGTCGAGGCGCTCCGCCGGCTCTTTTTCTTTGGCCAGGATGAAGGCAGGAGAGGCATCCGGGGGTTGAGCTCCGGATTCAGCCTCCTCGGGAAGGCCCTCGAGACGAAAGGTGACCCACTGGTCGGCCAGGGGCTGCCTTCTGCCTCTTCGTCCAAGGAAGTCCCGGCTGCTCTGGCCGAGCACACGAACGATCAGGGATTCGGGTAGAATGTCTCCGGGAAGCCCGCATTGGTGATTGCCTTCGATCGATTCAATTCGCGCCGGCCGGTCGTCTACGGGCGCCTTGAAACATCCGGTAATGGCACAGAGGCAGAGCGTTAACGCCAGGTTGACTGCCTTGAAAGTCAATAAGCGCATAGACTTTGGCCCCTGTTTGCGAAACGTGAAGTTACCGTGCACACTTTCACAGGATAATCACGATAAGTAATTGGATAGATTCCTGCCCCAATTATTGAATTCGGAAATATCAGGAATTCATCTGAAGAAGAACCGGAAAATGCGGAAATAATTGTCCGTATCGACTCTATGAAAAATTATACCGGATCATCAGCTAAAACGCCTACCTCGAGTTCGGCTCGACCTCTATCAAGCTCTACATAGTGCCTTCGGTATCAGATGTCAGTGAAGAGATCGAGAGGGAGCGGAAGGTGCCCTGGAGCCTTGGCTACGATGTCTTCAGCTATGGCCGCATCAGCCCCCGTACGATGGCGCATTGTGTTTCGACCCTGAGGAGCCTGCGTGAAGAGTTTTCCGGAATATCCTTCGAAGATGTCACCGCTGTCGGTACTGCCGCTTTGCGGGAGGCCCAGAACTCCGAGATCTTCCGGCGTCTGCTCAAGAGCGAGCTGGGACTGAGGATCCAGATCATCGAGGGGGGAATCGAGGCCTTCCTGCTCGAGACCGGCTTCAGGAATATGGTCGAGGAGTTTCCTACGGCGCTCTTCGATCTGGGGGGCGGCAGCAACGAGATCATCGAGTATCTCAATCCCGCCTCGACCCGTAAGACCAGCATCCCGGTAGGGGCCATTCGCCTCCATTGCCAGCTGCGAAGGGCAAGGACTCTCTACGATTATGTTGAGCAGGGACGCGTCATCGTCGAGAGAGAGATGAGGGAGCATATGGCGGGAAGCATGCCGAGGTATTCCGAGATGCTCGGCACGGGCGGTACGGTCAGGGCGATCGTGAAGAGCCTCGAAAGGGACACCTTCCGGATCGAGGATCTCCAGGAGCTCGTCCAGCGGGAAATTCATGGAGAGATCTGGCCCACCATGCCAAAGCACAGAAGGCTGCTGTTTCTGCCCGGCATCCTGTCGGTGGAGGCGCTCTTTGTCACGATGGGTGTCCGGGAAATCACCTATCGCAAGGCCTCGGTGAAGGAGGGGCTCATCTCCTTTACCAGCATGTTGCCGGCGATGGGCGGGCCTTCCTAGGAGAGCTCCCGGTCCCGCTCCAACAGCTCGAGGGCCCTGGTCAGCAATTCGCGCACGGGTTCCTTGCGCAGTCGATCTGAGGCCTCGGCAAAGCCGCACCAGAGTCTCTCCCTGAAATTTTCTTCCTCCCAGTCGGACTCGCCTTCGTAGCGTAGCAGGAACATCCGAACCAGGCAGGGATGCTTGCGCCTGCGGTCAGGATAGCTGCCAACAGCTTCGCCGACGATGTCTCCCCGGACCCCGGCCTCTTCCGCGCATTCCTTCAGGGCAGCCTCCGCAGGGGTCTCTTTTTTCCCAACGACTCCCTTGGGGAAGATCCAATTGCCCTTGCGGGAGGTGATCACGAGGAATTCCCATCCATTCGGTCCCCTGCGGAAGGGGATCGCTCCGGCCTGCTCGATAGGCTCCTTCTTGCTCATCGGAATGTGAGGCTCCCGGGTCGTCTTGGGGTCGAGTCTTCGCGGGCGGGGGTGGTAGCGCAAAAACGGGAAAGAAAAACGCCCTGCGATTCCGGAGACTCCGAAACTGCAGGGCATTCGCCACTCAGGTGGCTGCCTGGTTGAGGCAAGTGGTCAACCGGCTTTACTTCTTGGCAAAGTTCGCCTTGGCGTATTTCGCGCGGCAGTTGTTGCAGCAGAAATACTTCGTCTCGCGCTTGGTGTGAACCACCTGCGTAGCGGAGTTGGCAGCTTTTCCACTGATGGGGCATTTGCCGCTGTCGGCCTTGGCCGCAAGCGCCGCCGTATGTTTTTTCTTGCAGTTACCGCAGCAGAAGAAGGTCTTCGTGCCGTTGACGCTGACGAATTGGTCAGCCTCGGCGGCTTTTCCACTGATGGGGCATTTGCCGGGTTTTGAAGTCTTCTTGCTGAACTTGTTCGCCTTGGCGTACTTGCCTGCGCAATTGTTGCAGCAGAAGCTGACGAGCTGTGATGTCTCGTGGATCAGGCCGGTAGACTTCTTCGCGGCTTTGCCGCTGTACTGGCATTTCCCCGGACCCTTGTTGACGATTGTCGCTGTATAGCTCTTCTTGCAATTGTTGCAACAGAAGCCGACAGCTTTGCCATTGACCTCGATCGTGATCTTGGGGTTGGCAGCCTTGCCGCTGATGGGACACTTACCGGCTTTTTCAGCCGTGGCTACACCGCCGTAAACCAGGAGCAAAGCGACGGGGATGATCGCTAATTTCTTTTTCATTTCCTGCCTCTCTTGAATGGTCATAGAAACCTTCTAATTACTTTCTACAGTTGAAACTAAGGTAAGGATTTCAAGCAGCCTACGCAAGAAGTAATAGCTTTCGCGCCGGAAGCGTTTTGCCGATGAGGAGACCCGGGGATTTCGCATTCGTATCCCGGCCTGGGGAAAAACCATGTAAGTCATTTAAATCTAATGCACTTAGGTCCTATTGTCGGAAGCGGGCACGGGGGCCGGTCTCTTGCTGAAAATAAAAACCGATCGAAAATTCGCGGGTCAATCGTATTGCTCGGGTTTGCGCTGGCAACTCAATTATCTGACCCTGCGGGTTTCTGCTCCTCCATTGCGGCAGCGTAGTCCTTGAGAAATCCATTCAGCGCCGGTATCAGGTCTGAGATCACGAGGTCTACCTCGAGCCCATCTTCTTCCTCCCTGGTAGAGATGACAGCAGCCTTTATGTTCTTGAGAGTGAGCACAGGGATGCTCTTCTGCAGCATAGCCAGGGCGCTGAAGATGGGTTTCGGCCGGAGGTAGAGAACCTTGGAGACCCCGGGAGTCGGCAGGGGAAGACGGCTCTTGTCGTCGAGGTAGCGGCTGCGCAGGGTGGCCTTCAGGATCTCGGGAGACATGGCGATGATGAACTGGTTCTCAATCCGGATATAGCCCGGACGTATTCCCAGGAGCGGCTCGAGATAGTGATGGGTGGCGCTGTTCTCCCCGGCCTTCAGTCGCTGGTCACGGAACTCCAGGTTCTTCGATGCGCCGGGAAGGCTGGCGGCGTATTTCCCGAGGGCGTCTCGAAGGATCTTTTCGCCGGCCACCGACTCCCTGAACTCGATCGCTGCAAAGTAGAGGGGGCGGTAGATTTGCAGGCCTGAGAGGTTTCCGAGCTCCTTCACCGATGAGGACAGCTTCAGCAGGGCGGCGTTTGGATAGGATCCGATGATGACGGAGCGGACCTCTGCCAGGACTGAATTGAAAGGTTCCGTTTCAAGGAGCCAGGTCAGCGGGGCCCTCAGTCTCCCGGCGTTGGAGTTTTTCTGTTCGCCGGAGAGCGTCCCGAGAGCGGCAGAAATCTCCGTCAGCTTTGTCTTCATATCCCGTGCCGAGAACGCGATGAATCCCAGGGACTCGGGAGGGATTGGCCTGATGATCCCGGGGTCGATTGGGGCTGTGGTCAGTCGGCTCCAGGTGTTCGTCCCAGGAGGGCTCTCCCTCCTGGCCCACAAGGTCGCGTGCAGCCTGTCGGTGGAGGGGGTGGTCGAGATGGCGATGGAGATCGCTCCGAATCCGGCGAGTCCCAGGGTCTCGATCGCCTTCCTGTTTTCAGGGCGTGAAAAAGGAAAGTCGTTGTCGAGGAAGAAGAACATCAGCGCGTCCTCTTTTCTCGACCAGGCGTTGAGGAAATCCGGGTTGGTTGCCAGGGAGGTGGATTGGCTCGAGTACCGCTTGACGGCATCCTCGACCATTCTCCGGGAGCTCCCCATAACCACCACGTTTTCGCCGGCGGCGAGGAATGTGTCTTCCTCTTCCATCTTGTAAAGCGGCAGGTCCTGGATGAAACCCACTCTCTTCGCCTGTGCCAGGGAGAGGAGGGAGGTTATGTATCCCGAGAGGGCATCGCTCTCACCGGGCAAGAGGACTGCGATAAAATCTTTTGCGGGATTTCCCCCTGCCGGGATTCCGATCGCGATACCGCCCATTTTCGAGAGCTCCCTGAACAACGATTTATTCAGGAAGGCCGAGATCCAGCCGGCCGGGTTTTTGCTGGATTCCTCGAGAGCGGCCGCGGCGCCCTCCGGATCGGTGGCGAGCGTTCTCGACGCATCGATCGGGTTTTCAAACGGGGTTGAGCGAATCGCCTTCGAGAGCCGGATGAGCTCTTCGCCCGGCTTCACCATCTCGGCGTAGAAGAGCATCTCCTCGGGCATATAGCTGGCCGGGGTGTCCCAGAGGCGGCTCCTGATGTAGCCGCGGGCGATGTCCCGGATCTCTTCCTGCAGGGGGTAGCGGTCGATAATGGCCTGGAATTTTTCCCGGGCAAGCTGGTCTTTGCCGGTGGCATCGAGGCAGGTGGCCTCCCCCAGAAGAGCCCGGGCCATGGCATGATCAGTGGGATTCCCCTTCTGAGCGCCATCCTGGATGCGACGGTAGAGTTGCAGGGCCTCCTCGGGTTTTCCGCGGATGGCTTCCAGGAAGATGGCCTTCTCCAGGAGCAGTTCGGTATCGCCGGAATCTTCAACAGCCGGCAGGCCGGCGGTGAAGGCCAGGAGGATGATGGTAAGGGGGAGCGGCGGAAGTCTCATTTGACCAGCTTGTAGCCGAATCCATGTACGGTGATGATGTGCCTGGGACTCTTCGGGTCCTCTTCTATCTTGCGTCGCAGACTCACGATGTGATTGTCGACGCTGCGGTTCATCGGTTCGTTGTCGAGTCCCCAGATCTCGCTGAGCAATTGCTGCCGGTCGATGATCGAGCCCGGCTCCTGGGAGAGCATTTCGAGTATCTGCGTCTCGTAGTGTCCGAGTGGGATATCCTTGTCTTCGATCTGGATCATCGACCGCTCGAGCAGCACGGTGGCCCGGCCCACCTTGAATTTCCGACGTTTTTTTCCGGTGAGAACAGGCTCAAATCTTCGCAAGGCGGCCCGGATCCGCGCCATCAGCTCTTTGAGATTGAAGGGCTTGGTGATGTAGTCATCAGCTCCCAGGTCCAGTCCCTTGACCTTGTCTACCTCGGTGCTGAGCGCGGTCAGCATGAGAATAGGGGCGCGGATGTTATTCTTCCTGATCGCATGGCAGGTATCGAAACCATCCATCCCTGGCAACATGATGTCCAGCAGCACGCAATGGGGTTGCTCTTTGATCGCGAGGTCAAGGCCGTCCTCGCCGTTGTGGGCGATGAATACCGTG
The DNA here is from genome assembly GCA_002695115.1 of Planctomycetota bacterium. GTDB lineage: Bacteria > Planctomycetota > UBA8108 > UBA8108 > UBA8108 > UBA8108. The sequence goes on from NZOA01000029.1 coordinate 31,113, forward strand.
TAACCTTCAAACTCGAGGTTGTCCTTTAATCCCATCGCGAGGTCGGGCTCATCTTCGATAACCAGGATCTTACCGGTCATTTTCGTGCTCCAACTGTGTTTCAGCTTCCAGGGGGAAGGCCAGCGTGAATTCGCTCCCCTCTCCGGGGACGCTCACCAGGCGGGTTTCTCCCCTATGCGCTTTCATGATGTGGCTGACCAGGGAGAGCCCCAGTCCGCTGCCCCTTGTTCCCAGCGCCCGGGCTTCCGCGGTGCGATAGTAGTCGTCCCAGATTCGCTGCTGCTCATCTTCGGCGATGCCGATCCCGCCATCGGCGACACTGACCAGCAGGGATTTCTCGTCGCTCCAGGCGCGAACGATGAGCTCGCCTTTTTCAGGCGAGTAGCGAACCGCGTTCTGTAGGAGGTTGATGAAAGCCTGCGCCACGGCCTCCTCATCGGCGAGGATCGCGGGCAGCGAGTCCGGTATGTCCCGCCTGCAGGTGAATTCCTGCTCTTTGATCTGGAGGAAGTAGGCGTCGAGGGTCTGGTTCAGCAGGGGGCCGAGGTCGACTTTTTTCAGCGCATAGTTTTTCTTGCCCGCATCGATCTTCGAGAAGTTCAGGACATTACCGATGAGATGACTCAGCCGATCGCTCTCCCTGTTGATCACCTCGAAGTATTCCTGTCGTTTTTCTTCGCCGCTTACGCGGTCGAATTGGAGGGTTTCGGAGCAGAGCTTGATCAGGGAAAGGGGAGTCTTCAACTCGTGCGACACATTGGCGACGAACTCGGTTTTCATCCGGGCCAGCTTCATCTCTCGCCTCATGGTCCTGCGTATTACGAGGAGCCCGCATGCCAGGGTGAGGCCGAGTATCGCCGAAAGAAGGCCGGCTATCACGAATGGTCTGCGAGCGGTTCCCAGGCGTTCTTCCCATTCGGTTCGCGGCAGACCAATTGAGAAAGGCAGGAGGTCACCGGCGAGGGAATTGTCTGGTAGGAAGGTGACCATTTTCCTCGCGGGATCTGAGCCGCGACGGGAAAAAGCCGCCTCCATCCCGTTTCTCAGGGCCACCCGATGCGAACCGGAACTGCCGAGGCCGGACATCTCCTCGTCCAGGGCCCTCACCTCCCTGTTCAGAGCCCTGAGCAGACGTTCCACGTCTACGACGACTCCCGCGGTTTTTATTCCGGCCGTGGTGATGGCTGAAGGGGTAGGCCGCCAGACGACAGCGAGATTATTTTCAATACTGCTCCAGGACCCCCTCCTCGATGATGTCGAGCTCCTCCTCGACAGCTCCCGGGGGAGCGAGACATCTCTCACATGCTTTACCGCTCGCACGATAGGTTTTCTTTTCTCGAGCTCTTTGATTGCTTCCTTCAATTCCTTCGGCGGCGGCAGATCAAGGCCGCGCAGCAACTGGATTGAGCCCTGGAGGTAGGATTCCCGCTTGGCGAATCCATTTTTCTTCGAGCCTGAATACAGGAATGAAAGCCCGTGTGTGAGGACCCCCGGAACCTCCGCTTTCCGGTTGAGCTCGGACAGTGTCGCAGCCCTTGCGAGGCTGAGCTGTGCCGGGGTTGGCCAGGAGATGTTCGCAAGCGCGCCAGGGGCGCTCTCCAGCATGCCGGCATAGATTGATTCGGCAGCCGCAGGCTGATCGTACCTGCTGTAGAGGGCCGCCAACTGGGTGTTGGCCCGGATTCTCCAGGCCTGTGGGAGCCCGGCTCGCCTGGAGGCCGCCTCGAGAGCCTTGATCTTGCGTTTGATCGGAGCGCGGGAATTGGACAGCCTTACCGCCTGGCGGTATTCCGCGGGCGGCGCCTCGGTCTCTCTTGGGGGAGGTGGGGATGTTCGTAGCGGTTGGCCGAGGCCTTCGATCTCGCCATTGGTCCGAATGCGAAAAGGCAGACCAAAGAAGGCCTCCGGGGTACCAGGCGGCAGTGTAGGGGCTTCGTGCGCTCCGTGGGCGAAAGCCTTGATCGATTCGAAGGTTTCTTTTTCGCGTTCCTCGATCTCCGAGCGCAGCTTGGTCGCGAGGTTGCTTGAGTAGACCCGCTCGGCAACGTAGAGACGCAGGTCCATGTCGTCGTATTGCTTGTAGGTAAGATACGCTCCGAACGCGCCGAGTCCGAGACTGACGATGATGCTGCCCCAGATAGCGGTCTCGTAGATCCTGATTTTATTGCGAACAGGCATATTGCCAGTTTACCCGATCCACGAAGCGAGTTTGTCGCCTCTTGTCGAGGCTTGTATGTTCCGCATAAGGTGGGTTAGAACCACATTCAAAGGAACGAGAGCGCGAATGGATCAGGAAGGACAGACCCGCTATATAGTCTACGACACCGAGTCGGTGGTCGATGGGGGGCTCATGGCGCGAGTGCTCTACCAGGGCGAGGAGCTGACCCCCGAGGCGGCGATCGGGCGCTATCTTGAGGGGCTGGGCGATCCGGACGCTTTCATACCTGTAGCTTTTCACGTCCCCGTGGCCATCGCGGTAGCCAGGGTGTCGAGCGATTTCCGCCTGCTGGACATATCCTGCCTGGATGATCCCGATTTCGATTCGAGGGAGATGACCCGGCTTTTCTGGAAGGGCGTCGGCCACTACAAGGGAGCCGCGCTGGTCGATTTCAACGGCAGGGGGTTCGACATTCCGCTGATGACGCTGAACGCTTTTCGCTTCGGAATCTCGTGCCCGGCCTATTTCGCCGACGATCGCTTCGGCCACAGGTACCGTTACACCGACAAGCACATCGACCTGATGGATTGGCTGACCGAGTACGGCGCCTCACGCATCCGGGGCGGGCTGAACCTGCTTGCCAAGATGCTGGGCAAGCCCGGCAAGATGGACACCAGCGGAGACCAGGTGGCCGGTCTCTACGAGGAGGGGAAGCTCCGCCAGATCAACGACTATTGCATGCACGATGTACTCGATACCTATTTCGTTTTTCTGCGCACGAGGGTCCTCACCGGGGAATTGTCCATCGAGGAGGAACAGTCCCTGCTGGATGAGGTCGGTGGCTGGCTCGCCGAGAAGGCCGGAGAGGTTGAGGCCCTTCAGGTCTATCTCGACAATTTCGGGATATGGGATCCAGAGCCCTTCGTTTGAGACGATGGCTCAGGTTTGGTCGCAGAGTGCTGCAACTCCCGGAAGGGTGCCGCCCTCCAGGAGCTTGAGGGAGGCTCCGCCGCCAGTGGAGACGTGGGAGATCTTGTCTGAGAGGCCAGCTGCCTTGATCGCCGCGGCCGAGTCGCCGCCGCCGACGATGGTCGTGGCTCCCCGCGCTGTAGCCTCGGCCATCGCGGAGGCCACCGATTCGGTTCCCCGGGCGAAGGTCGGCATCTCGAAGACTCCCATCGGGCCGTTCCAGATCACGGTCCCCGCCTCCCGCACGATTCCGCCGTAGAGCTCGATGGTCCGCGGGCCGATGTCGAGGCCCTCAAGCTCGGCCGGGATCTCTCCGGCCGGGCAGACCGTGGTCACGGCATCGTTGTCGAAAGCATCTGCGGCGAGGATGTCCAGGGGGAGGATGAGACGTCCGGGTCCGAGGGCCTCGGCTGCCTCGAGTATTCCTGTCGCGTCCTCCAGTGAGCTCTCCTCCAGGAGGGATTTCCCGATCTCCAGCCCCATGGCCTTGAAGATCGTATAGGACATTCCCCCTCCGACGATGAGCTGATCCACCTTGTCGAGGAGGTTCTCGATGACCTTGATCTTTCCCGAGACCTTGGAGCCTCCCATGATGGCGACGAATGGACGGCGCGGGTCTGCCAGCGCGCCTCCGAGCAGGTCGAGCTCTTTCTTGAGAAGGAAACCCATGGCGCATTGGGCTATCCGTTCAGCTACCCCGGTGATGGAGGCGTGGGAGCGGTGCGAGGTGCCGAAGGCATCGTTGACGTAGATCTCGGCCAGGGCTGCCAGCGCCTGGGCGAACTCCGGCTCGTTGGCGGTCTCCCCGGCGTGGAAACGCAGGTTCTCCAGCAGCAGAACGCCGCCGTCGGCGAGGCCCTGGAGCTTCGCCTGCGCCTCAGGTCCGACACAGTCATTTGCCAGCGGTACATCCCGTCTCAGCAGCTGCCCGAGGTGCAGTGCGACCGGCTGCAGGCTGTATTCTTCGGCGCGCTCACCTCCTGGACGTCCCAGGTGGGACATGAGAATGGTCCGCGCGCCGTTTTCCATGAGCCACTGGATTGTCGGGAGGCACTCCCGGATGCGGCGGTCATCGATGATCTCTCCATCCTGCAGGGGGACATTGAAGTCGGCCCTTACCAGGACGCGTTTTCCGCGTACGTCAAGGTCTGTAACAAAGAGCTTCCGCATTGGGGGTTCTGCCCTGAGGTTTCCGGGGACCGGGAGGTTTTTCCCGGCGCAACACTCTACGCAGATTGTCCGGCTCCGTCAAATGTTGCCCCTGGCTGAGCGGGAGATCGGGAGACGCTTGCCGGTTCGGGGAAAATTCCGTTAGTTGATGGAATCTGATAATTTGCGCCTCTACGATTGGGTTGTCGGGCAGACGATCTTTATCGGAGTTACTCAGAGGAGGCCATCGTTGCGTTCGATTGCCTGGGGGCGGTATTTCCGACGAGCTGGCGAGGCGGCGTGCGCGGTGGCGCCCGCGGCCCGGCAGAATTTCCCGGGGGCGTTTCTTTTCGCCGACCCGGGGGCTGTTCCATTTCGACAGAAACGGTCTTTGGAGGATCCTACTCGGGGGATCCTGTTGTTCAACGCGCGCGGTTGTTCGATCCCGAAGTTTGCCCGACTGGCTTCGACCGGCGTGTCGCGTTTTCGCAGGTCCCTCAATCCCCGGCTGGGGTGAAAACGGGGAAGGGTTCGGGGAGAGTCTCAGGGGAATGACCCCAGCGGGCTCTCCCATTTTTTTTGCTCCTGTGGCGCATGAAGCCGAAGGTGTCACCGCGGCCCGGCCGCCGGCAGAATCCCCTCCGTCTCGGCGATGGCGAACAGGTGGGCTACGGCGCGCGCGCCTTCTTCTCCCAGGTTGACGGTGAAGTCGTTCACGTAGAGCCCGATATGGGCCGTCATTACCTCGTCGTCCATCTCCTGGGCGTGGCGTCGGACGAACTCTCGCGAATCTTCCGGGTGGTTCATGGCGTGGAGGACACTGCTGGAGAGCGCTCGGTCAAAAGCTTCGATGGTCTCTTCGCCGATATCCCGCCGGGCGATGATGCCTCCTAATGGGATCGGGTAGCCGTGGACCTCCTCCCACCAGTCGCCGAGATCGACCATTTTTCGCAGGCCGAAATCGCGGTAGGTGAAGCGGCTCTCGTGGATGATCAATCCCGCGTCGACCTCCCCGCTCTGTACCGATTCCATGATTCGGTCGAAGGTCATCTCGATCAGTGAGGCGGGGGGGACCCGGGGGGCGAAGAGGCGAAGCAGCAGGTTTGCGCTGGTGAGTTTCCCGGGAATGGCGATCCTGGAGGTTGAGAGGTCTCGCTTTTCATCTCCCGGACGAACGACGATGAGGGGGCCGCAGCCGCGGCCGAGGGCTGATCCCGATCGCAGGAGGGTGTAGGTGTCGCGGAGGTGGCCCCAGGCGTGAAAGGAAATCTTGGTGATCTCCAGGGCGCCGTCGCGTGCCATGACATTGAGAGTCTCGACATCTTCGAAGACGGGCTCGAGCCGGTAGCCCTCCAGCGGGACGAGGCCCTCGAAGAGGGCGTGAAAGATGAACGTGTCGTTCGGACAGGGCGAGAGCCCTACGCGAAGAGTTTTCATGAGCCCGCCTTCTCCAGTTCGAGCCAGGAGCGCAGGACCCTGCCGGCGATTTCACAGGCCTCGGAGATTTTCCAGCCTTCCCGTTCCCTGTGTCCCGCCATATTGGAGATTCCGCGAATCTCGCTGAAGCGAATACCGTGTTTCCAGGCCACGAGGGCGGCCGCCGCGCCCTCCATGCTCTCGGCCAGGGGGGCCCAGGTTTTTTCGATGCCGGCGGCGGCGGCGTCGGTTCCGCTGCCGCTGGAGACCGTGCAGAAGCGGCCCGCCTCGATGCGGGCCTCGTTGCCGATCGAAGATCGTATTGCCTCGAGCGTCTCTTTCGCGGGCGCATGGACGGGGATCTCGTTGAAGACACGTTCTTCGCCCCGGGTCGCCTGGGGCAACTCGATGTCCTCCATGGAGAGGAAGCCGTCGGGCGCCTCCACGCCTTCATCCGCGAAGATTTCCAGGTTCGCTATGGCCGCATCGCAGGGCGCGAGACCGGAGCCCGGGTAGGCTCCGGCGCAGCCGATCTGGATGATCCAGTCCGGGCTTTTCTGCTGGATGAGCTCGAGAGTCGCCAGCGCTGCGCTGACCTTTCCTGCGCCGGTGGCGGATATCCGNAATCCCTCGCCGGCTCCGGGCAGATCGTTTTTCAGGGGAGCGAGCTCGTTTTCGGTTGCGGCGATGATGAGGATCTCGGTGTGCGGTCGCATCGCTGTGGAATGTGGGGGAGGCTCTCACTGTCCGGGAAGGATCANGCCGCCTTCACGCTCTTCTCCTGCGGGATTGTTCGGTTCTTCCTCGAGTTCTTCGAGGGGCGAGTAGTCCAGATCGGCCTCGAAATCGAGCTGGTCGAAATAAGAGCTGATCTCTTCCAGGAAGGATCGGCTCTCTCCGGCATCTTCGGTTTCTTGATGTTTCTCGGCACAGGAGGCGAGCGCCGCCAGGACTTTTTTCTGCGCGTCCACATCGAACCCGTTTTCCCCGAGGGCGGCGTACCTCGAGCTTTTCCTGAACAGCTTGCCGAGAAATTCAGCCAATGGATCTTCGNTTTCCTGTTCGACGATGACCAGCCCGGGGGTAGAGGCCGAGGCCTCGAGGGCCTTGGCGATNGCGGGATTCGAAAGTCCTCCGTTGCGGGAACACCACCAGTAGAGATCGGCCTGGATCATGAAGGCAAAACCTTGGGCCGCCTCTGAGTGGAAGTCATTTCCGACACGATCCAGGAATTTCTTCCCCCGCGACCGGGCCTTCTGGTTTCGGCGGCCCTGCTGGTAGAACTCGGATTGGAGATAGATGCAGTCTGCGGGGCATTGGATTGTATCGAGCCTGTGCGTCGCGCAGCATTGAGCGCAGATGACATCGTCGAGCGCGGGGCACTGCCGCTTGCCTTTTTTCTGACCGCAATGCTTGCACTTAGCCATGGAGACGTCCGGTAAAAAGCTGGGAATCGGCGCATTGTAGCGTGATGAGGTGGCAGTCCCAACCCAGAAGAGGGGGATGCTGGCAAATGAACGCCGCTGGTAATAAACTGAAGCGAGTCGGTTACCCTGCACGTGTAAGTGAAAAAAAACGGAAAAGCGGAATCAAATGAGGCGCCCCTCGTTTATCTCCATCCTTCTTCTTCTTCCTGTCTCCTTCGGCTGCGGCGGCTCTGAAAANGCTCCGTCCGATGATGGGCAGACGGCTCGCAAGCCGGTGGTGCGGTATTCTCGTTCCGGGGATGCCGCGGCGCGCAGGGCCATCGCCGAGGCTGCCCTGGGCAGGAAGGCGGCCGGCGCTGAAGAGGTGACGAAGCCTGCCGTGAGAACTCCCGTCTCCGGCGGNCGGGAAGAAAAACAACCTGCCAGTGAAGCCTTGCCCGTTGAGCCCCGGACAGAGCCGGGGAGTGGGGTGGTGAGCGGGAAACCCCGGGAGNNTTCGACGCCCGCGGCTGCCGCGCCGAAGGCCGGGATCGAAAAACCCGCGGTAAAACCGAAGACTCCCGCCGAGAAGGCGAGCCTCCTGCTCAAGCGACTTACGGGCCCCGCCGTGACGGCGAGAAAGGCCTACATAGCCTTGTGGAAGGTGGACAAGGAGCAGCTTCCGGCGCTTATTGTCCAGGTCGCGAGCAAGACCCCGACAAATATCAGGGAGCTTGACGTGCTGGTATTGCAGAAGGACTTCGCCCGCTACGATGAGAAAGAGCAGCGCTGGTTCTACTGGATCAAGGGTATGGGGAATTTCGAGCTCGACGACATCGCCATGAGCAAGGTCGCCCGCCCCCGGGGCGCTGTCCGCGTACGCCTGAAGAAATTCAAGGGCTTTCCCCTCGGTGTGGTGCTTCGGGCAGGCCTCCTGAACCGTTTTCGATCAACGCGGTTTCCGGGCATCGATGATCGTAAGTTTCTCGGTCAATGGTGGAAGCTCTATTACCGCCAGAGCGTCGCGGCGTTGAAGTGATCGTTCTTCCCGGGGCCGGCAGGGGGGGGCTCGAGGGCGCCGGACCTCAGCGAGTTCAATCGCAGCGGATGCCGTAGCGTTCGAGGCGGCGGTAGAGAGTGGCTCTTCCTATCCCCAGCAGTCTCGCGGCCTGGGCCCTATTGCCATGCGTCTTCTTCAGAGCATCGGCGATCGCTCCTCCGAGAACCTCTTTCTCCATCTCCTCGAGGGATCCGGGCCGGGTGGGGCAAAGGGGGCCTCGCCTCGATGTGATTTTTCCGGAAAGATGCCAGGGTTCCACCGCTCCCTCGACGGTAGCTATCAGCTTCCAGATCTCGTTTCCCAGCTCCCGAATATTGCCGGGCCAATCGTAGGCGCTGAGGATTTCGAGTATTTCAGAGCTGAAGCCCGGCACCTCCCGCCGGTTCTTTCGGCTGTGGATCCCGACGAAGTGGTCCACCAGCAGTGGGATGTCCTCTCTCCTGTGCCGAAGCGCCGGGAGGCGGATCGATGTGACGTTGAGGCGGTAATAGAGGTCCTCGCGAAAACACTTCCGGGCTACCATCTTCTCGAGGTCCCGGTTGGTGGCCGAGACCAGGCGGAAATCTACCGGTACTGTTCGGATGGCACCGACGCGCCGCACGGATTTTTCCTGCAGCACCCGGAGGAGCTTCTTCTGCAGGCTGGGCTCCATCTCGCTTACCTCATCCAGGAAGAGGGTCCCTCCCCGGGCTCTCTCGATGAGTCCCGTCCGGGCTATGGAGGCGCCGGTAAAGGCTCCTTTTTCGTGCCCGAAGAGCTCCGCCTCCGCCAACTGCTCAGCGATCGCTCCGCAATTTTCGCAGACGAAGGGCATCTCCTTGCGCGGGCTCAGCCTGTGGATCGCGGCCGCCACCAACTCTTTTCCGGTGCCGCTCTCACCCCGGATGAGGACTGGGATGTCGGAGCCGGCAATCTGCAGGATCGAGCTGAGGACGTTTTCGATTCCCATGCTTTTGCCGATGATCTCCGGGAACAGCCGCTGGAGTTCATCGCCGGAGACGGGGTTGGGCGACTCGCCGGCTGTTTCTTCGTTTCGCCGCCGCCGGGCCCGGCGGGATTTGTGGAACTCATCAAGCAGGAGGGAGATGGACAATATGGAGCGGATTCGACCGGCGCATTCGCCCAGCCATGCGCGGGGAGGAAGCGGCGGACCTCCGAAAAAGAGCGTGGAACTTTCCTGTCCCCGCAGGTCGAGGCGGATGGAGAGGGGCCAACGCTGGTGGACGGTCGGGACGGTCGTCGTTTTATCGAGGGGGCCCGGGGGAGGATTGACCTGGTCTCCCGGAAGCTCTTTCCGTCCTCGCTGCCGGGCGATAGAGAGCTGCTGGTCAGGGGAGTGCCCCAGCGATAGCAGGATTCGAGCCGCTCCCGCCGCGCCCAGGATGGAGTCCAATACGTGCTCGGTGACCTTTTTGCCGGCTTGCTCGAAGGCTTCCAGGAGTATATCCTCCCGGAGAAGGTTCGGTGTCGGTGGGGGAGTCTTTGATATAGCGGAGCGCGCGGGGTGCAATGTCGGTCAGTCCTGATTCAAGGTTTTGGTTTTTCGGGTGCGGAGCTTCCCGCGCTGCCGGCGGTATCGAGTGTTACCAGGGGCCCGCGCCTGCCAATTTGAAGCTCAGCCATTATCGTGCCATCTTTCCATTAGTCAAATTATTTCCTGAGATATAACAATGGCATTCGGCACGCATTGGGAATGGAGGGGCTTTGGTAAGCTACCAGGGGCGCTCGACACGATTCTCAGATCGCTTCCGAGGCTTTTCCCCGATTCGCAGCGGGTGATCGATCGCTACCTCTGGGCGGCAGGTTGCGATATCAACTTCAAGCTGCGCCTGGGGGACTTCAAGATCAAGCGCTGCCTCGCCACCGCCGAGGGCGGGATCGCCAGATGGTCGGAGGACCCGGCGGAGAACTACAGCTTTCCCATCGCCGCGGGCGTTTTCAATGAGCTGGCCGGGGCGCTCGGTGTCGGCGCTGAAGCGGCGGCGGATTCGGTCGCCACCGAGGAGGAGCTTCTCGAAAGGCTTGGAGCGGGTGGGCCGGGCCTGGGAGTGATCGAGGTGGAGAAAGAACGCTGGCAGTACCGCGCTCCGCTCCTTGAGGATGGGATCATCGAGTTGGCGGAGATCAGTTCACCCGAGGAGATTGTCTCCGTGTCGGTGGAGCACGAGAGCGAGGAGGGGGTTCGGAAGATCATGGCGGCTCTCGGACTCCCCGCCGGGTTGAAATCCCTCAGCTACCTCGAGGCGCTGGAGACCTGGGGACAGGGAGGCTCCTTCACTGGTTGAAGAAGGGCGTGTTGATGGGCATACTGGTCTCCCGTGCACGATCGGCGACCCCGGTAGATTCGCAGTGGTGATGTCCTATGCCAACTGACGCCAGGAAAAAACTCCAAGCCCATTTCGAGAAGGTCGAAGATCTTCATCTGCGAGATCTCTTCGCGGGTGACGAGAGCCGGTTCGCTGACTTCTCTTGCAGCCTTGGGGATATCCTGCTCGATTATTCCAAGAACCGGGTCACCGGTGAGACCATCGAACTCTTGCTGGAATTGGCTGAAGAGGCCGGAGTTTTTGACAAGCGCGAGAAGATGTTCGGAGGCAGGAGGATCAACTCCACCGAGGATCGCGCGGTGCTCCATGTCGCCCTGCGGAATCGATCGGGAGACCCGGTCAAGGTCGAGGGACGCGACGGTGATGTGATGGAGGACGTCGGCCGGGTGCTGGCGAAGATGAGGGAGTTCTNTGATGCCNTGCACNNGGGACAGTGGCGCGGCTATACGGANTCGGAAATTACCGACATCGTGAGCATCGGNATTGGCGGCTCGGCCCTGGGNCCCCTGATGGTNACCGANGCCCTGAAGCCNTACGCGANGNCCGGGCTGAGGGTNCACTTCGTATCGAATGTCGATGGGACGGATATAGTGGAGACGCTGAAGGACCTTGACGCCGAGTCGACTCTCTTCGTCGTGGTCTCCAAGACCTTCACGACAGAGGAGACGCTTGCCAATGCCCTGAGCGCCCGCGCCTGGTTCCTGGAGAGGGTGGGCGACAGCGATGCGGTTGCCAGGCATTTTGTGGCTGTCTCGGCCAACGAGGAAGCGGTGAGCGAGTTCGGCATCGATGCTGCCAATATGTTCGAGTCCTGGGACTGGGTGGGTGGNCGCTACTCAATCTGGGGCGCCGTCGGGTTGCCNATCGCCNTCTCCATCGGGATGGACAACTTCGAGTCCATGCTGGCGGGAGCGCACGAGATGGACCTCCACTTCCAGGAGGCCGAGCCGGGCGAAAACATCCCGCTCCTACTGGGACTGCTGGGTATCTGGTACAACAACTTCTTCGGGACTCATACCCACGCAGTCCTGCCCTACGACCAGTACCTGCGTCACCTGCCGGCCTACCTGCAGCAGCTTGACATGGAGAGCTGCGGTAAGTCGGTCACCGCCGGAGGCAAGCCGGTCGAGGGTGATACCGGGGCGGTTCTCTGGGGCGGCGCCGGCACCGATGGCCAGCACGCCTATTTCCAGCTTCTTCACCAGGGGACGCGACTTGTCCCTGCTGACTTCATCGCTGCGGCCGAGAGCCAGAACCCCCTTGGGGAGCATCACCTGAAGCTATTGGCGAATTTCTTCGCCCAGACTGAGGCGTTGATGCTCGGCAGGACAGAGGATGAGGCGCGGCAGGATCTGCTGGCCGAGGTGGAGCAGGGACGGCTCGGGGCGGAGAGNGTTGAGGAGCTTCTGCCGCACAAGGTGTTCCCGGGCAACAGGCCGAGCAACTCGATTTTCGTGCGGCGTCTCGACCCCCGTACCCTGGGCGCGTTGCTGGCGATGTACGAGCACAAGGTCTTTGTGCAGGGNTGCATCTGGGGNATCAATCCCTACGACCAGTGGGGGGTCGNGCTGGGNAAGACCCTGNCNGCGCGAGTTCTGGAGGAAATCCGGGATGAGTCGGCGGTCAGTTCACACGACGGCTCGACCAACTCTCTGATCAACCACTACAAAAAGCTCCGCCGGGAGTCCGACTGAGCTACGGCCCGGCCACGCCGATCTTGCTGTCGGTAAAGCACTTAGATCATTACAGGTGGCGCGTCACCGGGCTCGCGCATCGATTCTCTTATTGGTGCTCCATGGATTTCTGTGAGAAACTATCAGTCGGTTGAGGGGTTCCATGGAGCGACTCCTCCATTGTGTTTCTTTCAGTCGTTCTGTTTTGCGAAGGTTCTCGATTCATGGCGAAACCAGGTGTTTTTTTCGCGGTGCTTACCGGCCTGCTGGCGGTCTCCGCGGTCGGCGATCTCTTCGGCGATGACTACAGTTCCCAGCGCGTTGCCGCCGGGGTTGATCGGATCATTGGCGCGGCGCTGAAGGCTGAAAAGACCGAGCCCGCTCCTGTCATTTCGGACGAAGAGTTTCTCCGCAGGGTCAGCCTGGATCTTGCCGGGCACACGCCTTCCCCGGAGGATCTGGCTCTCTTCTCCCTCGATCCCGCTGTGGCCAAGCGCTCGGCGATGGTGGTTTCGTTGCTCTCCACTGAAGAGTATTCCGAAACCTGGGGACGCTATTGGCGGGATGTCATCGCCTACCGGGCCCAGGACCAGCGCTTCGGTATCGTTCGCGAGCAACTGCGCAGGTGGGTCAGGGACCAGCTTGCCGAGGATCGCGGATGGGACAAGATCGCCACTGATCTCCTGACGGCTACCGGGGACATCAACGACAATGGCCAGACCGGCCTGGTGATGGCCCAGATGGGAGAAGCCAATGAACTGGCGGCTGAGACATCCCGGATCTTCCTGGGAATCCAGTTGCAGTGTGCCCAATGCCACGACCATCCCTACGACCGCTGGAAGAGGGAAGAGTTTCACCAGTTGGCGGCCTTCTTTCCGCGCCTCAGGATTGCCCGCAAGGGCGGCACGGAGGCAAGCCAGCGGCAGTTCGAGATCGTTGCCACGGATAGTTCAGCGCGAAACTTCCAGCGTCAGCAGAGCGGCCAGGGGAATTTTACCGAGCGCTACGGCGCTCCGGACACGTGGATCAAACGCTACGACAGGAATTCTGATGGAACCATCTCCTCGCGCGAGGTGCCCAGGGCGCTCGCTGGTCTCTTCGGACGTTTTCTGCGGGCTGGAGACAAGGACAAGGACAGGCACCTGAGCGCAGGAGAAATCAAGGCGGTCGCCAGCATGGCGATGTCACGGCCCCGGACCCGGGGAACCGGTGAGCACTATATGCCCGACCTCGAGAATCCCCAGAGTCGCGGGACCCTGGTTCATCCTGAGTTCTTCGTTACCAGCCAGGCCCCCGATGAGCGCAGCGACGATACAGATCGACGCAAAGCCCTGGCGGGTTTCCTTACCGGTAAGGACAATCCCTGGTTCGCCCGCGCCCTGGTTAACCGGGTCTGGAAGGAGATGCTCGGCAAGGGATTTGTCGAGCCCGTTGATGACATGGGGCCCGACAGGTCGCCTGATTACCCCGAGGCTCTCGACCTGCTTGCTGAGGGCTGCCGCGAGAACGACTACAGCCTGAAGTGGCTGCTCTCGGCGATCGCATTGACAGAGACCTACCAGCGGCGTATTCGGGAGCCTTCGCCCTCACCGGAGGCTCCCGCCTTCGCTGCGGCTACCTGTTCGAGAATGTCGGCGAGCAAGCTCTACAGGACCATTGTCCGGGTTCTCGAACTGCGCCCGGAGCGGTTTTCCGGGCGGTCTTCCGGTTCGTCCTACCGCAGATCGAGAAATTCGCTCGAGAGCAGCTTTGAGCGAATTTTCGGCTTCGACCCTTCAACTCCTACCGAGGATGTCGCCGGGACGATTCCACAGGCTCTCTTCCTGATGAATTCCCCCGTCATTACGAGCGCGATACGCTCCAGGGGCGATACCATGCTCGCGCGCTTGCTTGGAGATCATTCCGATGACCGGATAGCCTTCGGTGAGTTGTACCTGCGGGTGTTCAGCCGCCGTCCCTCCGAACGCGAGTGGGAAATCTTCGGCAAGTATCGCAAGTCCGTAGCGTCCCGGGGTGAGGCTTTCGAAGACCTCCTCTGGAGCCTGGTCAATTCGACTGAATTTCTCAGCGAGAGATGATTCGATGAAAATGAACCCAATACACCATCAGCACAGCACGGCAGACGGTTACCCGGGGTTGAGTCGCCGCGGCTTTCTCCGCGGCGTGAGTGCCGCGGGTATCGGGTCGCTCGGACTGCTCGACCTGGTCGCCTTACGGGCTGAAGATCTCCAGAAAAAAGGCATGTCGGTGATAGTCCTGTGGATGCAGGGTGGACCCAGCCAGTTCGAAACCTTCGATCCCAAGCCCGGTCACGACAACAGCGGGCCGACCGAGGCGATCAAGACCTCCGTGGAAGGGATTCAGGTCGCACAACACTGGCCCCTGGTAGCCGAGCAGATGAAGGATATCGCCCTTATTCGTTCGATGACGAACCGTGAGGGCAACCACCAGAGGGCTACCTACCAGCTGCACACGGGCTATGCTCCGACCGGCAGCGTAAAGCACCCATCGCTTGGTTCTCTGGTCTCCAAGGAGATCGGTGACGATGACAACGAGTTGCCGCAGTTTGTCGCCATCGGAAGTTCGCGCGGACTCTCCGGCATCAGCGCCGGGTTCCTCGGTGTGGGCTACGATCCTTTCTCGGTTTCATCGCCTGAGCGTCCCCCGGAGAATACCAGGCTGGCCGTGGAGCCCGGGCGTCTTGGCCGGGCGATCGGGTTGCTCGATGAGCTGGAAGGAGAATTTTCCCGCGCCGGCGCATCCGATCGGGTCAGGGAACATCGCGCCCTCTACGCGAAAGCAAAACGGCTTGCCACCAGCAAGCGCCTCGAGGCGTTCAATATCTCCCGGGAGTCGGAGAAGACCCGTGAGCTCTACGGCGACGACTCCTTCGGCAAGGGTTGCCTGTTGGCCCGCCGCCTGGTGGAGGCGGGAGTCACCTACATCGAGGTACGCTCCAACGGCTGGGACACCCACAACGACAACTTTGAGCGGATCAAGACACTGGCCGGCGGGGTCGACCGCGGCTACGCGGCGCTGATCGCGGACCTCCGCGACCGGGGAATGCTGGATCGCACCATGGTTCTCTGGATGGGAGAGTTCGGACGCACTCCGCGCATCAACGGCAGGACCGGGCGGGATCACTACCCCCGGGTCTTCAATCTCGCCATCTCAGGGGGAGGCGTGAAGGGCGGCCAGGTCATCGGCTCGAGTACCGACGATGGCTCACGGGGGAAGGACCGCCCCGTCAAGGTCGAGGACCTCTTCTCCTCTGTCTGCTACGCGCTCGATGTCGATACCGACAAGGAACACAACAGCCCCCTGGGCCGGCCGCTCAAGATTGTCGATGGCGGTGAGACCGTAACGGAATTGTTCAGCTGAATCTCGATGTGTCCCTGCCGCCCTGGCCTGGGACCCCCTACCAACCAGGAAGGTGAAATAACATGACCCTACGAATGATGCTCACCGCTCTCATGCTGGCCGGGCTCTCCGCCGGCAGCTTGCAGGCGGAGGATGGCAAGTCCGACCAGGCCGGTGTTTTCAAGCGGCTCGATACGAATGGAGACGGCAAGCTCACGGCTGAAGAGGTGCCCGCGGACAAGCGGGAGTTTTTTGACCGCGCCTTGAGGAGTGGAGATGCAGACGGTGATGGCGCCTTGAACGCCGCCGAGTTCGCCAAGGCCTTCTCATCCGGCAGGGACTCGGACCGTGAACGAGATTCGCGCAGCCGAAGGCGTTCGGGATCATCCTCTGGCGGTCGCCCCGCCCCATACGCGGCGGATTTCATCAGGCGACTCGACAAGGATGGCGACGGCAAGGTCTCCAGTGAAGAGTTGCCGCAGACCTACAGGGCGCGCCTGGGTGTAAGATTCGAGGAGTTCGACAAAAACAAGGATGGAACTCTCAATCAGGAGGAGGTCGCCGCGATGCTCACTGCATCCTATAGCTCACGCAGGTCCTCCGGGACCCCGTCACGGGATACCGATAGGCCGAGGCCTTCCAGCCGTGATGCCGAGGCGCCTTCGCAGGATGCGCTCTTTGCCATCCTCGACCGGGACAGGAATGGTAAGCTGAGCAGGCGGGAGCTGGAAGCCGCGGGCTCGATCCTCGCCCGGCTTGACAGGGACAAGGACGGCTCCATTTCGAAGCGGGAAATCGCCGCGGTCGCCAGTGACAAGGCTCCCTCGAGCAGGTCCTCACGCGAGCGCTCCAGCCGTGAGCGGGACTCCAGGGGCGGCATTTCCAGCTACGCCAAACGCCTCGACAAGAATGGCGATGGCAAGATCACGAAGGAGGAAGCCAGTGGACCGATCAAGGAGCGGTTCGACCGTCTCGATGAGGACGGCGATGGCATTCTCAAGGTGGAGGATATCGAGAAGGCCTTCAGGAGGCCGAGGAGCCGGTCGCCAGGGGACAGCAAGGGCTCCGATTCCCGGGAGAGTGACCGCAGAAAGCGCTCACCGAAGGACAGAAAGGATTCTGATTCCTCCGAGGGCGGCCGCAAGGCCCGCAAGTCCTCCGGGGAAAGGCAGTCCTGAGCCTCGTGCCCGGGCCTGAAGGATCCGGCCGGCACCCTGCAGGATGCCGGCCGGATTTTTTATACGCCGATAAGCTCCTGCCCAGGCTGCTCTTTGGCTGAATCCTTGGTAAAATTCAGGCAGTTTAACGGGCGCGGTTTCCGCGCGAGCCTTATCTCTTCACGGACAATTCCAGAGAGTCACCTACATGACCGCTTCTTTTTTTGAAGAAACCGGAATCAGGATCTCACCGTCGCTGATGTGCGCCGACCAGGCAAATCTCGCCGGTGAGGTTGAGAACCTCGAGGCCATCGGGGCCGACATGATCCATCTCGACATCATGGATGCCCATTTCGCTCCCAACATGCCCATGGGGCTGGGCGCGCTGAGCGACCTGCGAGGCCGCACCTCGCTGCCCTTCGATGTCCACCTGATGGTCGAGGACAATGACTGGTTTATCTCACAGCTCGCTGAGATCGGCGTTCAGCAGGTGGCCGTTCACGCCGAGTCCGCCCGACATCTGGATCGGACCCTGGGGCTCATCAGGGATACCGGCTCGCTCGCGGGCGTCGCCCTCAATCCGGCCACTCCCCTCGACATCCTGGAGCATGTCCTGGGGCGCCTGGACTTTGTCCTGCTGATGACCGTCAACCCGGGTTTCGCCGGACAGAAGCTGGTGCCCTCGGCTTTCGAGAAGATCGCCGCTTGCCGCGACTTTCTCGCGGCGAGGGATGCCGTTGTGCCTGTCAGTGTCGATGGAAACGTGAGCTTCGAGAACATTCCTCCCATGGTGGGCGCGGGGGCGGGGATCCTGGTGGCGGGCACGAGCAGCATCTACAACTCGGGTGGAGACATCGATGAAAACCGCCAGAAAACGGTGGCGGCCATCGCCGAGGGTGTCGCCCTGGCGGCTGAAGGGGCCGGGGATTCATGAGCCCGTCCGAAGATTCCATGCAGGCGCTGGTTCTCCACGGCGTTGGAGACCTGCGCTTGGAGGCTGTGCCGCGTCCTGATCCCGAGCCGGGTTCTCGCGGTGTCCTGGTGAGGATCGGCTCCTGCGGCGTCTGCGGCAGCGACATCCCCCGGATCTTCAGCAAGGGAACCTACAGCTTTCCGACCGTCTGCGGCCATGAATTCGCTGGTACCGTCGAGGCTGTCGCTGCCGGGATCGATACGGTCGCGCCTGGCGACAGGGTCGCGGTTTTCCCGCTCTTGTGGTGCGGCGAGTGCGGTCCCTGCCGGGAAGAGAAATACGCCCAATGCGTCGACTACGACTACCTTGGCTCGCGCTGCGATGGAGCCTTCGCGGAGTACGTCACCGCGCCGCCGGCCAACCTGGTACCGGTTCCCGATGGGGTCTCGCTGGAGGAGGCCGCGATGACGGAGCCGGCGGCGGTCGCCCTGCATGCCGTGCGCCGGGGATGCGGTTGCTCCGAGGGCGAGACGGTTGCCATATTCGGAATTGGGCCGATTGGCCTGATGGTCGCCCAATGGGTTCGTGCCGCGGGCGCCTCGCGGATCCTGCTCTTCGACATCGAGGCGGCCAAGCTCGAGCAGGCCCGGAAGATGGGTTTCGAGGATGTCTTCGATTCCAGCGCGGCGGATCCGGTCGAGGTTGTGGAAGAGCGTTCCGGGGGAGAGGGGGTCGACCTGGCCTTCGATGGCGCCGGGGTTCCCCAGACCCTCCTGGAGGCGATGGCATCGGCCTGCCGCGGAGGCCGGGTCGTTATGCTCGGCAATCCCTCCGCGGATGTGAACCTTCCCGCCACGCTCATCTCCCAGCTGATGCGCCGCGAGGCGACTCTCTACGGAACCTGGAATTCTCATTTCTCATCGAGCGGTGACACCGATGACTGGCGCGACGTTCTCAGCGCCATGGCCGAGGGAACCCTGGATCTCGAGCCCCTCATCACCCACAGGATCCCGCTCGATGGCGCGGTGGATGTGCTCGAGGGAATGAAGGAGCGCCGTGAGTTTTTCTCCAAGGTCCTGATCCAGCCGGCGCGCCGGGATGGTTGAGGGGGCGGCTCTTGAACCCTGAGAATTCGCAACTCGCCCGGATCCTGGAGCTCCTCGATGGCGAGGGAGTTTCCTATCGCCGCATCAGCCATGAGCCGACCCGAACCTCGGAAGATTCCGCCAGGGCGCGAGGGGAGGCCCTGGAGACGGGGGGCAAGGCTCTATTGCTCAAGTGCGGAGACGGTTTTTCCATCTTTGTTCTCAGTGCCGCTCTCAAGCTGGATTCACAGGCCGTCAAGAAGCGCCTGGGGGTGAAGTCGCTGCGTTTCGCCACCGCCGAGGAGCTGATGGAATTGACCGGGCTCGTGCCGGGCAGCGTGCCCCCTTTTGGAGAGCCTGTCCTGCCCTTCCCTCTATACGTCGACGAATCTATAGAAGCGAATGAGAGGATAGCCTTCAACGCCGGCTCCCTGACCGATTCCCTGGTGCTTGGGACCGGGGACTATCTGCGAGTCGCCCGCGGCGAGCTCTTCCGTTTTTCGGTATAGACTGTCTGCTCAGGTCGCGGTGGACGAAATGCTCCCTCTCATGTAACTTGTGCAACCTGTTGAGATGCTGAACTTTGTGTAGTGTCCAGGGCTTTCGTTCATGAGCAGAGAGCTTCCCAAACAATACGACCCCGCCTCCGTCGAAGAGGAGATCTATTCGCGCTGGCTCTCCCGCAAGGCCTTCGCCGCCGCTCCCGATGAGCGTGCGGATCGCTATGTCATCATGATGCCCCTGCCCAACGTCACAGGCGCTTTGCACATGGGGCATGCCATGGACAACGTGATGCAGGACCTCCTGACCCGCTGGCATAGGATGAGGGGGGACAATACCCTCTGGATGGCCGGGACCGACCATGCGGGGATCGCCACCCAGGCCGTCGTGGAGAAGCGCCTGCTGGAGCTCGAGGGCAAGACCCGTCACGACATCGGCCGCGAGAAACTGGTCGAGAGGATCTGGGAATGGAAGGACCAGTACCAGAAGCGAATCGTTTCCCAGCAGCAGAGCATGGGCTGCTCCTGTGATTGGGACAGGCAGCGCTTCACCATGGACTCGGTCTGCGAGCGCGCGGTGCGCCGGACCTTCTTTAATATGTTCCGCGATGGCCTGATCTACCGTGGCAACAGGCTGGTCAACTGGGACTGCTACCTGCAGACCGCGGTCAGCGATGATGAGATTTACCACGAGCAGGTCGCCGGGCATTTCTGGCACATTCGCTATCCGGTGATAGACCCCCAGGCCGGCGAACCCGAGTTCGTCACGGTCGCGACCACCCGTCCGGAGACCATGCTTGGAGATACCGCGGTGGCCTGCCATCCTGATCCCGGCGGCAGTCTTGATGAGTTGATCGCCCGGGCCCGTGAGAGCCTGTTGGAGGCATCCGACAAGGACAGGGAGTCGATCGAGGAGCAGGTCGCCGGGCTGGAGGCCCGCCGCGAAAGTCACCTGCCGACACTTCTGAAGCTTACCGAGATGGCCGCGGCTGGGCGGATGGTCATGCTTCCCCTGCTCGACCGCCCGATCCCCCTGGTCTGCGACGAGTGGGCGAAGCCGGAGCTCGGCAGCGGCTGCGTCAAGATTACGCCGGCCCATGACCCGAACGATTACGAGGTCTGGGGGCGGCATAAAGATGAGATTGACATCATCAATATCCTTGAAACAGATGGCTCCCTTGCTGAATCAGCCGGGCCCTATGCCAGCCTCGATCGCTACGAGGCGCGTGATCGTGTGGTTGCCGATCTCGACAAGCTCGGCTTACTCGAGGAGGTTGAGGATCGTGAGGTCGAGGTCGGGCATTCTGACCGTTCGAAAACTCCCGCCGAGCCGTTTCTCTCGCGACAGTGGTTCGTGTTGATGGGCGATACAGCCGGCGGGGTGGTCTGCGGACGGGGAACCGACAAGGAATTCAGCACTCCGGGGCTCGCGCAGGCGGCGATCGATGCGGTGGATGGCGAGTGGAAGTCCGCCAGCGGACGCAAGCTGGTCTTTCACCCTGACCCGGTACGCTACGGTAATACTTACGTCAACTGGCTCACTGAGAAGAGGGACTGGTGCATCAGCCGGCAATTGTGGTGGGGGCACCAGATTCCCATCTGGAGCGTGGCGGTCGACGCGACGGACTTCGCGACCAGGGCCGGTGAGCTGGGTGACATACTCGGCAGGGATGATGCCTGTGTGAGGGTGGGGACCGCCGACGGCGCTAGCCGCCTGCTGACGACGGAGTCGGACCTGGCGGCCATCGCCGCGGAGCTCGATGACTCCTCCCTGGAGCTGCTGGTCTGCCTTCGCGGTGACGAGGATGGCGCCGGGCTGGAGGAGAAGCTCGCCGGGCTCGGGCTCCAGCGCGACCCCGATGTCCTGGATACCTGGTTCTCCAGCGGTATCTGGCCCCACAGCACCCTCGGCTGGCCGGATCCCGCCACCGCGCAGGTGGAGGCGGGCCAGCCCCCGCTGGGGGCGGTCGATGGAAACGAAGACTGCCTCTCTTACTATTACCCGGGTTCCTGCCTGGTCACAGGCCGCGACATCATCACCCTCTGGGTCGCCCGCATGGCGCTGATGGGGCTTTACAATATCGGCGATCTGCCCTTCACCGATGTCTTCATCCACGCGACCATCCTCGATGGCAAGGGTGAGCGCATGAGCAAGTCAAAGGGCAACGGGATCGACCCCGTCGACATCATCGAGCGCTACGGCTCCGATGCCATGCGCTACGTGGTCTGCGAGCTACAGACCGGGATGCAGGACATCCGTCTGCCCGTGCAGGCGATCTCTCCATTCACAGGGGACATGGTGGACCTCGCCGAGGCCGAGCACGGAGGCAGCATCTTCACCTACATCTGTCCCGGTTCCGGCAAGGAATTCGATGTGCTCGGCACCCTCGATGATGTTCCGGCGGCGAAGCTCGTCAGCGACCGCTTCGAGGTGGGCAGAAATTTCTGCAATAAACTTCTCAATGCCGCCCGCTTCGCGTTGATGAATCTAGAGGGGGTGGCTTTCGAGCCCCGTGAGATCGATGAACTCGCCGTAGAGGACCGCTGGATCCTCTCCCGCCTGGCGCTTGCGATCGAGGCTGTCGATGAACAACTCGAGTCTTACAATCCCGCGGCGGCGATCTCCCTGGCCAGGGAGTTCTTCTGGTCAGAGCTCTGTGACTGGTACCTCGAGTTTATCAAGCCGCGGATCAGGGAAGAGGACAGGGCGCCCCTGGCCCGCCAGGTGCTTGCTGTCGCGCTGGACCAGGTGCTTCGGCTTCTGCATCCATTTGTTCCTTTTATCACCGAGTTTCTCTGGGAGAGGTTGGGTGAGCAGGCCCCCGAGCGTGGGGTGGAGGATCAACTCGGGGTTCCCGAACTCCTGGTCCACGCGCCCTGGCCGACGGCCGTGCCCAGCTGGCGGGATCCGGAGCTCGAGAAACGCTTCGAGCTTCTGCAGGAGGTCATCCGGGCGATACGCGACATCAGGAGCAAGAACGAGATTCCGCTCGCAGACAAGCTCCCTGTCCGGATCCGGGCTGACGAGAGGCGTCGCGAGCAGCTCGAGCCGCTTGGCGACCTGCTGGTCCATATGGGGGTGCTGGAGTCCCTGGAGATATCCACGGATGTTGAGCGTACCGCCGATTCCGCCGTCGCGGTCGTCAAGGATATCGATATCTACATTCCCGGGGCGGTTGATCTCGAGAAGGAGAAGGCCCGGCTCATCAAGCAGCGCGATCAACTCGGCGGGAGAATCGGGGGGGCGAAGAAAAAACTCGCCAATGAGAATTTCCTCAGCAAGGCGCGCCCCGAGGTGGTGGAGCGTGAGCGGCAGCGGCTGGGCGAGCTCGAGGCGGAGCTCGAGAAGGTCGAGGCAAATCTCGGCACCCTAGACTAAGCGTTCTTGCCTGCCGGGGCTCTTTGCGTCTAACCTGAAAGCTCGTTATTTCTCCCGGAGAACATCCGGCAAGAGGCTTCATCCGAACTGGTTGCGAGGAAACGAACTCTTGGTAGCAGCTTTCAAGACGGCGAGCTCAAAGGCGGCGGTGTTTTTCATTCTCCTGGCCCTGTTTTTTTTCTGCGGTAGAGGAGATCTTCTCGCCGGCCCCAGGCCCCCCGCTGTCCGCTCAGGGGGTTATAGGGCGGTCCTGTCCAATGGCCGGGTTCTCCAGGGGACCCAGGTTTCCGGCTGGGGACGGGTCGGCTCGCGGCCGGCCCTCGCTGGGGTCTGGCTGTTCGATCCGGCCAACCCCGTTTCCTGGATCAGGAATGAAGGGATCTCGTTCGTTCCCCGTGGCGGCTCCTATGTGGAATTCGCCGGTGGCGACCGCCTTCCCTGTAAATTTATCGGCTACAGGTCCGGTCTCGAAAACCCCCTGACCCCCCAATTGTCCCACCTGCTGGTGGAGCCCACCTTTGACGCTCACAAGCCCCGAAGCGTCGGCACCAGGCAGGTGCGTGTTCTTACCCGCTGGCTCAGGCGGATAGTCCTGGCGCCGCACTCGAGACCGCCGCTCAGCCCCGGGACCATCTTCTTTGCCGACGGCAGCAGCGCTGGTTTCCGTTCCCTGCGCTGGAGCAGGAGCGGGGTGCGATTGCTGCTTGAATCGGGGATCACGACGGTCTCTTTCTCCAAGATAGCCGAGATCCATCCGCTGCCCATCGATCCATGGGCTGCTTACTTTGAGCAGGTGGGGGTTCTCCTGCCTGGACTCTCCGGGCGGCTGATGCGGATCGAGACGGCCGGCGGGGTGGTGCTGACAGCGTCCGATGAGAGGTTCAGGGAGGGCCAGATCGGCAATCCGGGCAATCCTCGGGACTGGTGGCATGTATTCCAGCCGGCCTGGAGCCTGGATGCTCTCTGGCTCCGGTATTCCTCGGTGAAATCACGAAGCTACAATCGGCCCGATGAGGTTTTTCTCTCTTCGTTTCTTCCCGTCAGGGTGAGAGAGAAAAAGATGCTCGGAGGCGGGGGGCGCTGGTTGGAGGACCGGTCCGTTCTCGGCAGCTCCCTGTCGAGTGGTGGGGTGGAGTCGGTGCGGGGGTTCGGAGTCCGGGCCTTCTGCGAAATGGAGTTCGATCTCTCCGATTGCGTGGATGCTTTTCAAACCGGTGTAGGGCTCGACAGGCGCGCCGCCGGGGGCGGCTGCGCATCGGCGAGAGTATTGCTGCGGGAGTATCCATCCCTGAAGGAAACGAAGCTCTACCAGAGCGAGGTCCTGGTAGGATCGGCCCGGCTGCTTGACAGCGGCCGGATTAACCTGCGGAGCGCGGCCAGGGGGGGCGATGCCAGGCTGGTTCTGTTGGCGGACCCCGAGCTGGAGGGAACGCCCGCCGGGGCGGATCCCCTGGATGTCAGGGACTTCATAGATTGGATCGAGCCCCGGCTGAGTCTCGATCCGGCTCGGTTCCGGCGCGAGGTCTCGCGGCGCACCGGGATGTTTATCTCCGCGTTGAGAGGCTGGTTCCGGCCGCCGGGCTCGGCAGCGGGGCTCCCCCTCATCAACCTCTGGGATGAAACAAATCCCCGGCGGCCGGAATTTCGTCCACAGCTCGCGGTCTCTCCCGGTGGCTTGAGATTGCGCCGCCGCCTCGAGCCATCAGCCGACAGCCGCTACCTGGGCATCTGCGCCAGGCTCCTGCCGGGAGTGAGTGACACTTGCCAGCTCAGGCTGCTTATTGACGGAGTCGAGCGAACGAGGTTCGCCATACCAGTCTATACCCCGCCTGCGCCGCCGCCCGCGCTGCCGCCCGCAGCGACGGGCGGGCTGGTTTTTGACCTCTCGCCTTTCATGGGTTCGGAGATCGAGATCGAGCTCCAGTTCCTGGCTCCCAGGGAGTCTACCCCGCTGGAGCTCAGCTGCATCTCCTTCAGCCCACGGCGTCCGGGGCTGAGGAGCCTCTATGATGAGGAGCCTTCCTTCAGCGCAGGGCTTACCGATGGGGATGGCTTTGCTCGCGCGGAATGGAGAGACAGCTACAGTGGCAGTTCCAGCCTGTTGGTATCCGGCGGCGCCAGGGAGAGCGTCATGCTTGACGGTATGGACATACCCATCCGGCGCTTTCCGACCTTCGGAGAGTACCGCTGGCTTCGATTCGCCTGGAAGAAAAGAGGTGGCACCGGGATCTCCCTGCAGGTGGCGCACGATCTGCTGTTCGGTCCGGAGCCCGGCAGGCGCACGCCGAGCTTCAGGTACTACCAGGGACACTCCAAGAAGGGAGAGGAGCCCTTTGGAGGAGTTTTCACTCATCTGCATCCTAACGTCCCAGGGCAATGGGTCCTGCACACAGTCGATCTATTCACCCACTTTGGTGAATTCAACCTGACGGGTCTCGGCTTCAGTTGCCCTGATGGTGAGTACGCTCTCTTCGATCACATCTGGCTCGCCCGCACCCCGTCCGATTTTGAAGGCGGACGCCTCTCGAGAACCAGTCCGCGGAACGGGAAGGCCTGGAGAGGGGCGATGGCTCGCAGGGTCGAGGACGCAGATGTCGTCACCGCGGAGGAGAAACGGAAGGTGGTAGGGGTGGTCGCGCCAGGTTTTGAGATGTCGGGGGGGAGCGGCTTGTTTGGCGAGGGGGTCAATTTTTTCCAGAGCTACCGGGGCCGTCCCGGTGTGCTGAGAACCCATCCCGGCTCCCCGGTCGACGCAGTCGCTCTGGCGCGTAAGTTCGCGGCAGGGGATGCGTTTCCAAAGAGAATGAGGCTCTCGGTCGGCCATGACTACAGGGGTGACTGGCGGCTCCAGGTTCTTGCAAACGGTAGTCCCCTGGTTGATATGCTGATTGGTTCGCAGGTGAGCGCCGATGGTTGGGTTGATCTCGATCTCGATCTGAGCGCTTTCGAGGGAGAGGCCCTGGAGCTCCAGGTTCTCAACATGGCGAATGACTGGTCCTATGAATATGCCTATTGGTGGCTTGTGTCCCTGGAGGAGTGAGCGGTGACTTTCGGAGCTCGCACTTGCGGTGGGATAGCCTGCGTGGATAGTTTATGGTGAGTTGAGCCGGGGCCTTACATCGGTTGGCGGTCCACGGAGGTGTGGATTGGCCGCGGGAAACATCCTGAAAAACCCAACGGGAATTGAGACGGAGATGGCGGCAAAAACTGTGAGCACGAAAAGAGAGACAGAAAAAAAAGACCTCGAATCGGCGAGGGAAGGTGATGACAGGGCTTTCACCAGGCTCGTTCGATCTTACGAAACCCGTCTCTTCGCCTATATGAGCGTTCGCCTGGCAGATCCCTCGGCGGCTGAACGGCTTGTTACCAATGTCTTCAGCCGGGTCCATAGCGACCTGCAGAACTCCGAGGAATTCGGCGAGTTCGAGGAGGAATTGTTCAAGCTGGCCGAGACCAGCCTGGCGCGGTACGGGGGTCGCAGCGGCTCGGGCTGGACGGGGGTCTGTCTCGAGCTCGACAAGACGGCCGGCCGGTCGCCTCCCCTCGAAGACAGCGTTCGAAAACGGCTGGTCGCTGCCGTAGAGGGCATGGAGGTAGGTGAGCGGCATGCCCTCGAATTGCGCTACGGCTCGGGCCTGCCCCTTACCCAGGTGAGCAAAAGGCTCAAGAGAAGCGAGGATGTCGTGAAGGGAATTCTCGCGGGAGCCCTTGTCACCGTGAAGGCCGCCCTGAAAAGCCGCGGGGGAAAAAATGGCTGAAAAAGACCTGCTCAAACTATTGGAGGAAAAGCATCCGCTCGAGTTCAGTAGGGAGGAGACGGCTGAGATGCTCGTCCTCCTCGGCAAATCGAAGAAATTCCGGGCCGTCTTGTCCAGGAAGCTCGAGTTTGAACAGGGGCTGGCCGAGGCCCTGAGCCGGGTCGAGGTTCCCGTGGATGAGATCATCGCGGCCGCGGCGAGCAGGGCGGCCCTGGTCACGAAGCTCGCCAATGTCGCTGTGATCGTAGTCCTGGTCGGTATTTTCGGTTTTATTTTTCTCTCGAGAAAAGAGCAGGCTCCCCCGAATGAGGCGGCGAAGGCGGGAGGCTCTTCGGCTACCGAGGCGCCCGCGCCGGAAAAACCGAGAAAAAAGGAGATCCCGGCTGAGCCTGCGAAGCCCCAGCCGAAGCCCGGGGAGGAGCCCGTGGTGGGGGAGAAGCCGCCCGAAGAAAAGAAAGAAGAGCTCCCGCCGGAAGAACGGGTTGCTGAACTGCTGGAGCCAGACCAGGTGCTGCCATTTGAATACACCCGTTTCCGGGAGCTGGTCGATCCGCTGGCGACGCCTGACCGGGACGAACTACGGACCTGGTTCGAGCCGGCTGTCTGGATCAAGAAAGACATCAGGATCGGTGAGCAGCGCGTCAACAACAGGCCGCTGGCGACCCTGAACGGCGTCTACCGGCTGCGGCCGACGTGGCCGGCTGGGGGGGTTCTGCGGCTCGCCCTCTTCGAGCACCAGCCGCCGGTGTTGATCCATCTCTGGCGGGGCAAGGAAGGGGTTCGGCTCAGCTTCAGCCCCGGCGGGTTCCTGTCCGCCTATCGCCAGGTGCGCGAGGGAGAGGAACACGTGGGCAAGGCCGACAGGCTCTACGGATGCCAGCAGGTCAAGAAGGATCCGGGACCCCTCGACCTCGTCCGTGGGCTGGACCAGGTCGCTTTCGAGCTTCGCCACCAGGAGGGCTACCTGCTGGTGCTGAGAGGAGACCACGAGCTCATGCGGGCGCCCATGGCTGGGCCGCCCCGGGAAGTCTTCATCGAGGGTAATGTCAAGGTCAGCGGAATCTGCATGTACAGGGGAGGGGTGGTTCCCCAATCGGTCGTGGTGAAGGCCCGGAACCGGGCCGGCCGGCCCGCACAGGTTTTTGATGCGGCGGCCCTTTCGAAACTGGAGTGGAAGGGGGAGCTGCCGGAGAAAACCGCCCTGGGNAAAAATGCCGGGCAGGGAGTNACCCTCAGCGGCGAGGTTGAAAATTCGAGNGCTGATTCCTTTNTCACGGTAGCGGCCGGCAAGGAGCTGTTCAAGGAGGTGGTGCTGCGCTTCGAAAGTCTCACCCCGGGAACGGCGGTTTTTCTCGGCGATGAGAAGGGGGTCCCTCTCTACGGTGTCGGCTTCGTGCTCCACAGGGAGACGGGCGGCGTCATGTCGTATGTTCCGCCGGGTGATTTCAACGCCATTCCCCGGGAACAGCAGATTCCCATCAGGTCCCAGATCGTACCCTTGTGGGGCTCCGGGCAGTGGCTGAAGCTGGTGTCGGGGCGCACTGTCCTTCGCCTTTTCCTCAGCAACGATGGAGCATATTGGAACGAGGTCGGCACCATGCAGAGGGTGCTCCCTGGGGGACTNCGTCCTTTTTCCACCGTCGGTCTTCGCCTTGTGGGCAACGGCAAGCAGGAGCAGGAGAGGAAGATAACCCTTAGCAGNCTGGAGATCCGGGAGCCCGGGAGCTTGCTCGATTTTCTCCCCCAGGAGCTTGCCGGCAAGATCCCCGAGCTCCCCAGCGGTGAGGGAGGAGAGCTGGCGGACTGGATCTCTGTCGCCGTGAACTCCAGGCCCCCCGGCACCAGACTGGATGCCTGGTTGCGCGCCTGCGCGGTCTCCTGCGTGCGCAAGCCGGAGTTTTCCAACTTGAGCCCGGACCTGTTCATGGGACTGATCGAGTCGGTGCTCTCCGACGAGGATATCCCGCTTTCGTCGATGCTGGCGCTGGTCCACGAAACAGCCCTTTTTACCGACAATTGGTACCTTGTTCCNGGGCGGGCAGGGAGTGGGGAGCCGCAGGTTGAGGTCAGCTATGTGGGTTCCTGCTACCAGAGGATCGGCGAGCTTGCCGGACGCAGAGGCGAAAAGAAAGCCTTCAGCCTCGTGAAGCCCTGGTTGTTCGCCACGCCTTCCATCTCGGCCAAGGGAATGCATCCGCTTCCGCGCTCCCTGCTCAGGCGGGAGCTTCTCTCCTNCCTGAGCACGGCGGACTGGGATGCCGTAGCCGCTTTCTGCAGGGAAATCCGTTATTGGAATCGCCGGGGGTATCCGCAGACCCGCGCCGCGGCCTGGCTTGCCGGGCAGACCGAGGTGAAGGAGGCTGTCGAGCTTGCCGAGGCGGCTGTGATGAAGCAGCGGGGACTCAATCCCGCGAACGAGGGTGTCCAGGTGGTAAGGCATCCCCTGGTCACCGAGTACAGCAAGGAGGGCTACAATACGCTGGCGGAGTTCGAGGCCTCTATCAAGAGCGGCGCTTTTGATGATGCCTGCCGGATACTCACCTCGAGCGACAATTCGTTTATCGAGGGCCTGCTTCCCGCCATGCAGGACAACGACCTGCTGGTCTCCTGGAGGCTCGCCCTGGCGATCGCCTTTGAAGAGCATCCCGATATGCGCCGGGCCCTGCAGAAGAACTATTCCCGCCTGGGCGANCTGCGGTTGAAGAGATCCGTGGCGAGGGGAGATGTCGAGGCCGTAGATGCCGTAACCCGGCAGTTCTACGGAACAGTGTCCTCGGTGGAGGCTTATCTCTGGCTGGGAGACCAGGCGCTTGGAATGGGGGAGAGCCTCCTGGCGGAGGGGTATTATCGAAGAGCCCGCAAAAACGCGCAGCTGTCTATTCTTCCCCTTATCGAGGCCAGGGAGCGCCTTGCCGCGGCGTTCAGCGGCCGGGATGTCGGCTCACCTCCGAAGTCGAAGGTCCGGTTCGGAGACCTCACCCTGGAGCCCGCCGCTTTTGAGAAGATGGTCTCCGATCTCATGCAGCGCTTTCAAAGCGAGGAGGTCGGCTTTGACAATTCACCCGCGGTGGACGCTTCCCGGAAGCTGCCCGCGACGGGGGTCTATACCGTGCGGCAGCTGTCGAGGTTCGATTTTGACAAGCGCTATAAGGATTTCCGTCCATCCATACCAGAGAACAAGACCGACTGGACCGCCCGCCAGATGGCCCTCACCGTCTTCGGGGACTACCTTCTCGTAAACGATCGAAACGATCTTCGCGCCTACGGGATCCCCGGGGGAGAGCTGAGGTGGAGTCATCTCGCCGGCAATCAGAGAGGCGGCAGCAGGGAGTTGCCGCTGCTGCCCATGAGGCCTCTTGTCTCAGGCGACCTTGTTTTTGCCCGTATGCTCACCCGGAAGGGGCCGCGGTTGGAATGCCTGGGTCTTGCCGATGGAGTGCAGAAATGGGTTTTTTCTTCGCGTGACCAGGCGGTCTCGGACCCGTTCCTGATCGAAGGAGATGTGGTCCTGTTCAATCTGCGCCGCTATTCAGAGTTGAGTGCCGAGCTCCTCTTTACCAGGCTGGCCCGGGACACCGGGGAGGTTCTCGACGAACGCAGCCTGGTCGACTTCCGCGACAGCAAGGCGAAGCTATTCAGACATTTCCAGGTGGGGAGGTCCGCAGATCGCCTGGTCGCCAGCGGGTACGGCATAGTGATCTGCGTCGATCTCCGCGGCCGGCTGCTCTGGGTACGCAAGCAACCCTGGGCGAAATTCGAAAAGAAATCGAATTGGTATCTACATCATCCCGAGAGGCCGCTCTTCGCCGGTAAGCAGGTCGTGGTTTCCCAGCCCGCGGATGAGTCGGTCATCAGCCTGCGTACCGATACGGGCCGGCTGAACTGGAAAACGCCCATCAGAGATCTTCTCCAGGTCCTGGGCGCCTCGTCCGGGAAGGTGATCGTCTCCGCCACGAAACGCCTCCTGGCCCTCGATCTCAAAGATGGAAGCATCGTCTGGGAGAGATCGCAGGGATCCGGAAAAGGATTCCTGGTGACCGGGAATGAGCAGCGACTCCTGACCCTTCATTCCGTGGGCCGGAACGATGAAATGAAGGCGGCCGGCTGGGGCGCTCTGGGCCTCTTGTCCTGGGTGAATTCCGCCGACGGGAGGGAGCTCGCCTCCTGGATTGTTGACTTCAATTTAAGCGGGGCCCAGAAGGGATTTCTTGCCGGTCCGATGATTTCCACAGAGGACGGGATCTTCGTCTT
>NZOA01000030.1 GCA_002695115.1 Planctomycetota bacterium
CCACCCTGGACAGTCAGGGTCGTTTTGAACCCCTTGATCTTTGAGAGGTTTCTCGCGGCCTTCGCCAGCTGCGAGTAGGGGGATGGGACTTTCTTTTTGGAAGAATCCCCTGCGAAGAGGAGACCCGTGCAGGCGGTAAGTACCACCGCCGGCAGAAGAGCCCTAATTAAGAGAGATTTCATCATATGTCCTTTCTCTCCAGGTAATGGATATTGATTTACCGACGAGCGCCACGGGGTTCTCATCGGCTATCGATTGTATTTCTAGCTCCTCCGGCAGGAAAGGGTAATTACGTCTCGCAGCAAATTAAATTCACCACGAAACTGTTTAAGTCGTTTTATTCCGAGGCTTTGCGGGTCACCTGCAGTCCGCTGATTATCGGCGGCAACTCGCTGCGGGATTTCAGCTTCAGGTGCAGGGTTTCCTCTAAGGCGATGTCATCGATCGTTTTGATGATGCCCCGCCTTGGGCCGCCGGCTTCGCCGGCAACGTCAAGCTTCTCAAGGCAGGGGACTCCCTGCAATTCGACATCAAAGACCCGACTGGCGGATTTCAGGTCTTCCGGTTCCGCGAAGATAAAGCGGATCGTGTAGAGGTTGGAGTTGGCCTTCCCCCTGGGCCTTCGCATGTTCCAATAGCCCGCGACATTCTCAGCCGGTACCGCCTCGACGCTCTTTTTCAGCAACTGGGAGGGAGAAAGGCTCACATTGCAGATCCGCAGTTCGTCGAGAAGATTACCAGCGCCCTTTGCCCCCTTGGCGATCTCGTATTTGGGTTTCTTATTGTCCCACCACAGGCGGCGGTTTGCAGGCCCCTTGTGGTCACCCGCCAGCTCGCCATTGATATACAGGGCGCCGCGTCCTGTGGCGGCGTCGTAGGTGAAGGCGATGTGGGTCCACTTGTCCTTGGGGAGCTCGTTGCCGGGCTCGATCTTTATTCCCTTGTCGTTGTCGTCGCCTGCCTCGTTCGCGACGAAGTACCGGACCCTGAGCTTCCTGTTGTCGAGGACGAAGCCGTGCCGCGAGTCCTTTCCCGATCCGCGCGCGTCGATGTAGTCGATGTCGGAGTTCACCCGTGTTCTCAGTTCGACGCTGATGCTGGCGGGTGAGAGCTCCTCAGAGTCTTCGATTTTCGCCACGAGAGCATCTTTGCCGCCGTCCTGTCCGAGGCTGCCGGAAGGTTCGGGGCCAGCGCTTGCACTGTCCGGCGAGTCGGCGTAGAGCTTCGCCTTGCTGGCGATGACAGGGCTCCTGCCTTTGACCAGGTTTTCCAGCTCGAGGGGCCCGGTGGGTTTCTTTCTCAGGGGGATGATGATCTCCGCCTCCCCCTCGAGGATGGAGGAGGAGATCCAGGGCAGCTTCCCGGACTTGACCAGGGAGGAATGGATGCGCCTGTACTTCAGGTCTTTGCCCTTCAGCTTGACCCCGGGCTGCGGCGATGGGCCGCCAACGCTGGGGTAGTCCAGCCAGTAGGTCCCGTCCTTCGCCCTGCGGTCTCCCGGGGCACCGAAGTTGATGCCCAGGTTGTCGACGCCTTTGTCGTCGTTCTTGTACGTGCTGAAGGTCCACATCTCGGCTTCCGGCATGTGGACTAAGGCGAGGGAGGCCTGGTTCTGATAGGAGCAGGTGCAGGTACGCGTATAGTCCGGCGCGTTGAGGACCCCGCTGGCGGGGATCAGGCTGGAGGTGCAGCCTGATCGGAAACCACCGAGATTGCCTGTCCCGGAGTCGCTCGTGAGGTCGTAATAGCCGGCCGCCGCCGAGCGGAAGGTGATCAGGTTCGTGCAGCCGATGGCCGTCGTGCAGCCGTAGTTTCTCGTATAAGACCAGTTTACTGGCTGGCCGGAGACCGGGTGCGCCCGCTGGATTCTCTTGCCGGTGAGGAGGTCGTAGGCATGTCCCGGCGCGGCATCGGACTGGGTTACCACCATCCGATCGATGAGAATCGGGGGGCCGTAGTATTTTTCCGAATGCTCCCACAGCTTCTCGCCGGTGGCTCCACGGTAGGCGACCATGCCCTGGCCAACCTCATCGGCGCTCCGGTCCTTGGCCTTGCTGCCGGCCTGCAGAAGAATGTCGTATTTCTCCGAGTAGCTGATCCAGGTTCCGAAGACCCGTTCGCTCACCTTCCAGAGCACCGTACCCGTGCTCAATTCGATGGCCTTGATGGAGCGGTCTTCTTTGGCCACCTTGCCCCTGCGCTTGAAGTAGTTGAGCTGGGCATCTGTCAGGCGGTCCATGAAGAAGACCTTGCCGTTGCCGGCTGCCAGGGTGTTGTGCCTGATGTTGTGGATGGCCTCGTGCTCGCAGATGAGCTCGCCATTGTGGCGATTCAGCACCGCGATTCTCTTGCTTCCTACCCCAATCCAGCTGCCGTCCTTGCCGGCGGTCTTGGGCGCGTAGTCGGGGAGCCCGAAGACCTTATTGAGAATCGTTCTCTTGATGCGGACGGCGGCGGCATCCGAGTGACTCCTGCCGGGTACGGCCTCGAGGTATTTGCGAAGCTGTTTCTCCAGCTCGTCCGTTCCGGCCTTTCCCCTGGTCTTGGGGGGAATCTTCTG
The DNA here is from genome assembly GCA_002695115.1 of Planctomycetota bacterium. Lineage (GTDB taxonomy): Bacteria > Planctomycetota > UBA8108 > UBA8108 > UBA8108 > UBA8108. The sequence goes on from NZOA01000030.1 coordinate 2,561, forward strand.
GTGCATCGCCTCCCCGGTGAGAAGCCGGTTGAGATTTACGATCAGCTGCTCCTTGATGTTCTGCTTCTTCTCTTTCGCGCTTACCTCGAAATTTTTAAGGTTCGCCAGGCGTGTGAGCAGGTTCTTGGCCTGGTCGTCTTTCAGTCCGCTGATTTCATCCTTCGAGTAGTCCGGGTAGCGCAGTTTTGTGGGCTGGAGTGCCGCGATGAGATAGTCCCCCCAGATCCCCAGGTAGCCCCACTCGGCGGGTTGGGGTTTTTTCCCGCCGCTGTTGAGCTTGAACTCTGAAACGGTCTCTCCCGTGTCAGGGTCGAGCTTGAGGCAGCTCTTTTTGTAGATCGCGTAGATACCGTCAGGCATCGAGACGTAGTTGCTGCCGAGAATATTGGCTCCCGGCTGATGGTCCGTATTGTCGTAGGGGACTCCGAAGTCCTTGAGGGTTCTCTCCCAAAGGAGCCTGCCGGTATAGGCATCGACCGCGCGCAACATATCCCGTCCCTCGATGATGACCCGGCCCTCGACGACCTGGGGCGTGGGGCCATGTCCATGCCGGGGCAGGACCCCGGAATTGGAAGGGCCGCCGAACCAGAGAAGCCCCAGGGGCACCCGGACGTTCATTTCCTGTGAGGCCGCGGAGTTTGATACGTCTCCGTGTTGATGGGTCCAGTTGCCTGAGCCTGCGGGCGCGGAAACCTTCCTGGCGATGAAGAGACCATCGTCGGATGCGATCTCGCAGCCGTGGAGGCCGCTCGAGGCGAAGGCCTCTTCCAGGGGTTTGTTCTTCACGTTGAAGCAGGCCGCTCCGCTGAAAGGCCGCAGCAGCTTGAAGACGGCACGGGCAGCTTCGACGGGTTTTTCCCGGGCGAAGGTGAGCTCCTCTGAAACGACCAGGTCGGCCATGTAGGGGGCCAGGGGAATCTCCATGGGGTCGCCTTCTATGACCGCCACTCGAAGGCCGTAGAGACCCAGCGAGTCCATTCGTTTCCTGAATGAGAAGATCTTGTCGCTGTCCGGTTCGATGGCGACCACGTGGAGGTCCGACTGGGTTGCCAACTCCGAGATGAGCCGGCCCGATCCAAGCCCGAGCGCCAGGCAGTAGCCCTTTCGCGCTTTCGTCGTTTCCAGGATCCGTGTCGCCACCGCTCCCCATTTTTTTTCAACGTCATCGTTTTCGGCCCCGCTCTTCGGCTGTGGAATGATCCGCGGCCTGGTGAGGGGCGTGAGGTCGAGGTCGAAGCTCAGGTCCGAGCTGTCGGCTCTTTGCTGATGGACCACCACGGCCAGGAGGTTTTTCCCCGGCTGGAGAAGATTGCCCGAAAGCTTGATCTTGTCGAAGACGTTCTCGTTCTTGATCTGGATGCCGGTATAGCTCTGATGGCCTACCTCCCCCTTGGGCATGCGCAGGCGGGCAGCCTGTTTTCCATTGAGATAAACGATAGCGCCGTCATCGGCCAGGAGCTGGAGCTCGAGCTCGCCGAACTCGAGCCACTTCGAGAGCTCGAAGGTATGTCTGAAATAGCAGGCTGGATGCTTCTTTTTCTCGTCTTTTCCGAACTCGACCCTGGTTTTTTCATTGTTGTCGCCGTAACCCAGCCGGGCCTTGCCCGCCTTCCATTTTGAGTCATCAAAGCCGGCAGTCTGCCACTCGGCGCCGGGATACCGGCCGTCATCACTGTATTTCCAGGTAGCTCCCCGGTTCACGATGCTTTTGATCGCGATGGTCTCAGGCTTCGGCTCCGCCTTTTTGACCTGGAGCCCGGTTTTTTTGCCGCCAAAACAATAGATCCTGCCGGCTGCCGTGCTCACGAAGAGCTTGCTGTCGCCGGCGATCATATTGAGCGCTTCGTCGGGAATCTCGATGCTCCAGGTGACCCTGGCGCCGGCGAGAAGGTTCGAAAAATCGACCGCGAGGATGAGGTTGTCTTCTCCGCTGCAGTAGAGGTGTTTTCCGGCCTGGATGAAGACGTTTTTTACCTTCTGGTCAATCGGGGCAGTCCAGGTTCTGCGCATCCTGATGGTGCTCTGCGTCTTCCCCTTGCGATCCTTGGTGGTGTGCTTCTCCCAGCGCGGCTGGAAGCCTCGAAGGCCATCCCCATCGTGACAGATGATGGAGTGCTCGTTGATCAGGAGGGCGTCGAGCTTGGTGACGAACTTGCCGTTGTCGAGACGGTATACGCAGCCCCGGTTCAGGTAGAAATTTTCACCGAGGACTACATCGTAGCCGCCGCCTCCCTTGGTGCCCATGTTGCGGGCGCTGACGTCGTAGTGCTTGATGGCTCCCGTCTTCCTGTCGTAGACGGCCGGCATGGTACTGCCGCCGGAAATGACGAGAAAGTCTTCGTTGGCTGCCAGGTATCCTTGCGGAGCTATTCCGGAGAAGGCGGGGCTGCCGTGCTGCTGGGTCTGGTAGCTGGAGCCCTCGCCGCTGTTGGTCCAGATGACCCGGCCGGTTTCCGCGTCAAGCGCGTGCAGGAAGATTCCCATGAACGGCCAGATCCCGGCGCCGAAATAGATCTTGTCGTCGTAGATGACCGGTCCTCCGCGGGCCGGCCAGGTGCTCACCAGGCGGTCGTTGCCGAGGAGTCGTCTCTCGCTGGGGCCGCCGCGGAATTTCCACGCCAGTGAACCATCCGAGGTGTTCAGGCAGTAGAGATAGCCGTCGTCGCAGACGGCGAAGATCCTGTCCTTCCAGATGGCGGGGGAGAACCTGACGGGTCCACCGGTATAGAAGCGCCAGAGCTCCTTGCCCGAGTCGGTGTCAAACGCGGTGAGCTTGTCAGCGACCATCGAAGCCACGAATAGCCGCTTGCCGGCGAGTACGGGCTCGTAGAGCCGGTCAAATTGCAGTTTTTCCTGGTCTGCCGGCCAGGCGGTTTCAGGCTTGGGCAGCTCAAGCGTCCATTGAAGATAGAGTTCGTCGGGGAGCTGGGCCGGGCAGGCGCCTCGTCGACCGGCATCGGCTCTCCACATTGGCCAGTCGGTGGCGCGGAGGTGCAGGCAGGGAGCCAAGAGTACCGCTAGCAGCAGTATTTTACGGGGGAGCATGACAGGTTCCTGAGATATCTTCATCAACTCAATAATAGCGGGGCAGAGTGGTATTTCCCGCCTTGAAAGTCCGATGTTAGCGTCATTTGGAGGGGAAATCCAGTTCAGCCGGGGCCGGCGTGTTTATTCGGTTCTTATCCGGTCAATCGATGTCGAAGCGGACTCCCTGCGCCAGGGGAAGCTCCGTTCCGTAGTTGATCGTGCAGGTCTGGCGGCGCATATAGGCCTTCCAGGAGTCGGACCCGGCCTCGCGTCCGCCACCGGTCTCTTTCTCACCGCCGAAGGCGCCGCCGATCTCGGCCCCGCTCGTGCCGATGTTCACGTTGGCGATCCCACAGTCGCTGCCGGTGGCGCAGAGGAAGCGTTCGGCGCTTCTGAGGGAGTCGGTGAAGATCGCCGAAGACAAGCCCTGGCTGACGCTGTTCTGGATCGAGATGGCCTCATCGAGGCCGTCCACCTCGATGAGGTAGAGGATGGGGGCGAAGGTCTCCTCCTGGACGATCTCCGTCCCGCGTTCAGCCCTGATCAGGGTCGGTTCCACGAAGGAGCCGGGGCCTTCCCCCGCCTTGCCGCCGCTGAGGATCTCTGCGCCGCTGTCGCGGGCGGTGGCCACAGCTCGCAGGAAGGTGCCGACGGCCTCTTCATCGATGAGGGGACCGACGAGCGTTTGAGGATCGAGAGGGTCCCCGACCACGGCTGAGCCGTAGGCGTCGGCCAGTTTCCGCGACAGCTCGCCGAAAACGTTTTTTTGCGCCAGGACCCTCCTGGTCGTGGTGCATCTCTGTCCCGCCGTACCGAGAGAACCGAAGAGCACCGCCCTCAGCGCGAGATCCAGGTCCGCATCATCGAGGACTATGACAGCGTTGTTGCCGCCGAGCTCGAGCAGGCTCCGTCCCATTCGGGCGGCGACGGCAGTCCCGACTTCCCGTCCCATCCGGCAGCTTCCTGTCGCGCTGATAAGCGGCAGGCGTTCGTCCACGGCGATCTGTTCACCCGTTTCACGGCCGCCGGCGCAGAGGTTGAAGACTCCGGAAAACCCTTCGGGCTCGAGAACCTTATTGCAGATCTTCTGCACCGCCACGGCGCTGAGGGGAGTTTTTTCCGATGGTTTCCAGATCACTGTGTCGCCGCAGATGGCGGCGACCAGGGCGTTCCAGGACCAGACGGCGACGGGAAAATTAAAGGCGGTGATGACTCCGACCGGGCCGAGGGGGTGCCATTGCTCGAACATCCTGTGCTCCGGACGTTCACTCGGCAGAGTGGCTCCACCGATCGTACGTGATAGCCCAACGGCGAAGTCGGCGATATCGATCATCTCCTGGACCTCGCCTTCACCTTCGGAGAGGATTTTTCCGCATTCGAGCGAGACGAGTTTTCCCAGGGGTTTTTTGTACCGCCTGAGTTCTTCTCCAATGAGGCGGACATATTCTCCACGGCGTGGCGCCGGCAGTTTTTTCCAGCTTTCGAACGCGCTCTGTGCCCCCTGGATGACTCTCAGGGTGTCTTCGGGGGTCGCTCCGACCACCCGGGCCAACTCTTTTGAGGTCGTCGGGTCGGTGGAAAGCAACTCCTCGCCCTGTGCCGCCCACTCGCCATTTGAACAAACTCCCGGCTCCAGCGGCTTCAACTCGAGTTCTGCGGGTATCGTATGGTGATTCATAAGAGGGTGTTTTTTATGGTTTTAAAGGGATTGGAGGGGATTGTCACCTTCAGGGCACGAACATCCACTAGAGACTGATCAATTGGGGTCTATTCGAGACCCGTAGAATTCAGATCTGGTATACCCCATATAGTCCTTAGAATTCCGATAACTCTTTTTTTTACAAGCTGTTGTGTCGTCTGAACAGGTTCAGAAGGGAGCCTGAGACCCTCTACTGCCTGATGATGGCCTCCAGGGGTCTCTCAGAGACTGGTTAGAATTATTTTAAGTCATTGTATTATAGTACTTTGTGATTTTTTCGGCAGGCTTTTAAACGACTTAGGTGTCTGCAGTGAATCTTCTGTAAATCACCCTTTTCCGCGTGTATCCTTTTACGGCTGAACTAAATTTCCCTCTGTTAGAAAAACCGCATTGGAGGCGATCCATCCATGGACGCAACCACCAAGAAACTGTTGAATTTACTGGGTTCTGACAACTTCGAGTTGCGGGTTGCGGCTGCCCAGGTCCTCGCTGAGCTTGCGATCTCGACAAAGCCTGTAATCAAGGCGCTCGGCAATTGTCTGCGGGAACCTTATGAGCCCATACAACTTGCCGCTCTCAAGGGACTTGCGCGTTTGGGGGCCGCGGATGTGTCTCATCTCGTGGTGCCGATGATCCTCAAGGGGGGCGCGATCAGGGAGCATTCGATGGCTGTGATTGCCGCCATCGGGCCTTCCTCCGTACCCCAGCTCCGGGATCTCTACGACCAGGCCGATTTCAACGGTCGGCGTGCGATTATCACGACCCTTTCAACGGTCAACGGCAAGCCTGCCGTAGAATTCCTGCTGAAGAAGCTCGAGGAGGAATCGTTCGAGCAGCAGCAGCACCTGCTGGCCCGCCTCTCGGATGCCATCAATTCCATGAAGCCTGCCCAGCAGACTCCTGTCTTTCCGCTGGTACAGAAGCTGCTTCGCGGCAAGCCCGATCCGGCCAGTCCTTACCTTCACATCTCTGGACTGATCCTGCTGGGATGTTTCAAGGGCAGGACCCTTGCGGGCCGGGCCAGGAAGATTCTCAGGAACTATTCCGATACGAAGCATCTTCCCGAGATCAGGAGGTTCGGGCTCATCTCGCTTTACAGGCAGTCTGATGAGTTGAAGGCAACACCCGATTTCACGCGCTTTCTGCAGAAGAATCTCTGCGATTCGGATTGGGAGAACGTGGCTCAACACGCCCTCACGGGTTTCAAGAAAATCAATCTGCCCGCCAAGGATAGCGTCAAGCTGGTACAACTGCTCAACAAGTCGCCGCACTTTGCTGTGCACATCCATATTTTTGAGCGGCTCAAGGGAATCGACAAGCCCGAGATCGCCGCGGCGATCGTGCCCTTCCTTTCGGATTCCCGTTTCAGGGTTCGCGAAGCGGCCGAGATGGCCCTGCGCGAGATCTCCTCGGGCATCGAGAGCCTCTTCAAGACCTTGATCGAATCCGAGGATCTCGAGGTTACCCAGAGAGTGAACTCCATTCTCCAGGAGTTCCCCCAGAAGACTCGCCGCAAGTATCTCGACCGGGCGGTAAAGCGGCTTCTTCTTCTCTTCGAGAGAAACGATGCCCGCTTCCGCTCCTTCCTGGAATTCGTGAAGGGTGTAGATCCCGAGCCGTTGCGTGCAAGGGTCCACGAAAAGGTTGTCAAGCTGAAGAACGGCGCGAGCCGCGAGAAGTGGGCCCGCATCACCGCCTATATGCAGTTGCTGTGGGACAACCACATGATTACCTCCGAGGGTCGGTATTACTTCGCGATCTCTCTCGTTCGCCAGAGCAGCAGGAACCTCGATCCGGCCTCGCGCAGGTCCGATCTCGGCTTGCGGGTGTTGCGCGCCCTCGTCTACGACAGCTATGAAGAGCTGGTAGAGAAGATCTCCATCGACAAACACATCAAGCCTGAGGATTTCTACTACCTCGGCTTTCATTTTTCCGAAGAGGGTGAGCAGCTGGGCCAGTTCGGCATCCGTATGCTCCAGCACCTGGTTGAGACCTTCCCGCGCAACAAGCTTTGCGAACAGGCCCAGCAGAAGCTGAGGCTTCACCTTGGCGATGAGGTGGAGGAAGAGCCTGCGGCGGAGGCGGAAGAAAAACCCGTCGAGAAAGAGGCCTCCAAGTCGTCTGTGGACGCCGAGAAAAAGGCGAAGAAGTCCGCTGGCAAGGCGAAGAAGAAGAAGTCCTCCCGTCGCCGGGTGACGATCGACGTGAGCGCCTCGACCAGCGCGGCTCGCAAGGCCCGCGCCGCAAAAAAGAAGCCCAAAGGCAAGTGATCCTGCGGGTTTCTCAGCCGAAGGTCCTGCCGGGGGGCTGATCGCGCCGTAGTCTTCCGTGCCTGCTCAGATGGCGTCCAGTTCTCTGAGGTGCGTCCAGATCTCCAGGCCGTCGGGGACGAAGCTCCATTCGCCGATCTTCGCCTCGATTTCTTCGATATCCAGGTAGCTTCCCCATTCGACTTCTTCGCTCTGGTGGCGGATTTCGCCATCCCAGGTCACCTTGTAGACCGCTACCAGGCTGCGGTTCAGGGGGCCCAGGTAGAGATACCGGCACAATGGTTCGGGGGTAGGCCCCTCGATTCCCAGCTCTTCGGAGATTTCCCTCGCGGCCGCGAGGTCGCGGGCCTCGCCACGGCCGACCACCCCGCCGACAAACATATCGTACATGCCCGGGAAGACGTCTTTCGTCTCGGTGCGGCGATGGACGTAGATGCGTCCGGCAGGATCGTAGCAGAGAATGCCGACTCCGCGGTGGAGCAGGTTCAGCTTCCGGATCCTCTCACGACGGGCCCAGCCGATGACACGGTCCTGTTCATCGATCAGGTCTACGAGCTCTTCACGGGGATCCATCATTTCTCTCATATTGCATGCGGGTCGGAGCCTGTATCTTATGCTGTCGGGGTGGAGGCTTCCTCCCGGTTTTTCGTTTTCTACAGGTTGGATTCCAGGAAGAAGGCTCCACTCCAATGCAGGATCTCGAAAGCGCCATCCTGAAGCCCGGCTGTCTTGCCGGGGGAGGATTGAGAGTGACGGTGAGCTCGAAAGGGATCCGCCGGGTAGAATTATTCGAGGTGGCGCCCGGGCCGGCGAGCAGGGCTTTGCGCGGAGCCGTGGATCCGGCCGGAAAAATCCTCGAGCAGGCCTGCGGAGAGCTGAGGGGCTATTTTTCCGGTGAGAAGATCAGCTTCCGTTCTCCCCTGGATATCGACAGCCTCGGGACCCCGTTTCAGCGGCGGGTCTGGAAGGCTCTTTTCGAGATTCCCCGGGGAGAGTTTCGTACCTACGGGGAGCTTGCCGCTCGAGCCGGGTCGCCGCGCGCGGCCCGGGCTGTGGGCCAGGCCGTGGGAAAAAATCCGCTGCCGGTTATTTTCCCCTGCCACCGGGTGGTCGCCGGCGACGGTAGCCTGGGCGGGTTTTCCTGCGGCGTGAGCCTGAAGGTCCTCCTGCTCGAACTCGAGGGCCTGGCTCTCGATGACCCGGGCGACCGCCCTCCTCCCGGCGCAAGGTGGAGTGCTCTGCGTATGAGCTGAGGAGGGGCCGTGAAGCCCGCGGCTCACTCCCCCGCTCTCAGGCGAAGATGCCCCTGGCGACCTCGCCGTGGACATCGGTGAGGCGGAAGTCCCGTCCGGCGTAGCGGTAGGTCAATCGCTCGTGGTCGATGCCCATGGTATGCAGCAGCGTGGCGTGCAGGTCATGAATGGTCATCCGGTTCTCTATGGCGTAATAACCGAACTCGTCGGTCTTGCCGTAGCGGAAGCCGCCCTTCACCCCGGCCCCGGCCATCCACATGGTGAAGCCGTCGGGATGATGATCCCGTCCGATCGTGGCTTTCTTTCCTTCCTGGGCCGTTGGCGTGCGGCCGAACTCACCGCCCCAGAGGACCAGCGTGTCCTCGAGCAGTCCGCGCTGCTTCAGATCCTTGATCAGTCCGGTGATGGGCTTGTCGATCTGGGCGACGTTGATCTCGTGGCCCTTCTTGATGTGGGAATGCTGGTCCCATTGTTCGTTGTTGAAGGGCAGGGTGTGCGCGTGGCTGACCTGGATGAAGCGGACGTCACGCTCAGCGAACCGTCTCGCCATGAGGCACATGGTACCGAAGTTCCGCGTGTTCGGATCGTCCATGCCGTAGAGCTGGCGTGTCTGGGGTGTCTCCTTCGCAAGGTCGACCGCTTCGGGGGCGGCCTGCTGCATACGAAACGCCATCTCGAAGCTGGAGATTCGGGCCTCGAGGTCGGAGTTCGGGCCGGTCGTTTCAAGGTGGATCTGGTTGAGACGTTTGAGATACGCGAGCTGGGCCTGCTGCTGTCCGGAGGTTCTGAACGAGTTATCGAGGAATTCGAATTTCGCGTTCTTCATCAGGGTGTTCGGGTAGCCCGGCGTGCCGAGGGGGACGCCCTGGTGGATGGAAGGCAGGAAGGCGGTGCCGAAATTGTCGACGCCTCCATGGAGGCTGGTTGGACAGATCGTGATGAAGCTCGGCAGGTTCTGGTTCTCGGTGCCCAGCCCGTAGCTCATCCAGCTGCCCATGCTCGGGCGCAGCAGGGAGTCGCTGCCGGTGAAGAGTTTCATGCAGGCGCCCCCGTGGGCGACGTTCTGGTCGCAGAGCCCGTGAAGCATGCACAGCTCATCGGCGACCTCCGGCAGATGCCGCCAGAGCTCGCTCATCGGGATTCCGCTCCTGCCGGCCGGGCGAAACTTCCAGGGTGAGGCGAGCAGATTGCCCCGCGCGGCGAATTTCACCCGGGTGCGCTGGAAGGGGGGAGGCTTACCATCGTTTTTCTGGAGCTCGGGCTTGGGGTCGAAAAGATCGATGTGGGAGGGGCCCCCGTGCATGAAGAGGAAGATGATTCGTTTGGCCCTGGGCTTGAAATGAGGCTTCTTCGCGGCCAGTGGATGGGCCGGGCCGGCAGTGCCCGGCTTTTCTTCGGCGTTGAGCAGGTCGGCGAGAGCCAGTCCTCCGAATCCCAGGCACCAGGATTTGAGCAGGTCGCGTCGCCCCTGGATTTGCTGGCCGGGTTGGAGGGGAGTATAGGTCATTGCGGGTTACTTCCGGGCTGTGTTAACGGACGTAGAGGAACTCGCTGGACATGAGCATTGTATGACAGAGCGATTGCCAGTCCACCATCGGGAACTTCTCGAGGTCCGCCTGTCCTCGAACAGCCTCCAGGAGTTCTGTGGCCGCTTCGAGGTCGTCTTTCGTCGGCAGACGGCCGAGCAGGGATTCGTACAGGTAGTTGAGTCGTTCGGTGTCGGTTTCGAGGCTGTCGGTGGTCTTTTTCGCGATGTCGCCGGCAAGGTCGTTCATCCACGGGTTGTTCATCAGGAACAGCGCCTGGGTAGGGACGGTCGTGGTGGTGCGATTGCCGGCCGGGGCCGCCGGGTTGGGAAAATCGAAGAGCGTGAAGAGCTTGTAGACGTTGGTTCGGATGATAGGGAGATAGATGGACCGGCGCCGGCTCGATTCGTAGAAGGCCCGGTTCTGACGCAGGTTTTCCGGTGAGGGGTCCTGGGAGCGCGCCTTGTCGGTGGGCCCGCCCCCGAGCGTCCGGTCAAGACGTCCAGCGGTGAAGAGAAAGGCGTCGCGGATGACCTCGGCCTCGAGCCGTCGCGGCTCGAAGCGCCAGTACCATCGATTCTCCGGGTCAAGCTCGGCGCTCTGGCGATCATAGGCGCTGTTCATTCGGTAGGTATGGGAGGAGACGATATACCGGTTGAGCTTCTTGATCGACCATTTGAAGTCGATCAGCTTCAGCGCGAGGTGGTCGAGCAACTCCGGGTGGGAAGGCCGCTCTCCGGAATGGCCGAAGTTCTCGGTGGTCTTCACCAGGGCCCGCCCGAAATGCCAGCGCCAGATCCTGTTGGCGATGACCCTGGCCGTCAGGGGATTGCCGGGGGAGACGATGGAGTTGGCCAGCCGCAGACGGCCGCTCCGGTCTTTCGGATATTCCGATTGTTCGTGGCCCTCGACGATGGTCAGGAATCGACGCGGAACGATGGGGCCCTTCTGGAGGTGGTTTCCGCGAATATAGACGGGGTGATCGGTTGGCGATCCGTCTCTCACGGCCATCACGGTGACGGTTGGAAGACCTTTCGCCTTGTTCTCCAGCTCGCTGATGGACTGGGCGAGGGTGGTGACGGCCTGCCGTTCGCTGGCCGAATAGTGCGTGGTTGTGTGGCGGTAGGGGGTGAAGGGACCCTGCTTCCCGGTGAGGGCCTGGTGGAGCGGTTCGAGCATCGGGATGCGGTCTTCGGCCAGGGCTGTGGTGACCAGCAGCCCGGCCCGGGCAGGGAGCTCACCGGGGCTTTTCGGGGTCGGGGTGAGCAGCTCCCTGGAGATGGGATTGCCCGGCTTGCGCTTGGCGAGGGACTCCTGGTTCTGCGCCACGAAATTTTCGTACCTGTGGCTGAGAGCGTTCAACAGGTAGAAGGGGGCGTTCGGCTTGTCCTGGGTACCGATGAACCGGGCCCATTGGTGAAGCGCCCCCAGATCGAGCTTGTTTTCTCTGGCGAGCTGAGCAGGCGCGGGAAGCTCGCGACTGCCGGGGANCGGCGGGACCAGGCGCAGCTGGTCGAGATGCGAGACGGCGCCTTTTCGCTCGAATCGAAAGGTATGCCTGCCGGCGCCCAGCTCGATCTCGACCTCTCGATGCCATCTCTGGTGGGGTGCCCCCCACCCGCCGCTGGTCTCGGCCAGCGCCTTTTCCGAGACAACCTTCCCATCGACGGAGAGGATCATCGGACGAGACTCGAGCGCCGCGTAGCGCAGGAGGAGGGAATAGGTTCCATCGAAGGGAGCCTCGAGGTCGTATTCCATGAAATATTCGCTGGCGGTATTCGAGGGGTCCGAGATGTAGACCACGTCATCGGATGTGTAGGGTTTGACGTTTCCTCTCTGGAAGCTCTCGGCCTCGGTCACCGGGGCGGAAAGAGGCGCCACCCTGGCCACCACGATCTTGTCGAGGTGCGACATGAGGGAGGCGGCCTCGAAGCGCAGGGTGTTCCTGCCCGCGTTGAATTTGTAGCGCCCCTCGACGAACCACCTCTGGCTGTCGGGAAACCAGGTGCCGGTTACCTGCGCCATGCTCTTTTCGTTGACGACCTTGCCGTTGATCGCCAGCTTTCCGGGGCGGGAGGCTTTGGCGGCGTAGCGGAACTCCACCTGGTAGGTTCCCTCCGCAGGCAGGTCGATATCGTATTCAGCCCAGGTCAGTGCCGCTCCCTTGTCCGAGATGATGCCGATTCCCTTTCCATAGAGCTCATCCGGTCTCGCCGTGCCGCGGTCGTAGGCCTCCGCTTCGCGAAGGAGATGTTGTCGCGAGAGCTGCTCGATGCCGACTGTGGAAGCCGCCGGCGTATAGGGAGCATCTATTGTGTCGGCGAGAGCGAGCTGCAGGGCGACCGGGATGGAGTGGCGCTGCCATTCGAGCACTCCGAGAGCGTGTTGGAGATAGGCCGCGATGTTTTTTTTCGCCTCCCCGGCGATCCTTGCGTCAGCTCTGGTTCGCAGCTCCTCGAGGTCTTTCTTGAAGTGATCGATTTCTTTCTCGAGAGCCTGTCCCTCTCCGGACTCGAGCTTTCGATTGGCCAGGCTGGTGCTCTTGAGCACGCCCGCCATGGCGTAGTAGTCGGTTGTCGGGATGGGGTCGAATTTGTGGTTGTGGCAGCGGGCGCAGGCGACGGTCACGCCCAGCAGCGAGCGGGAGATCGTGTCGATCTGTTCATCGATGATATCGGATTGTTTTTTCTCTCCGTCCTTCTCGGCGTCAATCTTGATTCCCATGGCGAGATAGGTGGTCGCCGTCAGCCGCCGGTTGGTGATCGAGGTATCGCCGGGGTCCGGCAGGAGATCGCCCGCGAGCTGTTCACGGATGAACTCATCGAAGGGTCTATCCTGGTTGAAGGCATCGATGACGTAGTTGCGGTAGTGGTAGGCGAGAGGATAGGACTTGTTTTCATCGGCGCCGTTGGAGTCGGCGTAGCGCACGACATCTAGCCAGTGACGACCCCAGCGTTCACCGTAGTGGTGTGAATCCAGGAGCCGTGTGACGAGGTTTTCCCAGGCCCGGGGGTCCTTGTCGTTGACGAAGTCGTCAATCTCCGCCGGGGTCGGGGGCAGCCCGATGAGGTTGTAGGAGAGCCGGCGGATGAGAGTCCTGCGGTCAGCCTCGCCCCGCGTACGGAGCTTGCGGTCCGCCAGGTGCCTGGAGACATAGCTGTCAATCCGGTTGTGTTTCGGCGTGGCGGAGTCGATCTTTTCGACCGGGTAATCGGTCAGCGGCTTGAACGACCAGAAGCCGGCCTCCGCCTTCCAGTCGATAGCCGTTTTCGAAGCGGCTGTGGGGATCGTGCTTCCGAAGGACGATGGCACCGGGGCTCCCAGCCGGATCCAGGCTTCAAAGTCCTCGGCCACGGCGTTCGGCAGTTTTCCGCCCGGAGGCATCTTGAGCTTGTCGTACCTCAACGCCGAGAGGACCAGGCTTTCAGCCGGTTTCCCGGGAATGATGGCGGGCCCGGTTTCGCCTCCCTTGAGCAGTCTCTCGCGGCTGTCGAGGCGCAGCTTGCCCTTGAGCTTCTTCGCTTTGGCGGAGTGGCATTTGTAGCAGCGCTCGACGAGCACCGGCCGGATTTTCTTCTCGAAGAGCTCGATGCCGGCGGCCTCGTCGACAGCGCGGGCGCTGCCGGTGTTGACGAATACAGCGACCAGCGCTACGACAGAAAGAGAGCGCAGGTCTCCCGTTCCCCGGGTGCCGAATCGAGTTGCAAGCGTGGGTAGTCCAGGCATGCTCATATTCTACTGAAAGTCGGGCCTCCGGCAAAAATTCTAATGCCCGGGAGAGATCCTTCGTTTCGATTTTCTGTCATCGGCAGGGTTGTGTAAATCGAACCTATGCCAGGTCGGTATTGCCGCCGGTGAGGATGGTCACGACCCTCAGGCCGGNGAGCTCATGGGAGCCGAGGAGGGCCGCGACGCCCGCCGCTCCCGAGGGCTCCACCAGGAGCTTGGCGCGCTCCAGCAGCAGGCGCTGGGCGCGCAGGATCGAGTCATCATCGACGAGCAGGACCCGGTCGACGTGCTNGATCGCGGCCTCGAGCGTCAGCTCTCCGGGGGCCATCGGCTTCAGGCCATCGGCTATGGTTCCCGGTACCTTGTCGAGGGTGACGATCTCGCCTGCCTCGACCGAGAGCGCCATGGCGTTCGCATCGGTCGGTTCCACGGCGATGACCCGGGTTGACGGGTTCCTGTGGGACAGCGCGATCGCAACCCCGGCGAGCAGCCCGCCGCCGCCGGTCGGCACCAGGATCGCGTCGGCCTCCGGCAGCTCGTCGATAATTTCGAGGCCGGTGGTTCCCTGGCCGGCGATCACGTCCGGATGGTCGAAGGGCGGGATGATCAGGCCGCCGTTTTCTTCGGAGATCCCGAGAGCTCGCTGGTGCCTGTCGGTCGAGGTCAGGCCGGCGATCTCGAGCCGGGCGCCGTAGCTCTCGATGGCGGCCCTCTTGACGGTGGGGATGTCCTCGGGCACCACGATCGTTGCGTCGATGCCGAGCGTCCTGGCTGCCAGGGCGACCGCCTGTCCGTGGTTGCCCGATGAGAAGGTGATGACTCCCGCCGCGGGCATCCTCTCCTCCTCGACCGCGCGCAGGCAGGCGTTCATGGCGCCGCGAAACTTGAAGGCCCCGGCCTTCTGCAGGTTTTCGCATTTGAGCCAGACGTCGGTCTTTGCCAGCTCGCCGATCGATCGGCTGCTCAGCAGGGGGGTCCAGTGCGCATGGGCTCCGATACGGTTCCTGGCGGTCTCGATCTCCAGGAGGTCGGGCAGCTCGAATTGCGGCATGATGTATCCTCCAGGCGGCGCCCGCCGGGGGTGTTCCTCAGGGACCATCGGTGATCGACACCATGGACTTGTAATGCCCATCCACTCCCGCCGGTTCGTAATCGAATGGCTGGATCGCCAGGTAGAGCCGTCCGGCCGTCTTCGAGCGCTTCCGGTATTTTTTCCCGACCTTGAAGGGCTTTCCGCTCTTGCCGATCTTTCCAACCAGCGAGAGCATGGGGAATCCCTGGCTCGACTTGAAGCTATTGTAGCGGCTCGTCCCCTCGGGGTCGGAGGTCAGGCTCCAGTTTCCGACCGAGGTCTCTCCGCTGGATTTGATGGTGAGGACCTTGTTCTTNCCGACATCCAGCCGGGTGTCCAGCCAGGTCCCTGCCGGCTGGTACCTGGGCGCGACNTCGAGCACGCGGGATGTCTTCCCATCGGGTTTGAATCTGATCGATTCCAGGTCGACGGCCCTGAGCTGGAGCTTTCCATAGCGGGTCTCGAGGGGGAAGGCCTCGGTCAGCACCTCTCCCCTGAAGGTCATCAGGTCGGTTNGAATCTCGTCCCGGGTTCCCTTGTAGGCATCGCGGCCGGAGCTTCTCCTCTTGCCGGTTTTCTCGATCTTCGCGATGATCTCCAGCGTCCTGGCGCGGACTCCACTCGCGGTGTCCGCCGCCAGCTGCCTGAGGGCGGGAAGGACCCTGGCCCCGAGATTGACCAGGGCAGTCGTGGCGGCCTCCTCTTCCGCCTCATTTCCNGATTCCATCCGGGCCAGGAGGTCGGTCGCTTTTTCCAGCAGGACGGGATCGACGCGCGTGGCGAAGCGCACCGTGACGAGCTGCTCCCTGGGAATCCGCAGGATGCCGTATTGGGTGCGTACGCTGATGGCGTCGAATGCCGGCTGGGCGGGTATTCTGCCCCGGTCCCGCAGCAGGAAGACGGGCAGCGGCTCTTTTTTCTTTGCGGGCTTCGAGGCCGGCGCGGGAGTCTTCTTCGGGGCCGCCTCCGCCTTGCGCAGGATCTCGGAGATCTTCCCGGCATCCTGGGCCCGGNCGGGGGNGCCGGCCNGCAGCAGGCTCCAGCACACCAGCGGGAGCAGGGCNCGNGAAGGAAGGAAATNTCTGAGCATCGAAGCCACCTGTATCGGTTCGGGGGCCGTTCTCGCGAGCTGACGGAAGCCGCCAGCGGCCTACAGCAGGATCATAAAGCGCGCTGGCGGGTGGACACAGTATTTTTTCGCTTCCCGGGCTTCCGTCGCTCANGGCCGCTCCGCTTTTCTGCCGAGACCGCGTATGAAATCCAGCAGATTCGCGATGTCCTGGAGAGACAGGTTTTTTTCGANCTCTTCGGGCATGAGGGANCGTCCGGTGCTCTTCAGNTCTTTGATTTGGCTTCTGAGCAGNGTGTCGCGGAGTCCCTCGGCGCGAACGAGCTCCAGGCTGGTGGCGGTCTCTCCGGCGATGATTCCCGTCAGGATTCTCCCATCTTTCAGGATCGCGTTGTAGACGATGTAGCTGGGGGCGACCTCGCGGTTCGGATCCACCAGGTGCAGGAGGAGGCTCTCCCTGTCCCGGCCCTTGACCGTCTCGATATCGGGGGCGACGGCGTGTCCCTCGCCCTCGGCTCGGTGGCAGGTGGCGCATGTTTTTTTGAAAACCTCCCGGCCGAGCTTTGGATTCGCATCCAGGTCCAGGGAAGGCCGGAGCNTCTCGAAGACGGCTCGGCGGCTCTCCCGGGCGGTCTGCTCGAAGATCTTGCGTGAGCGTTTCCTGATCGCNTCGCCGGGATGGTCAAGGAGCTGCTTGCGCCGGGCCGGGTCCAGCTCGGCCGGGGCCAGGTCTCCCGCGGCGAGGGCATCGAGCAGGGCGCCGAGCTTCTCCTCGCGGCGAAAGAGCATCTCCAGCGCCTCTGTCCTGATGGAGGGGCTGAGCAGGCTCCAGCGCTCGATGAGTCCCTGCGCGGCCCCGGGGGCTTTCGACATCCCGATCGACTGCACGGCGGCGAGCTGGACGCCCGGGGGNGTGNCGGGGTCGAGGACCGCGAGGAGGATCTCCAGGTTCGTCCCGCCGCCGGAGTAACCCAGGAGCCGGGCCGCGATGCTCCGGCGCCCGGCCTCCTGTTTCCGGTCGGAGAGGATTTCCGCTTCTTCCCTGAAGAGCCCCTCGAGCTGGTCCGCGGCGGANCCNAGCTTTCTTCCCTCGGTGCTCACCAGCTCCGCGAGGCTGGAGCCGCTGCGGCGCATTCCCCTGGCCAGGGCCTCGAAGAGCCTGGGNCCCGCCTCGGGAGAGTGCTCGCGGCAGCCGGCGATTGCGAGAAAGACCTCGATGACCGAGGCGCGTTCATCCCTGGCCCCGGTCAGCTCGGCGAGGCCCTGGAGCAATTCGATGGCGCCGGGTCGGGCAAGGAATTGCCTGTCGGAGCAGAGGGTCGAGAAGAGACCCGCGGAGGCCTGGCGGCAGGAGCAGAGAATCGCGCTTCGAATCCAGCTGTTGGCGCAATCCCTGCGGGCAATCGAGCGCAGGGCGGGAATGATCAGGTCGCGGGGNCCCGCGCCGAGGCTGAAGGCGGCCTGCAGNCGCACGGCGGGAGCGGNGTCNCCGGCCGCCTTCAGCAGNTTCTCCAGCAGCGCTCCCTCTCCCTGGAGGTAGCCTTCGGAGAGACGCACCGCGGTCTTTCTTACCGACGAGTGCGGGTCCTCGAGGCCTTCGCGGACATCTTCAGCCCGCAGCGAATCGANCGCGGCGAGGGTCCAGAGAGCCCGAAANCGCGCCTGGGGGCTCGCCGANCNNCGAAGCAGCTTCCTGAGCTGAGTCGCGGCCCCGGGGGGGCGTTTCTCGGCGATGAGGCGCGNGGCGGTTTCCACTGTCCAGCTGTCGTCGGCCTCCAGGAGCGAGGCGAGCCGGCTGGGCTCCACCCGTCCCGGCGGTTTTCGCGGCGGTGGCGGTTTCTTCGTCGGAAGCAGGCGGTAGATACGGCCTCTCTCGTTTCCGCTCATGAGGTCGAGGTGTTCCTTGATGGATTCGGGGATGGAGTGGGGGTGCTCGATCGTTTCACGATACATGTCCAGGATGTAGATGTAGCCCCCGGGGCCCTCGACAAGCTGGGCCGGACGGAACCAATTGTCCGAGGATGAGATGAACTCGGCGCGCTCCGCCGCCCCGGGCCTGCGCGCCCTGAAGCTGACGCCATCGGGCTCGAGGATCTTCCTGTGGACCAGGTTGCCGCCGACATCTCCCACCAGGAGGCTGCCCTGGAAGTCCTTGCCGTAGCGTTCGCCGTTGTATGCCAGGATGCCGGTGGCGGAGGTGAAGTAGCCGATGGGGACCAGCTCGGTTCGGGCATAGCGGGAGGCGTTTGAGGAACTCGCGCGCCAGCGCGTGCGGACCACCCTCCAGGGCTCGGCCGGGCTCGTGCGGAAGACCGGCGCCGCCGCGCCGTCGGCGGCGATGCTCCTGTGGGTGGACGTNGCCGGCAGGTGNGGATTGNGGGAGAAGTAGCTCTCCTCGANGACGACATGCTTGCAGTGGCTCGANNTGCTGCAGGTGACAGCGGTTGCCGAGGTNGTCAAAGCAGACACCNTACTGGCCNCCGCCGGAGGNGANGGCCTCGATCGGTGAGCCCGGCCTGAAGCGAAAGTCGCGGCCGCTGAGGGATATGGCGGGCAGCGCGCCGTAGAGCAGGCTCTNCACCATCGCGCCGTTGCTGCTGGTGTTGCCGTAGAGCTTGAGATCCGGGCCCCAGCGGAGTCCGTTGGCGAGAGCCTGNACGTTCCNGNGGCCAAACCCGNTGTAATGAACCTCCTTNCTGTCAGCCTTGCCATCGCCGTCGTCGTCCCTGGCGTAGAGAATGTCGGGTGGGGCAAGTATGAAAACCCCCCCGCCGTGGCAGGCCACCGCGGTAGGCCAGCGCAGGCCGCCAAGGAAGACAACGCTCCGGTCGATCCTGCCGTCGGAGTCGGTGTCCTTGAGCAACCTGACCCTGCCGGGGGGCTGACGCCCGGCCAGCTTGCTGGTGGTCAGGTTGTCTTGATCCGAGGTGAAGGGATAGTCCCTCATCTCGACTACGTACAGGTCGCCGAGCTCATCGAAGGCCATCGCGATCGGATCGACCACATGGGGTTCGCTGGCCGTCAGCTCCAGGCGGAAACCCTTGGCCAGGCGGAACCCGGCGAGCGTGTCTTCGGCCTCCGTGGGGGGGATGCGCGGCAGCAGTCCGGCGAGCTGTTTNCGGGTTTCCTGCTGGGCTCGCAGGAAGGGCCCGGAAAAGAGGAGGATTGCCGTCACGCACCATGCCATCAGCGAGCCGGACTCGTCGGTAGGGTGTTTCATCTCCATTCCCCGGTTTTCCTGGTGAAGGTATGAGACTACATCCGATCCGTCCTCAGGACACGGACAGATTGAACTATCAGGGTTGGTGGAGGGTGCCAGCGGCCACCGTTTCGGTTAATCTCGGTGTCGTGGACAACCTCCGACGGGTGCTTTTTTCATGAATGGCAAGGTCGCGATCCTGGGCGGGGGAGTCGTTGGCCTCTTCGTGGCGCGCCGGCTTGCCTCCGAGGGATGGGAGGTGACCCTTCTCGACGCCCGGCGAGTCGGCGGCGGCGCCAGCGGAGCCGCCGTCGGGGTATTGCAGGCTCCCAATCCTTCCCGCTCCGCTCTTGCCGGGCTTTCACGCGAGGGCGCTGAATCCTACGGCGCCATCGCCGGCGAGCTGCTCGTGGAGACGGGTATCGATACGGGCTACCGCCTCTGTGGCTGCGTCCATCTGCGTCGCGAGCTGCCCCGTGACCCGGGGAAGGAGCTGGCGCGCTGGGCGGGGGNCGGTGTGGGCGCGGCCTGGTGCGACCGCGGCAGGATCGAGGANCTNATCCCCGGCTACGGGGGTGAGGAGCCGGTCGGTCTCGAGCTCGACGGCGAGGCCGTCATCGATCCTCCNGCTCTCGTCGCGGCCCTGGCCGCCTCCTGCCGGGCGAGAGGGGTGGANCTCATAGAGGATGCGGGCAGCCTGGCGCTCACCGGGCAATCCGCAAGGGCTGTGTTGCCGGAGCCCTGGGCCTCTCGCCTGGGCCCGGAAGCCCGGGTGGTCGTCTCCTCAGGCAGCTGGACGCCCGGGGTGGTTGAGTCCCTGGGCTCTCCCGGGGTGGCGGTGGAGCCGGTGCGGGGGCAGGCCATCGAGCTGGAGCATCCCGCCCCCGCCTGCGTGGTGCATTTCTCTCATGNGGGCTCCGGCAGCGCCTACTACCTGGTNCCGAGGCCGGGAGGCAGGATCTGGGTCGGCAGCACGGTGGAGGAGGTCGGCTACGAGGATTCGACGACTCCGCACGGCCTCGCCGAGTTGCTGGTCGCCGCGCGATCGGTCCTGCCGGGCATCGGCGAGGGAGACGTTCGCCGGCAGTGGGCGGGTCTGCGGCCGAAGGCGATGCGCAGGGGCGGCCCGTTCATCGGCAGGTGGCCGGGTCTCNAGAATCTCTGGATCGCCGCGGGCAATTACCGAAGCGGNATCCTGCAGGGCCCGGCCACCGCGCGGGTGCTCTGCGANGCGCTGACCGGTGCGGGNGAGCCAGACGAGAGCTTCGCNCTNCCTGTCGACTGACCGACCAGCCGGGANCCCGGAAGATGGATAGATGGNCTCGGTGGGAGTAAGCTGNGGGGCACGATTCTATCATTTCCAGCCCCTNTTCCATGGAGTCCTCCGATGAGANCCCTCTTGATGATCCTGGCCGTTCTCTCTGTCTCCGCAATCTGTTTGTCAGCCACCGCGAAAGACAAGCTCGTCCCCGGCTCCCAGGTCGCTCACGAGGTGAAGGTGAAGAGCGGCGGGAAAGAGGTGATCATGCGCTACTGGCAGTTCGTGCCGAAAGGCTATAACGGAAAGAAGAACTTTCCGCTCATGCTTTTTCTGCACGGGGCGGGGGAGCGTGGTGACAACCTGGATAAGGTCAAGCAGTGGGGGCCGCCCAAGCTTGTCGGGAAACGTAAGGATTTTCCATTCGTGGTGATTTCTCCCCAATGTCCCAGGGGTACCTGGTGGAAGGTCGAGGGACTCTACCAGCTTGTCAACCACGTAGCCGGCAGCCTCAAGATCGACCGGCAGCGGATGTACGTTACCGGTCTCAGTATGGGAGGGTTCGGCAGCTGGCAGTTGATGGATCGGTATCCGAAGCTGTTCGCGGCAGGGGTTCCAATCTGCGGAGGGGGCAAGGCTGGGAGCGCGAAGAACCTGGTGGATATTCCGATCTGGGCGTTTCACGGTGATGCAGATGGAGTGGTGAAGGCCGATCTCAGCAAATTGATGATCAAGGCCATCGAGAAGGCTGGTGGAAAAAAAGCGAGGCTGACCCTCTACCCCGGTGTTGGTCACAACTCCTGGAGCCGGGCCTACGCCAACGAGGAGGTATACAAATGGCTCCTCTCGCACAAATCTGGCGGTGGTAAGAAGTGAACCTGGCAGCTGATCCTGCTTGAGAGGCGGCCCTTTACGGTTCTTTCCAGAAAGTGCTGCGGCAACACTCTCAGAGGGCTTAAATAGTCTGTCTGGAGCGTTGTGCGTATTTTTCCGGTTTAGACGATTGGCCTGCCGGCCAGTTGGCGTTGCCTTTGGGGGCCGCAAAGGGTACAAACGATGGTTGGTATCTTGACGGTAAGGACAAATGGACAGCGATAACCGAAAAGACAGATCGGATCTTTCCCGACGCCAGTTTCTCGTTCATTCCGCCGGCGTTGCCGGGGCATCGCTGGGACTGAGCGCGACCCGGGCGGCGGATTCCTCCTGCCCGGGAGCCGAGGTTCGCCTGGGCTTCATCGGTCTCGGGGACAGGGGCCGGCAGCTCCTGGGCGCCGCGCTTGCCTCAGCGAACGCGCGCGTTACCGCGCTCTGTGATCTCGATCCCGCGAAGCTCAAGCGCTCCCTTCGGATTGCCGAGGCGAGAGAGGACTCAGGCAGTGGTCCACAGGGTTTTACGAACTATCGCGCCCTGCTCGATTCCCGCGATGTCGACGCTGTGGTCATCTCGACGCCCGTGCACCTGCATCTTCCCCAGACCCTCGCGGCGCTCGCGGCCGGACGTCATGTCTACTGTGAGAAGCCGCTCGGTCTCGACGTCGGGGAGTGCCGGCAGCTGCGGGATGCCTGCCGGGAGGCCGAGTCGCGCGGGCAGCTCTACCAATGCGGTCTCCAGCGCCGCTACAATCCGCGCTACAGGGAGAGTGTTCGCTACCTGCAGGGAAAGGAGCCTGGGAAGATCCTCTTTGTCCGGGCCCAATGGCATGGGGTTGCCAGCTCTCGAAAGAACAAGCCCTGGCTCTTCCGCCAAGAGAAATCGGGCGGCCTGGTCCTGGAGCAGGGCACCCACCAATTTGACGTCTTCAACTGGATCTTCGACTCCCCGCCGCTGGCGGCGGTCGCCCTTGGCGGGATGAACAATCCCGAGGCCTCCGCCCCCTTGCAGGACACCCCGGATCATTACGGGGCGATTCTCGAATATCCCGGTGGCGCCAAGGTTCAGCTCAGCCACATGAACTATTCGATCCCCGAGCGCCGTTTCTCAGGCGCCTACGAGCTGGTTTTCTGCGAGCGCGCGGGTGTGGATGTCGCCAACGCCCTGGTCTGGGATACATCCGGCAAGAGCCGGGAATTGTGCGGAATACGCGGCAACGAGACGCGGCTGGCGATGGCCTCCTTCCTCGATAGCCTTCTCGAGGGCAAGAGGCCTGAGGCCGATATCGAGGTGGCCTACCGGGCGACCCTCTCTTCCCTGCTCTGTAGCAGGGCGCTGGAGAGCGAGGGCAAGATCTCCTGGGACGAGCTGGAATCTTCCTGAGGAGGAGCCGGGCCGGGCTATGAGGATCACCAGGGTTACTACCGGCGATGGTGACGGGGGGGACACCGGTCTCGGGGGGGGGCAGAAGGTCTCGAAGGATTCGCTGCGGATCGAGGCCCTCGGTGGAGTCGATGAATTGAACGCTCTCATTGGTCTCGCTCTGAGCGGTGGGCTTGCCGCGGATGTCGGCGAGGAGCTGCGCGCGGTGCAGAACGATCTCTTCGACCTGGGGGCGGACCTGGCCCTTCGCGAGGAGGACAAGCCCGCTTCGGGGGCCTGCGGAATCGAGACCGGCCAGGTCGAGAGGCTGGAGCGTGGGATCGAGGCATTGGGGGAAGAGCTGGGGCCGCTGGAGGAGTTTATCCTGCCCGGCGGCTCGCCGGGAGCCGCGATCCTGCACCTGGCTCGCACGGTCTGCCGCAGGGCGGAGCGGGCGGTCGTCGCTCTCTCGAAAGAAGAGGCCACCGGGCGGCGGGTCATTCCCTACCTCAACAGGCTCTCAGATCTTCTCTTCATGCTCGCCCGGCGGCAGAACCGTGCCGAGGGTCACGAGGAGGTGTTCTGGAAAAAGAGCGGGTCTCCCCCGGACGTCGATCAATAGCGCGTCGAGTCGCCGCCCCCCGTGATTCCCGCCTCATCGAGGGAGCTCTTCGCTCCCTGGAGCATCAGGGCCACATCGCTTCCGAGCGCGAGGAAGGTCCAGCCCTCATCAAGCCTGCGCCGAAGCTGCTCGGGAAGAAGCGTATGGAGGCCGGGGGCCACACCGTGCTTGAGCGCCGTTTCCCTGAGGTGGTCCATGGCCTCGACGAACTCCTTGTCGTCGGATTCCATGCCGGGAGTTTTTCCCATCGACTGCAGCAGGTCGTTCGGGCCGACGAAGATGGCGTCCACTCCCTCGACCGCGCAGATCTCCTCCGCATTTTCGACAGCTTCGATGTGTTCGGTCTGAACGGCGACAAAGATCTCGTTGCTGGCCTCGGCATAGTATTCCGAAGCGGGCACATCGAAGTTCAGACAGTGCAGGCTTCCGCCGACGCTGCGGTTTCCCGCCGGGTGGTATCTGGTGGCCTCCACCGCCGCCCGGGCTTCCTCTGCCGTATTTACCATCGGTACAACGATACCGAAGGCTCCGTTGTCGAGGCAGCGCTTGATGTTCTCATGTGAATTGGAGGGAACCCTGGCCAACGGAACAATTCCCGCCTCGGCGATGACGCCGAACATCTGGGCTGCCGTCTCCCAATTGACCGGGCTGTGCTCGATGTCGACGGTGAGCCACCTGAAGCCGGCACGGGCGAGAAAGCGCGCCGCGAAGGGGCTGCAAAGGCTCAGCCAGCTGCCTACCTGGGCCTCACCCCTGGCGAGGGCGGATTTGAGGGGGTTGTTCATTCGGTTACTCCTGGTCAGGGCCGCAGAGCTGCTCAGGCATCAACATCAGCCTGTCGCCGGGCAGTATGCCAGTCCACGGCTGGAATCTCCAGCCGTCTTCAGGCTCCTGCGGCGGCGCTGCTGGCGGGACGCTGGGTTCTCCCGGGACTTCCGCCGGTGGGTCCCGCCGTTGTTACAGGGCCCGGCTCCCGCTGCCGGGTTTCTTGATGGTCTATTACCCCGGTTTCTGGTACGAGTAGCATATTGAAGATGAAAACCGGCTGAACGGCTTACCGGCGGAGTTCGGTTGCCGGCTCGTTGCCCGGCTCTCGAAGTGTTGAGAAAGAAGAGAGGAAGAGATGGTCAAGAGGAGCAAGAGCCACTTCGTGACGCGTGAGGAGACGAGAGTGGAGAGGTACCCCTGGGGACCTCATGACTGGCTGTGCCGTCCTGACCTGGTGGACTCCGATGGCATGCTCATGGTCCGGGTCGAGGTCCCGCGCTCCGAGGGCATTCCTTTCCATCTGCATCCGGGTATGGAGGAGATCATCTACGTACTCCAGGGCAAGGCCGAACAATGGGTCGGCGAAGAGGTCCGGGTGCTCCAGGGAGGCGAGATCGCCCACATCCCGGCCGATACGGTTCACGCGACCTTCAATGCCGGCCGGGGAGTGCTGAAGCTTCTCTGCGTCAACGGCAAGCCGGAAGAATCCGGCCCGTCTCTCGTCGATGTCCAGGATGAAGAGCCCTGGTGCTCCATCCGCTCCCTGGGCGTCGCCCGGTTGCCGGAAAAACTGCGGGTCCTCGAACAGGCCAGGAAGACACCCGAAGCCGGGGGCCGGAAGATTCTCCGTACGCTCGAGAGCGGACGATCGGCAGCCAGGAATGCCCTTCCTGGTCGCGGTAAGGACCAGCGCTGAAAAAAGCGCTGAGTCTTTCAGGCTCAGAAATCCTGGTCGCAGAAGGGAAGCCCGGCGAGCTCGACGTTGAGGTCGAAGAGCAGGTCTCCGGCGGCCGTCTCGAGCTGGGTGATGAGGTCCTCGATGAAGAGATCCTGGAAGCCCGCCAGCAGGCTGCAGATGAATCCGCCCGAGGCGCTCAGGTCGATCACGACGCTGTCTCGGTCAAACTCGATCGGCAGGATCTCGACGAGGATCAGGTTGTCGTCATCGTCAAAGCCGGTGGTGAAGGGGACGATCATGTCGCCGGAAAAGTCGATGTCGACCTGGCAGTTGGTGTCGCCGCCGAAGCCGGAGTCCACCCGGATCGTGAGGCTCCGGACATTGCCCTCCATGTGGCCTATCAGCTGCTCGTTTTCCATGTCGAGCTCCGCTGTAACCTCCGTGACAGCTACCGGGCAGCCAGGCTGGCCTTCGCACATGGTATCTTCATCAGCGGGGCAGACGGTCGCCGTCATGGTATCGGTGACCTCGATCACNGCCGCGTCAGGCTCGATGCAGATGGTCGGAGGAACCTCNCGGCGGATCATATCGGTGAGAAATTCCTGGTCGATGCAGACGGGAATCTTGATGGGTCCGCAGGGATCCGAGGAGCAGCTGTCGGAGGGGGCCCCGCAATCGAGAGCGTCATCATCGGTCTCGTCACAGCCGCATTCGCCAAAGGGCGCCGGAGGCAGTCTTCCACCTGAGAAGAGATAGGCGAGCGTGAAGACGGCATCGGAGATGTCGGTCTCACCGCTGTCATTGGCATCCTGGGCGTCCGCGCAGCCCGGATCGGGGTTGCCGAGAAACAGGATGCCCAGCAGCGCGACCGGGTCCGAGATATCGACCTGGCCGTCAAGGTTCGCGTCTCCGCGGATGAATTGAGCGGAGCGGGCTTGCCGGGCGCTGAGCATAGAGACAGCCAGAACCAGGATTATTTTATATCTCATGTGTGGACCTCCAGCCCATTTCATTCAAACCGGGATTCAGTTTTTCAACGGATCGAGCCAGTGCTCGTTCGGGATTAATAATTAAGACCCTTGGTAANGTAATTGTCCGATCTGGCGGAAGGCAATGCAATTTCGAATTACTCCGGGTCCGGGTTGTTTTTAGAGCAATTGCGCTCCGTCGCCGATTTTCGTCTGGAGGGTACGCAGCGGGGCCGCGAAGCGGCTATTCCAACGCGAGGCGAGCCGCTCCTGGAATTCCCCGGCGGAGTCCTCCTCGACCAGGTTGACGGTGGCGCCGCCGAAGCCNCCGCCGGAGAGCTTGCCTCCGATGAAGCCCGGCAGTCCGGAGGCGGTCTCGACCAGGAAGTCGAGCTCATCGCAGGAATTCCCGAAGAGCTCCCTGCTGGAGGAGTGGGATTCGAGCATCAGCTCCCCGAGCCGTACGATGTCTTTCCTGCGCAGGGCCTCGACGCCGCTCAGCACACGGCTGTTCTCCCGGATCACGTGCTCGGCGCGTTTGCGGTCTTCCTCCTCGACCTCGTCGCGGCACTCGAGGAACTCCTCGAGGCCGACATCTCGAAGACTCGGCACGGGTCTGTCGAGAAGCTCGCCGAGTCGTNGCGTCGCGNTGGCGCAATGGGCGCGTAGCCTGGCGTATTGTCCGTCGATGAGCGCGTGCTNGACCCGGGAGTCGGCGATGACGATCGCGAGCCCGGNGNCGGGCAGGGAAAGACGGTCGTATTCCAGCGTCCCGCAGTCGAGGAAGAGAAAATGGTCGCGTTTGCCGAAGAGAGAAGAAAATTGATCGAGGATTCCGCAGGGCACGCCCACGAAATCATTTTCCGCCCTCCGGCACAACCGGGCCTCTTCCATGGGGTCGCCTGGCCGTCCTCCAAGCATGCCGTAGGCCGCCTCGGCCGTCGCCAGCTCGAGCGCGGCGGATGATGAGACTCCCGCTCCCGTGGGCAGGGAGCTTTCTATGGAGAGATTGATCGAGGGCAGTCGGATGCCGCTTCTCTCNAGCTCACGAAGCACGCCCAGCGGATAGTTGATCCACGAGCCGGCCAGCGGCGCCGGCTCCTCGAGGCCGGCATCGATCCGTTCGTTGAACGTCGAGCTCCAGGCCCCGAGACGGCGGGGGCTGGTTTCTTCCTGTCCGGCCGCGATCACCACCGAGAGCTCGAGGGCGATGGAGAGGATGTAGCCATTGTTGTAGTCGGTGTGGTTGCCGAGGATCTCGAGACGCCCCGGAGCCCGGGAGAGCGCCTGGGGGGCGGTCTCGAACTGCTCCTCGTAGTTCTTCCTTGCGCGCAGGGCGAGCTGTTCACAGCTGGGGGAAATTTCAGGGGGCATATCGAAATCCGGTTCTGGGTCATGAACGCCGGGAGAGCAGCCAGCGCCCGGGTTCGCGCGGTTCTCCTGGCCCTGATTGTGCTTGGGGCGCGGGTGAGGGTCAACGTCGATGCGGGAGCTTGTCAGGACCGGGGCGGCATGGCACTATCGGCCGCATGACGGCTCCAGGTATATCTCCGGATTCACCAGGCGGCCGCCCCCATGCGGAGGTCGTGGCCGGGGCGCTCGTTCGGGATGGAGCCTGCCTGCTCTGCCAGAGGCCAGGGGGCAGCAATATGGCCGGACATTGGGAGTTTCCAGGCGGTAAGGTCAAGGAGGGGGAGACCCTCGANGAGGCGCTGCGGAGGGAGCTGGAGGAGGAGCTTGGAATCGAGGTTTCCGTCGGGGAGCGGCTCTCGACGCTGGAGTACAGCTATCCCCACCTGGACATAACACTCCATCTCTTTCGCTGTGGAGAGTTTGAGGGGGAGCCGCGCGAGCTCTACCATACCGCTATCACCTGGCTCGCTCCCGCGGAGATCGACCGCGCCTCGCTGGTGCCATCCAATCTGCCTTTTCTGGACATTCTTCCGCGCTCTGGAGAAGATATTCCGAGCGAGCGGCCCTGAGAGCGGGGTCCGTGTTTCCGGCGATCTGCGCNCCGNCTCAATCGTTTCCGGTACTCTTGATGGANCCGAGGATGATCANCAGCTTTGATCCTGATACCTGCCGACGGCAGTTTCCCGCCCTGGGNCGGGAGGTCGATGGCCNCCCCGCGGTTTTCTTCGACGGCCCGGCGGGCAGCCAGGTNCCCCGGAGGGTGATCGATGCCNTCGGGGACTATCTCGCGGGCTCCAACGCCAACCACGGAGGCAGCTTCCTCACCAGCCGCGAGAGCGACGCGATGCTCGCGGAGGCCCATCGCGCGGCCGCCGATTTCATGGGCTCCGCCGATGCGGAGCTCGTNGCCTTCGGGGCCAATATGACGACCCTNACCTTCGCCTTGAGCCGAGCCCTGGCGAAAACCTGGAGGGCCGGGGACGAGGTGATCGTGAGCCGCTCGGCCCACGATGCGAACTTCACCCCCTGGGTGCTCGCGGCCGCCGANGCGGGAGCGACGGTGAGGTACGTCGATATTCGGGCCGGGGACTGCTCCCTGGATCTCGAAGAGCTTGCCGCCATGCTCTGTGAACGAACCCGCCTGGTCGCNGTCGCCTGCGCTTCGAACTTCAGCGGGACCATCCATCCCGTGGANAAGATCGCGGCGNTGGCCCACGAGGTGGGAGCGCAGGTATTTCTCGATGCGGTGCATTACGCGCCGCATGCNCCCCTGGCGGTCGAGCAGTGGGATTGCGATTTCCTGGTCTGCTCGGCGTATAAGTTTTTCGGGCCCCACGTGGGNCTGCTCTGGGGAAAGCGGCGGTGGATGGAGGAATTGCCGGCCTATAAGGTGCGGCCGGCTGAAGACGCCGCTCCCGANCGCTGGATGACCGGGACCCAGAATCATGAGGGTATCGCCGGGGTGCTTGCCGCGATCGATTACCTTGCGGATCTCTCACGCGATGAGGCAGGGTCCGCGGATCGCAGGGAGGCGCTGTTGCGTACCTGGGAACTCATCGGTAAATACGAGGGGGTTCTCCTGCGTCGGCTGCTCGATGGGCTGGCCGGGATCAGGGGCTTGAAGGTCTGGGGCATCACCGATCCGGCGAGAGATCACGAGAGGGTTCCGACGGTCTCTTTCACGATAGAGGGGCATCCGAGCGGGGAGATCGACTGCCATCTCGCGGCCCGCGGGATCTTTGCCTGGAGCGGGAATTTCTACGCCCTGCCACTCTCGGAGGCCCTCGATCTTGAACCAGGCGGCGCCGTGAGGGTGGGGCTCCTGCACTACAATACGGCCGCCGAGGTAGATCGGCTTGTCGAGGCCCTCGAGGAGCTCGTTGGGGGTTGAGCGGGAAGCTCAGGCGCTCGTCCCGGGGGACTCGTCGGCTCGCCCCGGCAGCAGGGCGTTCATGTAAATCCGCTCCATGGTGCTCAGGCGCATCGCGGCCTTGATAGGGGAGCCCGGGGTATAGTTGACCAGGCGCAGGAGGAAGGAGCCGTCCGGGTCGAGATCGATGATGTTGATGCAGCCGGCGTCCTGCTCGAGCCTGCCGAAGGTGTCGAGCCCGCCGCCGAGGGTTCGCGAAAGGATCATGCGGTTGGTCCCGCCGTGGGCCACGATGAGCAGCTCTCTCCAGTCGTCGCGGGCGGCGAGCCCTTCGAAGGCCGGGAGCACCCGGTCCTCGAGTGAGCCGAAGGTCTCGCCGCCGAGGAACCTGGTCTCACGCCCGAGGGATTTTCGCAGGGAGTTGGCGAAGGCCAGGTCGGCGCCTTCCCCGGTGCTNTTGAAGGCGTCGCCGGGCANGATCTCGCGCAGGTCGTCGATGTGTTCCGNCTCGCAGCCGGTGTCCATCTGTTCCAGCGCGAGCTCGGCGGTCTGCAGGGCCCGCGGCAGGCCGCTGGTGACGACCAGGTCGACAGCCGCCTCGCCGAGGGCCTTGCCCGCGCTGATGGCCTGGTCTCTGCCCTCTTTGTTCAGCGGAACCTCGCCGGGCTGGTAGGGGTNTCCNGAGGGGTCGAAGTAGCTGACCTCTCCATGGCGAAGCAGGTAGATTCGNCGNCGCGCGTTGATCACTTTTTCAAGCTCGGTTAGCATATCGNCAGGNATGNTAATTCTGCCGGGGTCGCTGTTCAAGATGATCAGGCCGGTGGTGAGCCGGGATATGGAGCATGAACGACCNATTGCTCGAGCAGATACTGGAAATCGCGGCGGCGGCCGGGCGCGCCGCGATGGAGCATTACGGCGGTGATGGTCCTGTTGAATACAAGGAAGACGATTCGCCGCTGACGCTCGCCGACAAGGCGGCCCACTTCGTGATCGTCAACTCTCTGCAGGTGNTCGANCCCTGGCTGCCGGTNCTGTCGGAGGAGTCCGCCGAGGAGGAGATAGCNGATCGAAAGACCTGGAGCGATTTCTGGGTTGTAGATCCTCTCGATGGAAGCAAGGAGTTCATCAAGGAGACCGGGCAGTTTACGGTGAACATAGCCCGGGTTCAGGGAGATGANCCGGTGCTGGGAGTCGTTNACGNTCCGGTGACGGGNGAATTCTATTACGCGACCCGGGAGGGAGGGGCGTTNGCCGTTCGCGCGGACGGNTCAACCGAAGAGATCATGGTTCAGCCNGCCGTTCCAGCCNGCCTGAGAATNGTGGCGAGNAAGGATCATGCGGGNCCGCGGGTGGAGGCGTTTCTCGNTCGNCTCGAGGGGGCCGAATGCGTGAGCATGGGCAGCTCGCTGAAGTTCTGCCTTGTGGCGGAGGGAAAGGCGGACTTTTATCCGCGCCTGGTGCCGACGATGGAATGGGATACCGCCGCGGCTCAATGCGTTCTCGAGGCGGCCGGCGGGNACCTGGTCGATCTCGCCGGGCGCAGGTTGAGCTACAATAAGGATGACCTGCGCAATCCTTCCCTCCTGGCGTATGGAGATGATTCCATGGACTGGGCCACCCTGCTGGAAGAGGACTGAGAGACGGCGTANGGCAGGGAAGGCGCCCGCGGCCCGTCGGTTCTTCTGAAGGAACCGTAGGCCGGTGGTCGTTTTCCCNGNATTCGTCTTCAATTCGTCTTTTTCGTTCCGGGAGGNTTCCTGTAGGGGCCGCGCGTGGCCAGGGCTTTTTNCAGNGCCGTCGTCACCTTCTCACCCATGGGGTTTTCCCTGGGAGAGAATTTCGCCAGGACCTTNCCCCNGTGATCGACCAGGTATTTCTGNAAATTCCATTTTACGTCTCCNCCGNTCTTGGAGTTCTTCTTGTCGGTGAGGAACCTGTAGAGCGGATGCATGNCAGCGCCCTTGACGGAGATCTTCGCGAAGAGGGGGAAGGTCGCCTTCTTNTCTTTCCNGCAGAANNNTTTGATCTNCAGGTTGGTNCCGGGTTCCTGNCCGTTGAAATTATTGGCNGGGAATGCCAGNACCTGGAAACCCTTGGCCGTGTACTTTTTCTGGAGTGACTCGAGACTCGAGTACTGTGGTCCGGTGAGTCCTCACCTGCTCGCTACGTTGACNACCAGGAGCACCTGGTTCCTGAACTTGCCCAGCGCGACGGCCTTGCCGTCGATGTCCTTTACCTTGAGCTGGAAAAGGGAATGAGGCGCCTTGGCGTTCTTCCCGGCATCATCGGCTACGCCTTTCGCCNTGAATCCGCCGGCCAGCAGCGCGAGGCCGAAGACGAGAAATTTTCTGCGCATGTCTGCTCCTTGCGTAAGGGNTTGGTTTTTCNCGGCTGGAAGGCCGCGACGAACCCCCAGCATAGCAGCAACCGGAGTTTAAGAAAAGAATCGCTGCCGGGCTGGCGGCCCGTGATGACAAGATCTTACATGGAGCAGGACCAGTCCTCGAGGCGCAGGCGTTCCTCCAGGCTGAGCTCGCANCCATATCCGAAGCCTTCNCCCTGGAGNGAGGCNACGTTGAGGCAACCATNTCGGATGAGCAGGCGGGCTGAGTTNTCAAAAGGCTCGTAGAGATCGGGGTGAGCTTCGAGGGCGGCCGCCGCTTCAGCCCGGGGCAGGTGCTCGAGCCCCCGGAAGTAGTGGTGGCCATTGCGCTCGACGTGGAGGATTCCCAGCGCCGCTACCGCGGCGAGATCCTGCTGCAGCGGGATCACGGGGAGGTTGGCGAGGTCCTCGGCGCTCTGGAAAAAGAGCTCCTCTCCCGCCTCGCGGTTGAGCTCGCAGATGAGGCGCCGGTTGTGCAGGCTCTTGAAGATGCCCTTGCAGTTTTTATGCGAGGTTCCGCGGTAGCCCAGGGCCNCGGCCCTCTCGAAGCTGTCGAGGTTGTCATCGGACTCATCGATGATGATGGGCCTGGTGCCGGCGAGCTCGCGCAGGCCCTCTTCGATGTCCGCAGACAGCGCGGTCTCCCGGCTGAGAGGCTGCTCGATGAAGAGGATTCGTTCACAGAAGCGCTGTGTGGAGGGGTCCTGTCCGAGCTTTTTCAACAGCCCGGTCAGCTGGCGCGGGTCCCTGTACTGTTCGTTTCCATCGAGGGTGATGGAGTAGCCGTCCACGCAGCGTTCCTCGAACAGCCTGGTGAGCTCTTCGATGCGCTGGAGATCGTCTCCATCTTCGCCGCAGACCTTGACCTTGAAGTAGCGAAGGCCGTATTCGTCTATGCACTCCTCCAGCGATTGCGGCAAGCCGTCAAGCAGGCGGTCATCTTCGGAGATGTCGCCGGTGCGGATCGGGTCTCCCAGGCCTACGGTGTGACGGCAGTAGAGGCGCTTGAGCGGCTGGTTCGGGAGTATGGAGGCGGTCTCGAGGCCTGTGAGGTTATTCTTCAGGAGGTCGAAGAAGGACAGGCCGTGGAGCCTGGCGAGGGCATCGAGCATCGCCCGCTCGAAGAAGGAGCTGCCGAAGGCCGAGGTCAGCGCGTTGAGCCCGGCCGCGGCGCAATCTTCGTAGACCCGCGGAAGGGCCGCCTGCCAGTGTTCGGCGGCGGTGGCCATCCGGGCTCCACAGTCGAGGTAGACATCCCGGGCCAGGGTCATCGCGCTGACCTGGTCCTCGACGTTCTGCCGCAGGCTTTTTTCCGGATCCTTGTCGAACCAGCGCGGTGGCAGGCCATCGGCGGCGACTCCCCGTGCGAGCTTTCCATTGGAGTCCTCGATCGTCAGACGCAGGTGGAGGGCCGGGGCCGCCGTCATGCAGGCGATACCGTAGCGAAAAGGCATCCGGGTGGAGATGTCGTGAATGAAGGCCTCCAGCTCTACCAGCCTGATAAGGGGCGCCTCGTTTCGCATGGGTGAAGCATAACGGATTCTATACCGGCCCGGTATCGCTTCCCGGCGAAGGTTTAACCGGTTTAGCGTCTTGCGGGATGAGCCGTGGTTCAAGACAATGCCGCTGGAGCGACGATGGCAGGAGCGGCCGGTATGACTCGCGGGTTTCCGTGGGGCGCATCGTTTCTTTCTCTGAATTTTCAGCGAGGTATCCCGGTTTGCAGCGACATCTGCGGGCAATCTTCTACGTCTCCCTGCTCAGGGTTCTTGCCGAGCTGGCGCTTGGTACGTGGATAGCGCTTGTCGCCCTGGTCTGGGACAGTGAAAACGGCCCGAGCTTCCTGACCTATCATTACACTGCGCGGCCCGAGAGCGGTGACCGGGAGGCCTTCTTCATCCTTGGAGGTGGGCTGATGCTGCTGGGGGCGATTCGCCTGGCCCAGGTGCTCGGGTCTGCGGGCCGGCTCTGCTGGGCGCGCAGGCTGGGCCTGGGCCTGGGCTGGCTTGATTTCCTCACTCCCCTGACCCTGCCCCTGGGTCTCTGGGCGCTGCTGGTGTATCGCCATCCGGATACGCGACAGCTCTTTCGGAGAGGACGCTCTGAAGGCGCTTCTTCTCCACCCGGAGAGGATTCAGCCGGGGATGATGAAAGCGCCGGTTGATTCGCTGAAACGATGGACGAGCAAGTGCCATGACTTACTGTCCTGAATGTGGCGAGAGAGGCCGGAAGAACGCGACCTTCTGTGATTTCTGCGGGGCGGAGCTGCCAGAGCGGCGGCCCGAATCCAGGCGGGTGATTCCTTCTTCCGGTCCGCGGCGCCTGCCGGGCTCTACGGATGTGGTGCCGGCGTCGAAGGCTACCGTCAGTATTCCCAGGGCCCTGCTCTTTTTTTTATTCCTCATCGTGGGAGGTGTGTTGGCGGGAAAACATATCGCCCATGACGTGGAAGTCATTTTCTTCCTCCCCCTCGTATTTTACCTTCTTCATCTCCAACGCAGGCAGATGGCGACTCTCAACTCCTGGCTGGGGGAACGGAAGCTGTCGTTCGCAGGCTGGGTAATCTGGAGCCTGTTTACCGCCGGTCTCTACGCCCTTTTCATCGAGTGGCGGATGGCGAAGATCATCAACAGGATCCAGCGTGAGAACGGCTTNCCGGGNACCCCGGGACTGGCGAGCATCTGTCTTGGGATCTCTGTCCTGATTCCCGGCATAGGAACCGTCGCTTCGATCTTCATCCAACAGCATGAGATCAACAGGTTCTACAACCCTCGCTCTCCCGGCGACTCGCGACGTACGGAGGAATGAGCCGGTGGCCTGGTTTCGTCGTGGGGTTTTACCGGGAGGTCGGTTGCGGCGTCTATTACTGTCGCCCCGGATCGGTTACTCTCTGGTGGTGAATTCGGGTCTTTATTGGAGAGTTTGAGATATGGCCGATTGCCCATCCTGCGGCGAGCGCCTTACGCCCAAGGCGAAGTTTTGTGATTATTGCGGTGAAAAGCTACCTGAAGACTCGCAGGAAGCGGGCGCCTCCTCAGCT
Organism: Planctomycetota bacterium; assembly: GCA_002695115.1. GTDB lineage: Bacteria > Planctomycetota > UBA8108 > UBA8108 > UBA8108 > UBA8108. Next base: position 36,858 of record NZOA01000030.1, read on the forward strand.
TCCGTCTCCAAGAAAGCCTCCAGGAAGCCGCCTATTTCAAGAGATGCCGCCTTCGTCGGAATCGGGATGGCCATCGTCCTTACCATCCTTACCTGCGGCTTTTATATGCTGTTCTGGCAGGCCAGGCAATTCAGGGTCCTGAACGCCTGGCTCGGCAGGAAGGAGTATAGTTTCTGGCCGTGGTACCTTCTCAGTCTGCTTACCTGCGGTATCTACATGGTTTACCACGAATACAAGATGGCCAACGGCATCTGCGAGATCCAGCGCAAGAAAGGTTGGCCGGAAAATCCGCAGCTGGCGGTCATCTGCCTTGTCCTGAGCGCGTTCGGACTCAGCGTGGCGTCGATGGCGATCCAGCAGGAAGAGATCAACAAGTTCTACCAGCAGTCCTGACCGGAAGATGTTCACGCACGCAAACCTGGCCAGGTTATTCCTCCTTGGGCTCGGGGGGATCGGCCTCTACCTGGCGCTCTTCGGTTCTCCGGAGGGGGGAGTCGCCCTCGTTCCCTGTCCCTTTCGCGCGGTCACCGGCATTCGGTGTCCCGGCTGCGGTATGACGCGCTCCTGCCTCGCCCTTGTGCAGGGCGATTTTATCTCGGCGTGGACTCTCCACCCTTTCTCCTTTCTCCTCGTGACCCTGGCGGTGTCGGCGGCTTTCTTTCCCGCTTCAGCCAGGGGGTTCCTGGATCGTTTTTCTCCCACCGTGCGAAATGTCGTCCTGGTGGGGCTGGCGGCGCTCTGCCTGGCCCTGTGGATTTACCGCCTTTTCGTTTAGAAATCCGGTACGCGTTAATGCGGGAAGATGGGTCTTCAGCTATGATAGTTCGTTCGNTCCTGCCCTGTGCGCAGGTGTTCCACTGGTTCTCTCGCTCAAACCATCTCGGAGCCTCACCATGTCAGTTCGTTTCTTTGAGAACAGGCCGTGCCTCTCTTTCCTGGTTGTCCTGGCGTTCGGCTTTTTCCCAGGAATTTCGGTGGTGGCGGATTCTCCGGGAGATTGGCCGCAGTGGCGTGGTCCTGCCCGTGACGGCAAGTCGACTGAAACGGGGCTGCTGAAGAAATGGCCCGAGGACGGGCCGAAGCTGGTCTGGAAAGCGGAGGGGGTCGGGATGGGCTATTCTTCTTTCGCGATCAAGGGAGGTCGTCTTTACACGATGGGGAGCGTCAAATCCGAGGAGAAGCTGCACGCCTTCGAGCTTGCCACGGGCAAGCTGCTCTGGAGCGTCAAGATAGGGGAACATTTCAAGAGTGGCCG
>NZOA01000031.1 GCA_002695115.1 Planctomycetota bacterium
CATTTTCTGATCCGGCTTTCCGGGTTTTCGAATCGCTGATCATATATTTTGATTTTACGGTGAGCACCCGTTTGCTCCGTTATGGGGCAGGCGGGTGTTTTCATTGACAGGGAGCGCTCGTTCGCGATGTGGGGACTTTCAGTGGCCGGGGGCAGGATGTATAAAGGGGGAATGAGCAGTCTTATACCTCCATGGGGGACCCCGGAGTCTTCCGACCAGGGAATTACGCGGCGAGCGGCCATCAAGGCGGCGGCCGCGGCGGCGGGTGTGGCTGCCGCGGGTACGGATCTCCCGGCCACGGAGGAAAAACCCGATGCCAGGCGCCGCTCTCCCAAGCGCTACAAGATGAAGAAATCCATCAACCTCTGGGCCTTTCCCTACCCGGAGCGAATGAACCTGCGGGAGTGCCTGCAATTGGCGAAGGATGCCGGCTTCGACGGCATCGAGCTCAACTACAACCTCGAAGACGACCTCTCACCCAAGCACGGCACGAAGCACTATACCGCGATCCGGAAGCTGGCCGAGGAGATCGGCATCGCCATCAGCGGCGTCTGCTCCTTCCTGTTCTGGCCCTATCCGCTGACCAGCAACGATCCGGCCGAACGCGCCCGGGGCATGGAGCTCGCCTCCCTGATGACCCGGGCCGCGCACGATCTCGGCACGGAGAACCTGCTGGTGGTTCCGGGAGCGGTGCACATGCCATGGCGGGAGGATCACGACCCCACCCCCAACGACGTCTGCGACAAGCGCGCCCGGGAGGCGATAGGGAAGCTGCTCCCGGCGGCCGAGAAGCTCAAGGTGAAGATGAACATCGAGAACATCTTCTTCAACGGCTACCTGCTCTCCCCCGAGGACATGATCCGGTTCGTCGATGGCTTCGGGAGCGAATTCCTGAAGGTTCATTTCGATACAGGCAACATCATGATCTTCCAGTTTCCGGAACACTGGATCCGGATTCTCGGCAAGCGCATCCAGAATGTCCATCTCAAGGAATTCACCAAGAAGGGGACCGATTATTCCCTTGAGACGTTCCGGCCACTGCTGGATGGAACGACCGACTGGCCGGCTGTCATGGAGGCCTTTGAGGGGATCGGCTACGACGGCTACCTGACCTTCGAGTATTTTCACCCCTACCTGCACTACCCCGAAGCGCTGGTCTACCAGACCTCTGATTCCCTCGACCGTATGCTGGGCCGCAAGGCCTGAGCCATCCCCCTTCCCTCTACAGCCGGAGCCGCGAATGCGTCCTGTCATTTTTCTCACAATCCTTGTCCTGCTCTTCAGCGGGCCTGCCCATGCCCAGGGTAAGCTCAAGGTCTTCGTTCTCGCGGGGCAGTCCAACATGGAGGGTGCCGGGCAGATCAGGATCAATCCGAAGAATAAAAATGGCGGCAAGGGCTCCCTGGAGTACCTGGTCAAGGATCCTGGGACCGCGAAGCGGTTCGCCCATACGGTCAATAAGGACGGCAGCTGGCGGGTTCGCGACGATGTCTGGATCTGGTACCTCGGGCGCAAGGGAGGCCTCAGCGTCGGCTACGGAGCCAAGACCAGGCTGATCGGGCCTGAATTTCAGATCGGCCACGTGCTGGGCGATGCCCATAAGGAGCAGGTGCTCCTCATCAAGACGGCCTGGGGCGGCAAGACGCTGGTGAAGGATTTCCGGCCGCCAAGCTCCGGCGGCGAGGTGGGGCCTTATTACACCGAGATGCTCAGCCACGTTCGCGATGTGCTGGGCAATATCAGGAAGCTCTTTCCCGCCTACGATGGAAAGGGCTATGAGCTCGCCGGCTTCTTCTGGCACCAGGGCTGGAATGACGGCCTGAAGAAGCCCTGGGTGGAGGTCTACGAGGAGAACCTCGCCAACCTGGTGAAAGATCTCCGCAAGGAGTGGAAGGTACTCGACCTGCCGGTGAGCATCGCCGTGAGCGGCTTCGGCGGCAGGGGGCAGAAGGTCGACCGCCGCCTGGGCATCATCGCCGCCCAGCACGCTGTCGCCAGGCGGCCTGAGTTCAAGGGTAGGGTCGTATCGGTCGAGACGCGGGACTTCTTCCGCTCTCGCGAGGAGTCGCCCTCGGGGCAGGGCTACCATTGGAACGGCAACGCCGAGACCTATTTCCTCATCGGCGACGCGATGGCGAAGGCACTCCTGGATGTCGTCGGCGCGAAATAGACCGGCCCGGGAGCCGTCGGGAAGCCGGCGTACCTACTTTTTTTTCTTCTTCTTCTTCCCGGGAGCCGGCTCACTCGAAAGAATCGGCGAGTCCCAGCCCTCGATGTCGGACGGCTTCACGTTCTTTCGATGACCGCCGAAGCTGAAGGTGACGGGATTGTAGGGGCCGACGAAGTCGATCCTGCCCCCAGGCTTGATACTGTCATCCATGCTGAGACACCAGAGCGCGCCGTTGACCATCATGCGGCGAAAGCCGTCGTTGATGATGTCCTCGGAGGCGCCGTGCGTCGTGGTGAAGACCCTGCCCTCCTTGCCCGACTTGCTGCCCTTGTAGCTTCTTGTCCACACCACGGGCATCTCTTCCTTGGTCTTGTCGGGCTCAGCGTCGGCCTTCATGCCGTTGAGGATTCGTCCGCGGGCGAGCGTNACGCTGCCNTCGAGGGGGAAGGCCTTGTAGCCGCCGCATTGGGTGTGGACGTTCCTGACCCCGCGCAGGATCGGGTGCTCCAGCTGGTCTTTTTCCAGGAGGAGGATCGAGCTCTGGCGGTGGTTCCTGCCGTAGTGGCCGACCCAGTTCTCTCCGAGGATCTGTTCTCCGAAGCCTCCCTTATAGTCGGCCCCGTTATAGCCGTTGGAGTATTTCGCGTAGGCATCGCGTGTNCCATTGAAGGCGTGCGTCGATGTTCGCAGGCCCATGACGGGCTTGCCCGCGTCGAGGTAGTCGACGAAGTGCTGCATCTCTTCGTGCGGGAAGTTCTGGAAACGCAGGAAGACGATCATGAGGTCGGCGGTCTTCAAATCTTCAAGGCCCGAGATCCAGGAGCTGCCCGGCTTGATGAAGCCGGTCTTCCTGTCGGTGGTGAAGAACACGCTGCACTTGAAGCCGTAGTGCTTCGCGAGGATCCTGCCGAGAGCGGGGAGGGTCTCCTCGCCACGGTACTCGTGGTCGCCGGCGATCAGCACGATGTGCTTGCCCTTGCCGGGGCCGGATTCGCCCTCCCATACCACACGGTGGGGATGGGCCGCGAAGCCGCTTTGCCAGNTGAGAGCCAGGAACGCCGCGAAGAGGAATGAAGTTCTGAACATGCTGTCTCCGTCCATTTGTGGTTTCTGAACCGGGTTTTCCATCGTTTACCCGCAGGGGGCAAGACTTCCAGTACAGACGAATCAGTTCGTCTGTTCCAGCAGTTTATTTTCACTTCCACTTCGTCGCCTTCAGGAAGGCGAGCAGATCGGCCAGCTCCTGCCTGGAGATCTGCTTGTCCAGGCCGGCCGGCATGATCGAGGTCTTACCCGGGCGCAACTCGATGATGTCCGTTCTCGAGAGCGTGGTGCTGGTGGTTGGGCCGGTGATCACCGTTATCTTTCCCCCGCTCTCCTCCCGCAGGATGCCGCCTTGAATTTTCCCGGTCTTCGTGATGACCTCGACCGGNTCGTAGCTCCGCACGATGCTGAGGCTCGGATAGACGAGCGCCTCGAGCAGGTCGAGCCCGGAGCGGACCTGGCCGATGCGGGTCAGGTCGGGCCCGATGCGTCCGCCGAGGTAGCCGATGGCGTGGCAGGCCGAGCAGGCGGTTTTCGGACTATTGAAGACCACCTGGCCGCGGCGGATGTCGCCTTCGGGGAGAGACTCGCTGAGAGCCGCTATGTGTTCTTTCTGTTCGCGTCGATCACCCTGTAATTTCTCGACAAGACCGGCTCCTGCTCCTCTAAGGGCCGCGGATTTCTTTNTCAGCCATTCCTCGAGGGTCTCCGATCGCAGGCCGTCCCGGCCCGCGGATGCCGTCAGCGACCTGAGCAGGAGGCCGCAGATTTCTTCGTCGGTCTCTTTCGCGAAGACCTGGAAGAGGCGGTTTACCTCGAGTGGCCCGCAATCGCGGATCCTGGCCGCGAGGGCCAGCTTTCTCGCCCGGTCGAGGGATGCGGAGGAGATCGAGCGGATGGCCTCCTCTCGGAGCGAGACGGATTTTTCAGGAGTGAGCTGNCCGAGTACGAACTCGAAGATTTNCAGCGGCGCCTTCGAAAGGAGTCCGGGTGAAGACGAGATGGCCTCCAGGCGTTTTTGCGCGGAGAGCTTCGTATCTCCTGATATCTTCAGAAGCGAGCCCAGGAGCTCTCCTTGCGGATGGAGCTTGAGGTTTTTCAGGGCCGCGAGGGCCTTGTCCCTCAGGCTCTCATCCTCGGAGTNCAGGAGACGGGCAAGGTGGACGCTCCAGGTGGGTGGGGGGGCGGTGATGGGCCTCTTTGCCAGGGTGGCGAGGAGGATATCCCGCGAAGGTCCCGCAAGTCCGCCGGACCTGATGGCGGTATCGAGCAGTTCTCCAAGCGCGGGATGTCCTCCGAGCTGCGCCAGCAGCGGCTTCAGCCTTCCAGGTGTCGCCAGGTTTTTTTCGACCTTCGGGCGCAGAGCGCCAGCCAGGGCTTCATTCCACTCGGGGTGGCGCGACAGTATCCAGCTGGCGGTTTGCCGGGTCGCGGGGTTCTCTGCCTGCATGAAGGNGATCACNNCCGNCGNCTCCAGGGCGCNACCATCCATCTGGTCGAGGNCGATCAACGCGACCCGCCGTGTTTCGATGCCGGGGGCTTTCAGCCCCTTCCGCGTTGCGCCAGGCTGGGCGATCTCGATAAGAGCGTAGATGATCGAGTGCTCCAGGACCCGGTCGCGAATCCCGTTCGAGGCGGCGAGCAGCTTCGCGACNGCAGCGGGATCTTTCANCCTCCCGAGCGCTTCNGCNGCGCTTCTTCGTACCTGGACGGAGNCNTCTCCCAGGAGCTCTTCCAGTTCTTCGCGNGCGNGCCTGTCCCGCCAGAGCCCCGCGGCATGGGCGGCNGCCTGGCGTACACTCCTGTCCATATCTCTGAGCCCGTCTCGNGTCGCGNCGCGGGCTNCATCGCTNTCGTTCCTGCACAGACTCCAGATNGNGTTGCGCCTGGCNCGCGCTGNTCGCGAGTGNGCAAGGGTNNGCTTCANCTCNTTGACGNNGGCAGCGCCCCTGCGCGCAAGCTCGCTCCTGGCCCTTTCCCGAACCGCCGGGCGTTCGTCATCGAGGTGGCCCGCGAGCTGGTCGGTGGCCCCCTGCCAGTCGATTTTCGAGCCGTGGGGATCCTCGACCCTGGGCGAGTCTTTCTTACGAACCCGGTAGATCATTCCGGGCACGTCCGGTTTGTGCAACTGGGAGGTGGGACAGCAGAGCTTGTACCAGCCCCCTGTGTCGATCACCAGCAGGCTGCCATCGGCATCTTCAAGGATGTCGGTAGGGTGGAAGTCGACGTTGTTAGAGACCAGGAAGTCGCTGTCTCTGCTGGCGAAGGTGGCGCCCCTCGGGGTGAGCTCGTGGCGGGTAATCTTGTGCAGGTTGAAGCAGCAGGCGAAGAGGTTGTCACGGTATTCTTCACCGAAGATTTCCGATCGATAGCGTGTGAGACCGCAGGGGGCTGCCGGCCCGAGGTGGGCCAGGGGCGGCAGCAACTCGCCGGTTCGCTTATGTCCATCGAGAACTCCGTGTTTCTTGCCGTAGACGCCGCCGTAGACCGCGTGGATGAGCCCATCGCGCCGGCCCCCGGCCGGGTGCTGCAGGAAGGTGGTGGTGAAGAAGCGCTCTCCGCTCGGCAGGAACTCGACGTCGACCGGGTTGTCCATGCCGCCCGTCATGACGGGCTCGATCCACCGGGAGCCGGGCCTGCGCCTGAAGATGTGGGCCGCGCGGGTCACCAGGGGCTTTCCGTCGGGACGCGCATGGGTCTGCTCGGCGAAGGCCCCCTTGCACCAGTAGATCCAGCCGTCGAGCCCGAGGTAGGGGCCGTGCAGGTCATTGGCGCAGCCGGTGAGGGTTCCCTTGAACCACTCCTCGCGTTGGTCGCAGACCCCGTCCCCATCGGTGTCGGTCAGCTTCCAGATGCTCGGTGGCGCCGAGACGTAGAGGGAGCCGTCATGCCACAGGGTGCCCTCGGGAAACATCATCCGGTCGGCGAAGACGGTTCTCTTCTCGTAGGTTCCGTCTCCATCGCGGTCCTGGAGTCGGAGAATTCGGTGCGGTCTCTTTTTGAGCTGCTCCTCGACCTTCTCGTTGCTGCCTGAGGAATCACTGACGTAGAGATTTCCCTCCTCGTCGAGGGNGGCGGTGATCGGNCGGCTGCAGAGGTCCGGNACGCAGGCCGGCTCGATCGTGAANCCTTCGGGCAGGGTNAATTGATGGGAGCCGAGGCGCTGCTGGTCCGCGGCGAGGGGTGCCGGCAGGAGGAGGCAGAGGAGGAGGGCGATCTGGCGGGGTGCGCGCATTGGAGTGATGATCCGCAGGATTTCAGCGTTTTTNNNGCGAGCAACGAGCCTACATCGCCCCTGTGAAGAAGAAAACCTTTCTGCCGCCTGAATGGACAAGGTTCGCATGCCCATCCTTCCCCTCTGGCGGGATCATTTGCGAGTGCCTTCCCACCTGGACGGGGTCGCCGAAAATCTCCCGCAGCTTCGTTACTTTCTGGAAGCTATGCGCCTGCTCGGGCTATGATCTCTTCCCTCGGAAAATATGAAACAATCTGTCAAGAGTGAGGACCTGGAGGAATCATGGGACGATGTGCTGAAGGCATTGGATCGGGTGAGCAACGGTGCACCAGGAGGGGTTTTCTCGGTGGGGCAGCCGCTGGCCTGGCGACGATAGGACTGGCTCCGGCAGCCCCGGCGGCCTGGGCAGGGAAGCTTCTGCCCAGCGAGAAGGTCAACATGGGCTTCATCGGTATGGGAGGCCACGGGGTCAACCGGAATCTCAAGATGTTCCTCCGGCAGCCGGATGCGCGGGCCATCGCGGTCTGTGATGTCTACAAGAGCCGCAGCGAGTCGGCCCGTAAGCGGGTCAATTCACGGTACAAGAATAACGGCTGCAGCGCTGTTGTGGATTTCCGAAGGGTGCTGGATCGAAAAGATGTCGATGCCATCATGATCTCGACTCCCGATCATTGGCACGTGCTGCTGTCGGTGCTGGCGATCCGGGCGGGCAAGGACGTGATCTGCGAGAAGCCGACCCTGACCATCGAGGAGGGGAGAATCCTCACCGACACGGTGCAGAAGCACAAGAAGGTCTTCCAGACCTCGACCGAGGACAGGAGCCTGGCCTGCTACCTGCAGATGGCGCAGGTCATCCGCAACGGGCTGATCGGCAAGATCCGCAAGGTGGAGGTCGAGCTTCCCACCGGCAACAGGTTCCCCACCATGAAGGCGGTCGCGCCGCCGAAGGATCTCGACTGGGACATGTGGATCGGTCCGGCGCCGAAGATTCCCTACAGCCCCGACCGTCCCGAGCGCGAGCATTGGCGGAATTGTTTCGATCATTCAGGCGGCAAGCTGACCGACTGGGGGATGCACCAGCTCGACACGGTCCAGTGGGCACTTGACCGAGAGTCAAGCGGCCCGAGCGAGGTCTACGGTGTCGGGACCATCAACGAGGGAAGCGTCTACAACACCTTCATGGACTACGACATCAACTACCGCTATGACGATGGGGTCCACCTTCATGTCAAGTCCGGCGGCACCGGGATGCGNTTNGANGGNACNGATGGCTGGGTCAGCAACTCNNNGTTCAACCGNCCNATGGAGGCGAGCTCGAAGGAGCTGGTCAANTGGCGNCCGGGCAAGGGNGATCTCAAGCTGCGNACCTGCGCCGGAGGTGAACACCGCGACTTCCTCGACTGCGTCAAGTCGAGGGAACTGCCCTACTTCCCCGCCGAGACGGGACATCGCTGCGCCACCATTCAGCATATCGGGAACATCTCGATGCTGCTGAAGAGAAAGCTCAAATGGGATCCAAAGAGCGAGGAGTTCCTCGGCGGCCCCAACGCCAGGGAGGCGAATAATATGCGCTCACGTCCCATGCGGACCCCCTGGACTCTCGATGCCTGAGCCCCTGTGTAGGAGAAAAGTGAACAACATGTACCTGTTGAGAAAGCTTGTCCTGGTATTCGCCCTTGGAGTTCTGTTCGGGGGGTTCTGCCGCCCGCTGGCGGCGGAGACGCCGAACATCGTCTGGATTCTCGGCGAGGACATCTGTCCGGACCTGAGCTGCTACGGAACGAAGGGGGTCAAGACTCCCCATCTTGACCGCCTTGCAGCAGAGGGGGTGCGCTACACACGCGCGTTCACGACCTCTCCGGTCTGCTCCACCAGCCGCAGCGCGATGATGACCGGCATGTACCAGAACGCCATTGGCGCCAACCAGCATCGAACGGCGAACAAGAAGCCGCTGCCGTCCCACGTCATTCCTTTTCCCTTTCTGCTTCAGAAGGCGGGCTACCATACCGGGCTCATGGCGAGCAGGAAGCTCGACCTCAATTTTACGCACAAATCGAAGGATCTTTTTCCCGGGGGGGACTGGAAGAACGCAGGGGACAAGCCCTTCATGGCCCAGGTGACCTTCGCCAATACGCATCGCACCTGGAAGCGTTATCCCTCCCTGCCGGTCGATCCGAAGGAGGTGGAGGTGCCGCCCTACTATCCCGACACGCCGCTGGTTCGTCGTGACATAGCGGATGGGCTCGGCGAGATGCAGAAGCTCGACCAGCTCGTGGGCGGGGTGCTCAAGCGGCTCGATGATGAGGGCCTTGCNGACAAGACCCTNGTTATTTTTATCGGCGACCACGGACGTTGTCAGGTGCGCGGTAAACAGTTTCTCTACGATTCAGGGGTCCAGGTGCCGCTGATCATTCGCTGGCCCGGGCATATCAAGCCGGGAACGGTCAGCGAGGATCTTGTCAGCTCGATCGATGTCACGGCAACTGTCCTGGCGGCGGCTGGGGTGAGGGTGCCGAAGTGGATGCAGGGACGTGATCTCTTCGATGAGAAGACCCCCAAACGCGATTACGTCATGCTGGCCCGCGACAAGATGGATGCCACCCATGACTCCATGCGCGGCTGCCGTGACAAGCGCTTCAAGTACATCGACAACCTCATGCCCGAGCGCGCCTGGTGTCAGCTCAACGAGTACAAGGAGAGATCGTACCCTGTACTGGCGCTCCTGAACGTCCTGCACCTCAAGGGTGAGCTGAGCGAGGTACAGGCTCGCTTCATGAAGGCGACCAAGCCCGAGGAGGAGCTCTTCGATATCGTCGCCGACCCCTTCGAGACCAGGAACCTCGCCGCCGATCCGAAGTACAAGGCCGACCTCGAGCGTATGCGCGGGGTGGTGATGGCCTGGCGCAAGGAGATCGGCGATGAGGGCGTCAGCGAGAGCTTCCGCAAGGGCGGCTGGTCAAGCAAGTATCCCACCCGCAGCCTCGAGAATTGGGAGAAGATGCTCGCCCAATGGGAGCAGCGCGTGATGAGCCCCGCGGGTCTCGGCGGCGGCCAGGGAAAGAAGAAAAACAGGAAGAAGGCTCCCCGGCAGAAAAAGGCCGAGGAGAAGAAAGAGTAGGCTCCCTACTTCTTCGCGCCCCGCTTCTTCAGCGGCACCATGATGTCGAAGGCATCGATGTAGATTTCCTTGCCGGACTCCATGGTGCACTTGAACGTGTGCTTTCCCGGGCGCAGCGCCTCTTTCAGGGGGATCACCTTGTAGCGCTCGATTCCCTTGATCCAGGTGTTGACCTTTCCCGACACCTCCTGAGGGGTTCCCTCATCGATGACCCAGCGGAACACCCCGCCGTTGAAGGTTCGCGCGCCGACCCANGTGATCCCGGTACCTTCGAAGGTGAAGCTGGCCGTGTCTCCATGGGTGGTGGTCAACGCCGCGATTTTTTCACTGTACTGCGGGTTTCGCTCAGTCTCCCAGGAGCCCTTCAGCTCGAGGTCGTCATGCTCCAGTCGCTGCAGCGTGGTCGGTTGGCCGAAGATCTCGCGCAGCCAGGCGAAGACCGCGGCCAGGTCCTCCGCGGAGACGGCCTGGTCGAGATTTTCCGGCATGAGCGACTTGCCGGCCGCCTGCAGCAGCGTGATGTCTTTCCTGAGCACCGTCGCGGTATTCCCCTCGGCCCAGAGCAGCTTGACGCTGGTGGGGGATTCGGAGGCCACGNCCCCGCTGAAGCTCCCGCCGTTCTTTGTGACCAGGGTGTAGGTGTCGAAGCCCGAGGTGATGATGCCGCTGGGGTTCAGCACATCGAGGAGGAGTGAATCGTCAGGGCGGTTNTTCGCCTGGGCAAGATCCGGTCCGACAGGGTGTCCCAGGCCGGCGACCTGGTGGCACTTGGCGCATTGGGCGAGGAATACCTCGCGCCCATGGACCGGATCCGCCGAGTCGCCGAGGGCCGCGGTGTATCGCTCGATCACTTTTCCCCTGTCACTGCTCACGCGCATCCCTTCGATGACCTTTTGCGCCCTTGCACGCAACTCGGAGTCCGGGTTTTTCAGCAGCCTGTCTATGCGAAGAGCGCTCAGGCTCTGGACGGGAATGGTTTTCTCCTCGAGGCCCGCTACAAGCGCGCCAAGCCGGTTCTCGCGGCTGAAGACCGCCTCGATGGCCTTCTCCTGGATCGAAGGTGAATAGTTCTTCCAGTTTTTCAACAGCAGGGGGCCCGCCCGCGGGTCTTCCATGGAGGAGAGAGCCCCGAGCGCGGCCAGCTGGATTCCCGGCGATTCGGTGGGGGCCAGCAATCTCTCACTGATACCCTCCAGCGTTTTAAAGGGACCGGCCGCGAGGAACTCGAGCGCCTTGCGGCGTTCTTTTTCGCTGCGTTTCTCATCGACGGCGTCGGCTGCGATCTTCNCGTAGAATTTTTCAAGCTCCTTGCTGCCGGAGAGTCCCAGCCGGCCGGCGACCCGCAGGCCGAGGCTCAGGGATTCGCCCTCGGCGCGTTTCAGCAATTCGACCAGGGAGCGTCTGCCCCGCTCATCGTCGAGTGATTTAGCGGCTCCGTGTTCAAGCCCCCTGTAGAGGCCCTTGAGGCAATGGACGAGAAGGGAGCCCCTGTCTTTTTCCAGCCGTTCAAGGGCCTCCAGAAGCGTTGTTAATTCCGCCTGCCGGCCTCTCGAGCCGGCGATCATTGCCAGCGACTCGGCAAGGCCGCCATCCGGGTTTGTTTTTTTCCGGCTAAGGAGCCCGCCGAGGAGATCACCCGCTATGTTTTTTACGGAGCTGAGGACAGCCGCCCTCATCCATCTCTCTCCAAGCCGTTCTTCCGTCAGCCGTACCAGGGCGCTCACAGCGGCAGGTCGCGAGCTTGAACCGAGGCTCATCGCCACCTGGAGGCGTACCAGTGGATCAGGGTCGGACACCATCGCGGCGATTTTTTCGAGAAGCCGGGGATCTTCCCCAAGCCTGGAGTCAGCGAGCCTGAGCGCGTGGAGACGGACGCTGTAATTCCTGTCGCCAAGCCCGGTGAGCAGGTCGCCGGGCGAGAGGGAGCCGATACCATCGAGGGCATACAGGCACTGAAGACGTCCCTGCGGGTTTGTGCCTGAGCGCAGGGCTTCTTTGAGTTCTCCCGCCGCGCGATCCGATTTTTTTTCGATCAACAGGCGCGTTGCAGTGANCCGTTGCCAGGGAGTGGGGTGGTTGATCCGGGCGGCTAGCTCGGAGGGTTTCATTGCAGACAGTTTGCGGGGCGGTTTGTATTTATCCGCTGCCGGAGAGATTCTCCAGATGCGTCCGCGGTCATCTCCCTTGACGAGACCGTACTGTTGCTGCAGGTAGCGTGGAATCGCCGAATAGTCTTCGATGATCTCCCGGTAGAAATCCACCACGTAGAGCGCTCCGTCCGGGCCTGTTCTCAATCCGTTGGGCCGGAACCACTGGTCGGTGGAGGCGAGGAATTCCGAGTTCTTTTCTTCCTTCGGCCGCGAGGTCCTGTAGCCGGCTCCGTCCCGCCGCAGCTCAGAGCGCCGCACCATGTTCTGCTGCGGGTCGCAGGCGAAGTGGTTGCCCCGGTATTTTTCACCGAGCAATTGCGCACGGTAGACCANCTGCCCGCAGGCGGAGGTGAGGTAGCCGTTGGCGGTCGCCTCCATGCGTCCATAGAATTTGACCCAGCGCGGGTCCTTGCTGCGGGCGACACGCCATGGGTGAGGCTTGCTGATGGGATAGACCCTCGGGTCCTGCCCCGCGTTGGCCACCGCTCCCGGCACGGGTACATGAGGATTGCGGATAAGGTATCTGTAGGGCAGCGGGATGGCGTAGAGGGCATGAGAGCCGGTGCTGATTAGAAAACGGTCACCTGAGTCGGTCAGGCTCAGACCGAAGGTATGGTTGGTTCCGGTGACCGGCTCGATCGCGCTGCCGTCGGCCTTGAAGCGAAAGTCGTTCCTGCCCAGGTTGACCTTTCCCTTCAGCGCGGGGCCGGTTACCGAGGCTCCGCGGTTCGCCCCGGCCACGTAGATCCAATTGTCCTGGCCCCAGCGCGGATTGTTGATGGCGCGCTCGATGATGTGCATCTCGAAGCCATCGAAGAGGGTTTCGCGGATATCCGCCTTGCCGTCTCCAGTGCTGTCGTTCAGGTAGATGATCCTGAAGGCGGTGATGACGATGATGCCGCCGCGGGCGGGGACGATACCGAAGCAGGCCGGCAGGTCGTCGGCCCAGGTGTCGGCCCGGTCCATGCGGCCATCGCCATCGGTGTCGTGCAGGAGCTTGACCCTGCCGTAGGTCTGTTTCCGGGCCTCGGCCAGGGTCTCTGGAGTCGCGTAGATCCGCCGGATTTTCTTGTCCAGCTTTCCCGTCTTGTTCAGCTCGATGATGTCGAGATGCCCCTCGAGGTTGTAGCCGTGAATCTCGCAGACGAACAGGCGGCCTTGTTCATCCCAGGCGATGCCCGTGGGGTCGGCGATGAGCGGCTCACTGGCGACCAGCTCGATCTTCAACCCCTTCGCAAGCTGGAATCTCTCCAGGCTCTCTCGTGGTGAAAGGGGNTTGGGGGCATCGGCGGCGGGCTTGATCTCTTCGGCATCGAGGAGCCCCGCGCGCAGCAGCATGGTGATGGCCAGGATGAAGCCGGCTAATCCACCCGTCCGAATTGTTCGAAACCCGCGCATATCGTTCGGCCTCATGGTTGAACTCGATCCTGATGGTTGTGAGAGTCGATTTTGAAGAGAGAGAGGTCGCGCATCAAGCTCCATGGGGCTTTCTTCTGCGGATAGAATGAAAGTTCCTGATTTGTCCCGCTGGACCTTGGCAGAATGAATTGATAGATTGTGGGTTCTGAAACGTCTGATAATTCGGGAAATAACGGTTGGGTCGATGTCCGGATGTTCCGGGCTGGCGCTTGATTAAGGAAGAAGAGAGGTACTGAAATGAGCAAGAGTAATCGAGTCTCTCGCCGCGGTTTTCTTGGAGCTTCGGCTTCAGCGATCGCCGCGCCCTATTTTGTACCCGGCAGCGCCCTCGGACTGGGCGGGACTGTCGCGCCGAGTGAGCGGATCGTCCTCGGGGTTATAGGGGTTGGCGGCATGGGCCGCGGCAACATGGGGGCCTTCATGCGCAATAAGGATGTGCAGGTGGTCGGCGTTTGCGATGTTGATAAGGGCAACCTGAATAATGCCAAGAACCAGGTCAACAAGCGCTACAAGAACCAGGACTGCCAGGGCTACGACGACTTCAGGAAGCTCCTCGCTGATGAGAAGATCGACGCAGTCTGTATTGCCACCCCGGATCACTGGCACGCCAAGTGCTGTGTCGAGGCGGCCAACAATAAGAAGCACATCTACTGCCAGAAGCCCATGACCCATACCTTCGCCGAGGGACAGGCGGTCGTTGCGGCGGTCAAGAAGAACGATGTGAGATTCCAGGTTGGCAGCCAGCAGCGCTCCAGTGGTAATTTCCGTCGTGCGGCCGAGCTCGTGCAGAATGGAGTGCTTGGTAAGCTCAAGCACGTTGAGGTTGGACTTCCCCAGGGAAACAGGAATCCCCCCGCGGCTCCGAAAGACCCGGTGGAACCTCCGGCCCACGTTGACTATAACTTCTGGGTCGGTCCCTCGCAGATGGTCCCATTCATCCCGGCGCGCTTTCATTTCCACTGGCGTTGGCATCTCAACTTCGGTGGTGGGCAGCTGATGGACTGGATCGGTCATCACAATGACATCGCCCATTGGGGTATGGGAATGGACAAGAGTGGTCCTGTAGAGGTCCAGGCTTCCGGGTTCAAGTATCCCGCGAAGCTGGATGTCTTCAACGCGGCCTATCACTACAAGATCAGCTGCAAGTACGCCAATGGCGTCACCACGACCATTACCTCGAACGAGCAGAACGCCCAGGGCGCCAAGTGGTACGGCGAAGACGGCAGCTGGATCTACGTCAGGCGCGGTCGCCTGGACGCTTCGAACAAGGAGTGGATCAAGGGCGGCTTTGATGCCGGTCCCAAGAAGGTCTACCACTCGCCTGAGCACCATCGGAACTTCCTTGATTGCATCAAGACCAGCAAGCCCTGTATCTGTACGGCGGAGATTGGTCATCGATCGATCACTCCAGGCCATCTCGGTCTTCTGAGCCAGGCGCTTGGCGGCAAGAAGCTCAAGTGGGACCCCGCGAACGAGAAGATCGTCGGCGATAGCGCCGCTGAGAAGCTTCTCAAGGTCGTAGACTACCGCAAGCCCTGGACCCTCTGAGTTCGAGGCGGAGCGGTTTAACCGCGTAATCAAGGGGCGGCGAGGCTGTAGATGCCTGGCCGCCCTTTTTGTTCTTACGGTCGTTTGTCCCCGGCTGCAGGCCTCGGGATATCGATGAGAACGCTCCATTCGCCCTTGTAGCGAACCCTCGCCTTGACCGAGCGGCTGCCTCCCGGATCGATTGGTGATTCATAGGGCCTGGCGGCCGGGTTCAGCTCGTTTTCAGCGTCTCTGGGGTCCTTCCCGCCGAGGCAATAATAGATCCGGCCTCGAAGAGCCGAGAGCTCTATCTTCCCGTCGCCGGTTTTTCCGTGGCGGGGGGGAATGATGTCGGGCATCAGGCCCTGGCGCCAGAGCTGTGAGAGGAGGACTCCGCCGCGAAGAGGCAGGTAGTCGTTCAGGATACGGTTCGCCTCCTTTCGCCAGTGTTCATCCCTGGTCATGGGACCTGATCTTCCTCCGCCAAAGAGTCCCAGGAAACCTCCTCGTCTTCCTCCAAGGTCGCCCCAGCGGGCTGATTCAGCTACCACGGCCTTCTCGATTTGCTTCATTCGCTTTGCGAAGGCCTCACGTGTTTTCTGTGAGCTGAGGGCCCCACCGGTCGAGAGCAGGCTGTGGGCCCGGTCGGCAACCAGCTGCCTGAACTCGGCGTTTTCGAGGCACTGCTGCCAGAGCCATTGCGGATTGCTGCGCTCGAACTCATCGCCGGCCGGAAAAGGACCTGTCCTGTTCTCCAGGACATCGAGAAGAGTGTGTTCAGCATCCCAGACGAAGAAACGGAATCCATGCGAGCCGTTGCGGTTCCTCATGCCGTGCCAGTTGTTGCCGGCCCGGTTCCTGGCGAAGTTCGAGATTGGCGAATCGAGGTTTCCACCGTAGAGGATGACCAGCATGTAGTCGATGAGACCTTCTACATCGAGCAGGGCCTCGTAGTCGGCGTTGGGGCTGCCGTCGGGGTTCCTTCCCTGGATCAACTGGTAGGAGGCTTCATCTTCGAGGCCGGCCTTTGCGAGGTCATAGAGACGTCTCCACGCGTCGATGTTTCCATCGGTGGCTGTGACGGTATAGGACCGGCCGCGGCCACTGTCCACCTTGATAACATCGTAGTCTTCCTTCACCCCGCCGAAATAGCTGACGCCAAAGGAGGCCTCCGGTCTCTCGCAGGAATTGTAGAGGCCCCAATACTGTCCGTTGAGATAGAGATGGTAGTAGTCGCCCCTGGCCGCAGGACGTCCCAATGCGAGCTGGAGGTCACGGCTGAACTGGTCCCGCAGAAAGACCCCCTTTTCATCGCCTCCCATGTTCCAGGAGTAGTTCTGGGAACACCGCATATCGACGTTGTCGAATTCACGGGCGCCATTGGANCCAAAGAAGGGGTATTTCAATTTGCCCGCTCCGTAGAGCTTACGAAAGAAGAGCCTGAAGGCATGCTTTGGATTTCCCGGGGTGCGGCTGAAGCCGCCGCGGATTCGAACTCCGCAGTTGACGTCAAAGCCGGGCTGAGAGGCCGTGGGCAGCAGCTCGATGGCGCCCGGGCGCTCGTTTTCGCGTCCCTGCCTGGAGGCGTTGGAGTAGATGCCCCGCTCGGCGCTGAAGAGGTCCTCGGGATCGAGCACCAGGGATACCGAGGGGATGGACTGGAGGTCGGAGATGATGGTCTTGCGGTAGACGGGATCCTTGACCACGGCGGTGTCCATGCCGTAGTCGACCCGGTTGCTTCCCCATCTGTAGAATCCTCCGGGGGGAGGAAGGCCATCGGCCGATTGCCTGGTGACATCTTCGAGGAAGAGGTAGGTCCGGGTCTCGCTGAAGCCGTCGGCGTGTCCGCGGGCGAAGGCCCTGGCGCGGACCACCGTGGTATGGTCAACCTCGAGGGTCTCATCGAATATCGCTGATGTGGAGTTGTTTGGTTCGGAGCAGTCAAGGGTGTAGCGGATCACGGCTCCGGTGAGCGCGCAGCTGAGGTCGAGCTCGAAAGACTCCTCCTGGATTCCATGGCGATGGCTGAAGACTACCGGCGGGGCCCGATTGGAAGGTGGGGGAAGAGGCTCTTCCTTTTTGTCATCGACGCTCTCTTCTTCGGAGTCTTCGTCTTCATTTTCAGGACGCGGGGGAGGGGATTCGCCGGTTTCCCTGGCTTTGCGCAGGGCCTTGAGCTCCAGGGCGCTCAGCCGATCATCATCGTCGAGATCGAAATCTTCGAGGTCTCCCCTGCCTGAGCGTCTCAATTTTGAATCCCTGACGAGGGCGGAGCGAAGGCGTGAGACGGGTACATCCTCNGTCTTGCCGGAATCGATCGATTTATAGAGGTCATCGAATTCGGCCCCATCGAGATAGCCATTTCTGTTCGCGTCGAAGATTTTTACCGCGGCCTCCCATTTTTTCCGGGACTCCTCAGGAGACAGGCCTGCCTCGCCGGGCTCCTGGCGTTCGCTTTCTCCACGGCCACGGAAACCTCGACGCCCTCTTCGGCGGGGGAAGGGGGCGCGGGATCGCAGGATGACCTCTCTCCGGATGGACTCGCGCTCCTCGGCGTTCAGCCAGCCATCTTCGTTCTCATCGTATTTCTCGATCAATTCTTTGCGGATCTCTCCCAGGCCCGGGGGGTCTCCGCGCTGGCAGTGGCCGGAAGGCGGGAGGAGCGTTGTCACCGAGATGACCAGCAACCAGGGAATGATTCGGCGTTGGGAGGTCATTTCTCTTGCGGGCCTTCAGCCTCAGGCCAGGATGTCCTTCAGGACATGGGCTTCCTCGACTCCCGTGAGCTTCTGGTCGAGCCCCTGATGCCTGTAGGTGAAGCGGTTGTGGTCGATTCCCAGCAGGTGCTGGATCGTGGCGTTGAAGTTACGGATCGGCACGGGGTTTTCGACGATGTTGTAACAGTGATCATCCGTTTTTCCGTATTCGAAGCCTTCCTTGACACCGGCTCCCGCCATCCACATGGTGAAGCAGCGGCCGTGATGGTCACGACCGTGGTTGTTCTTGCTCAGCTTGCCCTGGGAATAGATGGTGCGCCCGAACTCGCCGCCCCAGATGACCAGCGTGTCATCGAGCATTCCCCGGCGCTTCAGGTCCTTGACCAGACCGGCGGCGGCGTGGTCGATGCTATTGCACTGTCCCCTGAGCAGCTTGGGGAGGCTGCCGTGCTGGTCCCAGCCGCGCTGGAAGAGCTGGATGAAGGGAACGCCACGTTCGGCCATTCGACGCGCGAGCACGCAATTGCGCGCGAAGGTCCCCGGTTTTTTCGAGTCCGGCCCATAGAGGTCGAAGGTGTCCTTCGGCTCGTCGGAGAGGTCCATCAGGCCGGGAACCGATGCCTGCATGCGGAAGGCGAGTTCGTATTGCGCGATCCGGGTCCGGGTCTCGGGATCTCCGTATTGCCCAAACTGTTCCTCGTTGATCTGTGCCAGCCGGTCGAGCATGCGCCGGCGCATGCTGCGGTCGATGCCGTTGGGGTTCTTGAGGTAGAGAACGGGATCGGAACTCGATCGCATCTTGACGCCCTGGTGTTTTGAGGGAAGGAAGCCACTTCCCCACAGGCGGGAATAGAGCGCCTGTTTCTGGCCCGGCCCCCTGGAGATCATGACGACGTAGGCGGGCAGGTCCTGGTTCGGGCTGCCGAGGCCGTAGCTGATCCAGGAGCCAAGGCTCGCCTTGCCGGGCTGCTGGACACCGGTATTGATGAAGGTGATGGCCGGGTCGTGGTTGATGGCATCTGTATGCAGCGACTTGATGATCGTGATGTCGTCGACAATCTCCGCAACCTTCGGGAGAATCTCGGAAACCCAGGTGCCGTGCTCGCCGTAGCGCTTGAACTTGAACATCGGAGCGACACAGGGGAAGGATTTCTGTCCCGAGGTCATGGTCGAGAGCCTCTGGCCTTGCCGGATCGATTCGGGAAGCTCCTTGCCGTGAATCTTGCGAAGCTCAGGCTTGTAGTCGAAGGTGTCGATGTGGGAGGGACCTCCGGCCATGAAGAGATAGATGACCCGCTTGGCCCGGGGCGCGAAGTGCGGAAGGCTTGGGAGCCCGGGGGTTCCGAGATTGGCAGCAGAGCCGATCGTATCTCCCGCGAGCGCCTTGTCCTGTCCCAGGAGAGTTGAGAGGGCGGCGGCACCGAGAAATTTCGAGCTTGTCGAGAGCAACTGTCGGCGGGTCAGCTCAAGCTGGTATTGTTCGAGAGGGTTCACGCGTCAACCTTTCGTAACGGTGGCGTCAAGGTTCAGGATCATACTGGAGATGATGGTCAAGGCGGCGTGTTCAGCCGCGTCGATATTTTCGTCACGTTTCGATTCGCCGGTGGAGAGCAGCTTTTTGGCGCGGTCAGGATCTTTCCGGAATACCGCGAGCTCTTCTTCATAGGCGGCAGTAAGCAGTCTGAGCGTCCTGGCTGAGGGCCGCTGCGCTGTCGCGAGGCGGTAGGCGAGCACGATGCGGGCAACCACGGAGTCTCCCGTCTCCAGCGTCACCTTTTGTGCGAGGGAGCGGGCCGCCTCGATGTACTGCGGATCGTTGAGAAGCACCAGGGCCTGCAGGGGGGTATTGGTGCGGGAACGCCGCAGGACGCATTTTTCACGTGTCGGAGTGTCGAAAATAGTCAGGCTGGGAGCCGGCGCTGAGCGTTTCCAGTAGGTGTACATGCCGCGTCGATAGAGCTTGGCGCCGTGGTCCTGTACAAAACGCACATTGCCCCCGAGGCTGACCTCGTTCCAGAGCCCTGGAGGCTGGTAGGGTTTGACTCCCCTGCCTCCGATGTCTTTGACCAGCAGACCGCTGGCGGAGAGAATGGTGTCCCGGATGAACTCCGCCTGCAGGCGGAAGCGCGGTCCCCTTCCCAGGAGCCTGTTCTCAGGGTCCAGCTCGACCAGCTGGCTGGAAGCTCGAGCATTCTGCCTGTAGGTCGAGGACATGATCATCTGCTTGAGCATGCGCTTCACATTCCAGTCGCTCTTGCGGAAATCGACCGCCAGCCAGTCAAGCAATTGCAGGTTGCTGGGCCAGTCTCCCTGGGAGCCGAACTCCTCGATTGTCTTTACGATCCCCGTTCCAAAGAGCATGTACCAATAGCGATTGACTGCGACCCTGGGGGTGAGGGGGTGCTCCGGCTGGAAGAGCCAGCGGGCGAGGCCCAGCCGGTTCTGGGGGCTTCCCCCGGCGGGTGCGGGGAGCACACCGGGGGTGCCGGGATCGAGGGCCTTCTCCTTGAGGGGCGATGCGTAATTACCTCTCATGAGCACATAGGTCTTTCGCGGCTTGCCGACGTCGGCCATCACCATGACATTCCCCTGGGGCTTGGCGGCCTCGTTGATCTTGGCACGCCACCTGGCGGCATCTTTCGTGATGGCTATGTATTCTTTGTCGAGGGATGAGAGGAAGTGTTTCCTCAGGACATCGATCTGTGCGGGCTTCCTGCTGGCAGCGGGTGTGGCGAGGATCGGCGCGAGCGGGTCACTGCCCGAAAGCGTGGCGACCTCGGTGCCGTTGAGCTCACGGCCGTAGATTCGCACATCGTCGATCTGCCCCTTGTAGGGTGAGCCGGGCTGGCGTCTGCCGATCTTCAGGCTCGCCTTGCTTCGCGTAGAGCTGCGGAGGTTGTTCTGCTCGGTTTTGAGTCCCTGGCTCTTTCCGTTGATGTAGACCTTTACCCCTGCAGCGGTTCCGGAACCATCGTGGGTGACAAAGACGTGGTTCCATTTTCCGTTCTGTACTTTTCCGTTGCTCATGACTTTCAACGCGTCATTGGGCCAGGCGCTGATCAGGTGCATCCCGACATTTCCGCCCTGGAGATAGAGGTCCCAGCCTCTGAACTTGTTTCCATCGTTCATCTTCGCCAGCGGGGCGCCATTGCCCTCAGGCTTGATCCAGGCGCCATAGGAAAATGCGTCGGTCCTGTCGAAGTTCGCACGGTCGCCAAGCTCGATGTAGTTTCTGCCGTCGGTTCGGAAGGCCTTGCCGAACTTGCCGTCTACCCACTGCGCCTTTCCCTTGACCGATCCTTTGCGCTTGGAGTCGATTCCGTCTGAGACGGTTGTNCCCTGTCCCTCATCGAGCGAGAAGTAATGGATCAGCCCCGTGGGTTCGGCCGGGCCCGATTCAGATTCTTTCTCGGCTTTCCCGACCCAGGCCAGGAACTCGGGTTCGGCGGTTTTCGCCCTGGCGGCAAGTTTCGCCTCGGCCTCCTTCAGGGCCGCCTGCTCTTTTTTCATCATGGCGGCGCGCGCGAAGTTGGGAACGTTTACCACCGGCGCCTGGTTGCCTCCCCGGTTCTGCATGCCCGGATCGGAGGCCTGGTTGAAGTAGGCGAAGAAGCGGTAGTAGTCTTCCTGTGAGATGGGCTCGTATTTGTGGTCATGGCATTGCGCGCATTGCATGGAGAGGCCGAGCCAGACCAGGGATGTCGTCATCACCCGGTCGACNGCGTATTCAACCCGGAACTCTTCGGCAATGGCGCCACCCTCGTCCGTCGTCGCGTTGTTGCGGTTAAACCCCGTGGCTATCTTCTGTTCGACGGTGGAGTCGGGGAGAAGNTCTCCGGCCAGCTGCTCTATCGAGAACTCATTAAAGGGCTTGTTGTCGTTGTAGGCGCGGATCACCCAGTCTCGCCAGGGCCACATATCACGAGGACCATCGGCGTGAAAGACGCTCGAGTCTCCATAGCGCGCCGCGTCCATCCAGGCGAGAGCCATTCGCTCTCCGTAGTGGGGAGACGCCATGATGCGGTCGACCATCGACTCGTAGGCTTGGGGGTTCTTGTCGGCCAGGAAAGCGTCGATCTCCTCTATGGACGGAGGAAGCCCCCTGAGATCCAGGCTGACCCTGCGGATCAGCAGTTCCCTGGCCGCCTCCGGGCCAGGCTCCAGGTTCCTGCGCTCCAGGTTGGCCAGCACAAAGTGATCGATCGGGTTTTTCGCCCAGGCCTTGTTCCCGGCGGCGGGTAGTCGGGGTTTCTGCGGTGTTATATACGCCCAGTGTCCCTGCCAGGTAGCGCCGCCCTTGATCCAGGCGCCGATCTTCTCGATCTCCTCAGCCGTAAGCTCCTTGTGAGAGCCGGGCGGCGGCATGATCTCTTCCTCATCTGTTGAGTTGATGCGTTTCCATGCCTTGCTGTCAGCGAGGTCGGCCTTGCGGAAGACCCTGGCGACGCCTTTTTCCTCGTCGAGCCGGAGCTTCGCCTTCCTGTTTTTCTTGTCCGGTCCATGGCAGAGGAAGCAATTGGCCGCGAGTATCGGGCGGATGTCGCGGTTGAAGCTTATGGCGCGCGATGCGGGGGCATTGTCCTCAGCCCCTATAGANGGGCCCGGGAAGGTCAGCGCCAGCGCGGGTGTAAGGAAGAAAAGAAGTGAACCGATGGGACTTTGGAGCAGGAACCTGGTGTTCTTCATCAGTCGATATTTCTCCGAAAGGGAAATCTTACGGACCGTGAAAGTGGGGGAGTTTTCCCCATTGATGAGCATTCTAATGTGGCAGGGATCTCTGGGCAACTACTCTACGCCAGATTCAGGGAGGGGATAGCCAGAGCTGGGGCTTCCGGCTGAGACGCCTTCGCGCTTCGGGGAGTTCATCGCGTTCGGGAATTTCGAGATTGGGTGTAGATGAGGTCTGTCAATGCAATATATTGATGGCTGGGATAAGCGACTTAAGGAGTTTTTCGATGCGAGTTTATAGCTATGTTTCGCTGGGCCTTGCGGCGCTGGTCTGTTTTTCGGTTCAGCCATCGGCCTGCGTTGCCGAAACGAAACCCAACATCATATTTGTCATGGTTGATGACATGGGACGCGATTGGATCTCGAGTTACGGGGCCTCGCATCCCACTCCCAATGTGGATCGCCTCGCGGCGCAGGGGATCCGGTTCGAAAACTGCTGGTGCGCCCCGATCTGTACCCCGACCCGGATGGAATTGCTTACCGGTCAGTACCCGTTTCGCACCGGGTGGGTCCGCCACCATGACGTTCCACGCTGGGGCGGCAAGGGGTTCGACTGGGAGAAGTTCACGTCCTTTGCACGGGTGGTGAAAAAAGCCGGCTACACCACGGCGATTGGCGGCAAGTGGCAGATCAACGATTTCAGGAAACAGCCCGATGCCCTGAAGCGCCACGGCTTCGATGAACATTGCGTCTGGACCGGCTGGGAGACCGGCAACGCTCCGCCGAGCAGCAAGCGCTATTGGGATGGTTACATCATGACCAACGGCAAGCGCGAAGTTCACAAGCACGGCTCGGAGGCGGTCAATGATTTCCTGATAGATTTTATTCGTCGCAACAAGAAACGCCCGTTCCTGGCCTACTACCCGATGATGCTGGTTCATGGGCCGTTTCTTCCCACACCTCTGAACCGGGCCAAGGCGCCCGAGGGCAAGGCCGCGCTCTATGCCGGCATGGTGACCTATATGGACCACCTTGTGGGGAAGCTGGTCGCCGCCGTCGACGAGCTGGGTATCGCCGACCGCACGATCATCATGTTCACCGGGGACAACGGCTCCTCGGCATCTGGAACGCTCAACGGCAAGCCCTATCCCAAGGGCAAGGGCAGGACGAATGACTGGGGGGTTCACATGCCCTTCCTGGTGCGGGCGCCCATGTTCAGCAAGGGCGGAGAGGTGAGCGACGATCTCATTGATTTTACCGATATGTTGCCGACCTTCGCCGATCTCGCCGGGGCGGAGCTGCCCGCCGGAGTGAAGCTTGACGGGCGTTCCTTCGTATCCTCCCTGCGCGGAGACAGGTCTGCCAAGGGCAAGAGGGAGTGGATCTTCGCGCAGATCGAAGACCGCAGGACAATCCGGGACAAACACTACAAGCTCGATTCCAGTGGGTCGTTCTGGAACATCAGCAAGGATCTCCTGGAGCGGAAAGACCTACGGGAGAGCAAGGATCCGGATGTCGTGGAGGCGCGTGAGCGCCTGGCAAAGGTCCTCGCTTCCCTGCCGCAGAACGCCGGGGGGCCTTTTGAAGGCTACAAGGCGGGCGGAGGGAAGGCCAGGAAGGCGGCGAATCCGAAGAAGAAGGACCGGCAGGGCAGGAAGGCTCTGAAGCAGAAGAAAAAGAGAGAGGGCTGAGGCCTCTGTCTGCCCGGCCAACCTGATCATGGAAGAAAAACTATGAGACATGCCTGCTTGTGGACAATCGCGGCCTGTTTACTCTCAGCCATTGCCGCGATTCCGGCGAGGCTCCAGGCGGCTGACGGTAAGCCGAGCGTGCTGATCATTTTTACGGACCAGTGGAGAGCACAGGCTCTTGGTTGCAATGGTGATCCGAACGCTCGTACGCCGAACCTCGACCGGCTGGCTGCGGGCGGCGCCAATTTCCGCCGCTGCTACGCGACCAACCCGGTCTGCTCTCCCGCGAAGGCGGCCTTCCAGACAGGCCGCTATCCCCACCAGACAGGCGTCATCAACAACTCTATCTATCTGCCCGAGACAAGGGACAGCCTGGCCCATTGTTTTGCCCGGGCGGGCTACTCGACCGGCTACATCGGCAAGTGGCACCTCGATGGTCAGTCGAAACCCGGCTTCGTCAAGCCCGGACGACGCCAGGGCTACCAGTTCTTCGAGGGCTTCAACCGGGGGCATTGGTACTACCAGTCCAGGAAGCTCCAGGGCGCGCGATATTTCACCGATGATGGCAAGCTCATCAAGCCNGAGGAGTTCGAATCGATCTACCAGACCGATCTGGCGATCCGTTATATGAAGAAAAACAAGGAGAAGCCCTTCCTGCTCTTTCTTTCCTATGGAACGCCNCATTCNCCCTACGTGCCGCCGAAGCCTTTTGANCATTACAAGCCAGCCGATCTCAAATGGCGACCCAACGTTTCGCAGAAAGTCCGACAACGGTATGCGAAGGGACTCTGCGGCTACTACGGCCTGATCGAGATGCTCGACCACGAGGTCGGCCGCCTGGTGAAGTCCATGAAAGAGGAGGGGCTCCTGGAGAAGACGATCATCTTCTTCACCTCGGATCACGGGGACTCTCACGGTTCTCACGGACTGCAGCATAAGGGCCATCCGGAGGAGGAGTCCGCCGGTATTCCTCTCATCCTTCACGGCCCTGGGGTCAGGAAGGGACTGGTGAGCCAGACGCTTTCTTCGCAGATTGATTTCGCCCCGACGCTTCTGTCGATGGCGGGCATTCCCGTTCCCGCCAGCATGGTCGGGCGTGACCTGTCGAGGGCGGTGACGGGAGAAAAGATGGATGTACCCTGGGTCTACCTCGAGGGAAAGATGCAGCAGGTGGGCGTGAGACCTGCCGCCGACACCCGCAATGCCGGCGGGCGGGTTGTCTCCTCGGCCTGGCGGACGCTGGTTACCCCGAGGTACAAGCTGGCGGTCGACTCCCGCCTCGAGGTGCGATTGCTGGTTGATATCGAGAAAGATCCCTACGAGTTGACGAACCTCGCTGCGGCGCCGGCTCTCGCAGATGTGCGCAACACGCTCCTGGCGAAGCTGAAAGAGGTCGCCAAATCGACGGGAGACCCGTTTCCCCGGCCGCTCGGGAAACGCCGGTCGAAGTAATTGTCCTTCGTTCAATATGAAATACGATGGGTACGCCCCATCTCGAAATTTTGAAAGAGACAAGGAAGAGCCAAATGATGGAGAACGGGTCCAGTCGGGAAGCGGAGAGAGGGCTTGCCGCCGCAATCTTTTTCGTTCTGATCTGCGCCTGGGGGGGCTCGGTGAACGCCGCTGCTGAGCGCCCCAATATCGTTCTGATCATGGTTGATGATATGGGCTTCTCCGACCTCGGCTGTTACGGTGGGGAGGTCGACACTCCGAATCTCGACAGGCTCGCGTCTTCCGGCCTGCGCTTCAGCCAGTTCTACAATGGCGCCAAGTGCTCTCAGTCACGCAGCATGCTGCTGACCGGGCGTTACTTCACCGAGGCCGGGATGAACCTCTCCGGCAGCGTGACCATCGCCGAGGCGCTGGGCAAGGCCGGCTATACGACCCTGATGACGGGAAAATGGCATCTCCAGAGCCATCCCGTGGACCTGGGCTTCAGCCGCTACTTCGGCCACCTGAGCGGAGCGACCAACTTCTTCCATGGAGACAATAGCTTCCGCCTGGGCAAGGAGACCTTCAAGGTGCCGAAGCAGGGTTTCTACACCACCGATGCGAATACCGACTANGCGATTCGATTCCTGGAGGAGACAAAGGACAGCCGGAAGCCGTTCTTTCTCTATGTCGCCTACAACGCGCCGCACTACCCCCTGATGGCTNACAAGGAGGACATCGAGAAGTACCGCGGGCGGTTTTCCGAAGGCTGGGATGTGCTGCGTCGCAAGCGGTACAAGCGCGTGAAGGAGCTCGGACTTCTCGGTGGCGACTGGCCCCTTACTCCACGGCCGAAGAACGTCCCCTCCTGGGATTCTCTCAGCGAGAAGGACCGCAAGTGGGAGGCCTATACGATGGAGGTCTACGCGGCCATGATTGACCGGGTCGACCAGAACATCGGCAGGCTGATGAAGAAGATTGACTCTCTCGGGGCATCGGAGAATACCCTCTTCATGTTCCTCAGCGACAATGGGGGTTGTCCATTTCAGCGCACGAAGACAAAGCGAGATGTTCCCGGGCATCTGCCCGAGTCCTACATCACCTATCACANGCCCTGGGCCAATCTCAGCAACACGCCGTTTCGCCTCTACAAGCAGAACCAGCACGAGGGTGGAATCTCGACTCCGCTGATCGTTCACTGGCCCCGGGTGATCAGCAAGGGTGGAAACATCANCCACTCGATGGGGCATATCACGGATCTCATGGCCACCTGNCTCGAGGTTGCCGGAGCGAAATATCCGNAAACCAACAACCGNGGCCAGAAGGNGATGCCGCTGAGGGGGAGCTCGCTGGCGCCCATCTTCAGGGGNGGGNCNCGCCAGGTGACCGACCCGGTCTTCTTTCACTTCAGCAGCAACCGGGCGGTNCGAAGCGGCAAGTGGAAGCTCTCCTGGGCGGGNAAGGGGCCCTGGGAGCTNTACAATATNGACAAGGACCGTACCGAGNTNNTNGACCTCTCCGGCAAGTTNGCCNGGCGNGCGCAGGAGATGGCGGCCTCGTGGGAGCAATGGTTCAAGGCGACCTCGGGNGGCANCTTCAAGGGCANGAAGAACAGGAAGAACAACAAGGNAAACAAGAACAACAAGAAGAAGAAACCCNCGGAAGGGGAATAGTCCAGNGGCTGCGGAATTCAGGTTTATGGAATGAAGGACATGACGAGATTCTCTGCCCCAGTTTATTTTGTGCTGCTCGTCTTTCTCTGCCCGGTCCTCTTCGCGGCGCCGGAACGTCCCAACATTCTTTTCATCATGAGCGACGATCACACCTCGCAGGCCTTCGGGGTCTACGGCTCCAGGCTGGCGAAGCTCAANCCGACCCCGGTGATNGATCGGCTGGCGAAGGAGGGNATGCTCTTTGAGAACTGCTTCTGNAATAATTCGATCTGCACTCCGAGCCGGGCCTCGATCATCACCGGGCAGTACAGCCAGACTAACGGAGTGTTGACGCTCAGGGGCAGGATTCCTCCCGAGAGGCAATTCCTGCCGACCCTGATGCGCAAGGCGGGTTATCTTACCGCCATGGTAGGTAAGTGGCACCTCAAGGAGGAGCCGGCGGCCTTCGACTACTACAAGGTCCTGCCGGGGCAGGGTAAATACCACGATCCCATCTTCAGGGTCCAGGGCAAGGCGAAGTGGCCGAAGAATACGGTCTCCCACAAGGGACAGCACTCATCCGATGCCATCACCGACAGCTCGCTCGCCTGGCTGCGAGGCCGTGACAAGAGTAAGCCCTTCTTCCTGATGCACCATTTCAAAGCGCCGCACGATATGTTCGACAACGCCCGGCGCTACGATAGATATCTCGAGGATGTCGAGATTCCTGAGCCCGAGAGTCTCTATGAGCGGGGAAATCACGGGTCCGTGGCGACCCGCGGTGTCAACGACAGCCTCCTGCGTGAAATCGGCACCAGCGTTTCCAAGCGCCACATTAAGCGCAATATGGGAAAGCACATGAAGGTCGANCAGTCGCTTGGCGATNGGGAATACACGAAGCTCGCCTACCAGCGTTACCTCAAGCGCTACCTGCGCTGCGTCAAGGGAGTGGATGACAATGTCGGCCGGTTGTTCAGGTACCTCGAGGAGGAGGGGCTGATGAACAAGACGGTGATCATCTATACCGGCGACCAGGGCTTCATGCTCGGCGAGCACGACTATATCGACAAGCGCTGGATGTACGAGGAGTCGATGCGCATGCCTCTGCTGGTGCGCTACCCNCCGATGATCAAGGCCGGCAGCCGNAACAANGAGCTGGTNAACAATACGGACTTCGCNCCGACGATTCTCGCCCTGGCNGGAGTGAAGACGCCCGGCTATATGCAGGGNNGNAGCTTCAGCGGGATGCTGCGCGGCAGCATCCCCGAGGACTGGCGCACCGCCACCTACTACCGCTACTGGATGCACATGGCGCACCATTGGAACCCGGCGCACTTCGGCATCCGTACGAAGAAGCACAAGCTCATCTTCTATTACGGCCTTCCGATCAATGGCAAGGAGAACGCCACCCTTCCCGCGTGGGAGCTCTACGACATGGAGAAGGACCAGCGGGAGATGAACAACGTCTATGCCGATCCCGCCTACGCGGAGGCCAGGGAGAAGCTCAAGGCTGAGCTGAAGAGGGTTCGCCGGGAGCTGAAGGAGGAAGACAGCTCAGCGGCTATCAAGGAGGTTCTGGAGAAACACTGGAAGAATTAACCTGAGGTCCAGATTAATTCGACGCGGCTGGAGGATCCGATGAGTTCAGAATCTGAGAGGGAGAGTGAAAGAGCCGGCGCCTCTTCCCTGGCTGATGTTCCGGCAAGGCTGGAACACAATAGGCGCTTTCTCAAGATGCTGGTCGCTGGATTCGACGAGGAAGACTGGTTTAGGGCACCCGCCGATGGTCTGAGCGACGCCTTCTGGATCCTGGGACATCTGGTGTGGGGCCGGCTGGTTCTGCTGCGAAGACTTGGAGAGGAGCTTCCAGAGGAGGCGTGGGAGAGTGATTTCAGCATTGGAAGCCAGGCGGGCGGTCCGCGGCGTATCGATGCTGGTGAACTCCAGGACAGATTCAGGAGCCTGGGGCGCCTGCTCGCNGATCATCTCGAGTCGCTGGGGGAAGAGCGCCTCGCCAGTTCTCTTGAAAAGCCGATGCCCGATGGGGCGACGACTGTCGCGGGGCTGGTTCGATTCATGTGCTTCCACGAGTCCTACCACATCGGGCAGCTGGGATTGCTGCGGCGCCTCAACGGTAAGTCGGGGCTTGCCTGATGGATGTTGCCGTTAAGTAAGGTATCTGTTCTATCGGCAGGGCCTCGAATTACGGAAGTGGCGAAAACTCCTTCAAATCAGTTGGAGAGGGCGGATTTGACCTATATCTTTGAAATGTGGGTAATTGGGCGATGATTTTCTCGTGGAGTGATTCGAACGGTTGTTCAAAGTACCTAGGTGAATGAGATGCGGTCCTGGATAAGCCTGGATAGAGTCCTGCCGGCCGTGGTCCTCTGCCTGACGGTTTTTTTCGGTAACTGTCTGCAGGCCACGGAGTTCCGGCGCGGCGATTTCAATTCTGACGGGCGCAGTGATATCGGCGATGGTATAGCTGTTTTCAACCATCTTTTCTATGGTGCGAGTGGTTCGTTATGCCATGACGCGGCCGATTACAACGACGACGGCCGAAACGACATCGCCGATGGGATCTACCTGCTCGGCTATCTCTTTCTCGGTGGCCGCCGCCCGCCGGATCCCTTTGCAGAATGTGGTGAGGATCCCACTCCGGACGGCCTGGGCTGTGACATCTATGTCCCGTGCATGGATCCCGAGGAGATCCCTGATTTTGACGGGGATGGGATCAGTGATTTCCTCGACAACTGCCCCTCGGTGGTCAACCCGGACCAGCTCGACACCGATGCGGATGGTCTTGGGGACGTATGCGATGAGACGCCGGAGCCGGCAGGTCCTGTCGGGCGCTGGCCGGTTTCACGCCTGACCGCGGCCGGCCCCTTCTCCGTCTGGGTCCAGTCGGCGAATCTGCCGAGGCAATTGGAGATAGGCCGCTTCGTGGAACTCGGCAATACCGACACGGACCATGATGGCGTGAGGGTCCTGGTGACCGATCTCGATCGTCCCAGGAGCACGTTCCTGATCGAGACTCCGGACGCAGAGGCCGGCAATTACGGCAACCTCGCGGGTTATTGGGAATTCGCCGCCGGTCCCGGGCCCCGGGTCGGAGAGCCCCGGCTCATCGCCGCGACCATCGATGGAGAAGACTACACAGCTTTCACCGACGCCGCCGGGAACGTCCTGCAGGTCTCCCTCGATCCCGGCCCCCGGGGGAGCAACGCGATCCGGGTCGGCCTGAAGGGAGTCGATGAAGACGAGGAGCTTGCCTCCTACGGAGTCACCACGGACAGCCTTGTCAGGATGGAATTCATCGCTTCCGGCTGGCCCGTCTCGCTGATGACGATGTGCGCCTCCATCGACAGCTTCAGCTGGGACGAGGCGGGGGGAAGGGTGGTCATCGAGGGGAGGCCTGTGGCTACCACCTATTTCCAGGAGGACAATCCCGAGCTCTCGGCACGGGATATCCAGGCCAGCTTCTGGGGGACGATATCCCGTCTTTCTCCCGGTTCGAATTGGAACGCCTCAGGGCGCTATATCCATGGGATCTGGACCGCGACCAACGCCTCGCGCTGGGGCGCGCCGGCCTACAACCGCCTGGATCGCACCTATGATTTTCCGATCGAGGCTCCAACCTTTCTCAGTGATGGAAAGACCCGCAACCTCGGACGGTTCCAGGCCTTCATACCCGGGCGCATCCTCACCGATCCCCGGCTGTTCGCCTTTGAATCCATCGAGGATGTCACCCCTGGAATGGTCAGCGTCTACAGCATCTCGGAGAATGACGAGCCGCTGCGGCTCGAGTCGGAGATCGAGGTCAGCGCCGAGCTCGAGGGCATTCTCTTCAGCGTGAGCGGCTTCCATTATTCGCGGCCTGCGATCAGGCTGGTGATCGATTCTCCCGCCGTGACGCCGGCTCTCAACAGCTGGGGGATCCTCGAGATTGCCGCCGCGGGCGGAACGGCCATCTGGATCTATTCCGATGGAATCCCCGGCGAGTTGGAGGAGGGGAGCGTGATCGTGGTCCATGGGACCGGCACTCCCTTCGACGGCGTGAGCGGGACCGTGCAGTTTGTCGGGACCGACTTCAATGTCTTCCTGGTTGAGACCAACCTGGTGAGCACGGGCAATTACGGCAATCTCAGCGGCTATTGGGAATTCGCGCCGGTGGAACCNCCGCCGCCGCCGGATCTGGATGGGGATGGAATTCCGGATGCGGAAGACAATTGTCCCTCGCTGCTCAACCCGGACCAGGTCGATGCCAATGAGGATGGTGTAGGGGATGCCTGCCAGCTGGATCCGGAGGTGAGCGCCGCCTGCGAGGCCGCCGTGAACCTCTCCGCCACCGACAGTGTGATCGCTGACACGACCGCTGGGCCCCTGTTCAACGTTAACTGCGGCCCGGGGGGACATTCCCCAGGCTCCTGGTTCAGGATGGTCGGCACCGGCAATTGGATTGTCGTCAATACCTGCAGCCGGGGTACCTCCTTCGACACCAGGCTGAGTGTTTTCGAGGGGAGCTGCGATGAACTTATTTGCCTTGCCGGAAATGATGACGGAGCCGGCTGTCCGGATGGGCAGTCCTATACGACCTTCCGATCGGGCGAGGGAGTGGAGTATCACCTGCTGGTCCATGGAGCCGGGCCCGAAGACTTCGGTCCCTTCGTCCTCAATGTAGAGGAGGCCTTTCCCCGTGCCGATGCCGATGGGGATGGGATCTACGACGAGGAAGACAATTGCCCTCCGGTTTTCAATCCCGACCAGACCGATACCGATGGAGATGGGCTGGGCGACGTCTGTGATGGAGATCCGACGCCGTTGAAGCCCTGTGAAGACGCCATCTCGGTCGATCCGATCAGCTCCACTCCGGGTGATACGACAGGGCTGCTGCCTCGCGTCCTGGTGGATTGCGGAACGAGCGGAAATTCCTCCGGGCTCTGGTACAAGGTCATCGGCACCGGCAACGAGATGGTCGTCGATACCTGTAGTCCCGAGACCGTCTTTGATACGAAGCTCGGCGTCTTCACCGGGGCCTGTGATGAGCTCGTCTGTATCACGGGCAACGATGATGGGGGAGCCTGCCCTGATTTCCAGAGTCACCTCATCTTCCGGTCCGAGGCGGAGGAGGAGTATTTCATCGTCGTTTACGGCTACGGCCTCGACGATTACGGTCCCTTTGTGCTGAACCTGCGCGAAGATCCGGATTTCGACGACGATGGTGTGGAGAACGAGGCCGACAATTGCAGTCGGGATTTCAATCCCGGGCAGACCGACACCGACAGCGATGGGATGGGAAATGCCTGCGACGACGATGACGATTCCGACGGTCTTCCCGACGCCAGCGACAATTGTCCGCTGGTGGTGAACAGGGAGCAAGCTGACAATGAGGGTGATGGTATTGGCGACCTCTGCGATCCGGATGACGACGATGACGATATTGAGGATCCCGATGACAATTGCCCGGTGCTGGCGAACCCGGAGCAGGTCAATTCCGACGGCGACGATTTCGGTGATGCCTGCGACGATGACGACGATGGCGACGGCCACCTTGATGAGAGCGACAATTGTCCGCTGAGGGCGAATCCGGGGCAGGAGGATCTCGACGGCGACAGGCTGGGTGACAGCTGTGATCTCGACGATGATGGGGATGATGATCCGGATGCCGCTGACTGCGGCCCCCGGGATTCGACGATCTACCATGGAGCGCCTGAGCAATGCGACGCCCTCGATTCGGATTGTGATGGATCGCTCGTCGATGAGTTCATCGATACCGACGGGGACCTGCTACCCGATTGCTCCGATCCGGATGATGATGGCGATGGTTCCATCGATTCCAACGACAATTGCCCGCTGACGATCAACGCCGATCAGGTTGACACCGATGGGGATTTGCTGGGCAACGCCTGCGATGCCGATGACGACGATGACGGCTTCGCCGATGGGGAAGACAATTGCCCGCTCGAATCCAACTCCGGCCAGGACGATTTTGACGCCGATGGTCTCGGTGACGCCTGTGACAGCGACGATGACAATGATGGGGTGAGCGATCTCGAGGATACCTGTCCCGGCCGGGATGACACCGTCGACGAAGACGCCGATGGCATCCCCGATGGCTGCGACAATTGTCCCACCCTCGTGAACCCGGACCAGGAGGATCGTGATGGAGACGGCCTCGGCGATGTCTGCGACCAGGTGGGACCCTTCAGGCGTGGGGATTCAAACGGTGACGGTCGCCTGAACATCTCCGATGTGAGCTTTACCCTCAGCTGGCTGTTCCGGGGAGGCCGGGTTCCACCCTGCCTGGCGAGCGTGGATTCCAATGCGAATGGACGGATTAATATAGCCGACGCTACCTATGCCCTGAACTGGTTTTTCCACGGTGGGCCGCAGCCCCAGGGACCGCTGGAGTGCGATTTCTCCCCATTGGAAACGGACGAGGCGCTTGGTTGCGAGGCGAACGCCTGTTTCGATTTCTGATCCTGGTCGAGGGCCGGGGCCTCAGCGTGGGAACCTTCTCAGCTCATGGCCGTGAGGTAGTGATTGTCGATAACGGGCAGCATGGTCTCGAGGCTTGAATAGGGGCCCGGGGTGTAGGCCCGGGAGGAGACTCCCCGCTGTGAGCGTTCACAGATCTCCCAATCCTGCCGGTTGGTTTCATCCCAGAACTCAACGGCCGGTCCGGGATCGAAGTCGGTCCCGGAGATCGCGTCGGGGTGGTAGAGCCATTCGCAGGTGACCATGCTCCTGGCGGGGCCCCGCCTTGTGAGCCGATGAACGAGCACGAAATCCGGCTGCAGGCTGACCAGCATGTTTGGAAATACCAGGTAGTAGTAGGCTCTCTGCAGGTCCGCTCCCTCGAGGCCCGGGAGGTGGGCGGCGCAGCGTTCCCCGGTTGTCGTCATTCCGCCTCCGGGCCTGGTGATCTCCATGGGCCCGCCGAGAAGCGGTCCCTCCTCCAGGTCGTTGGCGGTCGCCCGGAATGGACTCAGCTCGTTCAGGGCGGGGTGTACTGTCGGGCAGTGGTAGCATTCCGAATAGTTCTGGATGATCAGCTTCCAATTGGCGGCGATGTCGTATTCGATCTGGTGGGCGAGCCGCAGGTCGGCGATTCCCCAGGGTCGGAATTTTTCCGCCAGCGGGGTGAAGAGGGTTTCGAAGTCCAGTGGATCCTCACAGAGGTTGATGAAGACCGCGCCCAGCAGGGTCCTGCAGGCTACGCTCTTGAGCGGGTAGTCCTCTTTCTGAAAACCCTCGGTCTCATCCATGTTTGGCGTGCTGACGAGTTTGCCATCGAGCGCGTAGGACCAGGCATGGTAGGGGCAGGTGATGTATTTTCCGAACCTCCCCTCATCGGTTGAGCACAGCCCGGTCCCACGGTGCCTGCAGAGGTCGAAGAAGGCGCGGAGCCCTCCATCTCCTCCGCGGACGATGATGATCCTCTCGCCCTCCTGGGAGTGGATGAAGAAGTCGCCGGCTTCTTTTACGGCCGCCTCCCTTCCAACGTAGATCCATTCCCTGGAGAAGATCTTCTCGCTCTCACGCTTGTAGATCTCCTGGTCGGTATAATACTTGCCCGGGAGCGTTGTCGCTCTGTTGTTCGCGGATGTCGGCATCTTGGAAGGCCCTTCCTGGCTCTTCGTTCCGGCACCTGCGCCGGAACCTTCCAGATGTGAAAATAAGATGCCGGGGCGGTCAACCAAATTGTCCTTCCGAGAAGGGGATAAGAATAAAGAACTGCCGGAGAACTGAGCGATGGAGGGTTTTCCGGCCCTCGCCTATAATCAGGTCGGTAAGGAGGCTTCTGTTACGCGTTTCCCGAGTTGCAAGGGAGGTCCCGCTCATGCCGGGCCGGGTATTTGGTTTCCGTTTTTTCGCTTTTACGGTCCTTTTCGCGTTTCCATGTCTCCAGCCGCTCGATGTTCGCGGGCAGCGGGAAGAGGGCGGGGTGGTGGAACTCACGGTCCGTTCCGTGCCCGCGGGCAGGCTCGATCCTTTCAGGAAGAGCTTCAGGAAATACGTCAACGTCTTCGGTGTCCATGTCTTCGCCACGGCGAAGACTCCTGATTCGAAGGTGCTCCACGCCGCCACGATCCTGGCCGAGTATCTCGATAACGATGAGGATGGAAAGCCGGACAACTCCCTGGTGGNCGAGGCCCNCGCCTCGCGCGATGCGTTCCTGATGATGACCGCCAGCGACAGGGGGCTCGATCGTATCGACCCCGAGGAATGGAGGGAGGAGGGTTTTCATTGCGGGCAATTTCAGCACGCTGAGGAGACAGCCCCGGCCAGGGGGCGTTTTGATGCGAGCCTCGAGGAGGTCCTTCATCTCATCACCCAGCATGGCTACGGCAACGCCTACCCGCGGATCTTCGGAGANCGCAAGGGGACGGAATTGGCGAAGTGTCTCGACAAGGCAAGGGGCGGCCATTTTACGAGGGTGCCGAGGCGCTATCCACGCGCGGCGTGGTTCACCTACGACGANCGCTCCTGCGAGTACGGCTGCCAGACCCAGGAGTACATCTACTGGGCGCTGACTTCTCTCCTGGGGGCCCAGGAAGCTCCCGAACGCTGTGAGGAGATCTCCGATGAATGGAGATTGTGTACGCCGGAGGCGGTCAAGGTCCGNGATCCGGGCATCCACGCCCTCCTGGTGAATCCGAAATACAAGTTTCCAAGGGTGCTTCCCGATGGAGCGTATCGCGAGAAAAGCAGTGNAAAAAAACGCCGTGGCTCCTGAACCGAGAGTCATCGCATTGCTGCTCGTGGTCTGCGGGCTGTCCGGCTGCGGCATCGCCAGCAGGATCCGTGGGGCATTTGAGCCGTCTGCCGAGGTCGCGGACCAGGGGTATTCCCGTGATGATGAGCTGAGGTTGAATCACCTGCAGGTGAAGGGAACCCACAACAGCTACCATCGCCGGCCCAGGTTCGCTCTCGTCCGGGAGCACGATTACGAACAGGCCCCCCTGGATGTGCAGCTTGGGGAGTACGGGGTGCGGGCGGTCGANCTGGACATTCACCCCTCCTCCCGCGGCTACGAGGTCTACCACCTGCCCGTGATCGATTCGCGCAGTACCTGCGCCCTGCTCATCGATTGCCTGGGAGTTCTGAAGAGGTGGTCCGATTCCAACCCGGGGCATCATCCGCTCTTCGTATGGATTGAGCCCAAGGATGAGCTTGGCGGCGGGGATTTCGACATGGATGCGCTCGATGCGGAGATCCTGTCGGTCTGGCCCCGGNAGCGGCTGGTGACGCCCGCGCTGGTGAANGGCNGNCGCGAATCCGTGCGTGAGGCGATCGTCGAGGNTGGNTGGCCTACCCTCGGCGAAGTGCGCGGCCGGGCGATGTTCATGCTGCTGGACCGGGGGCGCCAGAGGGATGCCTACCTGCGCGGGGGCAAGGGGCCGGGAGCGCTTGATGGCCGGGTGCTGTTCGTCCACGCCAACCCGGTTGACTTTGACGAGCCCTTCGCCGCGGTGGCGAAGATCGACGACCCATCCAGCGCTCACATCGCTGCCGCCCTGGAGAAGGGGATTATCGTCGGGAGCAACGTCGGCTCGGCTCTACTCTCCGATGAGCGCAACATCCAGAAGCTGCAGGCGGGTCTTCGCAACGGCGTCCACCTCCTGACCGGAGACTATCCCGCTCCCGTCAAGGGCAGGACCTATTGGTTCGACATGCCCGGTGGGAGCCCGTCGCGCTGCAATCCCATCACGGCGCCCGCGGGCTGCGCGAGCACAGATGTGGAGGCTCCCGGCATTCTGCGCGGGAGAACTCGGCCGGCGGGCGGCTGAGCAGGGAGCTTATTTTTCGAGGCCGAGCTTGTCGAGCTTCGGGGTGATGACGAACTGGCAGTAGGGCGCGGCTTTGTTGTTGCGGTAGTAGTCCTGGTGGTACTCCTCCGCGGGGTAAAATTTTTCGAGCCCGGCGATCTCCGTAACGATCGGACTGTGGAAGACCCCCTTCTCGTTTTTTTCCTTCTTTGATTTTTCGGCGATCGCGCGCTGTTTTTCGGAGTGGAAGAATATTGCCGAGCGGTATTGGGTGCCGACGTCGTTACCCTGGCGGTTGAGGGTCGTCGGATCGTGGAGCGTCCAGAAATGTTCGAGTACCGCTGAAAAATCGATGATTTTCGGATCGAAAGTGACCTGCACGACCTCCGCATGCCCGGTCAAGCCGGTGCAGATCTGCTCATAGGTCGGATTCTCGATGGTTCCGCCCATGTAGCCCGAGGTCACGTCGCTGATCCCCTCGATCTGCTCGAGGACAGCCTCTATGCACCAGAAGCAGCCGGCTCCAAGGGTGGCAGTCTCTCTCGACGAGCTCTCCCTGGCTTGCGTGGTTTCTTTCTCGCTGGACTCCGGTAGCTCAGTTTTCTTCATTGTTTTTCCATCCAGGCTCGGATTCACCCGATCGCTGCAGGCGGTAAGGGACGCCGCCAGGACAGCCAGGCTGAGCAGATACATTGTCGCTGAAAATATTTTCATGGAGCACTTTGTCGAGTGAAGGTTTCAGTTAAGGTACTAAAAGAGCGCTATTTTACCCGTTTTTTCCAGCACTCGTGGGGTTTTGTTGCTGATCGATCGGGCTCATCAATCCCTTCGCCGGGATGTTTCCGGCAACGGGTTTTTGAAATGCGGGGAAGGTTATAATATATTGGACCGCTCGAAGAGTAGCTTGTTCGTACCTGGCTATACTCGCTACAGAGATGTTCGAATCGAGAAGCAGGGGAGCGCAATCCATGCTGACAATCCTGGGTGGAACTGATTCGAGGAAGAACCGGCATTGCGATGGGGTTTCGCGGCGCGGGTTCCTGAAGGCGGGTGGAATGGCGCTTGGGGGACTCTCGCTGGCGCAGCTCCTCAAGGTGGAGGCGCTGGCCGGTACCGGGAGCTCTCACAAGGCGGTCATCAACATCTACCTTCCCGGCGGTCCCTCGCACATCGACCTCTGGGATCTCAAACCGGACGCGCCGCGCGAGGTGCGAGGTGAATTTCGCCCTGTCAAGACGAACGTTCCAGGCGTGGAAATCTGCGAGCTCTTTCCGCGCCTGGCGAAGATAGCCGACAAGTTTTCCATCATCCGCTCCATCGTCGGAGCCGAGGGAAGCCACGATGGGTACCAGTGTATGACCGGGCGGGCTCATAAGGAGCAGCCGCCGGTCGGGGGCTGGCCCGCGCTGGGAGCCTGGGTTTCCAAGGTCCAGGGCCCGGCCGCTCCCGGTGTGCCGCCGCATCTGTCCCTGATGTACTCGACGGGCAACAGGACCTGGGGCGAGCCCGGTACTGGAGGATTCATCGGCGCCGCCCATTCGCCTATCGGGCTGGTCGCGCGCAAGGGGCAGAACTCGGGTCCGGCCGTGGATATGGTGCTCAAGGACATGCCCCTGGAGCGCTTGCGCGACAGGGAGCGGCTGCGCCGCAGCCTCGATGTCTTTCGGAGTTCGACGGACCGCAAGGGGGTCATGGATGGGCTGGATCATTACAACCTCGAGGCCTTCAACATCCTTACCTCTTCGGGCCTGGCCGAGGCCCTCGATCTTTCGAAAGAAGATCCCGAGCTCGTTAAACGTTACGGCGAGAACGATTCCAAGTACCAGCGTGATGGCGCTCCCAAGATGATCCGCAACTTCCTCATCGCCCGGCGCCTGGTGGAGGCCGGGGCGCGTGTGGTCTCCCTGAACTACAGTCGCTGGGACTGGCATGGAGGAGATGGGATGAATTTCCCCCGCTCCCGCCAGGAATTTCCGTTGCTGGACCAGGGACTCTCCGCCCTGATCACTGATCTGCACGAGCGCGGCCTCGACAAGGATGTCTCGGTCGTGGTCTGGGGCGAGTTCGGCAGGACGCCGAAGATTAACAAGAAGAACAGCCGTGACCACTGGCCGCAGGTCTCCTGCGCTCTCGTAGCTGGAGGAGGAATGCGCAATGGCCAGGTCATCGGGGCTACCAACAGCCTCGGCGAATACGCCAAGGATAGGCCGGTCACCTTCCAGGAGGTGTTCGCGACGCTCTACCACAACCTGGGTATCAACGTCCAGACGGCGACCGTCACCGACAATAGCGGCCGTCCACATTACCTCGTCGATTCAGGGGTTGAGCCGATCAGGGAGCTGATCTGAGAGCCCGGGAGCTCTTCAACTCTCTGTCTTGATCGAATAGTGGCCCGAATAGCGTTTGCGGCAGCGTGCCTTGATGTCCTCACGGCTCCTGAGGCCCGGGTCGTCGTCGAAGCGGTCCGCCCGCAGGTGTTTCACGCCCGGACCGAATTTCCCATCGCAGACCAGGTCGGCGAGCAGGATTCCCATCGAGGTGCTTTGGAATACCCCTCTACCGTTGAACCCGGTGCAGTGGTAGAGCCCTTGGAGCTCGCGCACCGGGCCGCAGAGGGCGTGTCCATCTGGCGTGAAGGTCATGATTCCGGTCGTCACGGTCATCGGGGTGCGTCCGTCGATGAAGGTAAATCGTCTCGAGGCGCAGTCGATGAGCGTCGCGACCTGCAGGCTGTCACGGGGAGAGCTCATCTGGGACATCTCAAAATCGGCAGGGAAAGTCTCCATGTCGTATTCGGTGGGAAGCTCTTCGTAGGTTCCCACCAGCAGCCCCCCGGCCTCGGGGCGTGAGTAGATGCGGTTCTTCCGATCGCGCAGGGCGGCGTCCGTGGTAGCGATGGGGACATCGGGCAGGGGCCTCGTCACGAGGTAGGCGTGCCCCATCGCGGCTGTGGCCATGGGAGTGGAGGTGAGCCCCGCCAGCAGGTACGACCAGGGACCAGCCGCGTTGATGACGACCGGGGCATGATGGTCGCCGTCCGGGGTGCTGACACCCTTGACCGCGCCGCCCTCAACGAGGAGATCTGTAACAGGGGACCCGGTGAGGAAGGTGGCTCCCTCGGCGCGGGCGAGCTCGACATAGGAGCTCAGCAGCTCGCTGGGCTCGAGGTGCCCGTCGGTGGGGCAGTAGCAGAATTCGACCAGGTCATCGGAGCGCATGCAGGGCAGGAGCCGCCCGGCGAAGTCGGCGTTTACCAGGTCGATTTCAAAACCGATCTCCTTGCCCATCTTCACGAAGCTGCGGAGTTCCCCGGCGCGCTCCGGGTCGGAGGCGACATGCAGTGAGCCTGTCCCGGTGAAGATCTTTTTCTTCACCCGCTTCTCGATGTCCTTGACGACCTCGATACCCTTCATCAGGAGGCGTGTTTCATCGGGGCTCTCCCGGAGCTGGGCGCCGAGGCCCGCCGCACGGCCGGTGGAGCCCGAGCCGAGCAGGGCCCTCTCCAGCACAAGGACCCTTCTCCCGCGCAGTGACAACTGCATGGCCGCGCTGCAGCCGGCGGCCCCTCCTCCGATGATGATGATGTCCGCTGCCTGGCTCATGAAACTGGTCACGCCCTCGTATTGGAATGCCGAAAGAACTGAGACGATCGCCGCGGGCGGGCTACTTCTTCAGTCCTCCGAGCCAGCGAGCGGCGTTCTCGACCACCTTCAGCATGGTCTTCTCATGGAATACCTTGTAGGTCTCGTGGCCGGGCCGGAAGTAGAAGACCTTGCCTTTATCGATGTTCCACACCGCCGCGCAGCGGAACCACTCACCGGTGGGCCAGCGCTCCTCGATGATGACCTCGTCGGGGTCGGGCACATGGAAGGGCTCGTTGTACATCTCGGTATTGGGGATGGTGAAGCGTCGCGGTAAGCCCCGGGCGATGGGGTGGCCGGGCTTCAGGACATTGAGATGGCTCGGTTTTCCATCCGGCCGATAGCCCGGGAAGCAACAATTGGGAAGGTGAACGGTCACCACGGTTTTTCCACCGGGATATTTGCGCGGATAAAATCGCGGTGTTGGCAGGGAGTTCTTTTTTGGCGTCGTGTAGCGGCGCGCGGGCGGGACGATCTTGAACTCGACCGTTTCTCCTTCCGGAGCGGGAAAGGCCTTCTTCGCGTTCTGCATGGTTCTATAGTTCATGGCCTCGACGAAGGGGGTGGCCCAGTGAGCCGAGTGCAAGGCGATGAACTGCAGCTTGCCCGCCTTGATCCTTTCCAGCACAGCTTTCCCCTTCGCGGGAGAGACCTCGCCCTTTCGGCCGTGCACCCACATGATCAGCACATCGGCCCGGTCGAGCAGGGTGTTTGACAGTCCCTGCTCGGGATCATTCAGGGCTACCGATTTGACCTCGAAGTCCTTGAAGCCTTCGAGGTGTTCGGCTATGTGATTTCCGAGGAAGTTCTTATAGGAAGATTTCTGGGAGGGTTGCTGCTCGTCCCAGACAAGAACGCGGATTTTCTTTCCGCCTTCCCGGGCGAAACAATTGGTGGCGACCTGGAGCAGGGCCAGGGAGATGAGCGTCAGGCAGAGGGCTGTTCGCTTCAGCATGTTCATTTCACTCCTGTCGTATCCGGTTTATTTCAGAACTGGACTCACCTCAGGAGCATATTCACTCCAGCGGTGGTTCACAAGCCGGGGGNGCCTGTTTTTGTAAAACGCCGACAGGACTCTTCCCAGCGTAGCTCCAACGACTTACGATAGACCGCGCTTCGCTCCAGTAACGACAAACGACAGGAGAACAGACATGGGACAGAGTAAGAATACCCGCCGCAGCTTCCTGAAGAAGGCCGCCGGGGCCGCTATCGCCGTTCCGACCATCGCCACCGTTCCTCTCTTAGGCGAGGACGCTCCGAGCAATAAGGCGACGATCGGATTCATCGGTACGGGCAACAACGGCACCAATTGGATGGGTTCGTTCCTTGGCGACAAGAGGACGCGTGTCGTGGCCGTTTGCGATGTCAATAAGGAAGGGGCCGGCTATTGGGCCGGCACCGTGCGCGGCCGCGATCCCGCCATACGGAAAGTGAACGGACACTACAAGGACAAGGGCTGCGCGGGCTACGAGGATTTTCGCGAGTTGATCGGCCGCAAGGACATCGACTCGATCTATATCGGCACGCCCGATCACTGGCACGCCCTGATCGCGGTTCATGCGGCGAAGGCGAAGAAAGATATCTATGGCCAGAAACCTCTCTCGCTGACGATCGCCGAGGGCCGGGCCATGGTCAAGGCGGTGGAGGAAAACAAGGTTGTCTGGCAGACCGGCAGCCAGCAGCGTTCGGACAGGAACTTCCGTCGCGCCTGCGAGTTGGTTCGAAACGGCAGGATCGGAAAGGTACATACCGTGCTCTGCGGCCTGCCGGGAGGAATACCCG
Source organism: Planctomycetota bacterium (assembly GCA_002695115.1). GTDB lineage: Bacteria > Planctomycetota > UBA8108 > UBA8108 > UBA8108 > UBA8108. The sequence continues at coordinate 42,019 of NZOA01000031.1, forward strand.
ATTACGGAAAGACAGCCAACCAGACCAAGACCGTTCCGATTCCGGATGGTTTCAATTTTGACATGTGGGTGGGACCCGCCCCGGAGGCCGAGTTCTGCCCGGCGCGGGTGGGGGTGAACTTCCGCTGGATCCTCGACTACTCTGGCGGGCAGCTGACGGATTGGGGAGGCCACCATCCCGATTGCGCCCAATGGGGCCTGGGAACCGAACGCACCGGCCCGGTCGCCATCAAGAACCAGAAGGCGCAATGGGCGAAACACCCGGTCTACAATACGGCGACCGAGTATTATTTCGAGTGTCACTATGCCAGCGGTGTGAAGTTGATCATAGCCAATCGCGATTACCGTCCAAAGGACGAGCGCGAGGTGCCCTGGCGCGGTGGNGTGACCTTCATCGGCGAAGATGGTTGGGTCTGGGCTAACAGGGGCCGCCACGATGCGGGTCCCAAGTCGATTCTCAAGGAGAAGATCGGTCCGGAGGAAACCCATCTCTACCAGAGCGACAACCACGTCAAAAATTTCATCGACTCCATGTTCTCCCGCAAGGAGACAGTCGCCCCGATCGAGGTGGCGCACAGGTCGATATCGCTCGCTCATCTCGGCAATATTTCAATGCGCCTGGGCAGGGATCTGAAATGGGATCCCGCCACTGAGAAGATCGCCGGCGACAAGAGCGCCAACGAGCTGCTCAGCCGCGCCTACCGCAAGCCCTGGGTGCTCTGAGAAGCCCCCGCTGCCGGATGCTCCGCCGCTGAGCGTCAACCAGGCTCCTCGCCGTCATCGATGACGGCTCCCGGCTTCGCGTCCTTACCGGGGCTCAGGTCCTTCGAGCTTGCATGAGGCGGGCTATGGTGCTGGAATAGGGCTGCGCGTTGATTGGGTAACGCGTNNACANCGAGGCGCAAGGCCCGTTTTTTCAAACAAACTGAGCGGAGGAAANCTCATGAGNTTATGGAAGCNCATGGCGCTGGTATGCGTGTCGGCGGTAGTTTCANCAGGGGTTCTGTTTGACNATACAGCCCNGGCCGGAGAGGTCTATCTNGGNGATATCGTCGGCAACGGCGATGGTACCGGCAANGCCACCGGGGAGTACGTCGGCATCAACGCCGATACGGGCNTCTTCGAGGTGGGGCACAANAACGCCGATATTCCCAANANNGGNGANAANCCNCAATTCGTNGANGANTCTCCGTTTATCGACAGCGTTTTTCTTCTCTCGNCCCCCATGCAGACGATCAACATGGAAGGCGTGGCGTTCCAGTTCGGCCCCCAGGATGCCACCGGGGGCACCTGGAACCACATCCTCTCCAACGTGACGCACGACATCGACAAGGGGATCACCGACTTCTGGGCCGGCGGAATGCACCACTGGCGCGGTGGAGTTGGAATCCATGCCGCCGCGGGNGTTACCTTCGACCTCGAGGAGATCCGCAACGAGCATGGCTTCGAGGTGGTCAGGTACTTCCAGAGCTTCATGGGAAGCGACCAATGCGCCGGCATGCAGATCACCGTTCACGCGATCGTCAGCGATGACCTCGAGGTCATCGATGCCGTCAGCCTCGGCCCCATGACCACCAACCAGGGCGAGTTCGTCAGCCTCGAGATTCCCGAGGATGCGATGTACCTCACCCTGGCGGTGGGCGCCGCCGATGGGGGCATCGGCTGCGCNCACGGCGTCTTCGCCGAGGCGGTGATCACCGACACCTTTCCCGCCGATCGCAGNGTCTCGACTCCCGCCGGCCNGCGTCCCTGCCCGCCGTTTGGCGGTGGGCCCATCGAGGTGACGATCTCNCAGGATATCGGCGATGGAGACCCCGATGAGACAGTGGTCATCAACGAGTTTATCACCGGCCCGGTGTCCGCGGATATGATCACNGCCGAGGGNGCTGTCATCGAGCAGCGTGTTCCCTCCGGCCTGAACGACCAGGGCTTCATCCAGAGCTGGCTGCTGATGGGGCCTTTTCAGCAGGGGGTGGGCGCCGCGCCCGGNATTGAGAACATCCAGCTCGACTACCTGACCGATGGAGATGTTACCGAGCTNGACGTGGAGCCGGAGCCCGGAGGGCAGATCGAGACNGATTTCTTCGGCGCGGCGGCCAGCGGCGGCCTGCTGGCCACGCCCGGCGCGCCGGATATCAATCCCGGCGGCATACCGACCTGGAATCCCTACACGTCCGCCAATGACACGATCAACTTCAACGATTTCTACGGCGGCGATCTCAACAACAATATGGTGTACGCCTTCGCCTACGTGACCTTCGAGGACGATATGGAGGTCGATATCGGGCTCGGCAGCGATGACGCCGTGCAGGTCCTTTTCGACTACCAGGATGTCTATGTCAATGACGTCGCGCGCGGCTGCGGCGGGGCCAACGAGGTACAGGATACCGTGATGTTGAGCCTCGATTTCGGACCGGTGGAGGCCGGGGTTCACACGCTCATGGTCAAGGTTTTCGAGGGCGGCGGCGGACATTGTTTCCGGTTGCGCTTCCAGGATGCCTTTACCTTCGAACCGATCACCGAGGGCATCGAGGTTTGTTTCGTAGGCGACCAGTCTCCGTGCGAGTGGGATCCAATCGGCGTGGATATCGCCTGGGAAACCACCAGGGGAGCCCTCAATGATGGAGTCACCTACGAAATCGACTCCGACGAAGGAACCTTCAACATGGGAGGCTGGATCGGGCAGCGCTCTATCTACGGAGATCTCACCGCCAGCGTCGCACCCTGTGAGGGGCCGGTGGCCAACGTGGCCTGCAGCCTCGGTGACGATGGGATCTCGGTGAGATGGGTGAATCCAAGCCAGGCTGATCTCGATGGTTCGATCATCATCACGCTCGATGGAGTCGAAGCGGCCGTGGTGCCGGGGGATTCCACCAGCGCGGTGATACCCGCCGATGGGATCTCTGCCCTCGGCAGCCAGGTCTGCGTCACAAATCCCAGCGGCCGCGGTGCCTGCACCGGGGTCTATGGCGGGACCGAGCTCTATATCAATTGCGGCGGCGGTGGCCTCTCCCAGGCGGCGGGCAACCCGCTCGGCGATGGCAGGACCTGGCTGGGCGATAGCGACGAGGAGCCGAGTCCCTTCCTGGCGACCGCCGATGCCGCGGTGATCGATTACACCACCGTCAGGCGGCCTCCCTACCAGGTGGTCGACACCCAGCTGGTCGAGCCCGCCTACATCGACGATGGCGAGCGTAGCGCTCTCTTCGCGACCCAGCGAGAGCTGGATGGCGATATCGTCTATAGCGTCGCGTTGCCGCGGGGCGACTACGAGATTACCCTGCTCTTCGCCGAGGGCGCCAACAGCCAGGGCTGCGAGGATATCGATGATCCTGCTCTGTCGAGGCGTTATTGCCGGGTTTCTGATCTCTACGTCAACGATGAGCTGGTCGCCGACCAGTTCTCGATGCACGTTGAAGCCCAGCGGGCGCTCGGCAACGAGCTCCCCAACTCGAACTACGGTGTGGCGGTGGCCAAGGGTCCCTACGCCCTCGAGGGGGTCAGCCAGGTCACCGTGCGTGTGGCGGATCTTCCCGGCGGTACCACCTTCCGCCCGAACAGGGCGGCGATCAGCGGTATCGCTATCCGCCAGACAGGCGATGCGCCACCGACCCCGGATGAGATCTGTGACAACGGCATCGATGACGACCGCGATGGAGCGGCCGATTGCGATGACGCCGACTGCTCCGCTGCGGCCCATTGCGTGGCGGTGCCGGTGGGCGAGCGTTTCGTCCGCGGCGACGCGAACTCCGACGGCAGCATCAACCTGACCGATGGAGTGATTCCGCTTCTCTTCCTGTTCTCAGGCGGCGCGGCCCCGGCCTGCGCGGATGCTGCGGATACCAACGACACCGGCAATATCGAGATCACCGATGCGATCATCATCTTCAGCTGGCTCTTCACCGGGGGAGCCGCGCCGGCGGAACCTTCTCCCATGAGTCCGGGCTATTCGAACGAAGATTGCGGGCCTGATGCCTCCGAAGATGGGATCGGTTGCGAGAGTCCATCGCCGGTCTG
>NZOA01000032.1 GCA_002695115.1 Planctomycetota bacterium
TCGCCACCGCCGTCNTCGCCGCCNNCGTCNTCGNCGCCANCGNCNTCNTCGCCGCCNNCGTCATCGNCGCCACCGCCGTCATCGNCGCCNNCGNCNTCNTCGCCGCCGCCGTCNTCNCCGCCANCNNCATCGTCGTCGTCGCTGCCAGCATCGCTGGCCGCGGGTTCCGCTGCGGGCGGCGGGCCCGAGGAATCTCGATCCGGTCCATCTCCACCACGACCCTTGGCATAGGCCTCGTTGATCCTGAGGACACGTCCACCATGCTCCTGGCCATTGAGAGCGTCGATCGCGGCATCCGCACTATCCGCATCCATTTCAACAAAACCGAAGCCCCGGGGCCTGCCCGTCGCCCGATCGTTGATAAGATCGACCTTGTAAACCTCTCCGTATTCGGAGAAAAGCCCCCGCACTTCCTCTTCACCCCAACTGAAAGACAAATTACCTACGTATATACGCTTCATTGTGAAACCTCGCCCGAAGAGAACTACCTCCACCCGAACATTGAACTGACAAGTATCAGATGCCCTGCGAAGGGAAAATTCAGGAAACCCGCCCGGAACCAATTACAAGGCGACAGGATTTCCTCTTGTTGTACTGAAAAGTATGCAAAAAAAATTTGGCTATGGAGTCTAAACCAAAACCCGCATCGCCATCTTTACAAATTCCACAGGCAATGAAGAATTCCGCCGTAAAACAAGGCTGAATTCCACATCCGCAGTCGATCCAGGGCGCCATCAAAACGCCTTAGAACTTACGAATAAAACAGTTAGGTCCCTATCACAGGCAACCCAGGAAAACGCCGGCAGCTGGACTGCGAAGATAAAGAAATAATTAAGGCTGAGTCAAAATGATCAGCGATTAAAGAGGAAAGCGGGACTATTGGCCAATGCCCAGGCAATATCCTGAACCCCACCCTGGCGAATCTTCAGCTGAAAATCCTTATCCCCCATGAGGTACTGGGTCAGCAGGCGACTGCTCTGCTCCAGAGTGCGTTTCTCGGCAGGGATCTTCAGAATATTGACGATCTCATCGGGAAGGGACGGCAGCTTGACCGGACGAGGCGAGCTGGTCACCGCGATCCGAAAATTACCGAGGGTGTGCATAGCACCAAATTTCTGGTCGAGCGTTATCTTCAGGAGCGTCCCGCCCGCCACACCGAGGTCCGCCTTGGTCTCGAAGATGGCCGTATGGGCTCGGCCCATCTGGGGGGCGATCGCCCAACCCTTCTTATCATCGGATTTTCCATCGATCGTGAGCCCAGCGGAAAAACTCTTCTGGGTAAAGCTCTGGTTGGCCTTGTGAAGACCGACAGCGGCAAGCCTGGGTCCTTCCTGTGCGGCGGGTGCCGCGGCAGCCGTGACCGCCTCGAGGCGCAGATCGAGGAAGATGTCACTGGAGCCCTCTTTATTGTTCACCCGCGCCGCGATCACGTTCCCATCTTTCTTGAGAATCCCGGCGGCGACCTCAACCGTACGATTCCAGTACAGGGGCTCATGGTCGACATCTTCCTTGTCTACCTGCCGGCCATTGATCCACACCGTTGCCGAATCGTCGGAAGCCACCTGCAGCTTGAGCTTGCTCTTGGACTCGATGACCTGCTGGTCGACGGAGAACTTCCTGCGGAAAAGAACCGGCTGCCCCTTCAGGTCGATGGTCGTTCCCTTCTTCTCAGCAAGCGAAGTCTCTCCGTAACCAAGGGGGGTTTTTCCCGCGGCCCACTTGCTGTCATCATATTCCGTCTTGAGCCAATCGTCTCCCTCGACACCGGCAGCCGCGATGAACTTCCAGCCATCGCTCGACTGGGCGATCACGATCGGGCCGGCCGCGGGTTTCGCCTCCGGTTTCTTCCCCGCGGTGAGAACGGGCAAGAGCTTCTCGAGCGCCGCGGCATCGGCTGCGACCGCCTCGACCTTGAGCTCGGAGAGAACGAAGTTGCCGTTGTCCTTGGCGCGGCCGGGGCCNTTTTTCGAGAGACTCTCATGCGGCAGCGCCTCCAGGCGAAGACCGGTGATCTTCTCCAGCGGCGTCCAGGCAAACACCTCGTAGGTATCCGTGTCGGGATTGGTNCCGCTTACAAGCACCGAGCCATCCGCCTGCGGGGCAAGCGTCGCGCCACCAGAAGAACGGGCCGCCTTTACCTCGAGAGCTTTCCAGGCCGAGGTNCCCTGGGCCTTCTGCCATACGAGAAAGCGCTTCTCGAGCTCGGCGCGGTCACCGGGANTCAAGGCATCGGCGTTGATACCGAGCTTCGGATCAAGGCTGGAAACCAGCGCGTCCGTCTCAGCTTTCGTCGGAAGACGGGAGAGAAAGGACAGGAACATCTCCTCGATGAGCTTGCGGTCATCCTTCTCGGTATTGGCCAGCGCGAGAATGGTGTTTTTCGGATCATTGATCGCCCCGGCGAAGGTCGGCCCGTTCACCAGGTTCAGGGCCTGGCCGAGAGACATGCCGGAGCCCCGCTCACACTCGCAGGCGCTCTCCCGGGGCGGCCGCCCGAAGAGATCGAGGAAATTGTCGCCCAGCTTGACCTCGGGACCAGGCAGCTCAACGGCGCGAATACCGGGACGCTGTCCCGGCAGATGGGTGATGGACCCTGACGCCTTGTGGATCGCGTCAAAGAGCGTTTCTGCGGGAAGTCTCCGGGCCAGGGAGTGCGAGAAGTTGACGTCATCATCCTCGTTCCACTCATTGGTTTCAACGGAATGCTGGTAGGTGCGAGAGGTAGCGATAAGGCGCATGAGCTTACGGGCATCAAAACCCGAAGCGATAAAATCATTGGTCAGGCGTTCGAGCAGCTCCGGATTCGACGGGGGATTGCTGGCGCGGATGTCATCTACAGGGTCGATGATTCCGATCCCGAAGAAATAGCTCCACAGGCGATTGACGAAGCTGCGGGCAAAGTAAGGGTTCTTTGGCGATGTAATCCAATTGGAAACCAGGGCGCGACGGGAGCCCTCCTTCGCCGTGACTCCCTCATGTTCGTAGGGGAAATCGGGCAGCGCCTGCGTTCCATTGGGATACTTCACATCACCATCTTTCTTGTCAAAGATGATCTCCTCGCTGCCGCCGGTAGAGGTAAAGCCGGCGTTCGGGAGATTCTTCGCGCCCGGGGCGTTTTTTCGGCCGACCTGCGCGAAGAACGCTGAGAGCTCCCAGTAATTCTTCTGCGTCCACCTCTCGAAGGGATGGTCGTGACACTTATTACAGCTGAAGCGGATGCCGAGAAAGAGCTGCGTCGTGTTCTCCATCACAGCGTCAGGAGAACGCAGAACCTTGTAATAGGAGGTCGGCGGGTTCTTGATCGTCGACCCCTCGGAATTCAGCAAGGTGGCCACGAACTTATCGTAGGGCATGTTGCTCGCCACCGAACCTCGAACCCAGGCCTGCAGGGACTTGGCCCCCTGGCCCCCGAGCCACTTCTTGTTGACCTGGAGAAGGTCCGACCACTTATTGGTCCAGAAATCAACGAACTCCGGACTGCCAATCAGGCGGCCGACCAGCTCATCTCGCTTCGCCTGCGGCCCCCGCCGATCGAGAAGGAAGGTTCGGATCGCCTTCACATCGGGGATGGTGCCGGTGAGATCAAGGTAGATCCTGCGCATGAACTCCGTATCGGTCGCGAGCGCGCTGGGGAGACTCTTGATCTTGCGTAGCTTCGAGTAGATGTGCGTGTCGATGTAATTGAACTCCGGCACGTCATTCCATGCATACTCCGAGCGATCGCCCATGACGAAGGTCGGCGCGGCCGCGTAGCGCCCCTCGTAGCGGGCGAGCACCGCGATCTCGCCGCGACGAACAGCCGTAACGATACCGGCATCATCAACCGTCGCGATATCCGTGTCGCTGGAGCTCAGAAAACCCTCATGGCTCACATCACGAACCTTGCCATCACTGAAGGTCGCCACCGCCACCATCTGCTGCTGCATCCCCGGCAAGGCCAGCGTCACCTCTTTAGGAAAAACCTCGAGGTTGACGACCCTGGGGGCATCGAGATCCAGGGCGACCCCCGCCCCGACCCATGATTTCAGCAACGAGTAATACGGCGAATCAGCCTCGGTGCGTACCGCGCCAACGTGGGGCACGGTACCAGTGATCTTCATCAGGAACAGGCTCTTGTCGGGCGCGGCACGGTTGAAGCGGCGGCCCTCGAGGTCGTCGGTGAGGGCGACATGATCCCAGAGCGGATCGTAGCCGCGCAGGGAGAGCTTGAAGCCGTTCTTGCCCTTCTGTGAGCCGTGGCAGACGCCGGAGTTGCAGCCCAGGCGCGCAAGAAGAGGCATGACGTCCTGGACAAAGCTGACCTCATAGGGCGCCTCCAGGCCACTCACCTTGACGGGCAGCTCGGCACTCTGTCCGCCGAGAGAAAACACCAGCTTCCCCTCCCCATCCTTGAGCCCGGAAACCTTGCGGCCAGCGGACACCTTGACAAGCTCCGTGGAACCCTCGACCTTCGCCAGGCGCGTAACGTCGACTTTTCCCAGCCCCTCGACCTCCGCCGTGACGAGNATCTGCCTGTAGACGTAACGGTCCCCAAGAGCCACCTCCGCCGGGAACAGGCTCAGCGAGGTTACCTTGGCTCCTTCCGGAAGACCGACCGGCTCTCCTTCGGCGGCTGCTTTCCCGGAGAAAACNGCAAGAAACGCCAAGACGAGCACCGACTGGCTAAATTTCATTTTCAAACCCATTTAAAGTCCCGTCCTTCAGTTGTTTTTCTTTCGCTTCGAAGCCACTACTCCGGCTCACCCCGCCGCCTTCAGGGGCACCGGAATCAACTCCTTGATGATCTTGCCTGAGGCCGCGTCGATGAGCAGGACCTTGCCCTGGAAACCGGCCGCGGCGACTGTTTTTCCATCGTGNNTGAAAGCGCAGGNGTAGATNCCTCCCGGCGNTCTTGACCTCCCAGAGCANCTTGGCATCACCCTCCTGGTAGACTCGNACCAGGCCCTCGCCATCCTTGCTGCTGCCGACCACGATCCTCCCCCCATCAGCGCTGTATTCGGTCGAAAAGATGCGGCCGGGAACCTTGGCGAAGTTCCTGATGAGGTTGAAGTCGTCGCCTATCTTCCTGGCTTTCTGCCGGAACATTCTATAAATCTTCGGCGTTCCGTCGGCCCCGCCGATCAGGAGTTCATCCTTGCCCGGATGCCGATCGATCGAGATGAGCCCCCCCTTGAGGGCGCCCGGCGTGATGCTGGTGATGTTGTCGATGAACTGCTGGGCATCGACCTTCATCAGCTTCATCGAGCGGTCCCGGCTGACCGAGATCAGGTGCGATGAATCCTTCGAGAAGACCGTATCAAGCACCCAGTCGTTGTGCGCACCGTTGAAGAAAACCTGCTTTCCCGTCTTGCTGTCGATGGCGCGCAGGGTGTTGTCGGCGGCGCCGAAGGAGACCAGCTTGGCATCGTGGGACCACTTGACGCCATAGAGCGTATCGAAGGTGGACGGCGCGGAGATCTTGAGCTTTCGAGATTCCACGTCCCAGATCTGGACCTCGCCGCGGCGGGCGGGAAGGCCGGCGGCAACCGCCAGCCGCTTTCCATCCGGCGAAAAAGACAGCGCCTGGATTCGCTGGGCGACCCCTACAAGGCGCGCCTCGAGCCCGGAGCCATCCGCCTTGTGCAGAAGCACCTCGTGATAACCCGAAACCGCCAGGTACTTTCCATCGGAGGAGAAGTCCAGGCCGGTAATGACCGGCAACCCCTGGTATTGCGGCGGGTTTTCCGGACTGACGTTGTCCTTCGCCGTCTCCGGCGTATCGTCCTTCGCCCCCTCGAGGATCCANCGCTTGATCACCCCGACCTCCGTACCGCTCAGGGGCNCGGCCTCCTTGGGCATCGACGGCGGCTTCTCTCCATGGGGAACAATCTCCTTGTAGAGAAGACTCTCCTCGGGCTTGCCGGGTATGACGACCTTCTCGTCATCATGGACGGCTTTGATCAATTGACCGTAATCGCTGAGCACGATCTTGGCCGATGCTTTCGCCGGCTGATGACAGCCCTGGCAGGACTTGACGAGGATCGGACGCACGGCGCCGTAATAGCTGACCGGCTTCGGTTTCCCAGCGGCCTCCTCCACGGCAAAGGTGGAGCGGCAGCAAAGAGCCGATAAAAAGACCGTGCAGAGGGAAAAAGCTTTCCCTGCCTTCATGATGTGAGCTCCGTCAGTTGATCCAGGGATGCTTTTCAGGCAAAGAGGTCGAGGACCGCCTCGCCCTTGACAAGCTCGCGAGGCTGGTTGAGATGATTGTAAACCAGCGTCCTCGGGTTGATTCCTACCGCGTGGTAGATCGTCGCCAGGAGATCCCGGGGGTGAACCGGGTTTTCCACCGGGGCCGAGCCCGTCTCATCGGACTTGCCGTAGACATAGCCGCGCTTGATGCCGCCACCAGCGACGATGGAGGTGAAGCAATAAGGCCAGTGATCCCGACCGTTCTTGTCGTTGCCATTGCCCGAGGTGGAGATTCCCATCTTCGGGCTGCGCCCGAATTCGCCGACCACGACCACGAGGGTCTCGTCGAGAAGACCCCTGTCATCGAGATCTCCGATCAGGCCCGCGACGCCGGGATCCAGCATCGGACCGGAGAGCTTCTTCATGCGGTCCGGCAGACCCTTGTGGACATCCCAGGAGTGCCGGTCCGAGTTGGCGACCTTGGGCCAGTTGACCTGTACGAAACGCGTCCCGGCTTCCACGAGACGGCGGGCGAGAAGACAGCTCTGACCGAAGGTGGTACGCCCGTAGCGGTCACGGATGATGTCCTTCTCTTCCTTGAGATTGAAGGCATTGCGCGCACGGCCGGAGACCACGAGGCTCAGAGCCTTCTGGGTGTACTTATCGAGATCAAAATGCTCAACCGCCTTCGAGAGCGCCGGCATGCCGCCGTTGATGAGATTGAGCAGGCGCTGGCGCCTCGACATCCGCAGGCTGCTGAGTTCCGGACGCAAAGCGAGATCGCCGGCGTTGATCTTGTCCATCTTTGAGTTGTCGAGATCATCACCGGGAGGATAGAGATAGAACGGATCGTAGGCGCGACCGAGGAACCCCGCGGTGCCTGCCTTGCCGATCACGCCGCTTTCCTGCAGCGGACGCGGCATCATCACGAAGGGCAGCATGGGAACGCTCGGCGGCATCAGCTTGGTGATATTCGAGCCTACATTGGGGAAGTCTTTCGGCGAGGGCGGCTCGAGCTGGCCGGAGGGGCTCACCTTGTCGGTGGTGTAGCCGGTGAGCATCTGGTACATCGCCGCGGTGTGGTTGAAGAGGCCCACCGGCGTATAGCTCATCGAGCGGATAAAGGTGAACTTGTCGGTCACCTTCGCGATATTGGGCAACAGCTCGGTAACCTCCATGCCGGGGACCTTGCCCTTGATCGACTTGAAGATGCTCTGGACGTCCGAGGCGCAACCCTCCTTGGGATCCCAGAGATCCAGGTGACTCGGTCCTCCCTGGAGGTAGATCAGGATGACGCTCTTGGCCTTGCCCCAGCCGGGGCCACCGGTACCAGCATGCACTTCCTTGGCGGAGGCCTGCTGCAATTCGAGCATCTGGGCAAGGCTCAGGCCGATAAGTGAAGAGCCTCCGACCCGCAATAATTCCCTCCGCGTAAGACCCGCATCGCAGGTCACACTACCTTGGTCACCGGGCACGACCAGCATTCGTCATCCTCCCTGAATGGTTTTCAAATCTGATTTCGATCAGCCGCGGCCTGGTGGAAAATTCAACCACCGGCGGCAAGGAGCTCTGATAGCCGGAACTCCAAACGAGAAACCGACTTCGACCACAAATTGTCGTCCTCTTAGAATACTCCTCAAACAGGCGGTTCATCAAGGATTGAGCGAATACTCCCGGCAACTACTAGGCCGTCCATGACAGGCGCAAAAGACACGCCCCGGGGCGTGTTTCCACCCCTGTGGGCGAAAACGTCCGCTCTCCGCCNGAATACCGAAACCACCCCCGGGCTCCGATGGGGTTAAAAAGCCTGCTCGGTGGTTCTCTTCTGAGATAAACTACCCGCGAACTGAAAAGATGAACTCTTCCTGAATGAGGCCCCCATGCAGAACACGATCCTGACCTCCCGCCGCGCGTTTCTGAAAAAGAGCGCCATTCTTGCCGGCATACCGACCATCATCACCTCCCAGGTTTCCGCCAGCGCGAAGAGACCCGCCCCCAGCGAACGCATCACCGTGGGAGTGATCGGCCCGGGCAAGCGCGGACATACCCTGATGCGGGGCCTGCGAGGCTTTGGAGAGATCCAATTCGTCGCCGTAGCCGAGGTCGAGGCGAACCGCCGCGCCAGCGCGAAGAAGCTCGCCGAGGATCATCACTCGAAACAAAAAGCCAAGGGAGACTTCAAGGGCGTCGACACCTATGGAGACTTCCGCCAATTGCTCGAGCGAAAAGATATCGATGCGGTGGTGATCGCCACCCCCGATCACTGGCACGCGATCCCCGTCGTCGCGGCCGCCAGGGCGAAGAAAGACATCTATTGCGAAAAACCGATGTCGCTGACCATCCGCGAGGCGAGGATCATGGCCGACACGGTGAAAAAAGAAGGCGTCGTTTTCCAGACCGGCAGCCAGCAGCGCTCCGAATGCGGCGGACGCTTTCACCGTGCTTGTGAGCTTNTCCGCAACGGGAGAATCGGCGAGGTCAAGACCGTCCATGTCGGGGTCGGAGGGCCATCAAAAGACTGTGACCTTCCCGAGCAGCCGGCGCCCAAGGATGCCGACTGGAATATGTGGCTGGGGCCGGCGCCCCTGCGCGGCTACCACGAGGCCCTCTGTCCCAAGGGCGTCCACGGACACTATCCCGCCTGGCGCAACTACAAGCCCTATTCCGGCGGCGGCATGACCGACTGGGGCGCCCATCACTTCGACATCGCCCAATGGGGACTCGGGATGGACGAGAGCGGACCGGTGGAGGTCCACGCTCCGGATGGAAAGGACTTCAAGACGCTGACCTATCGCTATGCCAACGGGGTCGTCATGTACCACGGCGGTGCCAACGGGGTGCTCTTCACCGGCACCAAGGGCAAGATCGAGGTCAACCGCGGGCTCCTGCGCAGTGACCCTGGCGGAATCCTGAAAGAAACTATCGGTGATGACGAAATCCGCCTCTACAAGACCGGTCATCACCTGCGCAATTGGGTCGAATGCATCAGGAGCCGTAAAGACCCGATCTGCACGGCGGAGATCGGCTGCCGCTCGGTAACCATCTGCCACCTCGGCAACCTTGCCTACTGGAACAAATGCTCGCTGAAGTGGGACCCGAAGGCCTACCGCTTTATCGATAACGACGCGGCGAACACCTGGCTCGACAGGGAGAGGCGCAGCCCCTGGAAGCTGGAGGCCTGAGCGGGCGGCTTCATCGCTCGCCTTTGCTGCGAAAGATCGTCAGCTCCATCGCATCCCGCTTGCCCCAGGGAAGATCGATATCGAACCACTCCGTTTCGCTTTCGTGGCTCGAGCGGACCTCTTCGAGATAATCCTTCATCCCCGCGGCACCGATACCCGCGTTGTCAGCCACCAGCAGGGCGCCATCCTTGAGACGACTCTCCAGGCCCCTATAGCAAGGGTAATAATTGGCGTAATTGCAGTCGAGGAAGAGGAGATCGACCTGCTCCTCGATCTCACGCACGAGCTCCCGGGCGTCTCCCGTGCGAACCTCGACCCAGCCTGAGAGCCCGGCCCGCTCAAAATTTTCGCGCGCCCGGCGCGCCCTGTCCGCATCGAGTTCGATGCTGATCAGCTTTCCCTTGCCGAGCCTCTCGAGTTCCCGGGCAATCCAGAGCCCTGAATAACCCAGCGCCGTACCGCACTCCACCACCACAGAGGGCGCCCGTGAGCGAACGAGCTCGGCAAGCCGTGCGCCCTTTTCGGGTCCGACCATATAGACCGTCTGCTCCCGGCAGATCCTGTCCAGCTCTTTAATCGTCTCTGCCACCCTGTCCTCCGGCTCGACCTGCGATCCAGCCCCGGGCTCCGCGCTCCCATCGCAACCGCAGAACGCGAGGGCGAGACCGGTGAGAATCCACGATAACCAGGCCCGTTTTTTCATCGGTAAAGCTCCCTGCCTGTCATTAGCTCATGATCGGCCAGAAAGGGAATTTCCGCAAGTCCCCGGGAGATGATCCTCAGGGAGATATGCGCCGGCGATCGCGGGGAAAGAGCGTCGCCTGCTTGACGTTGGCCAGGCCGAGCAGCTGCATGGTGAAACGCTCGAGACCCAGGCCGAGNCCTCCGTGCGGCGGCATCCCGTGGCGGAAGGCGCTGACATAGTAATCGTACTCTGCCGGATCGAGCCCTCGCTCTCTCATCTTCTCGCACAGCAGCCCGTGGTCGTGTATGCGCTGGCTGCCGGTGGTCACCTCAAGGCCCCGCCACAGCAGGTCAAAGCTGCGGGAGGTCTCGGGGTCATCCTCGTGAAAGCCCGTATACATCGGACGCTTGGAGAGCGGGAAGCCCACGACATAGAGAAAATCCGAGCCGTGCTCCTTCTCGGACCAGGCGCAGAGCAGGCGCTCCGCCTCGGGGTCGAGATCTCCCTTCTTGCCGCAGCGATGGCCTTCCTTCTCCAGAAGCTCAATCGCCTCCTTGAAGGTCACCTGCGGAATCTTCCCGTCCACCTCCGGAGCCGTCGCCCCCAGGAGCTCGAGCTGTTCCGGACAATTCTCCCTGGCAGCGGCGCACATATGTCCCACCAACCCAATTTGCATGGANATGATGTCCTGCTCATCCTGGATAAAGCCCATCTCGAAATCGAGCGAGGTGTATTCGTTCACGTGGCGCGAGGTCTCATGCTTCTCGGCGCGGTAGACCGGCCCGATCTCGAANACCCGCTCGAGGCCNCTGCCGACCATGATCTGCTTGTAGAATTGGGGAGACTGGGCCAGGAAAGCCGGCTGGCCGAAGTAGTCGATCTCGAAGACATTGGCCCCACCCTCCGTACCCGTGCCGACCAGCTTCGAACTCTTGATCTCGGTAAAATCCTGGGACCTGAGGTAGGAGCCGAAGGCCTCCACCAGCACGGCCTGGACCTCGAAGACGGCGCGAATTTCCGGCGCCCTCAGCGAGATCGGCCGATTGTCGAGGATCTTGTCGAGATGGGTCTTCGCCAGGACCCTGGGCCTGTTGATCTCAAGGGGAGGCTCCTCGGCGACGGACAATACGTTGATAGCACCCAGGTGGATCTCGACACCGCCGGGGGCGCGCGGTTCACCTACCACCGTACCGGTCAACTCCACCACATACTCCTTGCCGAGGCTGGAGAGATCAACCTTGGAATCCGGCTGCGCTACCGCCTGGATCAACCCGCCACGATCACGCAAGACAAGGAACTGCACCTCCTTGTGATTACGAAGGTTGTGAACCCATCCCGCGAGCTGAATTTCCTCGCCCTGGTGCGATGCAGCCTGTGATGAAAGAATGCGGTCCATGTCGGCTCTGTCCTGCGAGAATTGTCAAAACGACGATTGTATCACGCAGGGGGCTGACACCGGAAGAGGCCGTGAGAAATCCCTCAGCGCTTCAGGTGCAGAAGCGGAGGGTGGGAGAACCCTGCATAAACATTTGCGACACCTGATTTTGCGGTGTCGCCATGGTGGATGTAGAGACGGTATTTAAATCGGATCGCTTTGCCCTTCTGCATCCGATAAGCGCCTTTCTCAGCCTCTTTCCTGCCGTAGAAATGCCTGTGTCCGAAGGGATTGGCGGCAAAGAGACCGTAATCCCTTACGTGCCAGTGGGTCGGGTGCCGGAAGCTATCGGGGTGGTCCATGATGGTAACCCCGACCTCCTTGCCATCGACCGGGCCGTAGTAGTCGACCCATTCGGCCGGCTTGCCCCAGCACTGCCCGGCCCCCGAGCCGCCACGGGAATTTTTAATGCTGCCGCCGCTGGTCTGCTTCATCGTACCGGCGACGCGAATGCCGAACGATCCCTCCTTGGTGGATCCGAAATGGACATCCCCATCGGTGGCTACCAGGGTGATGTCAAAATCCATCAGCACCTGTCCGGAATCGAGCGGGAAGATCCTTACATCCCGGCGCTCCTCGAGAATCTTCTCTCCCTTTACCGTCTCCCAGCTATTGGTAGAGGTGAGACGACCGTAGACGGCTCCGGACTCCTTGCCCTTGAACCCGCGATGAACGATGCGACCGGTCTTGGCGCCCTCGGCCCAGAAATCGACCCCGTTTACCTCCCCGTGCGTAAACCAGAACGAACGATGATGGGGATGGTCCGCGCGCTCCCCCGCGACCCCGCTCTTGAGAGGATAGTGTCTCGTCAGATTCCCCCCGGCAGGATTCCTGAGAGGATAAAAATAGGGCTTAAAGAGTCCCTTGCCGCCATAGACATAGCTGCTGAAGGCCTGTCCGTCGATATCGATGCGGCTCGAGCCGGTGCCCTGGGTGAGCACCTTGACCCGGTAGTTCTTTTTCGGAGCCTTGCTCTGGAGCTCAAGGCTCCAGGCGCCCCTGGAGCCGGCGGCCAGCCTCGGCGACACCCAGTGTACGATGACCCCGCCCTTGATCCGCTCGAGCTGGGCCGGAAGCTCCTTGCCATCGGAAAGCCGGCGAACCTTCGCGCCCGGCAGATCCGGATCGCCCTGCACCCGGAAGCTCAGCGGCATCCAGGCGAGGTCCTTCTCTGCCGTATCGGAGACGACCCGCAGTCGAATGTCGGCGAAGAGGCCGGCGGGGATCGCAAGAACCGTCAACAACAGGATGAAGAGAAAACGCATTGTCTTACTCCGAAGGTCTGTAGGTTTCATAACGCGGGACTCTGGGCAATGCCCTCAGCTCGCGTCGGCGCCGTTCTCCGGGATGATCACCCCGAGCGGCACCTCCGAGGCGGAATCGGAGGGCCCGGATGGAGGCTGCTCGTCTTCGCCACGGGGGAGGCGCTCGTAGGTCCGCCCCCCGGCCGGGGCATCGCGCGAGAGCAACGCCTCCTTGTAGAGCTTCTGCCCCCACTCGGTCGGGTACTCTCCGGTCAGGCAGCCTTCGCAAAGGTCGCATTCGGAAAGGCCCAACGCTCCATTGAGCTCATCCACCGTGAGGTAGCGCAGCGTATCGGCCCCGAGCTCATTCCCCATCGTTTCGAGGCCTTCCCGGGCCAGCTCGCCCTTGACCGGTCCCTCAAAGAATTGGGGAGCGATGAGCTCGCTGACTGTCGACATNTCGATTCCGTAGCTGCAGGGCGCCATGATGGGAGGACAGGCGACGCGCACATGCACCTCCTTGGCACCGCCGAATTTTCTGAGCATCTTCACGATTACGCGAAGAGTCGTCGAACGAACGATGCTGTCCTCGACCAGGAAGACCCGCTTGCCGCGGACCACCTCCGGCAGCACGGTATACTTTCTCTTGACCCTCGCCTTGCGATTCTTGCCCTCGATAAAGGTTCGCCCGACGTAGCGGTTGCGAATCAGCCCCTCCTTGGTGGGGATGCCGAGCCGGTGGGCCATGGCATCACAGGCCGCCTTCGCTGTGTCGGGAACCGGGACCGCGATACACTCCTCCGCGTTCACCTCGAGAGGCTCCGCGTCCGCCAGGGCTTCGCCGAGACGGTTGCGGGCGAGGTAAACCGACTTGCCGTTGAGCTCCGATGCGACATTGGCGAAATACACCCACTCGAAAAAACAATGGGCCTTGCGGGGAGAGGGCGCGAACTCCCTGATCTCGTACCCCTCGGGGCGTACGTGGATCAGGTGGCCAGGCTCGAGATCCTGGAGGTCCCTGAAACCCTTATTGGCCAGGGCAAGGCTCTCGGAGGCGGCGCCAAACAGGTTGCCGCGGAAGCCGTATACCAGGGGGCGGACACCCAGGGGATCGCGGGCCAGGACCAGGTCCCCATCTGCGTTGAGAAACGCCAGGCTGTAGGCGCCATCGAACGTATCGGCGATATGCCTGAAGACCTCGACGAAGTCCGGCTTCTCATCNCCCTTATTGGCATAGGCCAGGTGATGCATGAACAGCTCGGTGTCGGTTTCATGGGCCAGGTGGTAGTCGCCCTTGTCCTGCTCCAGCAGCTTCTTGCGCACCTCGACGTAATTGGCGATGTTGCCGTTGAAGCAGAAGGAGAACCATTTCCACTTGCGGCCATGATGACGCTCAAAGGGTTGGGCGTATTCCCGGCCCTCCTTGCCGCAGGTGGCGTAGCGGGTATGCCCAATCGCGGCGCGGCCGCTGTACTCGTCCACGATCCCCCGGAATTTCCCGGGATCCGGATGGGTCAGGTGAAATACGTCCGTAACGCTGCCGACATCCTTGTAGGTGTCGATCAACTGCGCGGCATCCTCATCGTAGCGGGCGAGGCCGGCGGCGAGCTGCCCCCTGTTCTGCAGGTCGATGAGCATGTCAGGGATCAGCCTGGTTACGGAGCCCTCATACAACTCCTCGCCGGAAACCGGGGCGCTGTTCAGCCGGTATACCGCGGCAATGCCGCATTCATCGTGAACAGGATCTAACACTTAAGAACAGTCCTCGCACACTAAAGACAGTCCCGCAGAGAACCTCGAAGAGTTCCCTGAAAGCCGAACGATAACCGCAGCGTGAAACCGAGTCAAGCTCGGCACGCCCAAGAGTTATCGCTTCTTCCGGCGGCTTTCGAGCCATTCGATGATGTGCTGTCCGGGACAGGCGGTCGGAGTGAGACCCTCCATGATCCGAATACGGTTGTGGGTGTAAATCTCGGAATCCGCGATGGTGAAGATACCCTGCAGGACGGCAAGAAGGTCGCCCAGCCGCTCCAGCTGGGCGGGAGGCGGCTCCTGGAGATCAAAATTGCCAAGCAGAAGAATTCCAATGTTGCCCCTATTGAGCTCCAGGGAGCCGGCATGCGCCCCGATCCTGTCAAGNTGGCGCCCCTCCCAGAGACACCCGAAAGGGTCGACGATATAGTGATAGCCGATGTCATCCCAGCCGTTAGCGCCGATGTGGGTGTCCTGGATGGCCTTGATCGCCGAGGTGACGGCGCCTCTGTCGATGGCGGAAAAANTCCCCGCGCCGGAGTGGTGGATGGTGATCCGGGCAGGAGCGCCAAGGCTCTCGGTCCCCTCGGCGGCCGTCGCCGCACTCCAATCCTTCCTTGCAAGGGCGCCTACCTGCGCGGTGATTCCTTCTCGCCAGGCCGTCACCGGGTCAGGCTCCTTCTGGGGCCGGAACACGATTAGCCCCACCAGGAGCAGGGCCGCCAAGGCCACGATCGCCCGCGTGGTGGTTGTCGCGATCTTCGTTTTTCCGCTGTCTGCCTTCATCTGAGAAGAGTCTACCGCCAGTCCGGGCGCGAGAAAAGGCACACTGCGCACCAACACCCTCCTTACAGCTCACCTCCGGCAATCCGCATATTACTTGTGTTGACACCTCTCAGGTTGGAAGATGGGGAGGTGGGTTCGACTCCAGCCAGGTAACGGACAGACTATGAAGACCATGAGAAGGGCGCTTATCTGCCTCTTTTTTTGCGCCGCCAGCGGCCTGGAGTTCTCTCCTGCCCTTGCGCAAACGATCATCATCAACGAGGTCCATTACCATCCGGGCGATGGAGGCTCCGCCGGCGAATTCGTCGAATTGCACAATTACGGCGCAGGCGACGTCGACATCGGCGGCTGGCTTCTCAGTGGCGCGGTGACCTACGTCTTCCCCCAGGGAAGCGTCATCGAGGCGGATGGCTTCCTGGTCATCGCCGAAAATGCCGAGTTGCTGGCAAGTCGCTACGGGCTCGAGAGAGACTCCCTGGAAGGGGACTACAACGGCAACCTCGACAACGCCGGAGAATTGCTGCAGCTCTGGACACCGGTGGGCTATATGGTTTCCTTCGTCGACTACGGAGAATCCGGCCTGTGGCCCGAGACCCCTGACGGCCTCGGCCCCTCGCTCGAGCGTCTCTCCCCGACGTTCGAGGAAACCGACCCACGCGCCTGGGCCGCCTCGATACCCGTCGGCGGCACGCCTGGAGCGGCAAACTCGGTCCGGATCACGGACGTCAACACGCCCGAAAGAAACCGCTCGGAGTTGATCGCCGAGGGCGCCGAGTTCAGGTTTTTCAGGGGGACAGAGCCTCCCCCCGAGGACTGGAAAACGCTCGACTTCGACGATGGGGAATGGGAATCCGGACCCGCCGGGTTCGGCTACGGTGACGATGACGATGCCACCATCCTTGAAGACATGTCCGGGAACTACCTGACCGTCTTCCTGCGCAGACGCTTTGATATCGATGACCTCGACCTCGTGGAGAGGCTCCTTCTTTCGGTTGATTACGACGATGGGTTCGTCGCCTACATCAACGGAGAGGAGATCGCCCGGGCCAACCTGGATGCTACAGAGTTCGACAGTCCGACCATCATCAATCACGAGGCCGGGGCATCCGAGGAGTTCCCGGTCGACAACCTCGACCTGCTGCGTGAAGGAGAAAACGTTCTCGCCGTCCAGGGCCACAATACCGGCCTGGAAAGCTCTGATTTCAGCATCTCGCCTTTTCTCGAATTTATCGAAGCAGAGGAGGGAAAGAAGCCCGAGGACGACCCGGAACCTCCGGAGCGGGACCTGGTCATCAACGAAGTCTACACCGGGGGCGAGGGAAGCGGCTGGGTCGAGCTCTACAACCCAACCGGTGAAGAGGTTAACGCGGGCGGAAGGCGAGTAGGCCTCTTCCCGCCCGAGTCCGGGAGCTTTACCCTCCCGGCGCAAACATCCATCGAAGCGGGTGGGCGCATGGTGCTCTTTGAATCCCAGCTCGACTTCGAGCTCGATGGAATCCAGGCGCTCATCCTCGATGACGGCCGCGGGCGTTTTATCGACGGCTTCAACCCGCGCGCCGCCGGCGCCGACTCCTCGACCGGACGCTTTCCCGACGGCGCCGACAACCGGGTGATCTTCCGGGAGACGACCCCGAGCACGGCCAATCGCTATGCGCCCCGTCGTGACATCATTATCAATGAGATCATGTACCACCCCCCGGATGGTGCCGGCGGAGAATACCTCGAGCTCTTGAACCGGTCCGGCGAGATTGTCGACCTCGGCGGCTGGGCCTTCACCCGGGGAATCGACTACACGTTCGCGGCCGGTACGACGCTCGGCCCCGGCGAATACCTCGTCCTGGCCCGGGAGCCCGCGGCCGTCGAGGAACACTACGATATCGATGGAGTCCTGGGCCCCTGGGAGGGAGCGCTCGACAACGCCGCCGAAACGCTCCTCTTGCGGGGAGCCAACGGCAATATGGTCGACCGGGTTCGCTACGCGGATGAAGGCAGCTACCCTGAGGAGGCGGACGGGGACGGACCCTCCCTCGAGCTCATCAACCCCGGAATCGAAAATCGCTACGGACCGGCCTGGCGCGCAAGCGAGGAGGAGGGCTCCCCAGGCCGCTTCAATTCGCGTTCGCAGCCCGACCCCGAACCCATCATCGTGGGCGTGCGCCACGAACCGGTCATTCCAACCGCGGACCAGGGCGTCCGCGTGCTGGCTGTCGTCTCCGACGACCAACCCCTGCGAACCGTGACCCTCACCTGGGAGGTCGACGACGAAGATGATTCGCGAAGCTCCACCGAGATGGTCGATGACGGAGAGGGCGACGATGGCATAGAGGGAAACGGGGTCTACGGCGCGGACATCCCCGCCCAATCCAACCTCGCCGTCATCGCCTTCTGGATCGACGCCGAGGGCGAAGGCGACCAGTCCACGCGGGCTCCCGCCGATGCCCCGGACCGGCCCTACCTCTACCAGGTCGAAAGCTTACCCGTCGCCGAGATCCGGCCCCTCTACAGGATTATCATGCGGGGCGCCACCCTGCGAAATTTCAGGGACCGGGCGCGCGGTAGCGATAACCTCGCAAACATGACCCTGGTCGCCGATGGCAGGGCCTGGCACAACCGGGGCATCCGGCTCAGGGGCTCCTCGGCGCGCAACTGCAACCCCCTGAGCTACCGGATCCAATTCGATCACGACTCGGATTTCCACGGGATCAAGAGAATTAACATGAACGGCTGCAACAGCGACCAGCAATGGATCGGGCTCGACTTCCTGCGGCGCACCGGAACGGCCACGCCGCTGGCCTGGTTCCGCAGGCTCTCCTTCAACAGGCAGCTGGACCAGGGCTGGCACCTGCGGGTCGAGGTCATCCGCCAGGACTTCCTCGAGCGGACCTTCCCCAACGATGCCGATGGCAACCTCTACCGGGGAATAGGCCAGGCCAACCTTGACTACCGGGGCGAGGATGCCGGTCGCTACAGGCAGAACTACCGCAAGGACACCAACCGGGACGAGGATGATTATTCCGACGTAGCCGATCTCTGCCGGGACTTCGACGCCGCCGAGACCTCCGATGCCGACTTCCCCGAGGCGATTGAGCAGCGAATCGACGTGCTGCAGTGGAGCAAGTATTTCGCCACCTACGCCATGCTGGGCTCGACCGAGAACAGCATCGTGCTGAACAACGGGGATGATTACTTCCTCTACCACCGCTTCAGCGACGACCGCTGGATCCTGCTTCCCTGGGATCTCGACAGCTGCTTTGACCAGGCCAACCAGGAGCTCTTCCGCCCGACGGTGGACCAGATCGAGCGCTTCCTCGAGCACCCCCGCTACGCTCCGGACTATCTATGCTATATCGCGACATTCCTGGAGACCGCCTGGGGAGACGAGCAGGTCGACGCCCGGATCGACCACCTCGAACCCCTCTTCGCCAACGCGCGGATCAACCGCCTGCGCGACTACGCCGACCAGCGGCGGACCTTTCTCCGGGAGCGCATCGACACCCGCTTCGAGATCACCTCCATAAGGGGCGGAGCGATCTGCGATGGGGTCCTCTTCCCGAACCGGCCGATCGTGACAATCGAGGGGGTCGCCCCCTCCTGCGGCTCCGCCGATATATTCATCGGCGAGACCCGGGCGGTCTTCGACTACCGGGCGGGAATCTGGAGCGCCAACATCGAGATCCTCGAGGCCGGCGTTCTCGAGATCGTCGCACGGGATCGTACGGGTTTCGAACGAGCCAGGATCGATTTGCCGACCGACGCTCCGCCCCAGGATGACGGCGCGAAGGCCCCCAACCCGGGCAACCAGGCTCCGGAGGCTGACTATATCGCCATGCTGTCCACCGATTACGCCGAGATCACCGATCCCGATGAAGACAACATCACCTGGGTGTTCACCGAGGGTGTCGATAACTCCCTGAGCCCCGATGGCCGGGTCCTCACCGCTCCCAATGATGGGGATTTCCGCAGCCAGCGACAGTCTTCCGCCATCTACCGGCTGCATTTCCGCCAGAGCGGAACCTACCGCGCCTATTTCCGCCTCCGCGGCTTCGACCGCAACTCCAACAGCCTCTGGCGTCCACGCGGCTTTGGCCTGGACCCGGACATCAACATGAACACCGGCAACGGCGGACGCTTCTCCTGGATCAGCGAGGGCGACTATCTCGTCACCCAGGAAGACGTCGACGAGGAGAGAACCCTCGAGTTCCTCCTCGGGGTCCGAGAGTTCAGGGCCCAGGTTGACGCCTTCGTGCTCAGCCTCGATGCCGACCTCGTCGGCCCGGACCTGAACGGCCTCTTCGGAGAAGGACCCGTCGGCGCTCCTGTCGCCAGGCCACTGGTTGACCTGCTCCCAGGCGACGAGGCGGGCCTGGAGGAAGGCTCCGTGGAGATCACCTTCGATGCGCAGCGCTCCCACGATGGCTCCTGCGGCCGCGAGAACCTCGAATTTGAATGGGAAAAGATCTCCGGGCCGGAGGGAGCGACCTTCGCGGGTCCCGCGGACCAGCCCGTGCTGAGCGTCGTATTCACCCAGCCGGGAGAGTACCTCTACCGCCTGACGGTCTCCACCACCGACCTTCCCGAAAGCGCGAGATCGAGAGACTTCTCCATCACCGTAACCGATGGGGCCGGGCCCGATACGACACCCTTCCTCCTCTGTGACTCCAACGCCAATGGCGAGAACTCCCTGGCCGACGCGGTCTTCACCCTCCGCCACCTCTTCGGCGGCGAGGCCGAGACGCGCTGCGAGGCGGCCATGGATTGCGACTCGGATGGAGAGATCTCCCTCAGCGACGCGGTCTTCAACCTCAACTACCTCTTCCTTGGCGGCAGGATCCCTGCCGCTCCCTTCCCGGCCTGCGCCACAGGCACGCCGGAAAATTGTGCGCTCTCCAATTGCCAGAATTGAAGCCCACGCCGCAAGCAGGAGAAACGCGCTTCAGGCGACGCTGAATTCAGCGCTCAGGCTTCGGCGGATTCATCCGGCTGCGAGGCCCCGATAAGCAACCGGTAGGCGAGGCCGCCCAGCACGCCGCCGGCGATCGGGGCCGCGAGGTAGACGGCAAGCGTATCGACGAGACCCCGAGGGCCCGGCAAAGCGATCTCGCCCCAGCCCGCAAGGGCAGCGAAGATCCTCGGGCCGAAATCGCGCGCCGGGTTCAGGCAGGCCTGGGTCACCGGGCCGAGCACCGCGACCAGGAGCGTCACCGTCGCGCCGATGAAGAAGGGCGCCAGCCGTCCGCCGGGGCTCCCCTTATTGCGCCGATCGGTAAAAGCGAAGACGCAGAAGGCCAGCAAGGCCGTACCCAGGACCTCGGCGAAAACCGCTGCCCCCATCCCGACCGTGTCGATGCCTTCGCTGGCGGCAGCCGCGTGCAATTTGACCGTCGGGTTCGGATGATACTCGCCGTACATGGCGGCGGTGACGACGCTCTCCGGTTTGCCGCGAGTGATCCCGCTCTGTTTTTCGTACTCGGCGATACTGCCGGCGAAGATCACGTAGAGGCAGCAGGCCGCGAGAAACGCCCCGGTCAGTTGAGCGGCGATATAGACCGGGACACGGGCCCGGGGAAATCCCCCCCAGCAGGTCATGGCTACGGTGATAGCCGGATTGATGTGAGCGCCGCTGATATTGCCGACAGCGTAGATCGCCAGCGTCACGGCGAAGCCCCAGACGCTGGCGACCTGCCAACCGCCTGTCANCCCGCCAAGGGAGACGGCGACATGGACCGCCCCGCAACCGAAGAAAATCAGGATAAAGGTGCCGACACACTCCGCCACGGCGCAGGATCGGAGCCTTGGTTCGTTCTGCATCACATAAAAAATACCTGAACTCACCGTATTGAGAAACACTGCATCCGCCCCGCTCGGAGAAAACAATACTCCCGATACCATTGGTTCCTTCACGGCCCAGTAGTAACATCCACTCGCCAACAGCCATTTACCATTACAGCGACCGCGAACGACCAGCTTCACGTCGGCGCGGGTTGTCGTGACAATTCCCATGAAGACCGCTTGCCTGCTTACCATCCTGACCGTCTCAGCCCCGATGGGGCTCCACGCTGAGAATCCGGCGGAGCCTCTCGAGCCCTGGCTGGCAAGAGCCGGTACGGCGATCATCGAGGAAGACTTCACCTCCGGAGAGATCGCGAAAGACTGGTTCTTCACCGAGTGGTGGTCGTCCCGCGACGGCGTCCTGCTCCGCAATGACCTGCCGGGGGAAAACAAGCGCCTGTTCTGGAAGAAGCCCTCCTACCGCGACGCTGTCATCAGCTTCTCTTTCAGCTTCCGCGGCGCCGAAGAAATCCGCCTGATGTCAGGAACCCCCGGAAAATACAATTTCGTCGTCAGGATTCGCCGGGACCACTTCCGCGTTAATACCGCCAGCGATTCAACCGCCGGCCATCTGCCCAGCATCCAGGGGGAGTGCCCGTTTCGCTTCGAGGCGGGAACGTGGTACCGGCTCCGGGTCGAGGTGCTCGCCGATGAACTCCTCGCCCGCATCGACGACGAGCATTTCGTCGTCGGACGCCATCCCATCATTGACCGCCGGCGCAGCTACTTCGCCTTCCAGGTCGATGGCCCATCTGCCGCCTTTGACAATGTCCGTCTTCTCAGCGCAACCGGCGCCGGAGGGTGGGAAGGACGGCGCGCAAAGCTATTGCAGGCCCAGGCGAAGCGCCCCTGGCTCCCCAGGAATCTTGACGAACGTCATAAGGACCGCAAGATTATCGCCCGCGACCAGGCCTGGCGAACCGATGCCCGGTACCGGGAGCTGGTCGAGCGGCATGAAAGCCTCCGCGAACTTGCCCGGGAACAATTTCCGGCCGCTCATATCTCCACGAAAGAGGCCCGGAAAAAAATTGCCGTCCTGCGAAAGAAGCTCCTGCAGAACGACGCGGAATACAAAACTCTCACCCGCGCCATCAACAAGGCGCGGCGCAACGAGGATCTCCACCTGCAGAAAAAGAACCCCCACCTCGAAACGCTGCCTTCCTCCGGGTACAAGGCCGCGCTGAAAAAACTCAGGTTGCAGGCTCGCGACAATGACCCGGGATTCATCGCGCTCCTGGAGATAACCGCCGCCCTTGAAAACAAGCGCAAGAACGCCTATCCCCAGCTCGAACGCACCAACGATGAAATCGTCGCCGAACGGAAAGCCGCCTGGAAAAAACTCCATGAGGCCTCGCCGGACTTCCGCAACAGCAATGAAAAGGTCACCAAAGCCTGGCGTGAGGTCCAGGCACACCTCCTGAAAAGCGACCCGGAGTTGGCCCGGCTAGAGAAAGAACGGCAGGCGGCGAAGAAACGGGAAAAATAACTCCTACCGGAGATTTAAAACCTCTGTAACCTTTTTTTTCAGGGTGGCTTATAGATTTTTGCCGGCAAATAAGTAAAGGCTTGCAATCAAGGCTCTTAAATTCCACAATTCAAACGAACGTTTGAATTAATATGGAAAGCCAGGCCCCCTCTACAACAAAGGACCGATTGCTCGATGCCGCTGAAGAACTCTTCAGCAGCCGTGGTATCGATGCGACCAGCCTGCGCGCCATCACCAGCGCCGCCGAGGTCAATCTCGCCTCGGTCAACTATCACTTCGGATCGAAGGATGGGCTGGTCAAGACGGTATTTCTCCGACGCCTCGAGCCTCTGAACAACGAGCGGCTCGAGCTTCTCGATGCCCTCGAGATCTCCGCGGCTGGAGCACCCATCGAGCTCGAGGCGATCCTTGATGCCTGGGTCATGCCCGCCCTGCGCATGGGACACAGCCCCGAAGGCAAAAGAATCAAGCGCCTCATGAGCGGCATCTACAGTGAGCCGGGAGACACCCTCCAGGCTCTCCTGCGCGATCTGTTCAGCGAGATCCTGCGCCGCTTCTGCGCGGCCATAGGCCGCGCCATCCCCGAGCTCTCCGGCGAAGAGTTGATGTGGCGCGTTCATTTCATGCTCGGTGCCATGATCCACACCGTGGCCGACCAGCCCTCCATCCGAGCTCTCTCCGGCGGCCTCTGTGACCCATCGGACATCGAGGGGGTGCGCCGGAGGCTCATCGGCTTTGTCGCCGCAGGCCTGCAGGCTCCGCTCGAAGAGAAAGACGCGCCTCCCACGGCGGGAGAGAATCGATGAAACACCTGCGCCGACTCCTGCTACTCTCGCTGGCCCTGCTGCCTGCCGGCTGCGCATCCCCTCCGCCGGTCGTGGAGCCGGAGCTCGGCGTCACGCTGCCCGGAGGCTGGACTGCGCCGGGAGATGTTAACGATGGCGCTCCCTCGAACGACCCCGGCTGGTGGAAGACCTTCGGCGACACCGGGCTCGACTCGGTTGTCGAGGAATGCCTGCGAAACAACCACGACCTCCGAATCGCCGCTGTACGGGTAGACCGGGCGGAATCCCAGGCCGTCATCAGCGGCGCCGACACCCTTCCGGCCCTCGGCCTCCAGGTCGATGGCGCGAAATCCCAACGCAATTTCATCGGCTTTCCCATTCCCGGCATGCAGGGAATTCCCCGCAACCGCTTCTCGAACTACGGGGCGGCGCTCAACCTGAGCTGGGAGCTCGACATCTGGGGACGGCTGCGCTCGGGGAAAAGCGCGGCCCTCGCCGACCGGCAGGCCGCCATGGCTGACCTTCACGGAGCAAGGTTGTCCCTGGTCGCACAGACCTGCAAGGCCTGGTTCGCTGTCCTGGAAGCGAGACGCCAGGGAGAGCTCGCCGAGGCCACGGTTGAAAACTTCCAGGCAAGCGAGAAACAGGTGCGGGAGCGTTACGAGCGCGGCCTGCGATCCGCCCTGGACCTGCGGCTTGCCAGGGCCAATCTCGCCACGGCGGAAGACAACCTCGAGGCGACCAGGGCCCGCAAGGATGGCGCCATCCGCCAATTGGAGCTTCTCCTCGGCCGCTACCCCGGCGCATCCCTGGAGACAACCGGCGCGCTGCCGGAGGTGCCCGCGAGGGTTCCGGCGGGGCTTCCCGCCGAGCTCCTTTCGAGGCGACCCGACCTCCTCGCCCTGGAGCGGAGGGTCGCAGGCCAGAGAGAGCGCCACCACCAGGCGCGGATGGCTCTCCTGCCCAGGATCAGCCTGAGCAGCTCAACCGGAACAAGCAGCGGCGAGCTCCAGGACATCGTTGACCGGGACTTCTCCGTCTGGAGCCTGGGCGCCAATCTCCTGCAGCCCATCTTCCAGGGAGGGCGGCTGCTGGCCGGGATCGACCTGGCCGACTCGAACGCCCGCGAGGCCCTGGAGACCTACGTCAAGGGCGCCCTGCGCGCCTTCGGCGAGGTGGAAACCTCCCTGGCACTCGAGGGCTTCCTCACCCGGCGCGAAACGGCGCTCACCCGCGCTGTTGAACAATCCCAAGCCGCCCGGGAGCTGGCCGAGGACCGCTACGCCCGCGGCCTCGACGGGATCATCACCTTGCTCTCGGCCCAGCGCGACGCCTTCCAATCCGAGAGCCGGCTCCTGCAGATCCGGAGGCTCCGGCTTGACGCGCGGATCGATCTTCACCTTGCCCTCGGCGGAGGCTTCTCCCATGCCGGAGGCAAGGGCAACGCTCCGATTGTATACGCGAACGAAAGGCCCTGAACAACCCCATGAAGATCCTGCTTCCCATTCTCTTCCTCATCGCCGGAGGCGCCGCCTACGTCATCCTCGCCAACTCGGGCACGAAACCGCGGATGCGCCCGCCTGTCCGTGAGCTTCCCACGATCCGGGCTGCGACCATCGAGAGCGGCGACCTGCGCATGTCCATCCGCTCCCAGGGAACGATCCGCCCCCGCACCGAGAGTACGCTGGTCCCCCAGGTCTCCGGAGTCATCACCTGGGTCTCGAACTCCTGGGCAAGCGGCGGCTTCTTCGCCGAAAACGAGATCCTCCTGAAGATCGACCCGAGCGACTACGAGCTGGCGCTGGCCAAGACCGAGGCCTCTGTCGCCCAGGCCGGGCTTCGCCTGGCCAGGGAAGAGCAGGAGGCCCGGGTCGCCCGCAGGGAATGGGAGAGCCTGCTGAAGACCGACCCGACCATGGAGCGCGAGCCCTCGCCCCTGCTGCTTCGAGATCCGCAAGTGGCCGAGGCCAGGGCGGCTCTCAACGCCGCGAAGGCGGGGCTGGAAAAGGCGCGGCTCGACATTTCCC
The DNA here is from genome assembly GCA_002695115.1 of Planctomycetota bacterium. Taxonomy (GTDB): domain Bacteria; phylum Planctomycetota; class UBA8108; order UBA8108; family UBA8108; genus UBA8108. The sequence continues at coordinate 25,383 of NZOA01000032.1, forward strand.
GGACCGAGATCCGGGCCGCCTTCTCCGGCCGGATCCGCGACACCTTTGCCGATGTCGGACAATTCGTCAACCAGGGGACCAGGACGGCCACGGTCTACGCTGTCGATTTCGCGGAGGTGCGCCTGCCGATCAACGACACCGATCTCGGCTTCGTCAACCTGCCGCTGGCCTACCGGAATGACACCGATCCGGAGACCCAGCCCATGCCCGAGGTGCTGCTCTACGCTCGCTTTGGCGGCGAGGAGCAGGAGCCTTGGAAAGGCCGAATCGTCCGCACCGAGGGAGCCATCGACCCACAGAGCCGCATGATTCACGCTGTCGCCCAGATTCCCGACCCCTACGGCCGCTCGGGACAGCGCCCGCCGCTGGCGGTAGGCCTCTTCGTGAAGGCCGAGATCCGCGGAAAGACCTTCGGCAATGTCGCGGTGGTGCCTCGCAAGGCGGTCAGAGAAGATGGGAGGGTACTCCTGGTCGAGAAGGTCCCCGGCGATGGCGCCGCGGAAGGCGGAAAACAGGGGTTCCGGCTCGTCAGCCGCAAAACCCGAGTGCTGCGCCGCAGAGCCGCCGAGGCGATCATCGACCTCGAGGCCTCGGACCTCGCGGAGGGCGACCGAATCTGCACCTCCGTGATAGAGGTGTTCGCGGAGGGGATGTCCGTCGCTCTCGACACCACGGGGGAAACGGAATAAGAGTCATGCTCAGCTGGTTCACCCGCAACGGTGTCTGTGCCAATCTCCTGATGCTCCTGATCGCCGTCGCCGGGATCGTAACGATAATGGACGTCAAGCAGGAGGTGTTCCCGGAGATTTCCACCGACAAGATCCTCGTGAGTGTCGCCTACCCGGGCGCCGCCCCCGCCGAGGTCGAGAAGGGTGTCTGCCTGAGAATCGAGGAGGCCGTCGATGGCATCGCCGGGATCAAGCGCCTCAACGCCTTCGCGGGCGAGGGCGCCGGGACAGCCACGATCGACGCCCTCCCCGGCACCGACCTCAAGACGCTCCTCGACGAGATAAANACCAGGATCGACGCGATCACCACCTTTCCCGAGGAATGCGAGAAGCCGGTCGTGCAGGAAATGCTGCTTCGCAGGCGCGTCCTNGAGGTCGCTGTCCGTGGNGAGGTCGAGTATCTCTCGCTCAGAAAAGCGGCCGAGAAGGTGCGCGATGGCATCTCCTCCCTCAACGGGGTCAGCCTCGTCCAGCTCACCAACGCCCGGCCTTATGAGATCTCGATCGAGATCTCCGAGACGGCGTTGCGCCGCCACAGCCTGAGCTTTGACCAGGTCGCCGCCGCCGTGCGGCGCTCCTCGCTCGACCTCCCCGGCGGCTCCATCAAAACGACCGAGGGAGAGATCCTGCTTCGCACCAAGGGGCAATCCCTCAAGGGCACGGAGTTCGAAGACATCACCCTGCTGACGAAGCCCGATGGAACCCGGGTCCGGGTCGGCGATGTCTGCTCGGTGCGAGACGGGTTCGCCGACACCGACCAGGAGACCTTCTTCGATGGCAAGCCGGCTATCATGGTCAGCGTCTTCCGCGTCGGCGACCAGAACGCCACCGACATCGCCGAGACAATAGCAGACTACATCACCACGGCGCCCGCGGCGCTGAAGCTGCCCACCGGGATGGGCCTGACGATCTGGCAGGATGACTCGAAGGTGCTGCGTGGACGGCTCGACCTTCTGATCCGGAACGGGCGAGCCGGCCTGATCCTGGTCTTCCTGTCTCTCGCCCTCTTTCTCAAGCTGCGCCTCGCTTTCTGGGTCGCGCTGGGAATTCCCGTCTGCTTTCTCGGCGCTATCGCCCTGATGCCCTTCTTCGGAATGTCGATCAACGTCGTCTCGCTCTTTGCCTTCATCGTTGTCCTGGGAATCGTCGTAGACGACGCCATCATCGTCGGCGAGAGCATCTACCGGGTTGAGAACGCCGGGCAGCCACGCCTTGAGGCCGCCATCGAAGGGTCCCGCCAGGTCGCGAGGCCTGTCGTCTTCGCCGTGCTGACCACCGTCGCCGCCTTCTTTCCCCTGCTGACGATCCCCGGCAGCCTCGGCAGGATCATGGCGGTGATCCCGACCATCGTCATCTCTGTGCTCCTCTTCTCCCTGATCGAATCCCTGCTGATCCTCCCCAACCACCTCTCCCACGGCAAGAGCGGGAAAAAGCCCTCCGGCAACGCGCTGACGTCGGCCTGGGACACCATCCAGGGGAGAGTCGAGCAAGGCCTAGCCTTCGTTATCAACAGGATCTACTCACCCCTGCTCGATGCCTGCCTGCGCTGGCGCTACCTGTCCGTCGCCGCCAGCCTCGCCATCATCCTCGCGACCTGCGGCCTCTTCATGGGCGGCTGGATCAAGTTTCACTTCATGCCCAAGGTGGACGCGGACAATGCCGTCGCCTTCGTCTCTATGCCGCAGGGAACCCCCGCGGAAATCACCAGGCGTGCCGTGCGGCGCCTCGAGAGATCCGCCCGCGAGCTCGAGGCGCAGCTGCGGGCCGAGGGGCACAGCCAGGGCAAGGGCGTCTTCCGGCACATCTGCAGCTCACTGGGCAGCCTGCCCTTCCGCGAAGCCCAGGACAACCGGGGGGGGCGCTCCGCCGGCTTCTCCGGCGCCCACCTCTGCGAGGTCAACATCGAGCTGGCCCCGGCCGAGGAGCGAACCGTCAACTCCAACGAGATCGCCCGGCGCTGGCGGGAGCTCACGGGCCCCATCGCCGACGCCACCGAGGTCACCTATACCGCTTCCTTCTTCAACACGGGTGACGCGGTCAATGTCGACCTCGCCGCCGGCAATCCCGAGGAGCTGGGCGCGGCCGCCGGACGCCTGAAAGCCGAGCTCGCCAAGCTCGAGGCCGTCTACGACATAACGGACTCCTTCCGGCCGGGCAAGCGGGAGCTCCAGCTGCGCATCCGCGATGACGCGGAACACTTCGGACTCTCCCAGGCGGACCTCGGCCGCCAGGTGCGGCAGGGCTTTTACGGCCTCGAGGCCCAGCGGATTCTCCGGGGCAGGGACGAGATCCGCGTGATGATCCGCTACCCTGATTCCGAACGGCGGTCGCTCAGCGACATCGAGAACATGCGCGTGCGCACGCGCGACGGCTCGGAGGTCCCCTTCCAAAGCGTCGCCAACATCGAGTACGGACGAGGCTTCGCCGCCATCAACCGTGCCGACCGGCGCCGAATCACCACCGTGAAGGCCGATGTCGACAAGGCGGTCGCGAGCTCCACGGCCATCACCGCCCGAATTGAAGAAGAGATCATGCCGGGTATCCTGGCTGATTTTCCCTCCGTCCACTATTCGATGGAGGGAGAACAACGCGAGCGAATGGAGTCCCTCGGAGGGCTCAAGAAAGGTTTCGCCCTTGCCCTCTTCATGATCTACATCCTGCTCGCCATCCCCTTCAAGTCCTACCTGCAGCCGCTGATCATCATGTCGGTCATCCCCCTGGGGCTGGTCGCGGCGGTCTGGGGGCACATCTTCATGGGGATGGACATGACGATCTTCTCGATGTTCGGACTGGTGGCGCTGACCGGGGTGCTGGTTAACGACAGCCTCGTCATGGTCGACTTCATCAACCAATCCCGCAACGCCGGCGAAGGAACCTTCAAAACCATCGTGACGGCGGGAAGGGTGCGATTCCGCCCCATCCTCCTCACCTCGCTGACCACCTTCGCGGGCCTGACCCCGCTCCTGCTCGAGCGCAGCCTCCAGGCCCGCTTCCTCATCCCGATGGCCGTCTCCCTCGGGTTCGGAGTGCTCTTCGCCACGGCCATCTCGCTCGTGATGGTCCCCGTCGGCTACCTCATCCTCGAAGATTTCAGGGCCCTCTTTGGAGGGCGCCCGGATGAAGACGAAAAAACGGGGCCGCGACAGGTTCTCGAGCCTGTCACGGCCCCTGCTGCTCCACCGCAGCTTTAATTAACGCTCCGCCCGGAACGAGATCACTTCGCGGCGGCAGCGGGCCTGGCTGCTCCGATGACGCCCTGGGAGATCCGCGCCCCGGCATTGCCGGTGGGCTGGCCTCCATCATCGACCTTGGCGTGAATGATCACACCGCGCCCGACAACCGGGTTAAGAAGGCCCGCAACCGAGATGTTCTTCGCGATGATGGTGTAGCTCGCGGCCCCATTGGCATCGGCCTTGAGGTTGCCGAGATCNCCGGCGTGGCGCTTGTCCTTCGCTGGCAGACCATGATCATGGCCATCGGGATTGTAATGCCCCCCGGTGCCCTTGCCATTGTCGAGCCGGACATCACCATATTGGTGAACATGAATCGCGTGCTCGCTGTCAGGGTTGAGTCCCGTGATGTTGGCCTCGACCTTGACGCCATCCTTCGTCTGNGTAAACACAACGGTTCCTGCCGCCTTATTGCCCGCGGTCGGCTGCATGACCGCCACGACCTGGGCAACGCCCTTCCACTGCGAGCCGTGCTTATGATGGCCGCCGTGATGGGCCAGGTTGCAGGAAATACCAGTACAGGCAAACGCCAGGAAAACGAAACCGAAATAGCGACTGAAGACAGACTGCATAGCTGAACTCCTTGGTTGTGAAGAACTCTTTGTGACCACTTCAGGCAAAACCCCCACGGGGCAAGGAGACCTATGTTAAGACCTTCAGGCTTAAAAACACAAGCTCCTGCCGGGGGCTTGCCTCAGCCAAGGTAGCCCAGCTCGCGAAGAAGCTCCCCACAGGCGGACTCAACCTCGGCGATCTGTTCCGGCTCGAGATTCTCCCTGTAGCGCCCGATGCGCCTCGAGTGATTGTCTACGTAATGACGCACCTGCTTCAGGGCGTGGTAGGAGCCCGCTGTCTCGTCCTGTATCCTGCCGCAAAACCCGGCGACCTCATCCCGAACATCGAGCCCCATGAAGGCGAGCGCCCGCTCCACGACCGCCAGGGGCCCGGCGACCAGGTCTTCGTAGCGCACCTCCAGGTAATTCCCTCCGAGGCGCGCGCCATCCGCGCGTGCCGTCTCCACGGCGATCCGCCATTGGTGCGCACAGCGAACATGGTTCTCCACTCCATAGCGCTCCAGCAATTCCCGCCAGCCGGGCACCTGGAGATGCCCCCAGGCAGCACCGCGGTTACGGAACATCAACGAGGCCGCGGTGTCCCTCCCATCGCGCACGATATGGAGGAAACGCGCCCAGGGAAAAAGCTCCGCGAGAAACGGCAGGCGCAGAACGTGCTTGGGATTCTTCTCCAGCAGGACCTCCCCCGGCTCCCCCCGCAGCCGCCGTGAGAACTCCGTGTAGACCTGCCGGGCGACCTCGGCGGTCGCCGCGGAACCCTCCAGTCGATGATCCGCCCCCGCCTCTACAATGGAATTCCAGGTCGGGCTGAGCTCGAAAAGATAGGTGACGCGAGGATGGGCCGCCAGGGCCTCCCCGAAGATGGAGGTTCCCGAGCGTGCGCAGCCCAGCAGGAACACCGGGTGTGGAATCAGTCCACGCCCCAGGTCCAGGACGTCGTCTGGAAGGGTAGATATTTCTGCCATTTCTTTTCCACGTAATCGGCGCTGGGGCCGAACTCGGCCATGAACTCTTCCCCCCACCGCCTCTTGATTTTCGAGGAGCGCTCCCGGCGCTCGACAAGACGGCCCTCGGAGTCCTTGAACTTATGCCAGGCGAAACAATCAAGCGCGTAGCTCCTGCGGCCCTGCTCCCGGGCATTGAGGCTCAGGTCGATGCCGTAGCAATGGAAGCCCGGCAGGGCGGGGTCGAAGTCGACGCCGTTTCGGCGACGGATGCCCAGCAATTGCTCATCGAGTGATTCAACCTCGTGGGGAAGCGGGCCCTCGAGATGGTAGCCGCTGGGATCCGACCAATGACCCCTGAGTCGCTTTTTCTCTCCCGGGCTCACCCCCATCGCCCCGACCGGACCGACGACCCCCCAATCGGGGTCCCGATCCTCGAGCTCCCGAAGACCCGAGAAAAAACGTCCCTCCCAACCATCAAACAGGTAGAGGTCCTGGTGTACGAAGAGCACCAGGTCGTTCTTCACCCTCTCCAGGGCCTCCTTGTAGAGGGCTGAGATGCTCTCGTAGCGACTGTTGCCGGAATTGTCGACCAGGACGATCTCGTGTCGACCGGTTCGGGCCACCGCCGATGCCAGGAAGTTGTTTCTCAACTCCTCCTCATCGTTGACCGCGACCACGAAGGTGAGCTCCTCTCCCTCGATCGCATCCCCATCGAGCAGGTTCTCATGCTCGAGCGGGTCATAGGCGATGTTGTAGGAAAACTCCCGGATCGTGTCATTCCTGCGAACGTTGATCCGCTTCAGCGGATAGATGGTCTCTGAATTCACCTCGATGCTGCAGGTGTCGTAGCTCTCCCGCACGCAGTCTTCGTTCCAATAGAGATAGCCGCGGTCCTCCCCGCGCAGACGGCGATGGGGCGGCAGATCAAAGAGAAAGCGGCCGGGAAAACCGGCGACGGCATCTCCGAGCAGGGTCAGGACCGTGGGAACGACATCGATCGTCGAGCAGGGGTGCTCTTCCCGGGCCCCAGCCTCGTAATGCGAACGAAGAACGGCCGGAAGCCAGATCGCCAGGGGAACGTGGGTAAGGTCGCCGTGAAGACGCCCGCAATGATGTACCCTGCCCCGCTCGGGCTCGAAACCCTCCCCATGGTCACTCACGAAGACGACGATGGTTTTCTCGAAATCCACCAGGCGCAAGAGCTCGTCAAGGCGCCTGTCATAGCTCCGGACCCCGGAGTCGTACTTGGCGATGAGGGCGCGCCTCTCCTCCTCCCAGCCAAGCCCCTCCGGCGGATCGATCCAGATCTCCGGGCCATCCCGGACGTCGCGGAGCCCCGGATGAATCCCCTCCTCCAGCCAATCGGACACGTCGAGATAGTCCTCCCGGCCCATATGGTAATCGTGCACCAGGTTGCTGTGAAAAAAGAGGAACCAGGGCGCGGCGGCATCCTGGCGCGACCCGAGAAACTCCCGGGCAAGCTCGAAGGGACGGTCGTGATCTTCACGGTGAATCCAATCGTAGCTGTCGAAGCCATCATCCCAGCCAAAGGAGCGCCACTTCGCCGGACGGCGCTTGAAGCCCAGGCTCTCGAGATACTCCGCAGAGATCCTGTCGGAGACCACGTTTCCGTTGTTGGTGATCCCCGCCCTCTCGTAGCCCTCGCCGAGGTAGTGGCCGAGCTTGGGCTTCTGGAATCTCTTATTGTGGTCGTAGAGACCGTGTCCCTCGGGAAGTTGCCCGGTGATGATCGAGGCGCAGCCCGGCAGGGTCCAGCCCACCGGGGAGTGACAGTTGGTGAACAGCGTCGCGCCCCCGAGCCGGCGCTCGAGCAGGGGCATGGTGTCACGCCCGTAGCCGTAGAAGGGCAGATGGCGCGCGCCGAGATCATCGGCCACCACCAGCAGCACGTTAAAGAGCTGGCGGCGCTCGCCGGGGAGATAAGCAAGCTGTATGGAGGGATCTTCGGGACTGGGCATCGGGCTTATTCTACTTTTCCTTCAGACGCATCTCAAAGGGGCCCTATTCATCCCCGTTCTCCCGCGGAACGGCCCCGCCCTCGAAGCCCTCCATCTTCCTCTCCAGGGCACGCAGGCGATCATGAAGCCTCAGCAACCCCAGGAAAAACACCACCGCCAACACGATCATCACGAGGTTCCAGAGCATTTCAAGGCATCCTCCTGCAATACCAACGACACCGTGGCCTCTGTGGAAACCGGGCAGGTCCAGACAGGGTTCTTGCCCTCGAGGCTTTCATTCCGTAGATTCTGCCAGATTAGTAACTTCTTCGCCAATCAGAGCAAGAGAGTCTCTATGGTCCATCCAGACCGCTACTTTGACCCGGACCCCGCGATCCGCAAGCTGGCCTCCGAGCTTTACACATCGGTGGCCGAGCTGCCGCTGGTCTGCCCCCACGGACACGTCGATCCACGCCTCCTGGCCGACAACGCCCCCTTTCCCGATCCCGCCAGGCTGATCATCATCCCCGACCACTATATATTCCGCATGCTGTATTCCCAGGGTGTACGGCTCGAGAACCTGGGAATCACCCCCCTCGACGGCGGGCCCCATGAAGAGGACTCGCGAAAAATCTGGCAGGTCTTCGCCGACCACTACCACCTTTTCCGCGGCACCCCGACAGCCGGATGGCTCCAGCACGAATTTGAGTCGGTATTCGGCATAAGCGAAAAGCTCGACGGCGACAATGCCATGGGGATCTACGACCAGATCGCCGCAAAACTCCTCACCGCGGAATTCCTGCCGCGCGCCCTCTTCGACAGCTTCAATATCGAGACGCTCTGCACTACCGATGCCGCCACGGACGACCTGGAGTTTCACCGCCGGATCCGCGAGGACGATTGGGAGGGTTCGGTGCGCCCGACCTTCAGGCCGGATGCCGTCGTCAACATTCTCGCCCCGGGCTGGAGAGACGAGCTCGACAAGCTGTCCGCCTGCGACGGGCGGGACATCTCGCAATTCGGAGACTATATCGGCGCGCTCGAGTCCCGCCGGGAATATTTCAAATCGCTCGGCGCGACGGCCACCGACCACGGCGTCTTCAGCCCCTACACCACCCGGCCCGATCCCGCGGAGACGGACGCCATCTTCCAGAGAGCCCTCGCGGGCAAGGCCGATGAGAACGACGCGAAACAGTTCACCGGTCATATGCTGATGGAATTCGCCCGCATGAGCGTCGAGGACGGGCTGGTCATGCAGCTGCACCCCGGCTCGTGGCGCAACCACAACACCTCTCTCTTCGAGGCCTTCGGACCCGACATGGGCTGCGACATCCCGGTGGCTACCGACTACACCCGAAACCTCCAGCCCCTGCTGGCGCGCTACGGCAGCCGGGAAAACTTCACCCTGGTGCTCTTCACCCTCGATGAGTCTACCTGTTCNNGGGAGCTCGCCCCGCTGGCCGGACACTACCCGTGTCTGCGGCTGGGACCTCCATGGTGGTTCCAGGACAGCCGCGAGGGCATGACCCGCTTCCGGGAGCGCGTCACCGAGACCTGCGGAATCTACAATACCGCCGGGTTCAACGATGACACCCGGGCCTTCCCATCCATCCCGGCACGGCACGACGTGGCCCGCAGGGTCGACTCGAACTTCCTTGCCCGCCTCGTCGCCGAGCATGTGCTCGAAGAAGACGAGGCCGCCGGGATGATCGGCGACCTCGCCTACAACCTGGCGAAAAGCACCTACCGGCTCTGAGCTCGCGCGGGAGCGCCCGGCGACCTAATCCGCCGCTGAACATCTCAGCCGGTCCCCGGTCTCATCAACACCCTCCTCCGGGAAGGGCTCCATCGGCGGCAGGCCACCCTGGAAGAGGTAGGCGAGGACGTAGACCGGATCGGTGATATTGAGCGACCCATCGTCATTCACATCTCCCGCATCTTCGCAGGGAATCGTCTGGCCCTCTCCGACGAAGAGATAGTTGAGAGTGGCGACCGCGTCGGAGATGTCGACCATCGAGTCGCCGTTGGAATCACCACGCACGAAGCGGACCGGAACGACCTCCTCATCGAGGACCACCACCGGCAGATGGCAGTGATGAGCCCGCACCTCGGCATCATAGTACTCGTAGACGTGACTGACCGGACCCTGCGAACGGACCGGATAGAGCGCCCTCATCTGGAAGGAGAGCTCGACCGGCTCTCCGCGAGCCAGCGAATCGATATAGAGAATGACGCTTCGCCCGGCGATATCGGCGCGGCTGACGACATCCGCCTCAACCAGGGCGTTCAGGCTGGAGCGCAAGACGGTGAAGCCTGTCGGCACACCAATGTCGACGATGACCATCCCGGTGTTTTCCTTGGCGCCGGTGTAGACCACCCGGACCCCGACATCGAGGATGTCATCGACCTCGATGCCCTCGCTATCGTAGTCGACGGCAATCTCCATATCCCGCGGCGCCGGCAACATCATGTCGGGAATATTGTATTTCCGCGCCACCTGGAAGCCCACCGAGCCATCTCCAACGGCGCGCAACCGCAGTCCGTCTCGCTCAAGCGGCAGTTCGAAACTGTGCAGCACGTCGAAATTATCCTCGTTGACGATGAGGTTCTCGAGAACTTCATCGCCCGACAGCAGGCTCAGGGTCAGCTCAAGGTCCCGGCGCACCGTCCGCGCCGCGGCGAAGAGCGCCCGGATGGCCACCACCGTGTCCTGCGTCGAGCCGCCGTATCCTCCGAGTGAATTACGCTGTGTGGTCAGCCAGTCGATGGCCGCCGCCGCCTGCGGCCGCCCTGAGAGCAGCAGCGCCAGCGCGGCGTAGCCCGTGGTCTCGACCGGGTAGGGCTGCCAGTGGATACCGGTGCCCTCGGTAATCGCCAGCTCGACCAGGCGATCCACGACACTCTCGGCCGCCTCCTCGTAGCCCTCGATCGAAAGCAGCGCCACCGCGGCGATCGACAGCGAGTAGGCGTCCTCGTTGACCTGGGCACGGCTGGCAACCAGGTAACCCGCCGCCCTGTCAATCGCGCTCGAGACGCTTTCGGGCACCTCGATGCCCGCGGCATAATCGGTCAGCGCCCGGGTGGTATAGGCCGCCATCGAATAGGCGTTCTCGAGGCCGCCATCCATCTCCCGGTGGATCAGGAAATCGTCCGTCCTGAAGGAACCATCCCCGTTCTGGCGGGAGATGAGCATCCCGGCGCAACGCGCGAGCACCGACTCATCGATGTCGCGAACCTCGCGGGCGCCGGAGAAGGTGGAGAGCACGAAGGCGCTCAGCCAGAGGCTGCCCTGCGGGCCGCCGAAGGCGGCAAAGCCGCCGTCGTCGCTCTGGTAGGTCAGCTCCCTCTGGTAGCCCGTGTTGACGAAGTGCTCCGCCTGGATGCGGATCTCGGGGCTGAGCTCGCCCACCTCACGCAGGTATTTCAGGATCTCGATGTCCGGGGCCAGGAAGATCATGTTCTGCTCGCCGCAACCATAGGGCATCTGGAGCAGGTCGCTGATGTTGTTCATGGTCTGGGCGACCGGGCTCGGGGTGATGTGCAGGTAGGCGCGCTCTGAGCCCATGATGGTGTCGCGCGGGAAGGAGAGCTCAAGCGTCCGGGTCTGCCCGGCCTCGATGACCCCGTTGAAGACCTGCTCCGTGGGCGTCCCCTCCGCGACCACCTTGATGGGCTTGCGCACGGCATCGACACGCTTGGAGCCCGAGGCCGTGATCGAGATGTCGTATTCGCCTATCTCGATGGGACGGATCGGAAAATAGACCGCCGTGGCAGAGCCCGCCGGCACCGTCACGGTCGCGCCCGCGCTGCCGAGGAGTTCAAACCACTCGCCATCGCCGAAGCTGAGGGTGACCTCCTGGTCGCTGTCGAGATAGTTGAAAACATCAACCTTGACGGGAAATTCCTCACCCCGGGTCACGTCGTAGGGCAGGGAGGGATCGACAAAGAATTCCTGGAATGCGGTCAATTCCGCCTCCCCGAAGCCGATGCCGGAGGCCGAGCTGGCGACCGCCGAGAGCTTCCAGCCCGTGATGTTGTCCGGCGCCTCGAGCTCTACGGTAACCTGCCCGTTTTCATCGGTCAGGAGCATCGGCTCCCAGACCCAGGTCTCGGGAAAATACTGTCGCACGCGAACCGCTTCACTCGGAGCGCCTCCGCCCCCGGCGGGGGGGGCTCCTCCCTCCTCGGGCCCGGCAGCCATTTCGGGAACGGGGAAAGGTCCACCATCGAAATCCACGGCATCGTCCCACCGGTTGCGCCCCATATCGATCCCGTGGCGCAGGGTAACGTTGTCGCTGGAGGCGACGCCGAGGCCGACGCTCTCGATCACATCCAGGGCGCCTGTGCTCGGGGGAATAGCCGGACCGCCACCGAAGCCGACATCAAAATCACCTCCGCCGAAAGGTCCTCCGGGGCCGGGCCCTCCAGGCTCTCCTTCACCCTCATGAATCTCCGCGCGCGGTTCGAGAAACCTGCTCTCGAGCTCCGCGAAGACCTGGGCCAGGTGCAGCCGGCTCCTGCCGAGCGCCAGGACCGACTCGTCGACGACCGAGAGCCCGACGAGAGCCCGCCCCGGCTCGCCNGTATCGATGGTGACGCTTACCGCATCGCCGGGCTCAACNNNCTCGCTGTCGAAGGCGGCCTCGATCTGCATGCTGGCCGCGGGCAGAACATCCAGGGCGATGCTGTCGGCCGCGACCTCATTGGTCGAGCTCAACGAGTAGGCGACGATCTTCGCCTTCGGAGCCATCTCGGGCGTAACCACGAAGCTGAAGGTCTCCTCCTCGGTATAATTCGACAGGACGGTGCGCCCGCCACTGTAGACCTCGTAGTAGACCGTACCGGCCTGGGTCGCGACGACCGAACAGTCTACCCGCTCACCGACGCTCGCGGGAGTTTCCGCATCGCTGCGTGCAACCGAGAGGTAATTCTGATCACCGGAATGGGCGGTGCCGATGGTCACCGAGGCGTCCGTACGGTAGCCATCGCGAATTGCCGATGCCGTAAACTCGATGAAGAAGGTCTCGTCTACGGGCGTAAAGCCAACCTCCGCTCGCCCGTCGGCAACCTCGATGTCGCGCTCAACAGACTCGAGCGTGGCTCCGCGGGAATCTTTGAACGTGATGACCGTATTCACCGTCGAGCTGAGCGGTGCGCCGTCCGGCGTTCTCGCCGTCAGGATCACCTCGGCTGGTATTCCGGGTTTCGCAGTGGCGGTGCGCGGAATGAGACCCAATACGATGGGAGCATCGACCACGGCCAGGATCTCGCTGATCGACTCGGTATGACCGGTCGAATCGGTGACGTCAATATCGAGCGTGATCGACCCCTGGCCCCCATTCTCAGGCGCGCCGGCGACGAAATCAACCGGTGGCAGGGTGAAGCTGAGCGCCCCGTCGGCCAGGGCTCCCTCGATAACGGCGTATTCCTGCCACTCGCCCACGTACCTGCGAGCGACGATATAGCAGGTCCCCTCGACGCCGCGGCCGAAGAAGTAGCGGGCATCGATGGTCCCCCCGACCTCCTGGTCAACGAGCGTCCAGCGACGCTCGAATTCGACCCCGAGGTTGAAACGCGGCAGGGTGTATTCTTCCACTCTCACATCCCGGATACTCTCCACGTCCTCGCTCCTGGCCTTCACCTTCCAGGTGCCGAAATTGACCTCGCTGGCAAGGCGCAGAGAGAACGGCGCCACACCGAATTCGTTGGCCTCGAGGGTGCGCCTGTCGATCCGGATGCCCTTGGCGTCATGGAAGCTCACCTCCACCTCGCCGGCGACCGGACGCATGGCGTTGTTGACCAGCAGNACCCTGCCCTTGATGGTCTGGGAGGGCTTGTAGATCGGCTTGTCCGTCTCGATCAGGATGGCCGGGGCGCGCGACAGCATCGTTTCGAGAACCAGCGGGTCCTCGATCCTGCTCACCTGTGCCTCGAAGCGGTAGCCCCCGCTGGCCGTATCGGGAACCTCGAAGGCGATATGAACCCGCCCATCCGCCCCGGTCTGTCCATCAAAAAGGCCCGCCACGATGCGATTGCCGTCGAGAAGCCGGATGATCGCCCGCCGTGAAACCGGCTCATGCGTCTGGGCGTTGAAGGTCGTCAGGGTCAGGGCCGAGCTGCCCCCGGAATGAATCTCCCTGGGCGCCACGAGCATCGCGCCATCTTCCGCCGCAGCCGGAACTGCAAACCCCCAGAAAAAAACGGTCCCGGCCAAGGCCAGAAGGTGAAACCTGCTTCCCATCTTCATTTGTTTTACTCCTTTGCGGCGCGACACCAGGTCGCCTCGCGGGTCTGTTCTGTTCAAGACAAGAGATACGGCGAGAATGCATTCTATCGCAGCGGCCCCGAACTGCGAACTTCTTTGAATTCTAAGGTCCGAATATGGCAGTAGTGAATGAAAAAGTGTGCCGTTAGCGGACTTGAGAGAACCGACCCGCCAATATAAGCTGTTGTTCACGCTGCCGCCACGCCAACACAATACAACATCATGAGCAAAACCAACGAACTGATAGAGCGGTTGGATTTGATCCTCCGGGGCGAAGGCGACCTCTCGGCCCGCCTGCAGGCGGGCGTCGAAGAGCTCGCCGAACAATTCCAGGCCCGCTCCTGNACCTTCCATCGCGCCATCGAAGACAANACCTTCCTCGAGCTCGTCGCGCAGACGGGCCTTCCCCCTCATATCGCCGAGCTCTCCACTCGGATCCCCTTCGGCAAGGGCATGGCCGGCATCTGCGCCCAGCGACGCGAACCCGTCACCATGTGCAACCTGCAGACGGACGATTCGGGCGTCGCCCGGCCCGCGGCCCGCGACACCAGGGTGGAGGGCGCGGTGGTCGTGCCGCTGCTCATCGACGGCCGGGTCGCCGCCACGCTGGGCATCGGCAAGGGCGAAGAGTACGACTATTCCGATGATGAGCTCCAGGCTCTCGAAAAATGCGCGGCCGTGCTGATGTCCGTCCTTGCCTGAAGGAGGGCCGAGCCTCCTTGCCTGGCGCCGGACAAGGAAACCGCACAGAAACTGTACACCCGGATACCGTTTTACTACGGAACACTCGGGCCCCGGGACCGGGAATCGAACGGCCGGAGGAGAAACAAGCCCCCGGCCGGGAAACCCAAACACTTCACTTCCAGGCACTTAGGATGCCTGCGGAGAAACCGTTTACCCTGGGTCTCGGCTTTTTGGGCGTTTCGGCACACCACTTTCTTATTAGCCTGGTGTAAGCGGACAATCACTCAAAGAGGTTACCGACCCGCAAAAAGAACCAGACCAAACAATTCGAAAGGCCGGGTACGCATTCCGCCGCGCCCACAAGCTGCGGCGACGATAACCTGCGCGACCCTGTCCCGGTTCACCAACCGTGACATTGACCCGATCCGCCGGCCCCCCCTTGCCGGCTGAATCTACCTCCCCCCTTCTATTCGAGACGGAACACTCCCCCAACCCGTCCGACTAACCCGACCGCGGCCCGGCCTTTCAATTTTTCCTCCCCCCTGGTTCTCAGCTCTCCCCGCTCTCCTTCGTCCCCTTGCGAAGATGGCGGTGCAGCCTGCGAACCTTGAACAGGTCGAGCGCCATCCGAAAAGGACTGAAGAAGCCCAGCCGGCTATCGCCTGATTCATGCCATTCGACCGGGACCTCGACGATCGAATAGCCCAGGCGGCGCGCCAGGTAGAGCACCTCAACGTCGAAGGCCCAGCCCTCCAGCCTCTGCAGCGCGAGAACGTCCCTCGCCGCCCGGCGGCGAAACATCTTGAAGCCGCACTGCGTATCGTGGATGCCGGCGAGCACCAATCGGTGAACGAGGACGCGCCAGCCCCACGCCATGAGCTTACGGGGCCAGCTGCGCCTGACCTGCTTTTCGCCATCAAAGCGGCGGCTTCCGATCGCCACATCGGCCCCTTCCTCCAGCGCCTTCAGAAGGGCCAGGGCCTCCTCTATGGGCGTCGACAGATCGACATCGCTGAAAAGAACCGTGTCGAGCTCGGCCGCCAGCATGCCGCGCTTGACCGTTTCTCCCTTGCCCCTGTTGACCTCGTTGCGCAGGTAGCGAACCTCCTCGAATTCGCGTACCACCGCCTCGGTATCATCTGCCGAGCCATCGTCGACGACGATGAGCTCGTAGCGATCGAGCTCGGCCCTGCAGAAACGGGAGACGCTGGCAAGGGTCTCGCCCAGCCTCTCGGCTTCATTGTAGGAGGGGAACACTATTGAGAGCTGTCGCACAGATCCTGCCTTTCAGGGCCTCGACCCGGTTCAGCCGGGACCTCGCGGCCGGAAGAATCATAACCTGATGCGCGCACTGATGCGCCTTCCGAACAGGCTCCGGCTCCGGCCTGGTAGACGAGCCCGGATGGGGGGCTTATTCAATCCATCTTCCGCATCGGCGCAGCCGTCCTCAATCTTCATCCGGACGGCGGCGATGGGTCTTGGTGCTGGATCGCCTCTTCTTCTGCCGCAGGCGCCGCTCGTTCGAGGCCCTGGTTTTACGCGTGGGCACGCGACGCNTCCGCGGCCTCGAAGCCTCCCGGAGAAGGCCCTCCAGCTTCTCAATGCAGTCCTCGAGGTTGCGCTTCTGGCTGCGAAAACGGGAGGAGACGATGATGAAATCCCCCTCGCGGTTGAGGCGGCGCNGATGGAGGCTGGCCAGNCGAGAGCGAATCAANGGGGGAATCCAGTCGGCGCTCTCGAGCTGGAAGCGCACCTCCACGCGCGTGGCGACCTTGTTGACGTTCTGGCCTCCGGGACCGCTCGAGCGCGAAAAGCTGACCTGCAATCTTTCGCGCGGCACCTCCATGGGATCAATCGAGCCGGGGATAGATCTGGCCGCGCACGATGGTGTGGCTGACCCGGCCAGGAAAGGTGACCCCCTCGAAGGGCGACCAGCCGGCGCGCGTTTTAAGTTCCGAGCGACGCACCGTGAAGCTCTCCTTCTTCAGAATCGTCAACGAACCCACGAAACCGGGCTCCAGCTTTCCGTAGCGATGAGGCAGGTAACGGCCCAGGAAGCGACCCGGCACCTCGGCGCAGGCGCGCTGCAGGGTCGGCAGGTCGAAGCCCTCCTCCATAAGCCAGAAAAGAAAGGCACCGAAAGTGTCGAGCTGGGTAACACCGGAGACTCCCAGGTCTTTTTCCTCGATGGTATGCGGAGCATGATCGGTAGCCAGGCATTCAATNTCGCCGCAGCGCAGCCCCTCGAGCANGGNGATCCTGTCCAGCCTGGTACGTATGGGCGGATTGCACTGCAGATAGTCGGGGCGGGAAAAAACCTGCGCGTTGTCCTGGTCGTAGTAGAGGTGGTGCGGGGTGACCTCGGTGGTGACCCGCAGACCCTTCTTCCTGGCGCCACGGATCAGCTCGAGACCCTCGGCGGTCGACAGGTGGCAGATATGCGGCCGGATCCCGTAGCTGTCGCTCATCCTGAGGATAAGGTCGATCGCCTCCACCTCCGCCTCCGGCGGGCGGCGGAGGAAATGCGTATCGGCATCCTCGTTCTCTTCCAGGATCACCGGATCCTCGGCATGGAATGCGACAAAATGTCCGCGATAACGCGAGAGAGCCTCCCTGAGCGCCTCTTCGTTCTTGAAGAAGAGNTGGCCGATNCTCGGNCCCATGTAGGCCTTATACGGCGCCGGNAAAGAAAGCGGCATTGTACCCGGACCGATACCCGCGTAGAGCAGGATGTCGACCAGGCTTCCCGCCGTGAGGTCCTTCTTTTTCAGGTAGCTCTCGTCATCGACCGGGGCCTCAGGGTTGTTCGGCATATCGACAATCGCNACCACCCCCCCGTTGACCGCCGCCTCNCCCGCGGTCTGGAAAGACTCCTTGTAGGCATCCTTGCCGGTAGGNTCCTCCCGGGCGTGCACATGCTGGTCGATGATGCCCGCCATGATGATATGGTCATCGTCGAGCACGAGGTCNCCGGCCCCCCGGGCCTCGCCGGTCTCGACGATCANCCCGGTAGACGCATCGATCTCGACNCGGCCCCTGGCCGCCGCCCCATCTNCGTCGANAGGAACCAGNTTTCCTTCAACGATCACTAGGTTGCTCGACTTGGTAATCATATCGCGNCGGTAGTTATCGGANTCGNAGCCTAACAGGGACATCNGGTGAAGTCCATAGGCCNCGAACATCGTATTGGATAAACGGTTTGCAGTCTTTAAACCTCTGGCTATATTACCGTTTGCCGCGAGGGNGGCGGACANGTCTNTTTACTGTCCGCCGCGCCACTGCCNGGCCAACGAGGACGGGCTCCGCGGCTCACGCCNCCAGGGCGNTAAGAGACGGCGGGAAAANNCCCCTGCCGGCCCGCGCTGTCTGTGATGCCGTTTCCACAACGAAAAACCTCCAGGAGAAGAACCCCCGTGATTACCGAGCCGGATGTCGACAAGGAAGAAGAAGACACTTCGCCCGTCGATGGAGAAGAACCCGAAAACGAAACGGCCGACGAAGAANGTGTCGATAGCGCGGAGGCTGGCAAAGAGCCGGACGACGGCAGCTATACGCCCGACGGGAACGCCNGCGACNAGACGGATGAGCCCGAAACGGACGATTCTGGAGCGGACGATGATGACGACTCGCTCGGCGCCACCTGTGAGATCGAAGACACCGGCCCCTGCAAGAAGCTTCTGAAGGCCACTGTCGCGGCGGACAAGGTAAAAGAAATCCTCGATCACAACTACGGAGAGCTCGCAACGACCGTTTCACTGCCGGGCTTCCGGCGCGGACGCGTGCCTCGGAAACTCCTCGAGAAACGTTTTGGTGAGGACCTCGAAAAAGACGTGAAGGAAACTCTNCTCGGCGANTCCTTCGAGGAGCTCATCAAAGACCAGGAGTTGAAGATCCTCGGCAGCCCGAGCTTCGACAACATCGAGTTCGGCGCCGAGAGCGACTTCACCTACGAGGCCGAGCTCCAGGTCTATCCTGAATTCGACCTGCCTGAGTACAAAGGCGTCGAGGTGGAGAAGGTCGAGAGCTCGGTTGAGGAGGGGCGGCTCGATGAAGAAATCGAGAAGCTCCTCAAGAGCCGGGCCGAGATGGTCCCGGCCGATCCCGCCAAGGCGGCAGCCGACGACCAATTTGTCGGCAGCTACGAACTCCTCGAGGAAGACACCGTCCTGAAGGCCGTCGAGCAGGCCGGCTTTGTTCCCGCCAGCGGCAGCATCGAGGCCTTCGCCATCGAAGACCTCGAGAAGCTCGTGGAAAAATGGGACCGCTCGAAAGCCGGAACCAGTGACGGTGTCCCCCTGGAAATCGACACCACGGTCCCCGCGCATTACCCCGACGAGATCCTGCGAGGAAGAGAGGTGCGGCTGCGCTTCGTCCTGGAGAAGGCCCTGACCGCCGAGCTGCCCGAGCTTGACGACGACTTTGCCAAGGCCCTCGGCGCCGAAGGCGTTGACGACCTCAAGGAAAAGCTGGAGCAGCAGCTGCAGGGAGAGGTGGAAAGAAAGGACCAGCAGGAAATCGAGAAGAAGGTCGTAGACGCCCTTGTCGGCCAGCTCGATCTCGAATTGCCCGAGGAGCTGATCGACCGCCAGAGAAAAGGCACCGAAGAGCGTGTCGCCCAGGAATTGATCGCGGCGGAGAAAAGCGAAGACGAGATCAACGAGGAGAGAGCGAAAGCCGGCGAGGCGGCAGCCGAGGATCTCACCGGTGAATTAAAAGAGTTCTTCCTGCTTGAAAAGATCGGTGAAAAAGAAAAGATCTTCGCGACCGAGGATGAGGTCGCCAACCGGATCCAGATGATGTCCATGGCCTACGGCGTTCCCCCGGCGACGATGATGGGGCAACTCCAGGAGAGCGGAAGAATCGATGAAATCCGCCAGACCCTGCGAAATGAGAAGGTCAGGGGTTTTCTGCGAGAAAAAGCGAACGTTATCGGAGACTCCTCGCAAAACGATGAGGATACGAAGGACTCAAAAACCGATGAAACAGTTGAGCAGGGCTGAAGAAGCCCGGAATCCGGACCGGTCGGGAATTTGAAAGCCGAACCGGATTCTGCCCGATTTTGCGGAGGCAGGATGGGATAACATGCTCAACAATAGAAAAAGACCGAAGTGAAGCAGGAGTTCTGAAAATGCAAGCCAACTTGGTTCCTATCGTTGTCGAAAAAACCGGGCGCGGAGAGCGATCCTACGACATCTTCTCCCGGCTCCTGAAGGACCGAATCATCTTCATCGGGCCCTCCATCGACGATTATTCCTCGTCCCTGATCATCGCCCAGATCCTCTTTCTGATGAGCGACAATAAAAACCAGGACATCAATATCTACATCAACTCCCCCGGCGGATCGGTAACGGCCGGAATGGCTATCTACGACACCATGCAATTCGTGCCCTGCGACATCCAGACCTATTGCCTTGGGCAGGCCTCCAGCATGGGCGCCGTGCTGCTTGCAGCGGGAACACATGGCAAACGCCACGCGCTGCCGAACTCCCGTGTCATGATCCACCAACCCTGGGGGGGCGCGGGCGGCACCGCCTCCGACATCATCATCCAATCCGAAGAGCTCAAACGCTACAAGAACAGCCTCAATGAGATCCTGGCCAAGCATACGGGCAAAGCGCTCAAGCAGGTGGAAACCGACACCGATCGTGACCACTTCATGACCGCGGAGGAGGCGAAGGAATACGGACTCGTAGACGAAGTCATCGACACCTTGCGGGGAGCGGAAGACGGGTAATGCCAAGATCCGGAGGCCGAAGCACGACCGAACGGTGCTCTTTCTGTGACAAGAGCAAGCTCGAGGTTGAAAAGCTTATCCAGGGGGGACGCCCCGGCATCTACATCTGCAATACCTGCGTCGAGATCTGCCACTCGATTATCGACGAAAGCAAGGAGTCTGAGAAAGCCCCTCCGCTATACCTCGATGAAATCCCGACTCCCCGGCAAATCGTCAGCGAACTCGACGATTTCATCATTTCACAGGATATGGCCAAGAAGGTTCTCGCGGTGGCTGGACACAACCACTTTAAGCGCCTCCTCCCCCTTTCGGACGACGCGGACGACTCCGTCAAAATAGAAAAAAGCAATATGCTGTTGCTCGGGCCCACCGGCTGCGGAAAGACCGCCCTCGCCCGCGCCATGGCCACACTGCTTGACGTGCCCTTCGCGATCGGCGATGCGACAACCCTGACGGAGGCCGGCTATGTCGGCGAAGATGTCGAGAACCTGATTCTCAAGCTCGTACAGGACGCTGACTACAATATCGAGCGGGCCCAGCAGGGCATTATCTTCGTCGATGAAATCGACAAGGTCGGCAGGGCCACGGCAAATGTCTCGATCACCCGCGACGTCTCCGGCGAAGGCGTCCAGCAGAGCCTCCTGAAACTCATCGAGGGAACGGTCGCCAACGTCCCCCCCCAGGGCGGCAGGAAACACCCCGAGCAGCAATACCTGCAGGTTGACACCACGAACATCCTCTTTATCTGCGCCGGTACATTTACGGGAATAGAACACATCATCGCCAAACGCGAAGATATGGCGGAAGGCACCGTCGGTGGATTCTCCAACCGGGACCTCTACGACGCAGAAAGCCTGAAATCCCGCAAAGAAATCATGGATAAGCTGCAGCCCGAGGACCTGATAGAGTTTGGCATGATCCCTGAATTGCTTGGCCGGCTGCCGGTGGTCGCGACCCTTGATCCGCTCGATGAGGGAGACCTGATCCGTGTCCTGCAGGAGCCGCGGGACGCGCTGGTCAAGCAATACACCAAGCTCTTCAGCCTCAACGAGACCAGGTTGCGCTTCACCTCCGATGCGCTTCGCGAAATCGCCCGGCTCGCCATCAAGAGAAAAACCGGGGCGCGGGCGCTTCGCTCCATCCTTGAAGAGGTCATGCTCGATGTGCTCTACGAGCTTCCCGATCACAAAGGCGAGCTACAGGAATTCGTCGTTAATAAAGCCGTGGTAGACCATCGGACCTTCTCAAAAGGCGGGAAAACTCTGCGCAAGGACGAAAAGAAAAAGAGTGACAACGACCAGGACCACCGCAAAACGGCCTGAGAGCGGCTCCCGCCCCATCATTCCCGCTCGCCACGGACAATAAGTTCCGAAAAACCCCTCCGCAAAGACAACAGAAAATCTGCAAGTACCTGTTTCGTACACTTGCCCATGGCGGCAGGCGCATTATAATCGGTGCCTTCCATTTCAGATCTTTCGACCCATAGACTGCCGAGCGACCATCATGAAAAAAGAAATCCACCCGGACAATTACAGGCTTGTCGTTTTCCAGGACAAGTCGGCGGATTTCAAGTTCCTCACCCGATCCTGCGCTCAAAGCGCCGAGACCATCGAGTGGGAAGACGGTAACGAGTATCCCGTCGTCAACGTTGAAATCAGCAGCGCCTCGCATCCCTTCTATACCGGCAAGCAGAAGTTCGTCGATGCGGCCGGTCGACTGGAAAAATTCGGTAAGAAATACAATTGGGAAGAGTCCTCGAAG
Source organism: Planctomycetota bacterium (assembly GCA_002695115.1). Lineage (GTDB taxonomy): Bacteria > Planctomycetota > UBA8108 > UBA8108 > UBA8108 > UBA8108. The sequence continues at coordinate 47,265 of NZOA01000032.1, forward strand.
GACCAGATCAAGGAAGCCGCCAAGAAGCGTAAGAAAAAAGCCGGCAAGGAAAAGGTGGAAGGCCTGGGAATCCCGACCTTCAAGAGGAAGCCCGAGGACGAAGAAGGAGATTCCGGTGGCCGGCGCCGCAAGGGTGAAAAGCCCTCGCCCAAGGCCACCCCCAAGGCCGCTGAAGAGGCCACCCCCAAGGCTGCTGAAGAGGCCGCCCCCAAGGCCGCTGAAGAGACCGCCCCCAAGGCTGCTGAAGAAGCCGCCCCCAAGGCCGCTGAAGAGGCCGCCCCCAAGGCCGCTGAAGAGGCCGCCCCCAAGGCTG
>NZOA01000033.1 GCA_002695115.1 Planctomycetota bacterium
TGGCGCTCTCCAAGATCCAGGGGAGAGTCGTCCCTGCCGCCGCAGCCGGTCGCCAGGACAAAGAGAAGAAAGGGCACCGCTCTTCCTGGAAAAAATCCGGTCTTCATGTCGTTTTCTCCAACTGACGTTTTGAGTTTTCGTATCATTCAATAGGACGGGCTTCGAGCGCGGTTTCTTCAATCGGCTTGCTACAGGATGGGTTTTTGCCGGTCTCAGGTCAACAGACTGTCTTCTTACCCCGGGGAAGGGTTTTTTACGGCTTCATAGCTGAAAGGGATCCGGTCGCCGGTATTCTTGCTGCTGGCCGCTTCAGGAGGCTGTGGATAAGATGATCACATGACCGACGAATCCAGAAGCCGGGAGCCTTCGTCGGCTGCCGGGCTCACCCCTGAAGCGGCCGGGTTGCTCGAGACGCATTTTCACATGCGCCTGTCGCGGGAGTGGGATCAGCGTTTTGAGAAGCTCTTTCGCCAGGGTGGTGTCGCCAAGTGGTACAGCGGGGTGGGGAGCGAGGCGACGACCGTGGCATCGGCCGCCTGTCTCCGCCGCGATGACGCGCTCCTCACCATCCATCGCGACAGCGGGGCGATCCTGCGCTATTACGCCTCCTGCGAGGACCTGGTGCCTGGACTCCTGCCGGTGGAGAACCGCCACGGCCGTGAAAAATCAAGGGAGCTGCTCTACCGTCTGGCCTGTCAGCTGCTGGGCCGCTCCGATGGTTTTACCGCCGGCTACGATCGGTCGTTTCACTACGCCCATCTCGATGAAGAGACGGGGCTCAAGCATATCGGCATGATCAGCCACATGGGGGCGATGATTCCCGTGGCCGCGGGTGTGGCGCTCGCCTTCAGGCAGCAGGGAAGCGACCGGGTAGCCCTCAACTACATAGGTGATGGAGGCACCTCGACGGGCGAGTTCCACGAGGGCCTGAACATGGCGGCGGTGCTCGATGCTCCGCTGGTGCTGGTGATTCTCAATAACCGCTACGCCTTCAGCACGCCCATCAGTGAGCAGTACCGCGCCGAGAGTCTGGCCTCGCGGGCCGAGGGCTATGGCATCGAGGGTATTCGAATCGATGGTAACGATCCTCTCGCGGTCTCCGCGGCGGTTTCCGGCGCGGTGGAGCGGGCAAGGAGCGGCGGGGGCCCGACCCTCATCGAGGCGATGCTGGGCAGGATGCGGGGCCATTCCGAGGGCGATGATTCCCTGGGGATTCTCGATGAGGCGGAGAAGGAAAAATACGAGAGCGAGGACCCGGTGGCCTGTTTCGAAGCGAGGCTGGTCGAGCAGGGAATCGCCACGACGGAACACATCGAGAAGGTTCGCGGCATCTGCTCCGAGCTGGTCCTCGAGATCGTTGACGAGGCCGTGGCCTCGGCGGCGCCGGAGCTGGCCGCAGGAGAGCGACCCGTCTTCGCCCGGGCGACCGGTTCGCCCGGCAAGGGGCCGCTGGCCAGGGGCCTGGCCGGCTCCGCGGAAGAGNCCAGCTACCTCGAGGCCATCTCCCTCGCCCTGGGCGATGCCCTGGAGGAGGACCCGGAGGTCTTCCTGATGGGGCAGGATATCGCCGCCTTCGGCGGTGCCTTCAAGGTNACCCGCGGCCTGCTGGAGGAGTTCGGGCCCGGGAGGNTGCTGAANACNCCGATNGCCGAGGCCGGCATGATCGGCATCGCCTCCGGCGCCGCCCTGCTGGGTAANAGACCCGTGGTCGAGATGCAGTTTTCCGATTTCGTCAGCTGCGGCTTCAACCCCCTGGTCAACGTGGCCGCCAGGTTTCATTACCGCACCGGGCTCCCGGTGCCGCTGGTCATTCGCCTTCCCTCCGGCGGTGGTGTCGGAGCCGGTCCGTTTCACTCCCAGTCCCTCGAGGCCACCTTCCTGCATGTTCCGGGCCTCAAGGTGGTCGCCCCGGCCTGGCCGGAGGACGCCTATTCCCTGCTTCGCGAGGCGATCAGGGATCCCAACCCGGTCCTGTTCTTCGAACACAAGTATCTCTACCGCCGGGTGAAGGCTTCCCTGGCCCCGGCCTCGATCGATATCGGAGCCGGNGTGNAGGCCGGCGCCCGGATCGTGCGTCCGGGAGACGGTGTCAGCGTCTTTACCTGGGGCTGGATGGTTCACAGGGCGGTGGCTGCGGCCGAGGCTCTCGGCGAGGAGGGAATCTCCGTGGAGGTGGTCGATCTGCGGGTGCTCGCGCCGCTGGATGAGAAGACGGTGATGGACTCGGTAGGCCGTACCGGCCGGGCTCTTGTCGTACACGAGGCGCAGCTGACCGGCGGCTTTGGCGGCGAGATCGCGGCCCGGATCGCCGAGGGAGCTTTCGAAGCTCTCGACGCGCCGGTGAGAAGGCTGGCTTATCCCGATCATCCCGTGCCCTTCAATAAGGAACTCGAGGCGGTCTGTCTTCCGGATGAGGAGAGCATCGCCGCGAGCCTGCGGGAGCTCGCCGCCTGGTGAGAGGGGCGCTTCTTCCTTGACGCCCTATTCGACAGGCTCCTGCGGGTGTGCTATGAATCGGGCCACTGGAATTACTCAATCATCACATAGTCGCTTTTCTGCGGACGTACCCTGGCAGATGTCTGAAAAAAAATCAGAACCGAACCGGCTGATCGAATCGACGAGCCCCTACCTGCTTCAGCATGCCCACAACCCGGTGGACTGGTATCCCTGGGGAGAGGAGGCGCTGGCGAAGGCGAAGGATCTCGATCGTCCGATCTTCCTGTCGGTCGGCTATTCTTCCTGTCACTGGTGCCACGTGATGGAGCGGGAGTCTTTCGAGAACCCCGAGATCGCGAAGGTGATGAACGCTAACTTCATCAACATCAAGGTGGACCGGGAGGAGCGTCCTGACATTGACGCTCTCTACATGAACGCCGTTCAGATGCTCTCGGGGCAGGGGGGGTGGCCGATGAGCGTCTTCCTGACTCCCGACCTCAGGCCCTTCTGGGGCGGCACCTATTTTCCGCCGAAGGGGTCCTATCGGCCGGACGGGGAGGTCGTCCGGCCCGGCTTCATGGATATTCTTCTCTCTCTCTCGAGTGCCTACAGGGAGACCCCCGAGCGGATCGAGGGGACCGCCGGGCAGGTCGTCGAGGGGCTCTGCCGGCAGGAGAACCACGCGGCCGGGGAGCTGCCGAGTGACGAGGCGCTGCGGTTGGCGGGGGAGGACGCTGGCAGGCGCTTCGATCCGGTCCACGGAGGATTNGGCCCAGCTCCCAAGTTCCCGCGCTCCACGGAGCTCTCGATGCTGCTGCGGGTCTACGCGCTGACCGGCGAGGAGAGCATCCTGGAGATGTGCGAACGCACGCTCGAGGCGATGGCGCGTGGAGGAATGTACGACCAGGTCGGCGGCGGCTTCCATCGCTATTCTACCGATGCCAGGTGGCTCGTTCCCCATTTCGAGAAGATGCTCTACGACAACGCCCTGCTGGCGCGTACCTACCTCGAGGCCCTGCAGGTCACCGGGCGGGGGCTCTATCGCAGGATCGCATCGGAGGTCCTCGACTACGTGCTCGCCGAGATGACCAGCCCCGAGGGCGGGTTCTATTCCGCCACCGATGCCGACAGCGAAGGCCGCGAGGGGGTGTTCTTCGTCTGGCGGCCCGGGGAGGTGGAGGAGCTTCTCGGCGGCGAGGATGCGCGCCTGTTCTGCGAGTATTTCAACATAACCGCCGAGGGTAACTTTGAAGATGCCACCAGCATTCCGCACATCACGGGCGAGCTCGAGGAGGTGGCCGCGGCGCTGGGGATCGAGTCGCCCGTCGCCCGCCAGAAGCTCGAGGCCGCCCGCAAGACGCTCTACGNCGCGCGCGAAAAACGTCCCGCCCCTTTCCGGGATGAGAAGGTGCTGACCTCCTGGAACGGCCTGATGATCTCGGCCTTTGCCAGGGGAGCGCAGGTCCTGGGGGAGCCGCGCTACCTGGAGGCCGCCGAGCGCGCNGCCCGCCTGGTCCTGGATGAAATGCGGGAAGGGGAGAGGCTTCTGAGGGTTCGAAAAGATGGGGAGAGCCGGATCCTGGGATTCCTCGACGACAACGCCTTCTTCATCGAGGCTCTGCTGGATCTCTACGAGGCCGGGTTCGACAGCGGCTACCTGGCCGCGGCGCGCCGGCTTACGGACATCGTCATCGAGCGTTTTTCCGACGANCAGGATGCCGGGCTCTATTTCACCTCGGTCGATCACGAGCTGGTTCTTACCCGCCGCAAGGATCCCTTTGACGGCGCCATCCCCTCCGCGTTCGCGGTGATGGCGTTGAATCTCCTGCGGCTCGAGAAGCTCTCAGGTGAGCCGGCCTACGGCGAGAGGGCGCGGCGCCTCCTTCTCGATGTCTCCGCCGCGGTGCCCAGGGTCCCCATGGGTCTTGGCGCGACTCTCATAGCCCTCGATTTTCTTCTCCATCCTCCCGTCGAGCTGGCGCTTGTCGGTGATCTTTCCAGTCCCCTGGCNGCAGATTTTTTAGAGAAGATCCACTCGGGTTTTTTGCCCTCGAGGGTGATCGCCGCCTCCGCGAATCCTCCCCCGGCGGAGCTTGCCGCCGAGATTCCGCTGCTGGCGGGCAAGGAACACAAAGCGGTGGGAGCGCGGCTCTACATCTGTCGTGACTATTCCTGCCGGGAGCCTGTTGACGACCCGCAGGTCGCCGAAGAGATGCTGCCGTTCGTCAGTTTTCCCGGAGGATGATAATATTCTTCGGCTGGGGAATTCCCCTGGAGCTTCAGATCCGCCTGCCCAGTCGAAGAAAGGCCTGGTAGCGGCCCCTGGGGAGGGTTTTCGGGGATTCTCGTTGCGGGTGAGGGGCTTTGAAACCAGGAGAAACAACATGCGAACATCCGATAACGATGGCGGGGCCTCCAGCCCGAGTTCCCTGGGGGGCCGGGATTTGTTTTTTGCCCGGGAAGTGCTTGGAAAATTAACCATCCACGGCCTGGCCCTTCACGCCCTCGAGGGCTGGGTTGAGGGTACTCCTCCCGACAGCATGAAGGAGGTCCTGGGCATGGAAGATTACGACATCGTCCGGCGTGTCCCCCTCTCTGCGGCGAATGTGGACAATGTGATCGCTGAAGAAGCTCGCCGTTACGGCCCTGAAAAACTGTCCTCCGGGGAGACAACTCCATAAAATCGGAGTATGGCACGGGTACTATGGAGGAAAGCGGATGGTTCCATCGAGGAATTCTCCTTCAGCTCCAGGGTCGTCCTCGGAAGGGACGATGAAGCTGATTTCAAGGTTGAGTCCAAGGGGATCTCCCGCTGTCACATACTCATCGAGGAGCGTGGTGAAAACTACGTTCTCTCGGACATGGGGAGCACCAACGGCACCCTTCTCAACGGCAGACCGTTGCTCGATGAGGCGCAGCTTCGAAGCGGAGATCGGATCTGCATCGGTACGGAGGTGATCGAGTTTTTTGCGGGGGAGGGCGCCGCCGAGACCAGGGGCTCGGTCTCGACTGAGCCGCTCAGCAGGACGCTCGCCCGCGAGGGAAGTCCGGTTGCCAGGGGGTATGACATCAGCTCCCTGCCCGAGGTGCTTCCCAGGACGGTCGGGAGATTCGAGCTCGAGGAGAAGCTAGGCCAGGGCGGCATGGGGGCGGTGTACAGGGCCCGCGATCTCGAGAGNGGAGATGAGGTCGCCGTCAAGTTCATCCGTCAGAATATCGGTCGGCGAGAGGCCTTCCTNGAATATTTNCATCATCGAGAGGCGGTGCTGGCGCGCGAAATCAACCATCCCAACGTCATCAGGATCTACGAACACGGGGTGGAGGAGGAGCAGCACTTCATCTCCATGGAGAACATCCGCGGCCAGAGTCTCTACCAGGTGCTCAAGCGCGGCAGGATGGAGCCCGGAGAGGTGCTCGAGATTCTTCGCCAGGTGGCGTGTGGCCTCTCCGCCGCACACCTCCAGGGGGTGGTTCACAGTGACATCAAGCCGGCGAATATTCTCCTCGAGGGTGAGACTGCTCCGGTGGAAGGAGCGGGGGAGGGAGAGCCTGGTGAGGGAGATGGAATACTCGAGTTCGAGACAGAGGAGGAGCTTCCCGTCAAGGCGGCGGGGGAGCCGAAGTCATCGGATCCGGGGCTCTGGCGTGAGATCGAGAAGAGGGTCGGCAGGCAGGAGGTTCCCCCAGAGGCCATCCTCGATGATCCACCGTACTTTTCGAGGCCCTCGGAGGAACGTTTCCTCGAGCACTATCTCGACAGGATGAAGGCCGAGCACGGCTTTTTCATTCTCGTCGAGGGAGAGGCCGGCACCGGTAAGGGCAGGCTGATCAGCGAGTTCCTGCTGCGGCAGAAGAGGGTGGCCGCCTCGGCCGGAGAACCCGCCGGCGGGATGAGATTCCTCGAGCTTGACTGCTCCAGGATCGAGGGACTGCCGCTGCTCTATGAGCAATTCAACCCGAAGATATCCGCATCGCGCGCGACCCTTCGTGAAATGGTCGAGGAGCTCAAGGGCTGGTTCGATGAGGGCGGGCAACCGACGATCCTGAGGGTCCTGGATATGGGGAAGGCCTCGCCCCTTGCCTGCCAGCTGTTGGCGTACCTCGCCGCGAAGATGGAGGACCTGCCGCTCACGATCATCGCCAGCATCGAGCCGGAGGAGATGCGAAAAAACGACTCGGTCAAGACTCTCCTGCCATCCATCGAGAAGGTGCTCAAGCAGCTCTACCTCCGGCCGCTCACCGGGTACCAGATCCAGCGCTACCTGCAGGCGCTCTTCAGGGGATACCTGCAGGGGAACGATCTTTCGAAGGATCTCTACCGCCTGAGCGAGGGAAATATAGCCAGGATGCTCGACCTGCTCAGGAGCTTCTTCGAGCGGGGCATCCTCACGGTCAACTCCGGCTCGAAGACGGTTTCCTACCGTCCTGATTTCCGCGAACTCGAGCTCGAGGAGGGCAAGAACCTGTACGAAAAGTATCGCCAGGCGGGAAGGGTGGAGAGGCATGTCCTCGAGTACGCGGCCTTCATCGGCTCGAGCTTCTTTTTTGACACCCTGGCCCGGCTGCACGATCTCGACGAGACCTCGCTCTATTTTGTCGTACGCCAGCTGCTTGCCGATGGTTTCTTCACCGAGGAGAGCAGGACCTGGTACAGGTTTACCAACGTGGCNTTCCAGAGATACATGGCGGAGAGGATTTCCCTGCCTGATCGCGGACAGCTGCATCGGAAGCTCTCCCGGTTGCTGCAGGATGTGCCGGTTCCAGAGTCGCCGGGCCTCTACCAGCTGCGGGCCACCCACTATTGCGGCTGCCGGGAATATTCCAAGGCGGTCCAGTGCTATCTCGAGGGCGCCCACCTGGCCCGGAACGTCTACAAGGCGGATCTCGCCCGGGAGATGTACCAGGAGATTCTTCGAATCTACCGTGAGCTTGCCAGGAGAGAGATCCCTCGACGGGAGGTTACCGGCGTTCTGAAGAGCTGGTTCGGACGTGATGGTAATTGGTACAAGATTCTCGGTGACCTGGGAGCGATAGAGAGCCGTGCCAACGTCAAGATCGCCGATTTCGGGATCTCGTTTCGCACAGCTGACGAGGAGCGTGGCTATCCTGTCGGGCAGCGCCCCGCCCTCGGCACCCCTCGCTACCTCGCTCCTGAGCGCGGAGATGGCCAGCGCGGAGGGCCCCGCTCCGATATCTTCTCACTGGGCCTTATCGCCTACGAGATGGTCTGCGGGGAGGCGGTGTTTCCCGCTCTCAAGGGCAAGGCGCTCGTGGATGCCTACCGCAAGAAAAAGGTGCGGCTTCCCCCCGACGAGTTGGGGAGATTTCCCGGGGGCTTCGCGGAGCTTGTGGAGGGAATGCTGCAGATCAACCCCGAACGTCGCTGGGATGCCGAGCAGGTCATTCGGGAGGTCGTGAAGCTGCAGTTCGAGTATCGAATGGGGGAGCAGGGAGGCAAGTAGCCTTCAGCCGGCGTGCTGGCTTCCTCAGAGCACCTTGTCTTTGAGTTCGGCTAACGCCTTGAGCGCATCGAGGGGAGTCATCGAGTCAAGGTCGAGACTCTTGAGCTCGCGGTAGATCTCGTCATTGATGCTCTGGAAGAAATCGAGCTGGATGGATTCGGCCTTTCGTCCTTCGCCGGCCTTCGGTTTCGCGCTGCTTCGCGCCAGCGCCGGCCGATCGTCGAGATCCAGCGCCTGGTTCTCGAGGTTTCCGAGGATCTCCCTGGCCCGGTCGATGACCTCCACCGGTATGCCCGCCAGCCGTGCCACGTGAATTCCGTAGCTCTTGTCGGCGCCTCCCTCGACGATCTTTCGCAGGAAGATGATGTCTTCGTTCCACTCCTTGACGGCGAAGTTGAAGTTCCGGGCGCCCGTATAGGCGCGGGTCAGCTCGGTCAGCTCATGGTAGTGCGTCGCGAAGAGGGTCCTTGCCTCGATCCTGTCGGCGATGTACTCGGTGATGGCCCAGGCGAGGCTGACCCCGTCGAAGGTGCTCGTTCCGCGCCCGACCTCGTCGAGGATGATGAGGCTGCGCCCGGTGGCATTGTTCAGAATATTGGCCGTCTCGTTCATCTCGACCATGAAGGTCGACTGCCCGCGGGTCAGGTCGTCGCTGGCGCCTACCCGCGTGAAGAGCCTGTCGATGACGCCGATCTCGGCGCTCTCTGCGGGGATGAAGCTGCCGGTCTGGGCCAGCAGCGTCAGGAGTGCCACCTGCCTGATGTAGGTGGACTTGCCGGCCATGTTCGGGCCGGTGATGATCATGATGTTGTTTTCTTCATCGAGATCGACCGAATTGGCGATGAAGGGCTCGGTGGTCGCCACCCGCTCGACGACAGGGTGCCGGCCCTCCTCGATCAGCAGCCTGGTGCCGTTATTGACCAGGGGCCGGGTGTAGCCCCGCTCGGTCGCCAGGGTCGCGAAGGTGGCGAGAACGTCGAGCTCGGAGAGAGCCTCGGCGGCCTGCTGCAGCATGGGGATCTGGTTCGCCGCCTCCTCCCGCAGGGTGGTGAAGATCTTGTACTCCAGGTCGATGGCTCGCTCGCGGGCGTGGAGGACCTTGTTCTCGTACTCCTTGAGCTCGGGAGTGATGTAGCGCTCACAGTTCTTGAGGGTCTGCTTGCGGATGTATTCTTCGGGGACGCGGTCCTTGTGCGAGTTGGTGACCTCGAGGTAGTAGCCGAAGACCTTGTTGTAGCCGACCTTCAGGTTGGAGATCGAGGTGCGGTCGATTTCTTTTTGCTGGTAGCGCGCGAACCACTGGCTGCCCTCGGTGCTCACCAGTCGCAGCTCATCCAGCTCCTCGTCGTAGCCTTCGCGGATCATGCCCCCCTCCTTGAGCTGGAGGGGAGGCTCAGCCTGGAGGGCCTGCTCCAGCCGTTCGCGGAGTTCCGGCAGCGCCGGCATGCGCTTGCCGATGGCGGTGAGGATCGCGGCGCCGAGAGGCTTGAGCAGCTCCTGCAGCAGGGGTACGACCTCCAGGGTATGGGCCAGGGCTACGAGGTCCCTGGCGTTGGCGCTGCCGTAGCTGATCCGGGTGCAGATGCGCTCGAGATCGTGTACCTGCTTGAGCAGGCCGATGGCCTGCTCAAGGTCCTGCCGGNGCTCTACGAGCTGAGCCACGCCTTCCTGGCGCTGGACGATCTCGTCCACCCCGGTCAAGGGCTCGAGGAGCCACGCCTTCAGCTTCCTGCCGCCGGCGGCCGTGGCTGTGCGGTCGAAGGACCCAAGCAGCGTTCCCTTGCGTTCACCATCACGCTGGGTGCTTGTCAGCTCGAGGGCGCGGCGGGTGGCGCGATCGATGGGCACCACGCGCGTCTCCTGGTATGCGCGGATGGTGTTGAGGTGCTTCATGGCGACCTTCTGGGTCTCCTGCACGTAGCTCAGCAGGCCGCCTCCCGCCTGGATCGCAAGGTCGAGATGTTCACAACCGAAGCCGTCGAGAGTCCTGGTTCGAAAATGCTCCACAAGGCTGCGATGGGCGGTCTTCCGGTCGAAGGCCGGGTCGGAGAAGGGGGTCACGAGGTAATCCCGCATCATCCCGGCGAAGGCGGGATGATGCTCGAGGTTGAAGGCGATACTCTCGGGCAGCAGGCATTCCGCCGGGGAGATCCTCTCCAACTGGGCCGCGATGCCGGAGAGTCTGCCGGATTCCCATACCAGGAATTCACCGGTGGTCACGTCCATCCAGGCGAGGCCGTAGGCCTCCCGGGATTTTTTCTTTTTCTGGTTTGCCGGGACCGCCAGGCAGAGCGCCGCCAGGTAGTTGTTCGATTTCTCGCCGATGATNTTCTCATCGGTGATGGTGCCGGGTGTGATGACCCGGACAACCTCCCTCTCCACCAGGCCCTTGGCCTCCCGGGGGTCCTGGACCTGTTCACAGATGGCGACCCTCTTTCCGGCTCGCAGCAGCTTCGGCAGATAGGAGTCGAGCGCCTTAACTGGGATTCCCGCCATCGGGATCGCGTCCTTGTCCTTTGACCGGGAGGTCAGGGCTATCCCCAGCAGGTCCGATGCCAGGTGGGCGTCCTCGAAGAACATCTCGTAGAAGTCGCCCATGCGGAAGAACAGGATCTCCTCGGCATACTTCTCCTTCGCGAGGAGGTATTGCTGCATCATGGGTGTCTGGGCGGGACCGGCGTCCGATTTCCGGATCATGTCCTGTTTTCCTTCAGCCTGGGATGAGGAAAGAGGATTGTAGGATGACTGCGCATCAAGTCAAGGTGTGCAGTCCCTACAAGGCAGGGCGTGGCCGGCCGTACCTGTTACCGGGGACTCGTTTTCAGTCCTGGTCGACCGTCTCGGCGGGAGTCTGCTGGCCCAGCGGGGCCAGGAGCTCGAGGTAGCGGCTGACCTCGCTCAGGGAGGCCGCGTAGAGACCCGGCTTACATCCTGTCTGTCGGGAGAGCTCCTCGAGGATCTCTTCGCGCGGCACCTCGGTTACGGCGCACAGGAGGGTATCGCCAATCCTGTCGAACGGCAGGATCTTGTTGGTATGGAGGAAATCGGCTGAGAGCAGCTTCACGAGCTCTTCATCGAGTTCGTAGTTCTCGAGGATGATGTAGGGCAACTGGTACTCCATCACCAGGGTCCTGGTGACGTCGCTGTCGCTCAGGCAGCCCATGTCGATCATGATCGAGCCGAGGGTGTCCTTGGTCGTCTCCTGGACTCCGAGGGCCTGCTGTACCTGCTCCTCCGTAACCAGCCCCATATCGATCAGGATCTCACCGATCCTGGGTTTGGGAGCCCGGTTGAATGAACTCATGGAGTTTCCTTTCGATTTTCCGCTTGATGGCGGTTTTGCCAGTCGTACTTGATCCCGCCCCGGGTGCTGGTACGACCGCTGCCCCTTGATTTCACTAAAACCGCCCTGACGGAGAAGTTTATCACCCTCTGAGTGGATGCGCCAACCGGCGAGAGTCCATCCGAAACCCCTAAGTGTTTAAAAAAACATACTTTAAGGATTCGGTTGAGGTCGTGAGGTCATTTTTTCCGTGTGGGTCGCTGTTTGAGAGTGCTCTGCAGGTCGAGTGCGAGTTTATCCCCGATGACCTCACTGAGCTCTTCCGTGCTGGCGCCGCGAATTTTTTCGAGGGTGCGGAACCTGTCGAGCAGGGCCTGCTGGCGTTTCTTGCCGATTCCCGGGATATCCTCGAGTCCGGTCTTCATCGCATCCCGCCTGCGCAGCTCGCGGTGGTAGCGGATCGCGAAGCGGTGCGCCTCATCCCTGATGCGCTGCAGGTAGAGGGATTCGGGCGTATCCTGGGCCAGGGCGATGGGATTCTTTCTGCCTGGGAGGAAAATGCGCTCGGTGGTTTGTCTGCGCCGGCGTTCCTTGGCCAGGGCCGCCACCGGCAGGCTGGAGAGCCCGATCTTCTTGAGCGCTTTCATCGCGCTGGAGAGCTGCCCCTTGCCTCCGTCAACGAGGACCAGGTCGGGCAGGTCACCATCCTTGATGCCCCGCTCGAGCCGTCTCTCGAGAACCTCCTTCATGCAGCGGAAGTCATCGGCACCGACGACGGTCTGGATCCTGTACTTCCTGTAGCGGTCTCGCACCGGCTTCCCATCCTCGAAGGAGACCATCGAGCCCACTGCCAGCGAACCCTGGAAATTGGAGATGTCGTAACACTCGATCCTTCGCGGAGGGTTTGGCAGCTCCAGGTGCTTTTCGATGGATTCCAGCAGAGTCTCCATCCGTTCCTGTTCGTCACGTTCGATGCGGAAGCTGTTGTGGGCGTTGCGATTGGCAAGGCGGATGATGGCCGCCTTGTCTCCCCTCTGGGGCAGGGTGATCCGCGACCGGCGGCCGCGTTTTTCGCTGAGCCAGGACTCGAGGAGATCGCGATCGCGGAAGTCCGAGTCACAGAGAACCTCGGGTGGAATGTAGCGGTCGGTGAGGTAGCATTGGGTGAGGAAGCTCGAGAGCACCTCCGCCCTGCGCAGCTCGGTTCGGAAGCTGTGGGTTCTCGAGCTGATGATCTTTCCCTCTCGAACCAGGACCTCCTGGATCGCCACGAAGTTTCCTTCGCGGATGATGGAGAAGGCATCGATATCTCCGAGCCGGAACTCTTCGACCTTCTGGGTTTCGAAGACCTTGCCTATGGCGGCGAGCTGGTCTCTGTAGCGGGCGGCCAGCTCGTAGAGGCGGTTTCCGGAGGCCGCCTTCATCCTTTTCTCGATGATGCGCTCGAGTTCCCTGCTCTTGCCCTTGAGCAGCATCACGACCTGGGAGACGTCCTCCATGTAGTCTTTCTTCGAGATCAGGTCCACGCAGGGTGCGGTGCAGCGGCCGATCTCGTACTCGAGGCAGGCACGGGTGCGGTTGCGGAAAAAGCCGTTGGTGCAGGTCCTCAGCGGGAAGACGGTCTTGATGACGCGGAGCATCTCCCTGACCGCCGTGGAGGATCCGTAGGGCCCGAAATAGAGATCCTCTCCCGCCTTATAGCGCCTGGTCACCATCACCCTGGGCCACTCCTCGCTGAGGGTTACCTTGATGCTGACATAGGTCTTGTCGTCCTTGAGCCTGACGTTATAGAGTGGCCGGTGCTTCTTGATGAGGTTGTTTTCGAGGATCAGCGCCTCGTCCTCGGTCTCGGTCAGGATGCAGTCAAGGTCGTCAATGCGCTCCATGAGCAGACGGATGAAGAGTCGCCCATCATTTGATTTTCCGAAGTAGGAGCGCACCCGGCTGCGCAGGTTGACCGCCTTGCCAATGTAGAGGATCCGGCTGCGGGAGTCCTTCATGATGTAGACGCCCGGCGAGGTGGGAAGGCGCGACACCTTGTCCTTCAGGCTGGGTTTTCGTTTCGTTGCGGATGCCATGGTATCTCGTGTTGCGGTTACGCTTCGGCGCGGGCGCCCGGGCTCACGATGGTTCCTGTCGTCTGCGGTATTCGAAATAGTATATCCGCAGCCCCTGCGCTTTGAACCGGGTCTCGTAGGGGGTCTCGAAGGGATAGAGCGGCTCGGAAGCCCAGCTGCCGGGGGTGGACAGGTTTTCGAGAGCTTCGTTCGCCTCGAGGGCCTCGAGCGCTTCGAGCGCGTAGTCCTTCGCATCGGTGCGCAGCGAGAAGCCGCCACCCGGGCGAAGCAGCTTCGTGGCAAGGCGCAGGCGCTCGGTGGCGATGAAGCGTTTTTTTTCGTGGCGACGCTTCGGCCACGGATCGGGGAAGTTGACAAAGAGGTGATCTACGCTGCCGGGGGGGATGTAATCTCCAAAGAGCCTGTCGGAGTTCAGGTGCAGCATGCGGATGTTGTCGAGGCCTGCCTTGCGGACCTTGAGGAGGAACTTGCGCACGCGCTTGTGGGAGTACTCGAGTCCGAGGTAGTTGTAGCCGGGCTCCCTGGAGGCGACCTCTATGAGAAACGGTGAATTGCCGACCCCGACCTCGATACGCAGCGGCATGGAGCGGCCGAAGGCTTCCTCCCAGAGCACGCGGCCTTCGTCGTAGCCGGGGAGCTCTTCAAACTCCAGGAGGTAATCGGATTCGATCGCAGGGAGCTTCCGCATCGGGGACGCTCCTTATTTTAATGAAGGTACTTTTCCTTCGGCGGCATCCCGGATGCTTCCGAGACGATGATACCGGGCATGCTCAGGATGGCGAGATAGACCGCTTCGATAACCTCCCGGGGAGTCGAGGTGCCCGCGGTGATCCCCGCATGCTCCTTGCCTTCGAACATCCCGGGGACCAGCTGGCTGGCCCGCTCGATGTGATACGCCTCCACGCCGGACTCGTCGCAGACCATCTTGAGCTTCTTGGTATTCGATGAGTTGTAGCCGCCGATGACGATCATCACGTCAGCCTCGCTGGTCAGCTCGCGCGCGGCGACCTGGCGATCCTTGGTCGGCTGGCAGACCGTATCCTGGAACTTGATCTCCATCTCGGGATACATCACCCGGATCTTGTCGATGAGGTCACTGATGTGTTTGATCTGCTGGGTGGTCTGCGAGACGATGCCGATCTTCTTACGGGTCGCCAGCTTCTCGATCTCATCCGAGGTGGCGATAACGGTATAGTCATCGAGATCGCCGACGATACCCTTCACCTCAACATGCGAGGCCTGGCCGATGACGACAGGGTGGAAGCCTTCACGAACGAAGCCGGCGATGGCCTTGTGGACACGCAGGACCAGGGGACAGCTGGCATCGATCACGTTGTAGCCCATCGCGCGGGCGTCCGCATGCATCGACTCCGGCGCGCCATGGGCGGTGATCATGACATTCGGGGTGGAGATCGAGTCATCGAGCCGATCGACGATGTTCACGCCGCGAGTGCGCAGGTCCTCGACAACCTGCGGATTGTGCACCAGCTGGCCGATGATGGTGAGCCTGTCGCGGTAGGCTTCATCCATCGCCAGGTCGATGGCATCCTGCACGCCAAAACAGGTTCCCAGGGCTTTCGCGACGGTGACTTTCATATGGCTTATCCAGGGTTCTTCTTTTTTCGGTTCCGGCTTATTGCCAATACCGGATTGTAGCTTCGGGCACGAAGGTAGTAAAGAATCGACGCGCGCTTGCCCTACATCTTCTCCAGGGGCTTGATCCCGAGGATCTTCATGCCGCTGGCGAGTACGTTTTTCACCACCGCCAGCAGCAGGAGCCGCGCGGCGGCGATTTTTTTCTCTTCGCCTTTTACCCGCAGCTCCTTGTAGCCCGAGTGGAGCGCCCGGGCGAGGTCGAGGAGGTAGGCAGCCAGGATCGATGGCTCACAGGTTCTCGCGGCCTCCCTGAGCGCGTCGGTATATCGTGAGATGAGCGAGACCAGGTCGTGGGCGGACTGCTCTTGGAGAAGGGTGACGTCAGCGTCCGGGTCGAGCTCGATTCCGCATTTGCGAATGATGCCCGCTATGCGGGCGTGCGCGTTCATCAGGTAGGGGCCGGTGTCTCCCTCGAAGGAGATGGCCCGCTCCCAGGAGAAGTTGTAGTCCTTGATGCGCTGCTTGCCGAGGTCGCTGAAGAAGATGGCGGCGATGCCGACAGCCTCCGCGACGGCCTCTTCGTCTTCGAGCTCGGGGCGCTTGTCGACGTTCGCGTTCATGTATTCCTGCGCCCTGCGCTTGGCCTCATCGAGGAGCTCCTCGAGGTAGATCACGTTTCCCTTGCGACTCGACATGCCCTGGACGAGGCCGAAGTTGACGTGCATGCAATCCCCCGCCCAGGCCTCTCCCATCAGCTCGAGCACCTTGAAGAGCTGACGGAAGTGCAGTGATTGCGCGGTGCCCACGACATAGAGAAGCTTCTCGAATTTATAGCTCTCGTGGCGGTGGCAGGCGGCAGCCAGGTCGCGGGTCATGTAGAGCGTGGCTCCATCGGCCTTGCGCAGCAGCGCGGGGGTATCGATGCCATGCTCTTCGAGGTCGATCACCAGGGCGCCCTCGGAAACCGAGGTCAACCCGAGCTCATCAGCCCTGTCCACGATCGCGTCCATCTTGTCGTTGAAGAACGATTCTCCCGTATAGTGGTCAAACCTGATCGAGAGCCGCTCGTAGATCACCTTGAAATAGTCCAGGCTGGTTTCCCGTATTTTCTCCCATAGGGCGATGGCCTCGGCGTCACCCTGCTCCTGGCGGCGAAACCAGTCCCTGGCCTCGTCGGCGAGTCCCGGGTCCTTTCGCTCCTCTTCGTGGTACCTGACGTAGAGATCGTTGAGGGCATCGAGGTCCTCGAGGTCTTTTTCTTCGCCCCAGTGTTTCAGGGCGACGATCTGCTTGCCGAATTGGGTTCCCCAGTCGCCAAGGTGGTTGATCCCCACGCATTCGTAGCCCAGGCTGGCGAAGATGCGATAGAGGGTGCTGCCGATGATCGTCGAGCGCAGGTGCCCGACGTGAAAGGGCTTGGCGATATTGGGAGAGGAGAAGTCGATGGCGATGACCCGGCCCTCACCCTCGCTGGATTTTCCGATATCCTCAGCGAGGGCGCCGGGGGCGTGCAATACGCTCCTGGAGAACTCCTGGCGGTTGACGAAGAGGTTGAGGTAGGGACCGAGAGCCCGGGCCTCGGTGAGCAGCTCGAGCTCGCCCGCGATCTTTTCAGCCAACTCTTCGGCAATCTGCGGCGGCGCCTTCTTGAGATCCTTGGCGAGCTGGAAGCAGGGGAAGGCGAAATCTCCGAGTTCTGGCTTGGGCGGCCGGCTGAGGACGGTGTCGATTTCCGAAGGCTCCATGCCGGTGTGCCGGCTCAGAACATCCAGCGCTTCCTGGCGAAATACATTCACTCTAATAGCTCCCCGGTTTTACCGGCTGCCTCAGTCTCCAAGCGCGTCGACCACCAGGTCTCCGACCTCGGAGGTCGAGTATCCCATCTTTCCGGCGGAGAGGCTGTCGAGCTTCTTTACCACGCTCATGACGGCGCTCTCCACCTCGTCACCGGATTTTTCCTGGCCGGCGCTGTATTTCAGCAGCATCGAGAGAGCGCAGATCGCCGCGAGCGGNTTGATGACGTTCTGCCCGGTGTACTTCGGGGCCGAGCCGCCGATNGGCTCGTACATGCTGACTCCCGCGGGATTGATGTTGCCGCCGGCGGCGATACCCATGCCGCCCTGGATCATGGCGCCGAGGTCCGTGATGATGTCGCCGAACATATTCGGGGNGACGATGACGTCATAGTACTCGGGATTCTTGACCATCCACATGCAGCAGGCATCCACGTGATTGTAGTCGGTTTCAATATCGCTGTATTCTTCCTTGAGCTCGTTGAAGACCCGGTCCCAGAGGTCGTGGGCGTAGGTCAGCACGTTGGTCTTGGCGACGAGGGTCAGCCGTTTTTCCTGGTCACGTTNCCTGGTCANCTCGAAGGCGTAGCGCAGGCAGCGCTCGACTCCCGCCCGCGTGGCGATCATGANCTGGGTGGCGACCTCCATCTCGGTGTTCTTGTGGGCGAAACCGCCGGAGCCGACGTAGAGGTCCTCGGTGTTTTCCCGNACGATGACNAAGTCGATGTCTTCGGGGCCCTTGTCTCTCAGGGGNCACTCGACTCCCTCGTAGAGCTTGACCGGCCGCAGGTTGATGTACTGCTGGAGCTGGAAACGCAATTCGAGCAGNAGGCCCTTTTCGAGGATTCCCGGGGCCACGTCCGGATGCCCGACGGCGCCGAGATAGATCGCGTCGAAACCCCTGAACGTCTCCACCGCNCCTTCGGGGAGGACCTCGCCGGTCTCCAGGTAGCGTTCGCCGCCAAAGTCGAAATTTTCGGTACTGTACTCAAAGCCGTTTTTTTTACTGACGGCGTCAAGGACCTTGAGACCCTCGGCGACGACTTCGGGGCCGGTTCCATCNCCTCCCAGAACAGCTAGCTTCAACACGGGATTACCTCGTTCAATAGCGGTCGTTTNNGTGNAAACGGGCGAGAATACCAGAGCGCGCGGGCCTCTAACAAGNAAGAAGAGAGCAGATTTANCCTCACCNCCAATGGCNCATCCTGCTGTAACCAAGAGGTTTGTAGAGAATTCGAACAACNCNGGATCGTGGNGTGCTCAGGCTTCTCGCAGGGCCTTCTTTGCATTAAACTCGCTCTGAGCCCANGGCCGGGTTTTTCGCAGGTGACTGGAAATNCCCCCGGCTGGNCAAATGGAAGGTACGGATCAGATATGGTCGATGAAAACCAGGAGCAAGACGGCGGCGGTGTCCCGTTGCCGGATGAGCAGGGTTTCTACGGACAGTACGGCGGGCGCTACGTTCCCGAGATGCTGGTTCCGGCCCTCGATGAGCTCGAGGCTGCCTACCAGCNCTGGAANGANGAGGAAAGCTTCGTGTCCGAGGTGGACGANCTGCTCAAGAATTATTCGGGACGTCCGACACCGCTGTATTTCGCCCGCAACCTGAGCGAGCATCTCGNNGGNGCGAAGATCTACCTGAAGCAGGAGGGGCTCGGGGCGACCGGGGCCCACAAGATCAACCACTGCATCGGGCAGGCGGTGCTCGCATCCCGCATGAAGAAGAAGCGTATTATCTGCGAGACGGGCGCCGGCCAGCACGGCCTCGCCACCGCTACCGTGGCGGCGCGTTTCGGNCTTCCCTGCACGGTGTATATGGGCGCGGAGGATGTCAGGCGGCAGGCCACCAACGTTTTCTGGATGCGCCAGCTTGGCGCGACCGTCGAGNCGGTGGAGGACGGCACCCGGACCCTGAAGGACGCGGTGAANGCCGCGCTCAAGGACTGGACCTGGAACGTCGGCGATACCTATTACCTGCTGGGTTCGGCGCTCGGTCCCCATCCCTACCCCATGATCGTCAGGGACTTCCAGTCCGTGATCGGCAGGGAGGTACGGGCCCAGATCATGGAGGCCGAGGGGCGCCTGCCCGATGTGTTGGTCGCCTGTGTCGGAGGCGGCTCGAACGCGCTCGGCCTGTGGAATGAATTCCTCGATGACGAGGCGATTCGTCTTGTCGGCGTGGAGGCCGGCGGCCGCAGTCTCGAGCCCGGAGAGCATGCCTGCCGCTTCGAGGGAGGCAGGACGGGAGTCATCGAGGGCTACAAGTCCTACTTCCTGCAGAACGATGATGGGCAGGTTCAGAAGACCCACAGCATCTCCGCCGGTCTCGATTACGCCGGGATCGGGCCGCAGCACGCCTACCTCAGGGACATCGGGAGGGTCGAGTTCTCCCCGGCGAGCGACCGGGAGGTTATCGAGGCCTTCCAGCTCACCGCCGGCAAGGAGGGGATTCTCGCCGCGCTGGAATCATCCCATGCCCTGGCCTGGGTGGTGAAGAACGCCGGGTCGCTTCCAGAGGACAATATCGTTGTCGTGAACGTTTCCGGCCGCGGCGACAAGGACATCTTCATCGTGGCTGACGCGGTCGGCGACGAGGCCTGGATGAAATATTGCCGGGAGTATGGCGCCGGGAGGATTCAATGAGCGGCCGGGAAAACCGGGGAGCGGGGAGGATCGAGGCCGCGGTCGAGAAGATTCGCTCCGAGGACCGAGTCGGTCTGATGACCCACATCGTCCTGGGCTATCCGTCCATGGAGGAGTCCATGAAGCTGGTCGAGACGATGGCNGGNTGCGGGGTGGATTTCATAGAGATCCAGATTCCCTTCAGCGATCCGACCGCGGACGGGCCGGTGATCACCCGGGCCTGCCAGGCGGCGCTCGACGGCGGGGTTCGTGTCCAGGACGCCTTCGAGTTCATGGAGGCGGTGAGCGGGCGTTTCGAGCTTCCCTTCCTCTTCATGAGCTATTTCAACATCGCCTTCGCCTACCGCCAGGCCGCCAGCGGCGGTCGCGGCGGGGCCGATGGCGTTGCCGGGTTCGCCGCCGCCGCCGCCGCCGCCGGCTCCAGCGGCCTCATCCTGCCTGACCTGCCGCCGGAGATGGTTCGCGAGGGGTACAAGGAGGCCTGTGGGAGCGCCGGGCTGCACCCGGTCTACGTGGTCTCGCCCAATACGGGCAGGGAGCGGCTCGAGGTCATCGCGGAGGCCGGCAGCGGACTGCTCTACGCGACGTCGAGGACCGGGACCACCGGNAAGGAGATGGANNTGGAGATGCGGGAGCTGACNGGTTTTCTCTCCCTCGCCCGGGAGACCTGCGGCATGCCCATAGCNGTCGGNTTCAGCATNTCCCGGCGCGAGCAGGTCGANAGCCTGCGGGGCCACGCGGACATCGCGGTCGTCGGGACGCACTTCATCCGCGTCTGGGAGGAGGGCGGCAGGGAGGGGCTCNAGGCTGAGCTGAAGGNGTTGACCGGGGCCTGAGCGGGGANCTCTTTTTCAGAGCCGGCGCAGGTGGAAGCCGCCGTCGAGATCGATGGCGGNGCCGGTGGCGAANTCGAAGGCGCCGCTGANCAGGGCGCGCACCGCCCGGGCNACGTCTTCGGGCTGGCCCCAGCGCCTGAAGGGAGTCAGGCCCTCGGCGAAGAGCTTGTCATANTTGTCCCTGGCGTCGGCGGTCATGTCGGTAGCTATGATGCCCGGACGGATCTCGTTGACCGGGATATTCTCCTCTCCCAGGCGGTCGGCGAAGAGGCTGGTCAGCATGCCCATTCCTGCCTTGGCCAGGCAGTAGTCGCCGCGCNGGACGCTCGATGTGTATTCCGAGAGACTGGAAATGTTCACGATGTAGAGTTTCCTGTCCGGCTCGGCCCGGCGCTCCTCGACCATCCAGCGGGCGATCGACTGGGTCAGGAAGAAGGGCCCCTTGAGGTTGACCTCGAGGGTCCGGTCGTAATGTTCCTGGCTCGATTCGAGGAGATCGACGCGTTCGCGTGGCGCCAGCGCCGCGTTGTTGACGAGCGTGTCGATACGGTCAAACNGCGNCCTGGTCGCTTCGATCATTCTCTCGCGGTCTTGTGCCCGGGAGATGTCGGCCTTCACAAGAAGCGCCTCCCGGCCCTGTTCCGTGATCAGCGCCGCTGTCTCCTCTGCGNCGTCGTCGCGCGATACGTAGTTGACCACGATATCGTAGCCGGCCGAGGCCAGCTCTACCGCGATGGCTCGTCCTATGCCGCGCGATGCTCCGGTGACGAGGGCGATTGGGCTGCTTGAGGGCAAAGCTCTACTCCAAACGGGGGAAGGTTTCTTTCTCGAAGACCAATTATTACCTCATCCCNGCCTTGCGGGGAAGGGGGAGGANGGCNCCTCGNCGCGNGCGCGGCGGGTTTCTTTACCCTTGCGTGAACCGCTGGGGAAGGATATTTTTCGCGACATGAGCGAGGAAGCCAACAACCCGGAAGCAGGCAGCGGCGCGGTCCGCGTTCGATTCGCCCCTTCGCCAACGGGCTACCTCCATATCGGTGGCGCCAGGACCGCGCTCTTCAACTATCTCTACGCCCGGCAGAACGGCGGCACCTTCGTGCTGCGTGTCGAGGATACCGACCGTGAGAGATCGACCCCGGAGGCTACCGCGGCGNTCCTTGACGGGATGCGCTTCCTGGGCCTCGACTGGGACGAGGGACCCGAGGTCGGCGGTGATTACGGTCCCTACTTCCAGTCCGAGCGCGATGGGCTGCACAGGGANCTGGTCGAGCNGCTGCTCTCGGGCGGCNGCGCCTACCATTGCTTCNNGACCTCCGAGGANCTGGCCGAGCTCAGGGAGAANCATCGCGATGCGGCAAGCTTTACCGCGGAGGTCAGGGTTGAGCTCGATCCCGCGGAGGTGAGCTCTCGCCTCGAGCGCGGTGAGAAGGCGACGGTCCGTTTCAGGGTGCCTGAAGGCGAGACCGTGATCGACGATATGGTTCGTGGTGAGGTCAGGGTCCGAAACAGTGATATCGAGGATTTCGTGATCGCCCGTTCCGATGGAAGCGCGGTCTACAACCTGGCGGTGGTGGGTGACGATAACGGCATGGAAATCACCCACGTCATGCGGGGTGAGGACCACCTCTCCAATACCTCGAAACAGGTCCTGCTCTTTGAGGCTCTCGGCTTTTCCATCCCGCGCTACGCCCACATTTCGCTGATCCTCGCGCCCGGCGGCGGTAAGCTCTCCAAGCGCCACGGCGCCGTGTCGGTTACGGAGTACGAGGAGAAGGGCTACCTGCCCGAGGCGATGATCAATTTTCTCGCNCGCATGGGCTGGTCCTACGACGACAAGGAGGAGATCTTCTCCCTCNNGGACCTGGTGGANAANTTNTCGCTCGATGGNGTNTCGAGCTCNGGCGCGGTCTACGACCTGAAAAAACTCGACCATCTCGGCGGCCACTACATGCGCCAGCGTCCCCTGGAGGAGCTGGTTGAGATGTCCCTGCCTTTCCTGCTTCGCTCCGAGCAGGTCCAGCTTGACCTCGAAGAGGTGGTCAGCGGCGGCGGCGGGAGGGAGCGCTTCGAGGCCATTATCGCCCTGGAGCAGGAACGTATCAGCCGCCTCGAGGAGCTGCCGGAGAGGATAGGGTATTACTTCGAAGATCCCGCGGAGCCGGACAAGGGCGCGCGCAAGGCCCTCAGAAAGAAAAAAGATTCCGTGCCGCTGGTGGAGCGCTACTGTGAAAGTCTCGCCGGGAAGTTCCCCGATGGCTGGGGGCTGGGCGATCACGAAGCTTTAGAGGAGCACGTCAAGGGCTTCCTCGAGGCCGAGGAGGCGGGGCTTGGAGACCTGGCGCAGCCGGTTCGCGCGGTGCTCACCGGCCGCAGCGCGACTCCCGGGTTGTTCGAGGTGATGGCGATCCTCGGCATGGAGACCTGCCTGCGGCGTCTCGGGAAGCTGCAGGAATGGGTCGACAAGGCGATCGAGTGAGGGTATCTATGGGCTTGACCCAGGTCCCGGGAAGAAAAGAAAAAGACCGTGAACGATACCCCAGAAGAAAACACACCCCCGCTCGATTTCATCCGCCAGCGGGTTGCCGATGATGTAGCCGCCGGAAAGAACGATGGGCGGGTGGTCACCCGTTTCCCCCCGGAACCGAACGGGCTGCTCCACCTCGGACACTGTAAGGCCATCTGCCTGAATTTCGGGCTCGCCTCGGAGTACGAGGGGGGTGTCTGCCACATGCGCTTTGACGACACCAACCCCACCAGGGAGGATGTCGAGTATGTCGACTCCATCCTCGA
>NZOA01000034.1 GCA_002695115.1 Planctomycetota bacterium
GGTGTCGGCCACATTCATGATATCCACGAGTATCCGGGGCCGCGGAGGCCCCCGGCGGAGAGCGCGCGCGCAGCGGTGCTCGGCGAGTACGGTGGACTCGGTCTGCCGCTCAAGGGACACACCTGGCAGAACGAGAAGAATTGGGGCTATCGAAGCTTCAAGAACCGCGCCGACCTGCAGAAGGCCTACCTCGGTCTCATCNNGNGGCTGCGCCCGATGGTCGAGTCGTGTCTCAGCGCCGCGATCTACACCCAGACCACCGATGTCGAGGTCGAGGTCAACGGCCTGATGACCTACGACCGCGAGGTGCTCAAGTTCGACGCGGGGAAGCTCGCGAAAGCGCACCAGGCGCTCTACGCTCCGCTTCGGGAGCTGAGCGATGCCGCGCGCTCGCGGGCCTACACCGTCGCCTACTGGCGCTTCGAGGACACCGCGGCGGGCAAGCTGGTGCCGCACGACCGCAAGAAGCGCGATTCCATAGCGGTGCGGGATGTTTCCGGCCAGCGAAACCATCTCTACGCCTACGCCGCCGGCAACGCGCCNCGCGGTGGAGCCGAGGTGCCGGCCGCAACCGTTCCCCGGCTCGGGCTCGAGAACCGCGGGGCGTTGGATGATTCCATCGCCGGAAAGGGGGCGACGCGTGACCTCTACACCGACTACGGTCGCTCCCGTACGCACATGAACGTCATCAATACCTTCCCCTTTACCCAGTGGACGGTGGAGGCGTCGATCCGGCCGGTCGAGCTCGGGCGCAGGCAGACGATCGTCGGTGAGGACGGCAGGCCGACGGAGGCGGCNAACGCGCCGCTGCAGCTCGGGCTTCAGAAGGACAATCGCATCGCGATCGTCGCCATCGACTCAGGCGGCAAGACGCGCACTCTCGTCACCCGGGATCCGGTTGAAACAGGCAGGTGGTACCACGTTGCCGCCATGAGCGACGGATCGAGAATGCGGCTCTACCTGGTCGAGGGCAATCGCTGCCATCTGCAGGGCTCGACGGAGTTTTCAGGATCCCTCATCAACCATGTCGGCACCTGGACGGTCGGTCGCGGCTTTCACGCCGGAAAAATCGATCTCGACGCGCGCGCTTTTATCGACGAGGTCCGCGTCAGCTCCATCTCCCTGCCGCTGGAATTGCTCCTATGGCATTCCTCTACCGGCTCCTGATTCCGGGGAGGAATCGGCGACCTGTTCCGGAGGCTCGTTTCCCGGCGACCTCCACAAGGAGCTTCGCTGTTGCGTGAACTATGCGTATCATAGATCTCTGTACTCGGGGGGGTTTTGTTCAAGACTCGGCTTCGTTCCCGGAAGCGATTTAAATGCGTANAGCTCTCTATGGAATCCTGTTTCTCTTCAGCGCCCTGGCAGCGGGAAGCCTGCGCGCGCAGCAGGACATCGTGATCAGNGAATTCCTGGCCGTGAACGATGGTGGGCTCTCCGACTCGGACGGCGACAGCTCCGACTGGATCGAGCTCTACAATAGCGGCAGTGAGGCTGCTTCGCTCGATGGCTGGTACCTGAGCGATGACTCAGAAGACCTCTTCAAGTGGCCCCTGCCGGCGATGGATCTGGGCGCGGGAAGCTACCTGGTCGTATTCGCTTCCGGCAAGGACAGGCGGGCTGCCGGAGGGGAGCTTCATACGAATTTCAGTCTCGACGGCGATGGAGAGTACCTCGCCCTGGTCAGCCCGGCTGGAGTTCCTGCTACCGAGTTCGCCCCGGCCTTTCCCCAGCAGCAGGGCGGCTTCTCATTCGGTCGCGGCGAGAGCCAGGTCGGTGACCGGCTGGTGCGCGCAGGCGCGCAGGCGAGGATGCAGGTCCCCTCTGACGGGTTCTTAGGTCTCGTCTGGAACGGNAGCCTCGACACCTTCGTCGACAACGAGATAGCCGGCTGGATTCCGGTCGAAACGGGAATCGGCTATCCATCCGGCGGCGGGCCGCCGATAGAGCCTCCCATCGGCTATTGGAGCTTCGATGGGAACGTGAACGATTCNTCCGGCCTGGGCCATGGGGGCGTTCTCCATGGCGCGGATTTCAGCGACCAGGTCCCTGAGCAGATCGGCGGCGGCCAGTCGCTCAGCTTCGATGGCTCGAATGACTACGTCAGCGTCGCGATCGACGTATCCGAGACGGCCTATACGGCCTCTTTCTGGTTCAGGGCGGAATCGAGCGGCCGGGGACTTTTCTGCGTCGTCGATGGAGACCTCGGCGCGGGCGGGCATGACCGGCACATCTACCTCAACGGGGGGAATATCGCCACGCGGGTATGGAACAACCAGATCATCGCCTCCTCGGGCAGGAACTTCGCCGATGGGCAGTGGCACCATGCCGCCCATGTCGTCGGCGAGGGGGGACAGAGGATCTACGTCGATGGAGCGCTGGTGCGGCGCGGCTCCAAGTCGTCCTCGGATTTCGACTGGCAGCGGCACATCAACATCGGCTTCTCCAACGATGCGGCGGGGGATTATTTCGATGGTTTCATCGATGATGTCGCCGTCTGGAGCGAGGCCCTGGGTCCGGGCCACATCCGGGCCCTGAGCGAGGGCGTTCATCCCATGGAGCTCGGCGGTCTCTCGTCCTTCGTCGAGACGGATGTCGAGGATGCCCTGCGCGGCGTCAACTCCTCGGTCTACCTGCGGATTCCGTTCGAGGCATCTCTGCCGCTGGAGATCGATTCGCTGCGCCTGCGGGTAAGGTACGACGATGGATTCATCGCCTACCTCAACGGAGAGGAGCTCGTCCGGCGCAACGCGCCGGAGGATGCAGGCTACGATGCCTCCGCTCTCGAGGATCGTCCGGCGGCCGCGGCGCTGCGGCAGGAGAATATCGATATCACCGACAGGATGGACCTGCTTCACGATGGAAGGAATATCCTCGCCTTCCACGGGCTCAACGACGACATCGAGA
This sequence comes from Planctomycetota bacterium, assembly GCA_002695115.1. GTDB lineage: Bacteria > Planctomycetota > UBA8108 > UBA8108 > UBA8108 > UBA8108. The sequence goes on from NZOA01000034.1 coordinate 2,908, forward strand.
GCGAGGATTTTCTTCTCCTGCCCGAGCTGGTGGGCGTGGCGGAATTCGCCGACCGCTATTTCGAGAATCCGACCCCGGGCTCTCCCAATGATGCCGGCGGCTCGGCGGGGTTTGTCGCAGACACCCGCTTCAGCGTCGATCGCGGCGTCTACGAGCAGGGCTTCGATGTCGAGATCACCTGCGCCACCGAGGATGCGACGATTCGCTACACCCTCGACGGCAGCGAACCCACAGCGACCCGGGGTACCATTTACACCGGGCCGCTCAGTGTCAACGGAACCACGACCCTGAGGGCGGCGGCCTTCCTCGANGGCCTCGAGCCGAGCAATATCGACACCCAGACCTACATCTTCCCGGCCGATGTCGTCAGCCAGTCGGTGATGCTCCGCGACATTACCTCGCACCGGACCTACGGGCCGCTCCTCGAGCAGGCGCTCAGCGAGATTCCCTCCATCTCGATCGTGACTCCGTTGGGAATCAACTTCAGCTCCCCGGTGAAGGCATCCATCGAGATGCTCGAATACGGCGGGGGGGATGGATTCCAGGTCGATGCCGGGGTGAAGAGAGTGGGCGGCCACAGCGTGAACTTCCCCAAGAACACGATGCGGCTCTATTTCCGCGCCGAGTACGGCTACTCGAAGCTCAAGTACCCGGTCTTCGAGGGGACGCGCTACGGCGAGGGCGCCGCCGAATCGTTCGACCAGCTTGACCTGCGCGGCGGCTCCCATGACTCGGTCTTCTATCTTGGCGCCGGGGCGCAGCGGCCCTCCGATGCCCTCTACCTTCGCAACCGCTGGCATCACGATGCCCTCTTCGAGATGGGGCAGTTGTCCCTGCACGGCCGCTTCGTGCACGTCTACATCAACGGCACCTACTGGGGGCACTACCATCTGCTGGAGCGGCCGACACGGACCTTCATAGCCTCGTATCTCGGGGGAGAGAAGGAGGCCTACGAGTCGGTCAACTCCGGGCGCACCATNGGTCCGGCCTCGCCGGCCTGGGGCCAGCTTCGCGGGATTCTCAATAATTACGAGACCGCCCGCAACTGGATCGACTTCACCTGCCTGGCCGATTACATGGTGCTGAATTTCTACACCGGCAATGATTGGGACTGGAGCTGGAACCACAATTGGATGGCCGCGGGGCCGAGCACGCCCGGGCGCGGCGGCTACCGCTTCTTCAATTGGGATGCGGATATCACCTTCCGCCACACGACCGACGCCAACCTCAACCAGCCCGGCCCGGGTAACCTCTTTCGCGACAGCCTGCGCCACGCGCAGTTTCGCCGGCTGCTGGCGGACCGGATCCACAAGCACCTCTACAACGGGGGAGTGCTCACCCCCGGGCGGGTGCAGGAGCTCTTCGACCTGCGGGCCGCGCAGATCCAGACCTCCCTCGTGGCGGAGACCGCCCGCTGGAGGTGGGGAGGAACCGTCTGGACACGCGACAACCAATGGGAGTCGGAGCGTGCCAGGCTGCGCACTGATTTCATTCCGAGGCGGACGAACATCGTCATCAACCAGATTCGCGGCACCGGCTGGTATCCCGACGTTCCCGCCCCGGCCTTCCTCGTCGATGGCCGCGCGCTTCACGGCGGAACGGTTCCCCCTGGCGCTGAGCTGTCAATGGGGGTTGCCGGGCTGGAGAGATTCGTAGAGCTGCCCGTGATCGGGACGGAGGCTCCCCGGAGCGTCTACGTTCCCCGGGATGGAGAGCTAGGCGATGAGTGGCTGCTGCCGGCGTACGAGGAAGGCGCTCACGGCGAGAGCTGGCGCGGCGCCTCCGGGGGAATCGGCTATGAGAATTCCAGCGGCTACGAGGATGCGATCGACCTCGATGTCGGCGCCGAGATGACCGGAGATCCCGGCAATACCTCCATCTTTGTCCGCATTCCATTCACCATCGCCGATGGGGCGGCGCTCAGGGCGATGACCAACCTCACCCTCATGCTCGACTACGATGACGGCTTCGTCGCCTATATCAACGGGGAGCGCCTGGCGGCGGACAACGCCCCGGACGTCGGCGGCCTGGAGTGGAACTCACGGGCCAATGGCTCCAACGAGGCGGATCCGGGCAACCCCGCGGTTTTTGAGCTGCCGGGCTTCGAGGAGCATCTGCGGATCGGGTCGAACATCCTGGCGATTCACGGTCTCAACTTCAGCACGACCAGCAGCGATTTCCTGATTCGGGCGGCGCTCGTGGAGAGAACCATCGAGATCGGATTGCCCGAGGGCAGCGTCTTCTATACGGTGGACGGTTCCGATCCCGCCGAAGATGGAGCCCTCGACTATACCGAGCCTTTCGTCCTCGATGAGACGCTCCTGCTCAAGGCCCGTACCCGGGAGGACGGCGAGTGGAGCGCCCTGAGCGAGGCGCTCTTCGTGGTCGAGGGGAGCTTCCCCCTGCGCATCACCGAGCTCATGTACCATCCCCCCGACGTGGCGCCCGGCGCGGGTTTCGCCACGGAGGACTACGAGTTTATCGAGCTGATGAATACAGGCGACCGGGTTCTCGACCTCGCCGGGATTTCCATCCGTGGCGGAGTGCAGTTCGATTTTTCAGGGGCGGGAATCGACGACCTCGCCCCCGGCGAGCATGTCCTCGTGGTCAAGAAACTCGATGCCTTCGCATCACGCTACGAGACCGATGGGGTTCTGGTGGCCGGTGAATTCTCCGGCCAGTTGAGCAACGGGGGAGAGAGTGTGGCGATCGAGGGGGCTTTCGCCGAGACGATCCTCGAGCTGGAATACGCCGATTGGTATCCGGAAGCGGATGGAGCCGGTTTCACCCTGGTGATCAACGATTTCTTCGCGCCGGTGAATACCTGGAGCGATCCCGACAGCTGGCGCCCCGGCAGCGTTGAGCTCGGCACACCGGGCTACGCCGAGAATGGGGGAGCCCCTCGCGGTCTGCGGCTACCCGGAGATGCCAACGAGGATGGCGTTCTCGACGTTTCGGATGCCGTTCGCCTGCTTCGCCAGCTCTACCTGGGGGTCCCCGGCGAACTGCCCTGTGAGGGTAAAGGACTCGCGGAGGGCGGCAACCTGGCCCTCCTCGACTCAAATGGCGATTCCGCCGTCAACCTGGCGGATGCGGTCCTCCTGCTCTCTTTCATGTTCCAGCAGGGCCCGGCCCCGGCCCTGGGAGTCGAATGCGTACGCATCGAGGGTTGCCTGAGCTCCTGCAGGCGTTGAGAGTTCTTCGGGTTGTCGTTAATTGTCTTCTGCTTGCAGCATTCTGGCCCAGGGTGCAAGATGACGCTAACCTGCGTTGTCGATAGGTCTTTTTCCCCCGGTCCCCCGGTTTTTATATACTTTGTGTCACAGGCAGGGGTTCGGATTTCATCCGAAGAGTTCCGGGTGTCTACGTCACAGGAGGTTTTCCTTGAAGCATTGCATAGCACTGGTCCTCAGCTGGCTGGTGGGTTGCGCTTTGATTCTCCCGTTGCGTGCACAGGAGGGGAAGCTGCCCGTGCCTCCTCCGCTGGAGCAGGAAGAGAAGGCGAAGCTCGTCAAGCAGCTCTTCAAGTCCGAGTACTCGAAGAAAACGACGGTTGCGCGGCGTGACCTTGGCAAGGTGCTCCTCTCCAAGGCGAAGAGGGAAAAGGCCGATATGGTCGCGAGGTACGTCCTCCTCAGTGAGGCGATCAATCTTTCGGCCCGCAGCGCCGATTTGAAGAACTCCATGGAGGCCTTCAAGCTGATGGAGAATGGCTACCTGATCGACTCGGTGAAGGTCAAGGAGGACCTGCTGTCGGCCTTTCCCAGGACGAAGTCGCTCATCACTGAAGAGACGATCTTCAACGAATGGATGGCTCTGGTCGACATGGAGGTGAGAATGGATGACTATTCGACCGCCGAGCGTTTCGCGGGGCTGGCGCGAAAGAGGGCAGCGAGGGACAAGCTCCTGGCTGGTATAGCCAGGGACAAGGCGAAGTACATCAACCTGCTCGAGAANCGNTTCGAAGAGGTGAAGCCATCCCTGGAGANGCTCNNCGGTNATCCCGCCAATNTCGAGGCCAACGGGATCNTGGGGGAATTCTTCAGTCTCTACAAGCGGGACTGGAAAACGGGCATACCGCTGCTCTCGAAGGGTCCCGATGGAGATCTGAAGAAGCTGGCCGATGAAGAATTCAAGGCGTCTGGCGTCGCCCTGGAGCTGCAGGGTATCGCCGATGGATGGTGGGAGATGGCGCAGAGCAACAAGACTCTCCTCCGCAAGAGCTGCCTGATGAGGGCCGCCCACTGGTACCGCAAAGTTCTCGTCGGTCTCGAAGGTCTGAGCCAGGTTCGAATCGAGAAGAGGCTCGCGGAGATCGAGAAGGAGATCAGCCTCTCGCGGGGAGTCAAGCTCTCCGATCTGCAGGTGTTTTGTTACCAGAGCAGGCGCTGGAAACCCCACCNGATCGAAAAGATGACTCTCGCCAGGCGCAGCGAAGCTCTCATCGTCAAGAACACCACCGGCATCTCCAGTTACGCTTTGCTGGCTTCCAAGAGGCTGGTGCGGGGTGATTTCTCTGCCACGGTCCATGTCTACGGAGGCCGGACTATGGGGATCACGGCTGACGACAGGGACGATGATGGTCTGCGCTCCAAGCGTCTCGAGATCGAATTGAAGGAAGGCTGGCAGCGTATCAGGGTGGAGCGCGTGGGCGAGAGCCTGACCTTTTCCGTCAACGGCAAGCCGGTCAGGTGGAAGGCCAACAGCATCTATACCCAGTATTATCCGCCGCCGAAGCCGGAGCAGACGGGCTATCTCTTTATCTCCCTGACCTCCGGTCAGCAGTGTTCGATCCAGCAGCTCGAGCTCGAGACCGCCACGAAGGAGTTTGGTATCACTGCCGGCGGACCCGGGAGCAACGACGACGAGGGCGGCGAGGGTCGAGGACGAGGGGATGATGGTCGTGGACGCTCCAGCAGGGGCCGTGGTAGTCGCGACTGATCCCGACAGGCACCTCCAACTGTTTTTTCTCTGGCACCCCGGTGTTCGCGGCCTCTTTTTACCGGCCCCTGGTTTTTTTAATTACCTTGTGCTGAGGACGGGGGTTTGGTCCCATCAAGGTAGTTCCGGATATTTACGTCACAGGAGGTTTTCCTTGAAGTACTGCATAGCATTGGTCCTCAGTTGCCTGGTGGGTTGCGCTTTGACTCTCCCGTTGCGCGCGCAGGAAGGGAAGCTGCCCGTGCCTCCTCCGCTCGAGCAGGAAGAGAAGGCGAAGCTCATCAAACAGCTCTTCAAGTCCGAGTACTCGAAGAGAACAACCGTTGCGCGGCGTGACCTCGGCAAGGTGCTCCTTGCCAAGGCGAAGAGGGAAAAGGCCGACATGGTCGCGAGGTACGTTCTCCTCAGTGAGGCGATCAATTTCTCGGCCCGCAGCGCCGATCTGAACAACTCCCTGGAGGCCTTCCAATTGATGGAGGATGGCTACCTGATCGACTCGGTGACGGTCAAGGAGGGCCTGCTGTCGGTCTTTCCCAGGACGAAGTCGCTCATCACTGAAGAGACGATCTTCGATGAGTGGATGACCCTGGTCGACATGGCGTTGGCGATGGATGACTATTCGACCGCCGAGCGTTTCGCGGGGCTGGCGCGAAAGAGGGCATCGAGGGATAAGCTCCTGGCGGGTATCGCCAAGGACAAGGCGAAGTACATCAATCTTCTCGAGAAGCGTTTCGAAGAGGTGAAGCCATCCCTGGAGAAGCTTGTCGGCGATCCCGCCAACCTCGAGGCCAACGGGACCGTGGGAGAGTTTATCAGTCTCTACAAGCGGGATTGGAAAACGGGCATGCCGCTGCTCTCGAAGGGACCCGATGGAGACCTGAAGAAGCTGGCCGATGAAGAATTCAAGGCGTCTGGTGTCGCCCTGGAGCTGCAGGGTATTGCCGATGGATGGTGGGAACTGGCGCAGGGCAATAAGGATGTTCTCCGGATCAGCTGCCTGATGAGGGCCGCCCACTGGTACCGCAAGGTTCTCGCCGGTCTCGAAGGTCTGAGCCAGGTTCGAATCGAGAAGAGGCTCGCGGAGATCGAGAAGGAGATCGGCTTCTCCCGGGGAATCAAGCTGTCGGAGCTCCAGGTGCTTTGTTACCAGCGCGAGCGCTGGAGGCCCCACCCGCTCGAAAAGATGACTCTCGCCAGGCGCGGTGAAGCTCTCGCCGTCAAGAACACCACCGGCATCTCCGGTTACGCTTTGNTGGCTTCCAAGAGGCTGTTGCGGGGTGATTTTTCCGCTACGGTCCACGTCTACGGAGGCAGGACTATGGGGGTCACGTCTGAAGACCTGCGCTCCAAGCGTCTCCAGATCGAATTGAAGGAAGGCTGGCAGCGTATCAGGGTGGAGCGCGTGGGAAAAAGCCTGACCTTTTCCGTCAATGGCAAGCCGGTCAAGTGGAAGGCCAACAGCATCTATACCCGGTACTATGGGGAAGCGAACCCGGAGCAAACGGGCTATCTCTTCATCTCCCTGAACTCCGGCCAGCAGTGCTCGATCCAGCAACTCGAGATCGAGACCGCCATGGAGGAGTTCGGCTTCACCGGCGAACCCGAGACCAACGACGATGACGACGAGGGTCGAGAGAGAGGTGATGACCGTGGACGCTTCGGCGGCTTCGGCGGCTTCGGCGGCAGGGGTCGCGGCGGCCGCAACTGATCCCGGCAGGCAGCCTCCCGCCCGTTCCTGGCCGGTGACCCTGGTGCCAGGGCCAGGCTTCTCATGCAGAGGCCAGTAGGTTCATCAGTTGGCCCGGGGAGATGTTCCCGCCACTGAGGATCACGCCCGTCTTCTTTCCGGCGAGGCTGTCGGTAAGCTTCAGCGCCGCAGCGAGCGACGCGGCGCCCGATGGCTCGGCGAGATTGCGGGTTTTTTCGAGCAGCATCCGGACCGCGCGGCTCATCTCTTCCTCGCTGACGAGCACGAAGTCATCGAGGTGTTTTCGAAGCAGCCCCTGGGTCAGCTCGAAGGCGCAGCGCGTCGCGAGGCCTTCGGCCTTTGTCGTCATCGGCGCCTCGACNAGGGTGCCCTTCTTCCAGGAGAGCCGGGCGGCCGGTGCCTCCTCGGCTTGCACCCCGATGAGCTTCGTCCGCGGGCTCAGGCCCTCTATGACGAGCCCGGCTCCAGCCGCCCCGGTTCCTCCTCCAATCGGAACGATCAGCGCATCGAGGTCGGGCTCCTCCTCGATGATCTCGAGGGCGCAGGTGCCCACCCCCGCGATCAGCAGGGGCTCGTTCGCCGAATGGATGTAGCGCAGGCCCTCGGCGGTGGCGCGCCGCTCAACCTCCTCGCGGGCCTCGTCAAAATCCTTCCCATGGAAGACGACCTCGGCCCCGAGCGCCAGCATGGAGTCGACCTTGGCGGGATTGGCGCCTTCGGGTACGGTGATGATGGCTCGCGCTCCGAAGAGCTTCGCCGCGTAGGCTATGGACTGTCCATGGTTGCCGGTGGAGGCGGAGATGACTCCCCGCCCCCTTTCCTCGTCGCTGAGGCGGCTGAGCATGTTGATGCCCCCGCGGATCTTGAAGGCGCCGATGGGCTGGTGGTTCTCGTGCTTGACGAAGAGCTCCGTTCCGGCAAGGGCGGACAGCGCGGGATAGGACCTCAGCGCTGTGGGAGGCAGCCAGGGACGTATCCTGTCGCGGGCGCTCTCTACGTCGGCAAGGATGGGTTCTTTGAGCTCCGGGACTGTCACGATGGTGTTTCGCTCGTGGGGAGTTTCATCATTTTCTCTCGCGGTGGGCATGGTACCCCGGGCGGTGCCTCTTTTCCTTATGCGCTCCGTGCGGCTGCTCGGCGCGAACTGAAATGGTGGAGCCGGGCGTTGGGATGAAGGGGTACAATTGAAGCGCATGGTAGAGGTGAGGTGGGGAGAGGAGGCTTGTCGAGCTTCTTCCCGAACCGCTTGGGTCCTCTTATCGAAAAAAACAGACAAAAGGAGTAATCCTATGAAACGCATGATCCTCTTCGCGTTATTTCTCAACGCGGCGCTCCTCGGCGTTATCGCGCTACAACTGGTGGCGCTTGCCGGCGGCGATGAAGGTCCGGTCGCCAGTGTCAATGGCGACACCAACGGCGACGGTACCCGCGATGTCAGCGATGCGATCCACCTGCTGAGCTGGCTCTTCACTGGCGGTGTGGAGCCCGTGCCTGTGGTCTGTGCCCAGGACGCTCCGGCCCTCACAGCCGAGCAGGCTGAGATACTCAGCTACATGAGCCTGGTCAGCCTGCCGGTCGATGATACCGGCAACCGGGCGACCGCTATCCGTATCTCCGGCGTCAACGTTCAGCTCGTGAACGGGATGGGCTCGACCTGGGGAAACCAGGCGGCGGAGATCTGGGACTTTGCCACCCATCGGACCAATGGCCTGGGCAACCTGATCATCGGCTACCAGGAGACGCGCTCCGATGATGGAATCGGCGATACCGAGGACGACAACTACAGGATTGGCTCGCACAACCTCGTGGTGGGCTCCCGCAATAATTACTCGACCTGGGGAGCCCAGGTGGTGGGTGGCCGAAATACGGTGGGGGGCTGGCTCTCGTCGACCGCAGGCGGATTCAACAATATCTCCTACGGCCAGGCGAGTTTTGTCGGCGGCGGGGAGAGCAACTACGCCACCGGCAGGAATACGATGATTGGCGGCGGCCAGGGCAACACGGCCTCTGCCCGTGGTGCGGTTGTGGGCGGTGGCGGCGGCAATATGGCCGTTGCAGAATTCTCCATAGTGGCCGGCGGCCGCAACAATACCGCCGAGGGCGAGTACTCGATCGTCGGGGGAGGCCTCCGGAACCGGGCCCAGAGGACCTGGGGCATCCAGTTCGGGGGCCACGACAATTCGGACTGACCTCTTCGTCTGATAAAAAACGGGATCTGCCATCTTCGGGAAGACGACAGACCCCGTTTTAAATTCCGCCGGGCGCTGAGCCTTAATTCTTCATCAGTGGCTTGATCGCGTTGCCCTCGCGGTCCTTGACCTTGCGCAGGGAGTCGCCGAGCTCCTCGAGAGCGAAGCTGTAGCTCTGGATCGGCTCGACCCGCACCTTGCCGCTGTGCAGGAGGTCGACGGCTTCGGGCCAGGTGTCCGGCGCCAGCCAGGAGTAGCGGATGGTCATGTCCTTGAGCATGCACNCGATTCCGNTGANGCTGTGGACGTCGTCGTCTCCGGGNAGCCCGAAGATGACCACCGTCGAGGCNNNGCCNGCNGTNTCGANGCCTGANTTGATNGCNNCGAGGTTGCTGGTGGCGAGGATCGTCCGGTNNGAGAGNNCNCCATCGTTGTTGTCCNNGATGAACTNGNCGAGATCNTCGACGTAGTCGGGNGATTNCGGNTCCTTGGTGTTGGCGATGAGGTCANCGCCGAGCTCCTTGCCCACAGCGAGACGCTCGTCGCGGGTGCCTACCAGCAGCACCTTGCCGGCGCCGTAGACCTTTGCCATCTGCACCATCATGAGNCCGATGGGACCGGGTCCGAAGATGGTGACGAACTGGCCGGCCTCGATATTCAGGTTTTTAACGGCATAAAGACCGCAGGCCAGCGGCTCGGCCGAGGCGGCGATGTCGAGGTCCATGTCCTGGGGTACCTTGACGGTCCAGTACCAGTGCGANGCGCAGTACTCGGCGAAACCTCCGTCCACCGAGATACCAACGACTGTTCCAAGGTCGACGTTGGAGAGACCCTTCTGGGTCCAGGGTGAGTCAACGTCCGACTGGACGGGATTGACGACGACCGGATCACCGACCTCGAAACCACCTTTTTCGGCAGCGATTTCTCCAACCCTGGCGATTACGCCTGAGATCTCATGTCCGAGTACGAGCGGGTCTTCGGTTCCGACCGAGGCCTTACCGAAGTAGTAGGAGACATCCGAGCCGCAGATCCCGGTGGCGTGGACCTTTACGAGCACCTGCTCGGGGCCAATTTCCGGAACCGGTTTCGCCTCATCGAGAGTCATCTGCTCCGGCTCGTAGAAGACCTGGGCTTTCATAATATCGGGGACGTCCATGACGTATTCTCCTTAACNGTTTTATTGCTGCCGCTGTTGAAGTGGTTTTGCGTTTCCACATGCCCTCTACAGGGGGCGGACCGACTATCCTAATACCCTCGGTACCCGGCATTCAAGGGCGCAAAAGGCCCGAGTTCGCCGATGGGAAAGAAAAGAGAGCCGTTCCTCTACGGGGAGGAACGGCTCTCTGGTTTCAGAGGTTGGTAACGGATCAGCCGTCGACTTTCGCCAGCGTGGCGAGGATCATGCTGATGATCTGGTAGGGGTCGGCGTTGGAGGCGGGGCGCCTGTCTTCGAGGTAGCCCTTCCAGCCATCGTTGACCGTACCGATGGGGATCCGGATCGAGGCACCGCGGTCGGAGGGGCCATAGCTGAACTGGTCAATCGACTGAGTCTCGTGAAGACCGGTCAGACGCTGTTCATTGTGGGCTCCGTAGACGGCGATGTGCTCTGCGTGGGTTTCCTTGAAGGCTTCGCAGATCGACGTGATGTACTCTTCGCCGCCTTCCTCGCGAATCTTCGTGGTCGAGAAGTTACAGTGCATTCCGCTTCCGTTCCAGTCGCCCTTGACCGGCTTCGGATGCAGGTCGACCACGACGCCGTATTGCTCGGCGGTACGGTGAAGCAGGTAGCGGGCGTAGACAGCGGCGTCGGCGGCGTTCTTGGCGCCCTTTCCGAAGATCTGGTATTCCCACTGGCCGAGCATGACCTCGGCGTTGATACCCGTAACCTTGAGGCCGGCATCGAGGCAGAGATCGAGGTGCTCATCGACGAGCTGGCGGAGGACCACGTTGCCATGGCCGACGGCGCAGTAGTAGGGACCCTGGGGGCCGGGATAGCCCTCGGCGGGGAAGCCGGCAGGCCTGTCACCGTCCATGAAGACGTATTCCTGCTCTAGTCCGATCCAGAGGTCGTCACTGTCATCCCAGCCGCCCCGGGTGTTGGAGGGATGGATGGAGCCGTCGGCATTCTTGACCTCGGTCATGACCAGGCAGGCGTTTCTCCTGCCCGGATCGGGGATGATGTTGACCGGATCGAGGAGACAATCGGACGAGCCGCCCTCGGCCTGCTCGGTCGAGCTGCCGTCGAAAGCCCACTGGGGGCAATCCTCCAGTGTAGGTTCGCTGTCCTGCCAGATCACTCTGGTTTTACTGCGGAGGTTGGCGGTCGGCTGGTAGCCATCGTGCCAGATGTATTCCAACTTGTAAGGAGTACTCATACTGTTTCCTTGAGAAAAAAGATGTAGAGAGGCCCTGCAAATAAGGGAAGTTTCAAAAAGTTTCAGACGAAAAGAGTCCGGAATCTACCATTAGATATTTGCGTGCATCAAGACAGTTTCTGTCGACAAACAGGTCGGGATTTCGCGGGTTTTGAAAAATTCCGCCTGCCGGAGAGGTCTTGTGATTCAGTGTCTTGCCCGGAATTTTTCTTGCACTCCTTCCGGGACTCAATAGAATCCCCGCTGCCGGTTTGCGAGTTCCTTCACAGGGATGGTTCCTCCACAGGAACGTTTCCTTGTAGGAAATGGGGAAGAGCGAATACTCAGCTTTTTCGTTTGTAACGAACCCTTGTCCTCTCCTTTGAGCGTCAGTTCGCATGGGAGGCGGGGAAGTTCGGGAGAATCTAACCGGTGCCTTCCTTCATTCGAGCCAACCATGACGAGCTTTCCGGGCGCTCCAGGCGTCTGCCTCGCGCGTTTTCATTTCCTGCCCTGTACCGGCTGACGGCGGTCGTCGTTCTGGGGGCGGTGCTGGGCGCGGTTGCCGCGTCCTGCAGTGATCGCGACCGACGAATGGGTGAGCGTGAAGCGCTCGATTTCAGGCGAAACATCGTGCGCAATAACTACGGTAACCTCTCACCCGCCCAGCGTGTGAGGATCATGTATCATCCCGCGCGTACGAGGCGTGAGATTCGACTGACCCTCGATGACTATATGAGCAAGACAGCTCAGCTGCGCGTCAGGGAGGAGGCCGAACGCTCCGGGCGCGCCGCCACCGGTGGTCAACGGAAGGCTCTGGGGATTGGAGAGGGGGACGTTGGGGGTGACCCGGCACGGGAAGGTCCCGGAGCCGGCGGAGCCGAGCCCGGTTCTCCTCCCGATGATTCTTCGCCTGACAAGGAGGGAGCGGATGGTTAGAGTAGGGCTCGAAGGTGGTCTAGATGGTGGTCTATACAATGTTGTCAAAAAGATATGTAATCCGAATTAACAGGATCAGGTAAGGAGTGAAGAAAAAATGGTTAAGATGAAAACCCCCGTCGCTGCGGTGGAGCTTCCAGCAAAGCAGGAGAATGGTCAGGAAATAGCGGTGCCAGAGAAAGAAATAACATCCAAAAGAGAACCCTCGCCCAAGGGTTCGAAACGTAAAAGCCCAGCGAGGGGTTCCGCGAAAAAGGACAGCAAGGAAAAGAAGGGCAAGGAGCAGGCGCTTGATTTCGCCCTCGATCAGATCCAGCGTAAATGCGGCGAGGGCTCCATCATGTTCCTTGGCGCCGACCACAAGGTCGATGTCGCCACGATCTCCACGGGCTCGCTCTCGCTGGATGTCGCCCTGGGAGTGGGCGGCGTACCGCGCGGGCGGATTGTCGAGATCTACGGCCCTGAGTCTTCGGGAAAGACCACGCTGACCCTCGAGATCATCGCCAATGCCCAGAAGGCGGGTGGATCGGCGGGGTTCATCGATGCAGAGCATGCTCTGGACCCGACCTATGCCCGCAAGCTGGGAGTGAATCTCGATACCCTGCTTGTCTCGCAGCCGGATTCGGGGGAGCAGGCCCTCGAGATTGCCGAGATGCTGGTGAACTCCAATGCCCTCTCTGTGATCGTTATCGACAGCGTGGCGGCCCTTGTACCCCGGGCTGAGCTCGAAGGCGATATGGGAGACCACCATGTGGGCCTCCAGGCCCGGCTGATGTCGCAGGCTCTGCGCAAGCTGACAGGCGCCGTGAGCAAGTCGAAGACCTGCCTGATCTTCATCAACCAGATCCGGGAAAAAATCGGAGTCATGTTCGGCAGCCCGGAGACGACCTCCGGCGGCCGGGCTCTCAAGTTCTACTCCTCGGTCCGGCTCGATATCCGCAGGATCGGGGCGATCAAGGATGGAGACCAGTTCCGCGGCAACCGCACGCGGGTCAAGGTGGTCAAGAACAAGGTGGCGGCTCCCTTCCGCCAGGCGGAGTTTGACATTATCTTCAACGAGGGTATTTCTTATATCGGTGACCTGCTCGATCTCGCTGTCGAGCATGAGATCGTCAAGCGTTCCGGGGCCTGGCATTCTTTCGAGGATGTCCGAATTGGCCAGGGACGGGACCGGACAGTCCAGTTCCTCGATGAGGATGAGAACGCCGATATCCTCAAGAGGATTGAGCAGCAGGTACGTGAGCAGCTCGACCTTTGAGTTCAGCCCGTGCAAGCCGGGCAATCGATGAATTACCAGCGGAGCACGTGTAGCTGGTGCTCCGCTGGCTTTTTATGGTACGGCAGCCCACAGATCGTTTCTCGCTGCCCTTTCAGGCGTGCGCTGAACTCTCTAACTTTCCCACAAGTTGTTACCACTGACAGCGTTCTGTCATTTATGCTATCCTGCCTGTGGATTGTCCTATATCGCCCGTAAAAACGGATGATTTTGCGCATGCTGATTTGCAACGCCAGGCGTTGGCGGACAGTCTATTAGGTAAGGGCTCGAGGTCTTTTACCGTAAGCCTTTCAGCGTTTTTTCCCGGTGTACCGGGGCTTTCCAGGCCGGCTCGAATGGGCCGCTTCAGGTCTTGAGCTTCCGGTTGAAAATCGAGGTGATTTGCCGCCCGGGCGTTTCCGACCCCCTATTCAAAACAACTCGTCGGCAAGGGCCCGTTTTCAAAGGCAATATTCAAATCCAGGAACGGAAAGCTCGAATGCAGAAGACTGAAGATATTGTGAAGAAGGGCGACGGAGGTTACCGGGAGCCGTCCGGCAGTTTTGGCGATGACAGGCAGAGGGGAGCCATGCTGATCATCGCCCTGGGAGTTCTGACCCTGCTCGCGGTGCTGGGGGCATCCTTTGCCCAGTTGATGAGGTTGGAGCGCAAGGCAGCCAATAACTACGTCGATGCCCAGCGCATGGAGATGATGTCGAGCTCGGCGCTGGACATGATGATCGCCAGGTTCTACGAGGCCAGCAATCACTATTCGTGGTCCTTCTACAAGAATACCGACTGGCTGTTCCANCTGCCCAAAGAAGACGACCTCGCCCACGGACGCGTAGGTGTGGAGGACCCGAGAGTCGGACGNTGGCGGGACTACCTCGANGTCGCAGGATATCGTTTCCAGTACAAGACCAAGGTCATTGATACCAACTCCCAGATCAATCTCAACGGTCGCCAGGACACCCTGGCGAGGATGCTCGATAACCTGGGGCTCGTGATCGAGCGTAGTGCCCGGCTCAAGCGTGATGGTCGCAAGACGACAAACCCCTTCTATACGGGTCCGCACAGAACCGGCCTTCGAATCACCGGCGAGAGCATCATGCTCTTCCGTCAGCGTCTCGAGGGTCAGCGCTTTCAGTCCAAGAACCAGCTTCGCCAGCTCATCGGCGATGAAAACTTCGAGATAGTGAAGGATTTCGTGACCTGTCATTCGTGGCTCGATCCCTATACCTACAAGGCAGATGATGGCGATAACGAAGTCCGCGACCTGGCGCTGGGAATGACCAACACCGGCGGCGGCGGTGGCGGTGGCGGGAGGGGCGTCGGCGGTGGTGGGGCGCTGAGAATGCCGAGCGCCGTGGGCTCGCCCCGTCTTGGACATGAACCGAGATACCCGATCAATATCAATACGGCGCCTGAAGAGGTCCTGATCACCTGCTTCATGGGGCTGGCCGGCCGCAGGACCTTCCCCTATTCCCGGCTGGGGATCGCCGGCGGCGCGATCACCCCGGTTGACCAGGCTGCCCAGATCCTCGGTGAGCGGGTATTTGCCGATGAGGAGGTTCGGGATGTTACACCGCGCCCCGTCTTCGTCTACACACCGCGGATTGAATACAATGAAGCGCTCAAGATTGTTCAGCAGATCATCAGCAATCGAAAGAACAGCCGCAGGTTTTTCCGTACCTGGCGTTCTAACGATCCCGGCCAGCCCGGGTTCGAAGATTTTATCGACGGCCTGGACGTCAGCCATTTCCCGAGTTTCAACTCAGCGATCGTGGTTGATCCGGACCAGCCCAACAACCGGCTGATTCGCGGGCATGTGATCGGAGGCGGTGCTACGCCTCTCGGCCGGCTCTGGGCGAAGGGTACAGCCCAGGGCGCGGAGAGGAACATCTTCCGCAAGCTCGGCCTCGCAGTGCATGAGAACAATGCCTGGTATTACGACCTGGCCAAGGGTGTCGTCAAATCGAACTTCAATCCCAACACCAGGATTTCACGCTACAATCCGAATCTCCCCGCCTACACACCGGTAGACAAGTCAGACCTGGTGTGGGCCGACCCGGCTGGCGGCCAGGTCCCCCAGTTGAAGAAGGGCCATACGACCGAGTTCTGCTTTGGCCCCATGGGAACCTTCGAGGTGACCACTCTCGGGCAGATGATCGACAAGTCGCAATGGAGCGAGAGATCTACCCGTACGGTGGTCGCCAACCGCTCTGGAGCCGAAGAGATCCCCTCCGATCTGCATCCCTTCCGGCGCAAGATCAGAACCGTCGTCAAGGTTTTCGAGGTACTCAGGCATACCAACCAGTTCCATTTTGAGAAGACCTTCAATGTCGGCGCCCGCTCCAGCAAGAGCGACCGCAAGTTCATCCAGACCTGGCCGGAGCCGATGAACGCGCTCACGGAGCTGTACACACAGGGTACGCGTCGAGATGGGCGTGTAGAGCTTGCCGGGCTTCTCGATGCGCGCCGCCAGCAGAGTCCCTATTCGGCCCGGAGCCAGATGTTCGGCAGGGATCCGAGCATTCTCGCGGAGCATTCCTTTTCTGAGAGGGATCCACAGAATGTGAGCCGGCTTCGCAGATCCCTTCAGGGAAGCGGCGTGAGCTTCTTCGGGGACGAGGTCGGGGATGCCCTCAAGGGGGTCTATGATCTCAACTACAGCCGCTACCAGAGGAAATACCGGGAGTTCTACCGCCTCAAGCATCTTCAGAACCTGAACGTATTCCGGGGTAACGCGGCGGCGCAGTACACAGACCCCATCGTAGGAAAGGAAGAGATCGGTACAGATCTCTTTCCCGATGGATTCAACTCCAGCCTCTTCAGGCAGCAGCATCTGGGCAATCGGCTGCTTGTCCTGCCGGCACGTCAGCGCATCGGGGATGTCGGACTCGGTGGAGGCAATATACGTATAGGATCGGCCGGTGTCGGCAGCAGGGGACAGAACCAGCTTGGAAACGTTCCCTACTATCGGGGTGGAATCGGGTTCTGGGTGAAGTTCGAATTCGACGGAGATGATCCGGTCTTCAGCGGGCTGCTTGGCTGTACGCAGGTTATCAGGGAGGTCCTTCCCGCATCTCAGGAATTCAGCGGTTCCGAAGGAACCCAGTTCTTCCTCTTCAAGAACACTCGTGGACAGTTGCGTATCGTGCGGATGTATTACCACCAGGCCTTCCCCGAGGCGGGAGGAGTGGGAGGCGCCGCGGGGAGTGTCAAGCTCTTCCCCGATCCCGGTGGCGATGCCGGTGGAGCGCCGAACCAGGGCGAGAACCCGATCCTTGAGCATCTCGATCAACAGAAGATCATTTCACGCGCGGACATCGTCGCTGACATCAAGCATTTCAAAGCCCACGAGTGGCATCACATAGCGATGGACTGGGATGACGCCAACCCGGTCTTCCCCATCCGCCTCTATATGGATTTCAAGGAGGTGACCACGGGAGGCACTCCGAGACGGGCTCAGCAGGTTATCGATGGTACGGCCAATTCATGGGTTCGTCTGAATCATCGCCAGCCGATTGACGGGCTGATGGTTGGTGGAATTATTCGCGCGCAGGGCGTTGCCGATGCCGGTGTGTTCAAATGGTTTACTACCAGCGCCAAGTCCGGCGGAGGAGGGGGCGTTACGACGGTCATGCCGACGGTTAAGCGCATCCTGGCCAACGCGACGATCGATGAAATGATCGTCTACCAGGGAACCTTCCCGCAGGTGAAGCGCCACTACGGCGGCAACGCCGGGGCCGGTTATTTCACCCAGCGTACCGGTGAATACGCCAACCTCTTCGAGGTTCCCTTGCCATCGGGAGTGAACAGTGTCGCCCTGCGCTCCTTTGATTGGACCTCCTATTATCCGACAACCTACACGGACTCTCTTCCGAACTCGAACGCGGTCCAATTGGTCAATACTCCGATCGAATGCGAGGTCTTCTTCCGTACACCCACCGCCCTGCCGCCTCGGCTTCGTGAGCCCTGGAGGACCCCGAATATTCGTAGCCTCATAGCCGGCCGCAGGGTCCACAAGCAGGAAACGGGCCTGAAGGGCCAGAGCGCCGAGTTCGTATACAAATTCTTCATGAAGGGATCCAAGTCTCTTTCCGGCAATACAGCCGGCGGTGTCGTGCAGACCCCAGTTCTCGATGACGTTACACTTTCCTATTATTTGCCGAATCCGAAAATCCTTCTGCAAGAGGACGTAGATTGATGAAGCTCGCGAGATTGTTTCTTCCCGCCCTGGCCGGCGTCGCGCTCGTCGGCCTTTCCTGCTCCCGGGGATTCACCCAGGATGACCCCAACGAGGATATTGAATACAAGGCCTATCTGGAGCTCGTCAGCTCTCAATACATCCCCGCTCCCAAGGGTGGAAAGCAGACCCTGAAGCTCAGGCTGAATTTCTCTTCCGATCTTCCGCTCGGTACCAAGATCCAGATGGACCTGGTCCACAATGGGCTGCCGCTTATCGGTGAGACCATCTCCTACGTCTTCAAGACAGCCAAGCGAAAGGGCATCATCCACGAATGGATGCCGAAGAAGGCCCTGGGCGTTGATAATTATTACCTGCGGGTCCAGATTGATCTGCTCGACCAGACGACCAAGGTGAGCAAGGAGTTTTCCGGAAAGAAAACGATCTTCCCGCCCAAGGCGAACCCCCTGGTCTGGCTCTACGGCCAGGAAAAATACGCCATCAAGGTGGGGACCGAGGAGGAACGCAAGGCGCAAGAGGACATCATGTGTACGGTCTACGATGGCTTCATCAATGAGCTCGTCAGCAATTGGAATGATTTCAAGGGCACCCTCGATGGGGTAAGGGAAGGTAAGAAGTATTCCAACTCCGGCGTGGTCGACCGCAAGGGGCTCGAGGCCTACATCAAGAAATGGCGCAGGCAGCAGGGCACGACCCAGAAGGCGATCCTCGTTGATTTTCCGACCAACAGGCCGGCTGTTCACTCGAAGACCCTCACCGCTCATGCGAATCTTCTCCGTCTCGGACGGATGGTCTCCAAGCGCTCCGTGAGCCATCAGCGGGCAGTTGAGAAGGAGCTCAGGCTCCAGGCGATCAATCCCCGTCTGGACACCAAGAACAAGGCTGACGCGGTCCTGCGTTTCTTTGATGCGGGCTTCCGCTTCAAGGTCTCCAAGGAGGGCCTCAACCGGACGATGGACAATATCTACCGGCTTGTCTGTCCCGAGCCCGAGGAGGAGTCCGGGGAAGCTCCAGCCGAGACAGGAGAGAAGACCGGAGGCGATGCCGAGGCGGGAGAAGGGCGCTAGCCCGGAGAGCTGCCGTTCCCGGGATCCCTCCTGGCCGAGGGCTCAATTGCCCATCGTCAGTCCAATGTCGCTCCTGGAATGCAGGCCTTCAAACGAGATGGACCCGAGGGCTTCGTAGGCCTTCGCCCGCGCCGCGTCCCGTCCCTCTCCGAGCGCTGTGATTCCCAGGACCCGGCCGCCGGCGGTCAGGATCTCGCCGGAGTCACCGAGGCGGGTTCCAGCGTGATAGACCCAGAGGCCGGCTTCCTGCGCATCGCCGTTCGCCGGCTCGAGTCCTTCGATGGGAATTCCCTGCTCGTAGGAGCCGGGGTAGCCTCCCGAGGCGGCCACGATGCAGACGGCATCTCTCTCATCCCACTCCAGCACCAGGTTCTCGAGACCGCCGGGCACGCTGGCTGCCTCGAAGACGGCGAGGGGGTCGGTCTTCAGGCGTGAGAGGATCGACTGGGTCTCGGGATCGCCGAAGCGGGCATTGTATTCGAGCATCATGGGCCCCTCTTCCGTGAGCATGATACCGGCATAGAGTACGCCCTTGAAGGGCAGCTTCTCCTGCGCGAGACCTTCCACTGTCCTGCGGATGACCCGGTCGAGGATGTCCTGGACGAGGGGGTCGCCGAGAGAGTAATAGGGGGAGTAGGAGCCCATGCCCCCGGTATTGGGACCCTCGTTGCCATCGAAGGCGGGCTTGTAGTCCTGGGCGGTTTCAAGCGGCAGGTAGTTGGTTCCATCTGTCAGCGCCATGATCGAGATCTCGCTGCCGCTCAGGCAGTCTTCGATGAGGACCCGCGCTCCCGCCTCGCCGAAGTTGCGCTCCACCATGATGTCCTTCACCGCCTCGACCGCGGTGGCTCGGTCGTGGGCGACGATGACGCCCTTGCCAGCCGCGAGGCCGTCGGCCTTGACGACCATCGGCAGGGGGCGCTCGTTCACGTGGGCGAGCGCCGACTCGCTGTCATCGAATACCTCGAAGGCGGCTGTGGGGATCCCGTGTCGACAGAGAAATTCCTTGCAGAAGATCTTGCTGCCCTCGAGCTGGGCTCCTCCTCTTCCCGGTCCGAAGATTTTCAATCCCTCGCTCTCGAAGAGATCGACTATTCCGGCGACGAGCGGCGCTTCCGGTCCAACGATGGTGAGGCCGATCGATTTTTCACGGGCGAACTCCAACAGCTTCGCGATGTCTTCGCCGCCGATATCGACGCATTGGGCTTCCGCGGCGATCCCGGCATTGCCGGGGGCGCAGTAGATCTCCGGCCCTGAAGGCGACCGCGCGATGGCGGAAACGATCGTATGCTCACGGCCGCCGGAGCCGACGACAAGCACTCTCTTTTTCTCATTCATTTCCCACCCCCGGTTCTCTCAATTCGTTTCCTCCTTGCCCCGGCGGTAGCGCCGCGCGCGGGTTTCGCCGATTTCATGGACCCTAGGTATCCGCGCCGCCAGATTGTAACCAGTTCCTCTTCCACCACCACGAGAAAAGAGCCAGCAGGCAGAGCGCCGCCGCGGGCAGGATGGAGGTCGTGTCATGGGGCGTGAACGCCAGGAGTAAGGCCGCGTCGAAGAGGATCAGCGCGCCCAGCGCGCTTCTGGTATAGGAGGTCGCGGGGTGCAGCTGGTCCCGGTTTTTTCCTGCGTGCAGGATTGCCCGGAAGAGGAGTCCGAGTAGAACCAGGTTGGCGATCCAGTTGGTCAAGTCGCCGGGGTTCATCGCGGCCAGGATGACGGGGATGATCAGCAGGAGATGTACCAGTGAGGAGAGGAGGCGGGGCCTATGCGGTTTATCCTCCAGTCGGCTGATGGCCGTAACCACGGCGATGAAGCCTCCGAGGATCAGTGCCGGCGCCAGGAGTCGCTCTTCTTCGATGACAGATAAGAAGGAGCTGCTCGCGGCGGTCGCGCCGATGAGAAAATTCCCGCTGCGGCACGAGCCCATCAGGGCATCACCGAGGACCGGGATGTTTTTTGCGCCGATGTTGTACAGCAGGGAGCAGATGACGACCGCTGCGGCAGGCCAGAAGACACCAGGGGCGAGGAAGGCCAGGCCGAGGGCCAATGCGCCGAGGGCCGCCGCCAGCCAGGCGGCGCGAGCGGGAGGTATCGCTCCCGATGGCAGGGGCTTCGCCGGCGCGCCCTCGCGGTCCTTCTCAAGGTCGAAGATGTCGTTGCAGGTCATCCCGAAGCTGTAGAGGGAGGCGGAGATCACCACCACGATCAGCACCGGCAGCGGGTCCTCGTTCCTGTCGAAGACAGCGGCAGCGAGTGCGAAACCCGCGAAGCTGTCGGCTATCGCGGTCGGTACGAGGTAGATTCGGAAGAGTTCAAGATAAGCGCGCATCGGTATATGAGGTACTTGCCGCCTGGTTTCGTGAAGCTGGATATTAACCCCTGCCAGGGTTTCCGTCAGCAAGGATGCTGCCACGGGACGTCCGGAGCTGTTTAGATCTTTCTGCCCGCCACCCGCTTCGCTACACTGATGTCGTCCGGCTACCCGGATGAGAGAGAGCCTTGTTTCCCGACAGGAGCGGTTCGCTATGAGATCAAACGTTCGAGAGTTTTCACGCCGCGCCTTTCTCTCACGGTCCACGGCCCTGCTGGCCCTGCCCTCCTTCATTCCCGGCCTGGTTTCCGCCAGTCCCGCTGAGCGCCTGGTGGTTGGCCATGTCGGCATCGGCGGCAGGGGGGGGAGCCTGCTGGGTATGACCCGGGGCAACAGCCGGATCGAGGTCGGGGCGCTCTGCGATGTGGACAAAGCGCATCTCGACAGGGCCCGCAAGGCGGCGGGCGGCGAACCGCAGACGGCCTCGGACTACAGGAAGCTGCTCGACAATAAGTCCCTGGATGGAATCGTGTTGGCGGCTCCGGATCACTGGCACGCGACGATTACGATAGCCGCCTGCCGCGCCGGCAAGCACGTCTATTGCGAGAAGCCTCTCTCGCACAACATTGTCGAGGGCCGCGAGGCGGTGAAGGCGGCCCGCAGGTACGATCGAATGGTGCAGGTGGGCATCCACCATCGCTCGAGTGAGTACGTCAGGCACATCGTGCGGCTTGTCCGGGGAGGCTCTATTGGCCGGGTGCATGCGGTGAAAAGCTGGATGTGGACGAACAAGGTCGAGAAGAAGACCCCGCCACCCGGGAAGATCCCGGCTTCTCTCGACTACGATTTCTGGCTCGGTCCGGCCCCCGAGGCCGTCTACCATCCATCGAGGGTGCATTACAATTTTCGCTGGTGCAGCGATTATGCCGGCGGCTATATGACGGATTGGGGAGTGCATATGTTCAACGTGATCACCTTCGCGATGGGTATCGATCATAAGGGTCCCGAGAGCGTTGAGGCCCAGGGGACCTGGGATAAGAACAACATCTACGACTTCCCGGTCTCGATGAAGGCGCGCTGGGAGTTCAAGGATCCCGACTTCACCCTGAGCTGGGATCAGCCCGGGAAGGGGGGCGATGTTCTTCCCGGGGAGCTCTATGGAATAACCTTCTATGGTGAAGATGGCGAGCTGCGCACCGGCTTCGGGACCGGCAAGTGCAGGTTCTATCGCGATGGCAAGGAGGCGCCCCTTCCACGCGAGCCCGCGAGCGTCGATGTCCCCGAGAGCCCGGGACATATGCAGAACTGGGCCGATTCGATCCGCCGGCGCGAGCTGCCGATCGCCGATGTCGAGATCGGTCATCGCACAACCAGTCTCTGCCTGCTGGGCAATATCGCCCTGAGCGTCGGGCGCAAGCTGCGCTGGGACTGTCACAGCGAGCGTTTCTTCGGCGATCCGCAGGCGGACGCTCTCCTGGGCCGGGAGAGCAGGGAGCGCTACCGGATATGATGGGGTTGCGAGTCCGTGCCTGAGCTGCCTGAGGTCGAGACCGTTCGAAGGGGTCTGCAGAAAATCCTGGAGGGGGAGGTCATCGAGGGCGTCGAGGTGCGGGACACGCGGCTGCGTTATCCCGTCGATGAAAAAAAACTGGGCAGGGGGTTGCCGGGACGGCGGATCAAGGAGCTGCGTCGCCGGGCCAAGTACCTGCTCATCCTGCTGGAGGCCGATGGCGCCAGGGAAGAGGCCTGTCTCATCATCCATCTCGGGATGAGCGGCCGCGTTTATTTTTCGAAGAAGGAGGAGACGGCGCAGCCTCACACCCACGTCATCTTCTCCCTTCGCGGCGGGCGGGAGCTTCATTTCAGGGACCCGAGACGTTTCGGCCTCGTCGACCTCGTCCCCCTGGCCTCCCTGGAGGATGACAGGCGCTTCAGCCGTCTTGGCGTCGAGCCACTCTCCGATGAGTGCTCGGCGGAGTATTTTTTCGACCGCTCCAGGAAGCTGCGGCAGCCGGTGAAGAATTTTCTCATGGACAGCCGGAGGGTGGTGGGGATCGGGAACATCTACGCCTCGGAGGCCCTCTTCCTGGCGCGCGTTCATCCCCAGAGGGCCGCGGGCAGGATCAGCCTGGAAACCTGGGGGCGGATCACCGCGGTGGTGAAGGAGGTGCTTGGCGAGGCGATTCGCCAGGGGGGCACGACGCTGAATGATTTCCAGGGGCCTGACGGAGCGGCGGGTTATTTCCAGATTCTCCTGAGAGTCTACGGGCGTGAAGGCGAGGACTGCTCCGAGTGCGGCGCCACGGTGAGAAAAAAAGTGCTGGCCGGTCGCTCGACCTATTATTGCCCGCGCTGCCAGCATTGAGCGCGGGAGCGCCGGGGTTTTTAATCGGCGGGGTTGAAGTGGACGAGCTCGGTGCTGGCGGCGGAGACCTGCCTGAGCTCCCCGAGGTTGGAAATTTCCCCGGTCGCCATGGCCTGCAGGAGGATGTTTCCCTTGGCGGTGGCCTCGACCGGTCCCGCCACCAGGGGAATTCCCAGCTCACGGGCCGTCAGGCGGTTGAGCAGGACGTTGCGGCTGCCGCCGCCGATGACATGGAGACGCTCGATGGACCCGGGAGCGAACCCAGACGCCGCCCGCACCACCGACGCGTATTTCCGGGCGAGGGACTCGATAATGCAGCGAAGGATCTCGCCCCGGGTCCCGGGCACCGGCTGGGATGATGCCAGGCAGGCTTCCTCTACACGCCCAGGCATGTCGCCGGGTGAGGCGAAGAGAGGGTTGTCCGGATCGATGAAGGCCCGGGCGGGCGGAGCCTCCTCCGCCATGCGGGCCAGCTCTTCGTAATCGGCTTCACGGCCCTCCTCCGACCATTGGCGGCGGCATTCCTGCACCAGCCAGAGACCGGTGATGATCGACAGGAAACGGTTGCTGCCGCAGGCCCCGGCCTCGTTGGTGAAGCCGCTGGCCAGGGCTTCCAGCGAGAGAACGGGCGCGGTCGTCTCGATACCCAGCAGCGACCAGGTGCCGCTGGAGAGGTAGGCCCAGTTTCCGGGCTCCGTCGCGGGACAGCTGGCGACGGCGGCGGCCGTGTCGTGGCTGGCGGCGGCTATGATGGGACAGGCTTCGGCGAGCCCCGTCTCGAGAACCGCGTCGGGGCGCAGCTCGCCCGTCACGGTGGCGGGCTCGACGAGCTCGCCGAAGATACCTGTGGGCAGGCCGGCTCGGGCGGCCAGCTCCAGATTCCAGGTCCTGTCCCCGGTTCCCAGCAGCTGAGACGTGCTGGCTATCGTCAGCTCCGAGACCGGCCTGGCGCCGAGCAGGTAGGCCACCAGGTCTCCGATATGCAGCAGTCGCCGGGCCCTCTCAAGCGTTTCGGGGGCGAGCCGCCTCTGGGCCGTGAGCTGAAAGAGGGTATTGAAGTCCAGCAGCTGGACACCGGTCATCGAGAAGAGCTCCTCGCGGCTGAGCTCCAGGGTGAACCTGTCGACCTCCCCGGCATGGCCCTCGTCACGGTAGTGTACGGGATTTTCGATCAGCTCCCCGTTTTCATCGAGCAGGCCGTAATCAACTCCCCAGCTGTCGACGGCGATGCCATCGAGGCGGCCTCCGTTTCGTTCGCCGGCTCTCCTGATGCCCTCGTGGACCTCCTTCATGAGGGCGGGGAGATTCCAGCGCAGGCGGCCGGAGGAGGTCTCGGCCTGGTTGGGAAAACGATGGACCTCCTCGGTACTGAGCTTCCCATCCTGTAGCCTTCCGAGAATGGCTCTGCCGCTCTCGGCTCCAAGGTCGACAGCCAGGTAGGTCTTTTCCATGTTCGCAGCCTCGTGCTCCGCGCAGGTTCTCGACGCGGCACTCCCGCGCCCTTGCAAGAAAGGGTAGCATAAGCATAATACCACCTGCTTTTCTACCGAACAGGGGGGCTGAACATTGTCCAGGAACGTCGCCATCTTTCTCCCCGGGGACTACCGGGAGCTTCCCAATGAATGGGCTCTTCCCCAGGTCAGGTCGACCGTGGGAAACCTCAAGAAGGCGCTGCGGAAGCTGGGCCGCAAGCCCCGGCTTATCGACACCTTTCTCACCCGTCCGGATCAGTCGATCTCCGAGCTGGGACCGATCGATGATCCCATGGTGGGGGTCTTCGTGCACTGGACCTACGGCCCGCATACCTGTGATGGCGTGGTCGGCAAAGACAACCCCCTGCTCCTGGCGAGCAACTTCTCTGGTACCTGGCCCGGGCTTGTCGCTCTCCTGAATACCGGGGCCTGCCTCGAGAGCGTCGGCAGGAAGTTCTCCAGGATCTGGAGCGACACGGATGACTGGACAAAGGACGGGGCCTTCATGGACCGGCTTGACGAATGGTGCTCTACCGGGGCCATCCGTTATCGTGAGGATGAACTCCACCTCTCAGCCGAGGTGACGCCCGGGGCGAAGAAGGTCGCTGACCGGGTGGTCGCGGACATCCGCAAGCGCAGGATCCTGGCCCTGATGCTCGGAGACACCTCCATGGGAATGATCAACGGCTACTTCGGACCTCGGCTGTTGAGTAAGATCGGCTTTGCCGAACACAAGGTCGACCAGGCCTGGATCCTCGAGCGCCTGACTCACGTGAAGGAGGAGCGAGTCGAGAAGGCCCTGCGGTTCTGTCTCGACAAGGGCGTCCGCTTTCACTGGGAAGAGGAGGATGCGGAGGATTTTACCGAGGAGGCGACCCGCGAACAGCTGCGCATGTACCTCGCGGTTCTCGACCTCGTGGATGAATTCCAGGCCGATTGCGTCGGCTGGCAGTACCAGCTCGGCCTGCTCCCCCTGCTGCCCCCGTCGGATTTCTGCGAGGGGTTGCTCAATTCCTCCTGCAGCCCGGAATCAGGCGGCAAGTCGATCATGACCGCCACCGAGGCCGACCAGGGAAACCTGGTTCCCATGGAGCTGATGAAGAGGATCCTGCTGCGCCGCGGACTGCATCCGGAGGTGATGTTCCACGACGTGAGATGGGGGGGTGAACACAACGGCCGCTTTCTCTGGGTCCTGCTCAATTCCGGCTCCTGCGGGGCCTACGCCTTCAACCACGATCCGAGCAGCCTGAAGGGAGTTCATTCCTATCGCCAGCCGGCCGGCTATTTCCCGATACCGGGCGGCACCTTCGCGGGCGAGAGCCGCGCGGGGGAGATGACCTGGGCCCGAGCCTACATCCGGGACGAAGAGCTCTGGATGGACATCGGCCGAGGCAAGGTGAGAAAGCTGCCCGCGGCCAAGAGGGATGAGTGGTGGGAGGGGACCACCAGGCAGTGGCCCTTCATGGCAGCCGATCTCGGCTGCTCCCAGGAGACCATCATGGCGCATTATCTCTCCAATCATATCGCCGTGGCCTACGGGGATATCTTCGGTGAGCTGGTATCGGTCTGCCGGAGCCTCGGCTTCAAGGTCCGGGTTCTCGAGGGCAGCAGCAAGGTATAGAGACCCATACCGGTCGCTATTTCGTGGAGAGACCCGGCCACCGGCCCTGCTTGATCGGCTTGAGCTTCAGCTTCGTCGGATCGAGGACGACGTGCTTTATCCTGCGCCTGTGGTAGGTGTAGGTGATGTGAACGAGTCCATCGGCTGCCTGGATCACCGCGGGATAGGAGTGCTCGCCCCGCTGTTTCTCGAGAATCAGCGCCGCCTGCCACTCCTTGCCGTCGGAGCTGAGGGCGACGTTGAGCATCTCCCGCCCGCGGGGCCTGGCCAACAGGCCGCTCGTCGTGTGGTTGTAGACCAGCAGGTGCCGGCCGTCTCGAAGCGTCACCCCGTCGGCTCCCGCGCTCGGATTGGGGAGCGGGGAGGCGCTCATCTCGCTCCAGGTTTTTCCCATGTCCGAGGACCAGGTCTGGGTAAGCCGGCCCTGCTGGCTGCGGCAGAGGGCCTGCAGGCGGCCATCGGCGTGACGGAAGATGGTCGGCTGGATGGCGGAAAATAGCTTGCCCCTGTTGACGATCCCGGTGCTGCTCCAGGTCCTGCCCTGGTCGGGGGAAAATTCGAAGTGTACTTTCCAGCCGGCGTGCTCGGTGGAAGATGGACAGAGCAGGACTCCCTTGTCGAGCTCGATGGGCTTGTTCTTGACCGGACCTATGACACCCTTGCCGAGCCGGCGCTGCTTCGTCCAGGTGCGTCCGGCGTCCTTCGAGCTGACCATCTCTCCCCACCAGGCTCTCGGGCTCGGCCCGACCTTGAAGAATAGAAGCAGCGGGCTGCCGGCGGGGTTCTTCGGCTGGAAGAGGACGGGATTCCAGCAGGGGTGGCGCTTGCCGGGAGCCTGCACGCCATCGGCGACTTCTGTGGGTGCCGACCATTTCCCTTTTTCCTTACGCGACACCCAGATTCCGACATCTTTATTGCCCTCGTCAGTGCCTCCGAACCAGGCGGCCACCAGTCTCCCTCCACTCTCGGCGATCGTCGAGGCGTGGCAGCTGGGGAAGGGGGCGTCCTCGTAGATCAGCTCACTGGTGAGAACCGCATCTTCGGCGTGAGCGAAGGCGCCAGCGCAGATGAGACCGAGGGTGAGAAGCAGCTTCATATCTTATCCTTTTTTGCCGAGAGCCTTCCGGCCGTTGGCGACCATCGAGTTGAAGAGCTTCAGCTGCTGGCTGAGCGCCGCGACACGATCCCTGGGCTTCCCGCGGGCCTCCAGCATCACCCAGCCTGCGTAGTCCATCTTCACGAAGAGCTCCATCAGCTTCTCGTAGGGGTAGTTCTTGTCCTCGAGTTCACGCACATGGGCTGTGGCCCCAAAACGTTTTTTGACCAGGTCGAAGTTGTGCACGAGCCCCTTGCCTTGAAGGTCCTGGCCGTTGGAGTTCCAGCAGACCCCGACGTTCTTGTTCTGTGCGACATCCATGATCTTGCGGATGGTCGGCAATTGGGAGCACTGGCCGTGGACCTCCAGGCGGATTTCCTGTCCCCAGCCGTCGGCGTATTCTCCGAGCTGGTTGAGGGCTTTGCCGATCTGTTCGATGGTCTTTTCTTTCTCTACACCCTTGTGGAAGCGGTCCGGCTTTACCTTGACGCCGGTTCCTCCGACATCGTGGCTGAGCTTGATGAAGGCCTTGGTGGCCTCGACCGCTTTTGCC
>NZOA01000074.1 GCA_002695115.1 Planctomycetota bacterium
CTTGTTGAAAAGGCGGCCTGGAACCTGTCCGCCGCAGGCCGGCTGGCCGGGGTCCGCAACCGCAACACCCTCGTATCGAGGCTCAAGAAGCACGGGATCCGCAGGCCCGGAAAAGAAAAATGACGACAGGCAACCCCGTACGGAGACTCGAAGAATGAACCGGCAGGAACGCGAAGACGTCCTTCAGCAGCAGCGCGGCATCATGGACGAGCTGGGGATTCCCGGCTCCCGCAGGCACATCTTCCTCTGCTGCGACCAGACCAAGCCGAAATGCTGCGGCAGGGAAGAGTCGCTCAATGCGTGGAATCACCTCAAACGGCGGCTCAAGGAGCTGGGACTCTCTGAGCGGGGAGGCATCCAGCGCACCAAAGCGAACTGCCTGCGCGTCTGCTCCGGGGGGCCCATCGCGGTCGTCTACCCCGAGGGCGCCTGGTACTCTTCCTGCACGCCGGCCAACCTCGACCGGATCATCAAAGAGCATCTCCTCGGCGGGCAGGTGGTGGAAGAGCTCCTCATCGGCCTTCACCCCCCCGGCGAGGGCTGAGACCGCCTCAGAGATTGCTCTGCCAGAACGCGAGCATCTTCCTGTAGAGGTGCCGGCGGGCGGGGGCATCGCGGATACCGTGCTTGCGCCCGGGATAGAGCATCATCTCGAACTGGATGCCGGCACGGATCAACTCGTTCACGAAATGCAGGGTGTTCTGGGGATGGACGTTGTCATCGTGGGTGCCGTGAACGATCAGCAGGCGGCCGCGCAGCTCAGGCGCCTTGCGAACAATCGAGGTGCGCTCGTAGCCTTCCGGGTTGTCCTGCGGCCGCTTCATGAAGGCCTCGGTCCAGATCGTGTCGTAATAGTCCCAGTCGGTAACCGGAGCCACCGAGATCCCTGCCCTGAATTCGCCGCTGCCGGTCATCGCGCGCAGTGTGAAGGAGCCGCCACCGCTCCAGCCCCAGATCCCCACCCGGTCCGGATCGACCCAGGGCTGGGATTTCAGCCAGCCGATGGCCTCGAGCAGGTCGGCCAGCTCACCGCTTCCCCACGCATCGTGGAGAATCCCGTTCTCGAGGGCCTTGCTCCTGGCCGTCGCGCTCCTATTGTCGCATCGAAAAACGAGGTAGCCGTGATTCAGCAGGACCTGGTCAAAATAATTGCGCGAGGGCCAGGCGTCCGCCACGACAGGGGCGGCAGGGCCGCCGTAGACGTGCATGATGACGGGGTACCTGCGGCGAGGCTGGAAGCCGGCCGGCTTGAGAAGCTGCGCCGGCATCTCGAAACCATCAGAGGTCCTGATGGAAAAGTGCTCGGGGGCGCGCATCCCCAGCTCGCTGAAAAGCTTCTCTCGTGAAGGCGCGACCAGGGCCAGGCGGCGGCCATCGGGAGCGTGCAGCGAGAGAGAGGGCGGCGTCGAGCTGCTGGAGTGCTGGCTGAAGTAATAGCGCCCATCCTGGCTGAAGCCGATGCCGTGGGTTCCATCCGTTTTCGTCAGGCGATCGAGACCGGTGCCGTCGAACCGGACCCTGTAGAGATGCTTCTCGATGGAAGACTTCCGGAGTGCGGTGAAATAGACCCAGCCTCCCTCTTCATCGATGGCGTGGACGGCCTGGCGCAGCCAGGAGACCGCGCCGCCGGCCGAACGGATGGCCCACTCGCCGCTGGTGACCGGACCCAGCAGCTTGCCCGCCAGGTCGTAGAGATAGAGATGCATATGGCCGCTTCGCTCCGAGGCCCAGAGGAAGCGCTCGCTCTCCCGGAGAAAATAGATATCGTCGTGGATATTGACCCAGGCCTTGTCGCGCTCGGTAAGGATATGGGTCGGCTTGCCGTCACCGCGGTTGACGAAGAACAGGTCGAGGCGGGTCTGGGGACGATTCATGGTCTGCACTGCCAGACGGCGGCTGTCGTTCAGCCACTTCACCCGGACGATGTACTCGTGCTCATGCCCGGAGAGGTCGACCCAGGTGGTCTTCCCGCTGGAGAGCTCCAGCACACCGAGGCGAACGGTTGGATTCACGCCGCCGGTCTTCGGATACCTCTGCCGCGTCAGGGTCGGGATGCTCGGCTCGAAGCCCTGGTAGACCATCTCGGTCACGGCCGACTCGTCGGTGCGCAGGTAGGCCAGCGCGCTGGAGTCCTCCGACCACCAATAGCCCAGGTCGCGACGGGCAAAGACCTCCTCCCAGTAGACCCAGGAGAGCGTACCGTTGAGCAAGGTGTCCGAGCCATCGCTGGTCAGCCGACGCTCAGTTCGCTCCTGGAGATCCCAGACGTAGAGATCCCCGTCGCGCACAAAGGCAAGCCTCGATCCATCCGGCGAGAGCCTTGGAGATTTCTCCTTCGCCCCGGTTTCGGTAACCCTGCTGAAGGTGGAGGTCGGCAGGTCGAGAACGAAGAGATCGTCGGCGAAAAGATAGATCCCCCACCGGCCGCGGCGATCGATCTCTGCCGGCCACCCGAGGGCGGCCGGGCCCTTGCCTTCTCCGAGCAGGCCCTCAAGCTGCTCCAGAGCCTTCGCGGCATCTACCAGGTCGGTCCTCCTCCCGCTCACCGGATCGAAACGCTCGAGGGTCCGCTCGCTCTCCGGCCGCCGCTGGTCGTGGAAGATTGCGGTGCCATCGGCAAACCAGGCGAAGGATGGAACCGCGGCAGCGGACTTCCCCTCCTCGCTGTAGATCCAGTCGACCGTGATTCCGCCGGCCCCCGGAGACGACTCGGCAAGCCGGCAGGCGGAAACGCCCAGGCAGCAAAACGACAGAGCCAGCGGGATAAAAAATCTCAAGATGGATCCTCCAGGCGCGGAGCGGGTGGTGAGAGACTTCGAGCGGGGGTTGCCCGGGAAATCAGGGCTCGCTCTTTCCTTCCTTGCCTTCCTCTACGGGGGCCTCTACGAATTTGAGGCTGACAGCGTTAATACAGTAGCGAAGCCCGCTGGGCGCGGGCCCATCTTCGAAGACGTGGCCGAGGTGACCGTCACATTTCGAGCAGAGCACCTCGGTCTGACGCGAGAAGAAGCTATTGTCGGGCGCCGTGGCCACGCTTTTCTCATCGGCAGGCGCCCAGAAGCTGGGCCAGCCGGTACCGGAATCGTATTTTTCCCTCGAGGAAAAAAGCCCGGTACCACAACCGGCGCAGACATAGCTGCCGGGCTTCTTGTTGTTCCAATAGTCTCCCGTATAGCGGGACTCGGTGCCCTTCTGCCGCAGAACGTAAAAGGCCTCGGGGGACAGACGCTCGCGCCACTGGTCTTCTGTAAGCTCCGCCCAGTGAGGGACGGTCTCCGCGGGATCCTGCTTCACGATAGCTGCCTCCGTAGCTTCCTCGGTTTTTCCTGTTTCCCCCGCCGGGGCCGGCGCGGGTCGCCCCTGCTGGTCGCCACAGCCGCAAAGGACCAGCAGCGCCATCAACAAACCCACAGGTAATGAGCCTCGATNTNNCATGCGCTCCATCCTGAACTACCCCCCGGCTGGATGCAAGAGCCCGCAACCTGCGAAAAAGCGACAAGTCGAGCCTATTTCTTCTTCTTCTCCCCAGCGGGCGGGACAGGCTTTTTGAGCAGATCAAGCGGCCCCAGGGTCCCGGCATATTCCTTGAAAACATCTCCGCGGATGGCCTTACAGCTCTCGATGAGNTCCTCGAGTTCGCTATTGGACCTCTTCTGCAGCCTCGAGTAGACGTCCGCCAGGACCTGCTCGAGATTCCGCCTGAAGAGACCCGCAGCCTGGATCGCGGTGACCTCATCGTGAACCCTGAGGGCCTTCGCCAGGGCNGCGCCGTCAGTGCCGCATTCAGCCACCAGGGCGCGGGCGTAATCCCCGGGCGCGGAATACTTCCCATCTCCATCGCCATCGATCCAGATCGGGTTGGTCGCGCCGATCACGTAGCGATCATCCTGCGGAGGCGTCCAGTACGAATTGTCCAGCCGGGGCCCCGTGGCGATCAGNACGAGATGGACATCTTTCGANGGNCCGCCGAAAACCCAGCGCTTCTTGTACTTCACGACNGCGTTGGCCGGATGCTCNATCTNCTCCTCGCGCACCTTNCGNCCGTTGAAAAAGAGNGCNACCCGNCTGGCCCGTNTCCAGCGAGGCCCCCTGACCTCNACATCGACCTCGAGATCCTCTCCGACACCGGTGGCCAGATCTCCGGCGGTGAACTGCCCGTTCACCTTCNNGTCCGCCAGGAGGCCCATGCTGACGAGGACCCTGCCGGCCAGGATATTCTCGACCACCTCGCCTACATCGATGCGNCGAGGATCATCCGTCGAGCTGCGAATGTAGGTCCTGCAATGCCCCACGGGCTGGGCGACCGTATGTGAATCGCTGCCGGCAACCGCCGTCAGCCGGTGGCCGGCGTTGAGCAGGGCGAACCAATCGGAAAAGTTTTCGTACGCTTCCTTTTCCAGGGTCTTGCCGTTGATGACCTCCACCGCGTCGAGCCCGAGCCACTGGCGCCCTCCAGCGAACTCGCCAGAAACCGGGTCCAGACCAAGCTTCCCCCAGGGGCCCTTCTTGAAGCCTTCGCGGCGCGGATGATTGCAGATCACCACCCGGACCCCCGGCGTGGCCCGCACGGCCTTGAGCAGCCTGTCCCAGTCNTCATGCTTGTGGTTCGCGGGCTTGGAATTCTTGTCGGCCGGAAAGGCGTTGAAGTGGCCGAGGGNGGTGGTGAACTCATTGCCGACCACTGACTGGTAGTGGCCTCCGGAGCCCGCCTTGGAGGTCCAGGAGCTGTAGTCGGTATGGTGGTTGTGGTCGGTGGCCACCGCCACCTCGATGCCCTCTCCGGCTATGGTCACGACGCGCTCCGCGACGCTGGCATCTCCGTGCCCGGAGTAGGTCAGCGTGTGAATATGGGTATCGCCGGCAAGATAGCCCGAGGTGTCGACCTCCCTCTCGAGGGTGAGCTCGACACGCCTCTTCTCGCCAGGCGACAGGTCCGCCCGCGCCATACCGAGCCCGTACTCGAAGCCCCGGGTCGCATACACCCTGTATTTTCCGGGCTTGAGGGCCAGNTCGAGCCGACCGTTGAGGGTATAGACCGTCCCCTTTCTCAGGGCCCGCTTCGAGCTCTTCTCGATCTTCAGCTCCGCCGGCTCCTCCACGATCCTCGCCGCCTTCGACACCAGGCGTACCACGGTGAGGCGGCAGGGCAGCCCCTGGCCCGGCTGCTCCTTCGAGGTCACGACAATCTCGAGCTCCGCCAGGCGCTTCATGGCGGCCACCGAGCGGGCGTGNAGAACGAAGGGGCCGATGTAGANGTCGTCGGTGCTCTTCTCCTCGTATTGCACGACAAGCACGTTGCCGGTCTTCTTCAACAGGCCGGCAGGCACCTTCAGATATTGGAGATTTTCTCCCTTGCCGCCCTTGCCCTTCACCAGGCTGCCCAGCCGCCTGGAATTTAGCGTGACTCCACATTTTGAGTTCACGTCACCCGACTTGACCTCGAGCGCGCTCTCCGACTTATTGGGCTCGGCNGCGAACCTGAGGCTGATCTTCTTCCCATTGTGCGGCTTGACGCGGGTGAAGGCCTTCCAGTTCTTCTTCTCATCATTGCCCAGGTGGAAGACCTCGTCGCTGATGACCTTCGCGCCCTTGCCCTGGGGGGCTCCCCGCGCCAGGGGCGACGGCAGGAAACGAAGGCCCCCGGCCGCCCAGAGGCAGCAGAGCAGAAGCGGGATGNCGGCGTTCTTTTTCATGCGAAAGGAGCTCCCTGGCAGGAAGACGGGNTGAACCGGAAATTATACCCGTGACNGGGGACTGGTGCAGTCGTTCACGNAAGGTTTAGCNGNGCAGCGGAGAGNTTTCCTGAAGGTATCTTTCCTGCCCCGGGAGCGAATAGAATGGGCTTCCGCCCCTGTCGGGCTGAATCCAAACGGTCTGTACGGAAAAAAACGAGGTCGAAACAACATGCTCTCAAAACTCCAGCGCGCCACCGCCACGGCGCTCGTTCTCCTGGCTCCGGCCGCCTGCGCGGCTAAAGACGAGATCCCCAATTTCATAACCCACGGACCGATCCTCGGGCGCCTGAGCTCTGACGGTGTCGGCGTCTGGGGACGCACATCGCGCGCGGGGGCGTTCACGGTAAGGTACGGACTCTCCGCGAACCTGCTGAACTCGACGAGCAATCCCGTCAAGACCGAGATCGAGCGCGACAATACCGGCTGGGCGCATCTCCGCGGGCTCAAGCCGGACACGAAGTACTACTACGAGCTCGTCCTCGCCGATGGAATCGGAAAAACCGCCAGGGGAGGCTCCTTCCGCACATTGCCGAGCACGACGGACCTCAAGGACGCGAAGCTCAATCCCGGGGGGCTCTTCAATTTCAGCTTCGAGTTCGCCTGCGGGAACAACCAGAACCCGGCCCACAGCATCGGCCCATCCCTGCCCGCGTTCGCCACCATGCTCAGGGAGCTCGAGGGCAGGATCCATTTCGCCATCCTCAACGGTGACTGGCTCTATGAAAACCGGCGTGAGTATACCGTGGCTGACTGGCTGAGACAGGTCAGCGCCGATTCGAAAAATCTGCCCGCCGACCTGGCGGCGGCCCCGACCCTCGTCGGGGTCTGGGAGAACTACAAGCATTTCCTCAGCCAGGGAGCCAACCTGGCCCGCTGGCACAGTCGCATCCCATCCTTCTTCACCTACGACGACCACGAGTGCCTCAACGACATCTGGGGCGCCGGAACACCCGGGCTNCGAGATCGCAGGGCCGTGTTCCGTGACATCGGAGTCCGCGCATGGCACGACTACCTCGCCTGGAGCAACCCCTCGGAGTTCTCCCAGAGAACTCATTTCGGNCGCTGCCGCCTGGAGAAGGGCGGCGACATCCTCATCGACGAAAAGGCCGACTTCACGAAAACGGATCTCACCCAGGTCAACAACCTCCACGTCCACTGGGGCACCCCCACGGCGGGAGTCAACGACAACTCCCTCGACGGGGTTGGCGGNGATCCCAACGCCGGGGTCTATGAGATCGTCGAGATCATCGACGCCCATCGCATCCGCATCAGCCCGCCGGCCGACGTCGATGGAGCCGGCTCCTATTCTCTCGGCCGGCGCTCCTATTGCCGCTTTCGCGTCGCCAACTGNGATTTCTTTCTGCTCGACACGCGCGGCCAACGCCAGNTGCACGANACNCGCAANCCCGGCAAGAAGGGCCTCTCCATGCTCGGCACGNCGCAGCGCGAATGGCTCCTGCGCGAGCTCACCGCCAGCGATGCGGATTTNCACTTCGTGGTGTCCTCGGTCAACTTCATGATCCCACACGTCGGCGGCGGCAAGATCCGCGCNGGCGACAAGGATGAGGCCTGGACCGTATTTCTCGACGAGAGGGAGCAGCTCATNGAATTCTTCGATAAGCTCAAGGGGCCGGTCTTTGTTCTCACCGGAGATCTTCACAACAGCTTCGCCATCAGGATCACCGACAAGGTNTGGGAGTTCGCCTCGGGNCCGCACAACTCCAACAACCACTGGGCAAGCGACGAGGGCGACCGGCCGGCGAACGGACCTTTCAAATACGGCCCGCGCGAGGTGGACATCCGCTGGTCGACCTATTACCGCTCTGACATTCCCCGCGGCAATCTCCTGCACCCGACCTATTGCGTGGTGCAGGTAAACAACGTCTTCAACAACCCCCGGAGCCTCCAGGCGACCCGCTGGGTCGCCTATCCNAAACCCCAGGTCATTTTCCAGTATTACGACGGGAGAACGGGAAAGCTGCTCTACGCGGAATCCATCATAGCTCCGTAGTGGAGCGGATCCGCATCACTCCCGCGCGCGAAGCCACCTGAGAAAGAGCTCCTGCTGGGCCTGCTGGAAACGGCCGACATCGTCGGGAGAATGGTATTCAAGCCCTTGCGGGACGCCGCGGGCGCTCCAGGCCTTCTTCGCCCGCTCGATGCATTCACCCACCGCCCGCGGATCAAGCTCACGGTCGCGCCGCGCGGCGTAGACAAGGCAGGGGCGCGGAGCGATGAGAGCGAGAACATCGTGATAGTCAAAGGGGATTTTTTCCTCCGCCCCGTCGAACAGGCCAAGACGCGGCGCCAGGGCATGCCATTGCCACAGGCGCCTCAACCCGCCGGTGGAAATGGAGGTGTCGGAGCGCATCGGCGTGAAGCCGCCAAAGGAGGCGACTCCGGAGAGCCGCTCATCCAGGGCGGCGGCATAGAGCCCGACCATCCCGCCGACACTGAACCCCAGCACGTAGACCCGGGCTGTATCCACCTTCGGCAGGACGCCCTGCGAGTCGCCCTTACCCTCGATGAGAAAATCGGCGGCGGCGCTCACATCGACAACCATCCTCCCCAGGCGTGACCAGCGCGG
This sequence comes from Planctomycetota bacterium, assembly GCA_002695115.1. Classification (GTDB taxonomy): domain Bacteria; phylum Planctomycetota; class UBA8108; order UBA8108; family UBA8108; genus UBA8108. The sequence continues at coordinate 8,323 of NZOA01000074.1, forward strand.
CGCCTGGCTGTAGAAATCACGGCCCTCCAGCAGGCGAAGCCCGAAGCCGCATTGGTCGTAGGCCAGGACGACATAGCCCGCGGCGGCGAGGCGATGGTAGACCGTGGTTCCCTGCACCCCGTAGCCTTCGTTGTAGCCGCTGTGATAGGAATAAGGGTGGAGCCAGATTACCGCGGGCGCGGGCTTGTCGTTCCCGGTCTTGAAATACAGGTTTCCCCGCACCCCGGCCCCGAAGCGGACCGGCGTTCTCGAGGTTCCCCCGGCCCGCCAGCGGTCGTGGGTCATCATCGCCGACTCCTCGGGGGTTATGAAATCACGCCGCGCCGCGCCCGCAAGCCTGGCTGGCGGCTCGCCGAGCAGCCAGCGAATCCGCGCGCGCCGGTCGGCGTCATCTACCGCTTCCGGGGAAGTAAACGGATGATGCAGGTCCCTGGGAGAAGCGTTTTTCTTCCAGGCCTTCCAGTCGAAGTGATGGATCAACTCTTCGGGAAAATCCTCCTGTTTCGCGCCGCCGCGCTCGAAGCTGAGATCGAACCAGTCCATGTTCCGGCGGCGCTGCTCCTCGGTGACCGGGCCGTGCTGCCCGGTGCGGTAGAGTATCCGCAGGTTGCCCGGCTCGCCGAGGAAGGAGTAGACCGACCGGCCCTCGAGATAGGCTCGCTCGACGGCGAAGGTCGGCTCGGAGCCATCGTTATGCGCCGTATGAATCATGCAGCGGCGGGGGGCGATGAGCGCGTACCAGCCGTGCGCATCGATCGGCAGCTCGTGCTCACGGCCCGTGTAGCCGCGCAGCGAGGGCCGGAACCACTCGGAAGGAAAGTCCTGCGGCGCCTCGGCACAGGTATTTCTCGAGGTAAACCTGTAGGGGCAGGAGCCCGGCGAACCGGGACTCCTGGCCACAACGCTCGTGATCCGCTCATCGAAGGCGGCGGCGATCAGCGACTGCTTGCCGTAGCGGGAAAAGCCGATGATTGCGACCTTTCCCGGCTCGAAACGGTAGCCGCTGGCGGGGGCCAGCAGGTAATCGAGCGTCCGGCTGGCGAGCCAGGCCTTCGTCGAAATCTCGCTCCAGGTCGCCTTCGGATACTCCCGGCGAAAGTCCTGCCAGACGCTGTCGTAGCGCGGAAAATCCTTCTCCCGGTGATGACTGTCGACGCCGGGATAGAGACAGGCGATGTAGCCTCTCTCCAGCGCCAGCTCGGCCCAGCGAAGCTGGTAGTAACGCGGCTGGGTCAGCAGGATCGGAAAAGGACCCTCACCCTTGGGAACCCAGACCCTGATCTCAAAGGACGCCTTCGCCGGGGTGTCAAAGGTCAGCCTCACCCGGCGGCGAAGTGAGCCATCAGCCGCCCGGCGCTCATCGAGAATCTTCGCCGACACCAGGGCGGGTATCTTTTCGGGGAAGGTGCCGATGAAATGGCGCTGCAGGAGAGCGGAGACTTCCTCTTTCCTGCGAGCCCAGTCCTCCCGCGTTCGAACAGCGCCGCCGGCGCGGAACTCGAGCAGGGGAGGCAGGTCGGCGCGCGCCTCGAAAACGCCGGCATCGTCGGCCGCGAAAACACCCGGGATCAGCAGGACGAAAAACCCACAGGCGGCGGCTCTCTTGTTCATCAGGACCGGGCTCCATTTCGTGACGGGGTCCGCATCCTACCCGAGCCCTTCTTCACAAAGAAGGGTCCTTCCCCAGTGCGCGGTTGAAACCTCCCCCCCCCGGGCGGTAATATGCTCCGTTGCTTGGATAACGAGTACAAGGCACATGAAGATAACCAAGATCTCCGCGTACCAGGTCGATCTGCCCCTTCACGAGGGCAGCTACAATTGGTCCGGCGGCAAGTCCGTCAGCGTTTTCGACAGCACCATCGTTCGGATCGAGACCGACTCGGGCCTCGCAGGCCACGGCGAGATCTGCCCGCTCGGGCCCTTCTACCTGCCGGCCTATGCCGCCGGAGCGCGAGCCGGCATCGCCGAGCTCGCCCCCCATCTCATCGGTGAGAACCCAACCCAGCTGCGACCCCTGAACCGCCGCATGGACGCGGCGCTCAAGGGACACCCCTACGTCAAGTCGGCCATCGACATCGCCTGCTGGGACATCCTCGGCCAGGCCTCATCCCAGTCGGTGTGTACGCTGCTCGGCGGCCGCTACGGAGAGGACTTTCATCTCTACCGGGCGATTTCGCAAGAATCCCCGGAACAGATGGCAGCGAAGGTCAAGGGCTACCGGGAAGAGGGCTACCAGCGCTTCCAATTAAAGGTAGGCGCCGATCCCGAAACCGACATCGAACGCATCCACGCGGTCAGGGCCGAGCTGCAGAAGGGCGATTTTCTCATCGCCGACGCCAATACCGGCTGGCTGATGCACGAGGCGGCCAGGGTGGTGCGGGGGGTACGGGATGTCGACGTCTATATCGAGCAGCCCTGCCTGAGCTACGAGGAATGCCTCGCCATCCGGCGCCGCCGCGACCATCCCTTCGTGCTGGATGAGTCCATCGACTCCCTCGAGGTGCTCCTGCGAGGACGCGCGGATGGGGCCATGGACGCGGTAAATATCAAGATCAGCAAATTCGGCGGGCTCACCAGGGCGAAGGAGGCGCGTGATCTCTGCGTATCCCTGGGTATCGCCATGACCATCGAGGACGCCTGGGGAGGCGATATCACGACCGCGGCGATCGCCCACCTGGCCCACTCCACCCCCACCGAGCTGCTCTTTACGGCCACCGACTTCAACAGCTACGTTACCGTGAGCACGGCTGAGGGCGCTCCCCAGCGGCAGAACGGACGACTGGCAGCCAGCGAGTCGCCCGGGCTGGGTGTCGAGCCTAGGTTCGAAGTGCTCGGCGAGGCGGTCCTCGAGATCGCCTAATCGGCAGAGGCGTCCTCTTCCTTGCCGGTTTCTGCAGCGGGCTCTTCCTTATTGGTGGCGGCGCCGCCGGGCCTGATCCCCATGGCGCGCGCGCCGATGATCGCCATGAAGGCCGCCGCGAAGCTTCCCAGGGCTCCCATCTTGACCGGATCAAGCCCTGGAGTCCCGGGCTTAAAAGCCGCGGTCGCCACGAACAGCGCCACCGTGAAGCCGATGCCCGCGACCATACCGACCGTCAGCAGGTGGCGAAAACCCATCCCCGTGGGCAGCTCGAGCTTGAAGATCTTCTGTCCCAGCCAGGTAAAAAGCGTGATGCCCACCGGCTTGCCGATCAGCAGGCCGGCAAGAACCAGCCAGGTGCCCGTGCCGGAGCTCGAGAGGACAACCCCCGCGTTCGCCAGGGCGAAGAGGCCGAGAAAGATCTCGACGGGATTCTTCCACCAATGCTCGAACTCGTTGAGCGTGTCGTGACGGCCGAGCTCCTCCCGGGCGAAGAGTCCGAGGTCGGTTTGCGCGTGCGGCAGAGTCGGGATGATCGGCACCAGGCCGAGGGCCGGATGGATGCCGGCCTTGAAGAATGAAACCCAGCTCAGAACGCCCGGCAGGAGCAGGTACCACCAGAAGCTCTGCAGCTTCAGGCGGCGCATCAGGAGTCCAAGGATGATGGCGCCCACGGTGGCGAGCAGCCAGAGGGGAACGAGCTCTTTTTGAGGATAGAAGATCGCGAGAATAAGAAGGCCGCCCGCGTCATCGGCGATCGCCAGCAGCAACAGGAAGGGAATCGCCACATGCCCCGGCCCGAAGATCAGCCGGGCAACGAGGTAGCTGAAGGCGATGTCGGTCGCCATGGGAACCGCCCAGCCGTTTCCGAGCTCCGACATGGTTCCCGTATAATAACAGCCCAGGAGGTAGAGCCCCGCCGGCCCCGCCATGCCTCCCAGGGTGGCGATCAAGGGCGTGGCCGCCTTGCGCATATTTGACAGCGGGCCACCCGGCAACAAGGCCTCCCAGACCTCCTTGCCGGCGATGGCGAAGAAAAACGCCATCAGGATGTCACTGATGACGAAATGCACCGAGAGGCCGTGATGACC
>NZOA01000075.1 GCA_002695115.1 Planctomycetota bacterium
CCTGGCGCGGCTTGCGGGATTTTCGGTTTTTGAACCTGGAGTCTTCGGATTTCCCGGAGTTCTGGCGCGGCTTGCGGGATTTTCGGTTTTCGAACCTGGAGTCTTCGGATTTCCCGGAGCCCTGGCGTGGCTTGCTGGATTTTCGGTTTTTGAATCTGGAGTCTTCGGATTTCCCGGAGTCCTGGCGCGGCTTGCGGGATCTTCGAGACTCAAATCTTGAATCGTCAGCTCTCCGTCTTCCTGAGCCCGTTCGTGAGGACCGTGTCCGCCCGGAATTCCTCGAACTCCGACGCTCGGAGGAATTCTGGCTGTTACGCCGCTGCCGCCGCGTGGGGAGCGGAATTCGCATTCCCTCAAAGCCTTCGATGGTACGGCGTTCGATCGCTACACCGAGTTTCCGCTCGATGTCTTCGATGGTGAGAAGATCATCCTCAGATACGAAGGTATAGGCGCGGCCTTCCCTCTCGGAGCGCCCGGTTCTGCCGATGCGATGGGTGTAGGCATCGGCGGTATTGGGCACGTCGTAATTGATGACGTGGGATACCTGCTCGACGTCTATGCCGCGGGCGACAATGTCCGTTGCCACCAGGACGTCAAATCTGCAATCGCGAAAGCCCTTCATCGCCCGGTCTCTCGCTCCCTGGGTCATGTTTCCCTGGATAGCGATGGCGTTCAAACCCCGGTTTTTGAGCTGCCTGGCAAGGCGGGTGGCCCGGTGCTTGGTGCGCGTAAAGACGATCGACGAGAAGAAGGAGGGGTCCTTGAGAAGATGCTCGAGCAGGTCCAGCTTTCTTTTCTGCTGAATGGGATAGAGCGCGTGCTCGATGGTCTCGGCGGGCTTTGAATGGGCCAGCTCCGCGACCATGGGATCTACGAGGATCTGCCCGGTGAGCTTGCGGAGATCCCTGGGCATCGTCGCTGCGAATAGCAGGTTCTGACGTTTTTCGGGCAACCTGGAGATGATGCGCCGGATGTCCGGCAAAAATCCCATGTCGAACATGTGATCAGCTTCATCCAGGATCAGCGTGTCGATCTTGCCGACCTTTACCTCGCGGCGCTGGAGCAGATCAAGGAAACGCCCCGGGCAGCCGACCACGATTTCAGGCCGCTTCCTGAGCGTCTGGATCTGGGCGCGGTCGGAGACGCCGCCGTAAATCGTGACGGTTCTGATGCGGGTTCCGCGCGCGAGGGTTCTGATCTCTTTGTCAATCTGGACCGCAAGTTCCCTGGTTGGAGCGAGGATGAGCGCGCGGGGCCCGGGCCCGGGGTTTTCCAGCAGACGCTGGAGAAGAGGGAGCCCGAAGGCTGCCGTCTTCCCGGTCCCAGTCTGGGCGAGTCCAAGGACATCGCGGCCAGCTAGGACCGACGGGATCGCCTCGGCCTGGATCGGACGCGGTTCGTCGTATCCGGCTTTACAGAGTGCTTTATTGAGAGCTGGATCGAGGTTAAATACATCGAATCCAGCCGCTTGTTCAACGGATGGAGAATTCATCTGCTCGCTTTCTTGGAGCCCGTGATCGCCGCCCGGGTATTTTCCGGGGGCTGGGACAGTTGCGCCGAGCCGTCACAACAGTCGAGGGCAAGGAGAGTCTGTTAAGCTGCGGCGCGATCCTGATACCAGGCCCTGTTGTGCGCCGTGAAAATAGTAGTGTCCGGTCTTGACCGGATTGCGAAGTATAGGGTCCGTTTTCACCCAATGCGAACTCTATCTGCCTCTTGCCGGAAATTTGTCTGAAAACAGTCCTTATGGGAACTCTTCAGGGAAAGAAGTCGACCTGTAAGGGGTCTCGGGGGGGGCGTCATTGAATGGCCTGGTTGCCGGTGCTAACCTCACTCAAGCCGTTTGACCTTTTCTCTATGTTGTTCAGCATTTCAGTCGGGATGCATCTTCATGAAATACCCGCTCCGGTTCCTCTCATTGGCACTGCTCACTGCCCTGCTGACCTGCCGGCTGCCGGCTGAGGAGTCACAAGCCCCGGAACTCCTCGTTGGGCATCCCAGGTTCTCTTATGAAGGTGTCAAGGATATCGATGCGATGGAGAAGGCGCTGCACGATTCCTTGCTGGCACATGAGCGGTATTCCTTCTCGCGCAGCTGGTGGCAATGGGATCGCCTGCGGGCCCGCTTCGTTGACGGTGGGCGCAAGGACAGGAATGCGCTACGGATCCTGAGGGCCGTCCTGCGGGGCCTGATTCTCGACTGGTACGCCAAGGCTGAGGCAAAGGGCGAGGGAGACATGTTCTACATCTTCTTCACCACCAACAGCGGCAATAAGGTGGCCAGGAAGGCGGAGGATGGCCGGGTCCTCAGGCGAGATTTTCACGGTGGCGGCTACCACGGAGGCTGGGGTGGCGCCTCGAGGATGAGAATCTACGAGGAGCTCTCACGGCAGAAGATGCTCACCGCCACGGAGGAGAAGCTCTTTCGCAAGATCGTTCACCAGAGCCTCGAGCCGAGGTTTCTCGATTTCAAGAAGGGCGCGCAGTCCGCCAACAACCACTCTTATGGAAACGGTGGAGGGGTCGCCCTCGCCCTGAAGCTTTTCCCCGATGCGCCGCAGACCGAGGCGGCCCGCGCCTGGCTCGACCGCATCTGGGCCAGTCTTTCCGGCTTCGGTGACTGGAAGGAGTGGACCTACTATCCTTACGGGCCGATCTTCCTGCACGGGCTGCTCGATGTCGCCGAGGCCACCGGCAGGATCGAGAGCGACCGCGTCCTTATCAACGCGGTAGGACACCGGGCGCTCGCCTTCATCCATGGCGGCGGGGTACGGGGGAATCCGAATTCCGGCGCCCGGATTCGCAAGGACCAGTCAACGGTCTATGCCGATCCCTGGAATGTCGGCTACTACAATGTCGAGACCTCGAGCCGGGATGGGAACTTCTGGTACCGCCTGGCGCAGCACTATAAGGACCCCGAGTATCTCTGGGCGGCCGAGCAGGTCGCCCTCGGCGGTCGCGCGCCGGGGGGAGGCGCCTCGCCGGAATACCTGGATGCTTACAGGCGCCGCTTTGGCTGGTTCATCGAGCGGGGCATCGAGCCGGGGGAGCCAGCGGGCGGAGCCTCCATCGGTCTTCTCAGCCCTCTCAAGAAAAAGATTCCCGAGCGCATCTACCTGAACCCGGGCCTCGGCGCGGACAACAAGCCCTTCGCCGCCTTCTTTCTCTACGAGGAGAAGTCAGGCCATCTCGACAACGTCGCCGGGCACCTCTACGAATATTCCTTCAACGGCGCCAAGTTCCTGCACACCTCGGGCAAGTACAACAACGTCTACTCAGGCGATTCGCTCAAGGGCGGCGGTACCGGAGAGGAGAGCCTCGACCTGCTGCTGGCGCTGCACAAGCGACATTCTTTCCCGCTGCATCCTGATCGAAAGGGAGATAAGCGCGATTTCATGCGGCGTGGCTCCATTCGTCACCTTGTCGGGCTTGCACGGGCGGAGAACAACGAGGCAGGTGATTCCTTCGGGCAGTTCGGGTATGAGCATTATTACGGCGAGGGGAGCCGCTGGCTCAGGCGGGCTGTTCTGACCGCTGAAGGTTGCCTCGTGATTGCCGACGAATACGTACCGGGCAAGCAGCTTGGTGACGACTACCAGGCCGGCCCGGTCTGGCACCTGGCTCCAGAGGCAGGCGTCGCGGCCGGGCCCAGCGAGCGCAACTGGTTTGACGCGCCTGCGCTCGACCGGGCCTGGTGGCAGAAGGAGGCCATCCGGGTCCTGCTCCTTTTCCATGATGATGGGGTCCTGCAATACGGCTCGCTCAGGCAGGTCCAGTCCCAGGATACGGATCCGAATGTTACCGTCTTCGCCTTCCGACCGGTTGAGGCCGGCAGAACAGAGCGTTTCCTCAGCGTGCTGGTTCCCCATGGTTCCGACGCCTCTGCGGGGCAGGTCGCGTCACAGGTGGAGACTTCTATTACGGACCCTGGAGTCTTTACAGTCACTCTCGCCAACCAGGTCAGTGTACGGATCGAGAAAGGGAAGTGGAGCGTAGGGCGCTAAAGTCGCAGGGTGGGGTCAGCGCTTCGAAGTCATTCGTCGCTGTTTTGATAGCCAACTGAAGGCGGCACCCGGGACGCACTCGTGTCCGCCGTCGAAGATCGTCACCCGGGCGTTCTTCGATACGGCCCTGAAGAGAGGCCGCTTCTTTCCGTAGGTCGAGTCCTTGATCTCTCGTCTCAGATGTTCGGGAACCTTAGCGGTTTTCGTCATGGCAAGAATGTCGGCGTCGGCAACCTGGTCCTTCTTTTCGGCGATCCGGTTAAAGGCGAGCAGGGAATGGCTGATCGGGACGCTGCCGGTGTGGCCATCGCGAATCCCTGCGTTGATGTCGATGGCCGGTCCCCGGTAGTCTCCGAGCCACGTCAGCGGTGAGCGTCGACTGTACTCGCGATCGACCGCGGGGCTCTTGCCGGGAGGACCGCCGCAGGAGGCCTCGATGTCATGCCAGTACTTGCGCTTTGCCTTCTTGCATTCGCCGTGCCAGGCGGAGAGATCCGAGATACCTACCCAGGCGGAAACCCCGGCCCAGAGCTCGGGAAGCCTCCCGGCAAGGAGCAGGGCCGCGTGCCCTCCCCCGGAGGTGCCGACGAGATAGACCCGGTTGCGATCGATGGACCGCTGCTTCGCCACCCATTCCACGGCGCTCGAGATGTCCTTGACCATGAACTCGGAGCCGCAGGCCTTTGGCCGGCGATTGGGTCCGCGGAAATCAGGGTGGATGAAGGCCCATCCTTGCTCGACGCACCACTTCGCGTAGGGAATGTCATAGCCGTTCCTGTAGTCGCTGCTCCAGGTGTGGAGGCCGACGAGGAGCGGACACGGTTCCTCCGCATCGGGAGAATAAAAGAGGGCGGGTTGTTTGCTCTGATCCGCGCAGCTTGGGTAGCTGACTTCGCTGACCCCCGCGGGCCAGCCATCGATGGCTGCGGCGCTGGTGGTTGAGAGTGTAGTCAACAGGAAGCAGGTCGTTATTCTCATGGGAGAGCTTTACAGAAAGAGTTTTTGTACCGTGTGCAGGAATTCTCACCCACCATCGGCGCCATTGACAAGTGCATTCAGTGGGATCGAGTCTTCACCTCAGCCGGCCTCTTGTTGACCGGGTATTCTCCATCAGATTAAATAAGCGGTCGCAAAGCACTTCTGGCAATCGAAGGAAACCGGACAGGAATCAGCAGATGATAATGTTCAGAAAAGCTGCAGGGATGGGCCTGCTCACAGCTATTTTCCTTGCGGGGTGTTCGCAGCCGGGGGTAAAGGGCCCAGCTGGTTCGCCGAGCCAGTCAAACCCGGGGACAAAGAAAGCGGCTGTTTCATCCGCAGTCCCGGATCGTTTCTCTGATGCGCATGTGCACCTGATCGACTTTCTGCAGAACGGAGCTTTTGATAACGCGGATGGGTTTTTCAAGGGAATAGGGAGCCGCGGGGAAATCAAGGGCAGCAAGGCCGTTCGCTACCTGGCCCTCCCCTTTGGTGAGCAATGGCGGCGCCTGAGCCTGTTGTTCAGGGACATGGCTGCCTCAGGGGTCGATCACGCCATGGTTTCGGGGATGCCGTTTCTGAAAAAGTGGTCTGAGAATGAACCTTTCGCCCGGCCGAGGTATTACCTCGACTCCAGCTCCCGGGTCGTGAGGGCGCGGGACACCGACTACCTCATCGGCGCGGCCTTTCTGGAATACAGGAGGAAGTTTTCTGGTGATGCAGGGGCGCTCGCAAGGCTGGATTCACTCTCGCCGTTCATCTGCGGATTCGATGGGACCGATCTCGGGGCTGTCGACCTGGTGGTCAAGAGAATCAAGGAGTTCCCCGGCGTCTGGAAGGGGATCGGCGAGGTGATGTCGCGCCATGATGACCTGACCAACCTGACAATAGGAGACCGTCCCCGGGGGAATCACCCGGCGCTCAAGCGTCTGTGCCGTTTTGCCGGAGAGGTTAATTTACCCGTCAGCATTCATCACAATATCGCCCCGGTATCCCGCAGCTCCTCGGAGGTGAAAGAGCCGGTTTATCTCGATGAGCTGGTCGATCTCTTTGCCTATTGTCCCGATACGAAGTTTATCTGGTGTCACGCGGGTATCAGCCGCCGGGTGGTTGTCGGGAATCTGCCTCACTGGCTTGACGCCGTGCTCGATCAATTCGGTGAGCGGGTCTACATCGATCTCTCCTGGGTCGTCTTCGAGGACTATATCCTCAAGGACCTTGATGCCTGGGCGGAGCTTGTTCGTTCGCATCCGGGTAACTTTATGCTCGGCTCGGACGTCGTGGGCAGCAGCGCGAACCTGGGCAAGGAGCTCAGGCGCTACAAGCCCTTCCTGGAGAAGATCTCCACGGATCCGGAAGATCCGGCACGCAGGAATCTTGCCCGTGACAATTTTTCCAGGCTGGACAGCGCGCTTGGGCAGAAGCGGCGTGCGCGGATGGTCGCTCAGAAGCTCATTCCCGGTTCATCCCGGGCAACAGGCCTGGTCCTGCCGCACGACTATGATTTCCCCGAGAACGCGCACACTGGCGCCCTGAAGGATTCTTTCATCAGAAAGCACAGGCCCTGATCCTGGAGCGAGGGGTGGAGGTTATATCTTGCGGTTGTCGCGGGAGGGGTCCTCATCGACCACCGGCAGAGATTCGAAGGCCGCCCGAAGCGGGATCTTCCGCACCCGCTCCTGCACCCGGCTGTAGCGCGGGTAGATTCCATCGAAGACTCCCTTCAGCGAGAGCATCTTCGATTGCGTGCGTCCGTAGGTAAGCACCAGCTCGAGCTTGCCCTCGTAGCTGAAGTCGCCGGGTCCTTCGTCGGTAAGTTTGATCTTGCCGCTGAGAAGGGCGAAGCGTGTTTCTTCGTTCGAGCCCGCGGGTTCGAACGTCAGGGCGCCCTCGACCTTGCTGATCTGGTAGACCAGCTTGGTTTGCTGGCTCGTTCGTTCCATCACGCCGGGGGGATAGACCTGCGACAGCCACTTCTTCAGCACGGAAGCATCCACGGCGCGCTTCTTGCGAGGGTACTCGAGCGGCTTCCAGTCCGCCTTTTCAAGCGCGATGGCTTCGACGACCGGGGCACGATAGGCCTTCATGCGGTCATCGAGGAGCTGAACAAAGACACGGATGCCCGGCTTCTCAAGATCGGGAAGCACCAGCGGGTGTTTCTTTTCCCGTATCTCCTTAAGATCTATTCCAAGGAGAGCTATCTGCAATTCTCTCACTGTGTAGTCGCCGAGAGATTCACGCTTCTGTCCGCCTCTAAACCCCTGGGGTTTAATGCGGCGAAAACCGTCGAACCAGTGAACGAGCTTGCCACTGGAGTCGAGGACGGCGAGGTCGACATTGCTCTGCTTGTTTTTGGCTCGCCGGTCCTTGAATTTCTGGCGCCACACTTCCCTGATGGGGTCTGGGATGTCACGGTCATCGCGGTGACCGTACCAGGAGGCGGCGATGAAGGGGCGGAGTGTGCGAACCACCTCCGGGTCGATGAGCGAGGTCCCCCGGACCTGAGTGGCTGTAGCTCAGCAGTGCCCCGAGGTGAGATCTCCGTATTGCGCGTGGATGATAACGAGGAAGACCGGCCGCTTTTCACGCCGCGCTCTTTTCTGCGCCTCCTCGAGCGAGGGGGCCCAGTCGATCTGGTACATGGCCAGATCGTCCGCTTGCGGACGGAAGTCCTCGTAGCGATCGAGTACGGACTTCACTGCGCTGTCTTGCGCCAATGCGAGAGTCGCCGTGAGCAGTAGCAGCGCCAGGACGCTCAGGATTCTTTTCATTTGTCTTCCCTGGGATAAAACCAATGGTTCACGGTCACAGGATCGAACATAGCCCAGTAGTGTAAACATCTCAGAGCCGTCGCGGTTGCGCAAATTCTTTCGGCGCGCTCCGGTTTGAAAGGGCGAGCCGGGGTTATTTCCTTATCGGCGTGCTGCGGCCGGATTTTTTGTACTCCTCGAGCTTCGTCTTCAACTCCTTGATGATCTCGGGATTTTTGAAGTAGAGGTTGGTGGTCTCGCCGGGGTCGTTGTCGAGGTTGTAGAGCTGGGCGGGTGCCTTTGGGGCTTTTTCGACCAGGGCGTATTGCTTCATGCCCCAGCGGCCTCCGCGGCCGTAGTTGTTGCCGCCTGAGCCCTTGTGGTCGAGGTATTTCCACGGGCCGCGGCGAATTGCCAGCGCCAGGGTGATGGTCTGGTGCAGGGTGTACTGGCGCACGGGCTTGCCGTCGTCGGTTCCCAGCAGGGCGGGGAGGAAATTGTAGCTGTCCTCGGCGGCATTGTTCGGCAGGTCCGCCTCGACGATCGCCGCGCAGGTGGCAACGAGATCGGTCAGGCAGATCGTCTGCTTCGAGGTCGAGCCCGGCTTGATCTTTCCCGGCCAGCGCGCGATGAAGGGCACCCGGTGACCTCCTTCCCAATTGTCGCGCTTGACGCCGCGCCAGGGACGGGCTCCGTCGTGCTTGTGATCGTGACGCATCGACAGGACCGTCGGCACCTCGGGGCCGTTGTCGCTGGAGAACATCACCAGGGTGTTTTCGGCAAGGCCGTGTTTTTCGAGCGCCTTGAGGAGTTCTCCCACCACGTAGTCGAGTTCGAAGATGAAATCTCCATGGGGGCCGGCNNTGGTCTTNCCCTTGAAGGCATCGGCCGGGAAGGAGGGCAGGTGNACGGCCTGGGTGGAGTGAAANAGGAAGAAGGGTTTCTTCGGGGATTTTTTCGCNTGGTNCNCGAGGAACTGGAGGCTCTTTTCNAGGAANTGNAGGTCGATCTCNTCCATCTCGTANCCCGGAGCGATCATGCCNGGGCGGTTGTCGCGCGAGTAGGGGTGCTTGGGCAGCGGNCCGCGGTCGANGATCTTCGTCGGCGGCACCGGGATGCGGTCGCCNTCNANGAAGGCGTAGAGCCAGTCGGTGGTGGGGCAGCAGACGCTNCCGAAGAAGCGGTCGAAGCCGCGGTGGATCGGCGCGTCGGGGATCGCTCTCGAATAGTCAATGCGCTTCACCGCCTCGAGGCCGTTCTTGTTGATGGCCTTGCCCTCCTTGTCGAAGAAGGTCATGCCGACGTGCCATTTTCCGAAGAGCGCCGTGGTGTAGCCTTTTTCCTGCAGCAGGCCGCCGATGGTNAGGCGCGGCTTCTCGATCATGCACGGCCCGCCGGCACCCGTGAACACCCCGCGCATCCCCGTGCGAAAGGCCATGCGGCCGGTCAGCACGCTGTAGCGCGTGGGGGTGCAGACCGTCGAGGGGCTGTGGGCGTCGGTGAAGAGCATTCCCTCGCGCGCCAGCCGGTCGATGTTCGGGGTCGGGATCTTCGACTCGGAGTTGTAGCAGGCGACGTCGCCGTAGCCCAGGTCATCAGCGAGGATGAAGACGATGTTGGGCTGGGCGGCTTGAGCGCCCGGGAGGAGGACGAAAAGAAGGTAAATAAAAAGAGGGGTGTGTTTCACGGTAGTCTCTGGAGTTGGGTTATTAGCGTGTCCTGTCAGGCAAATCGACAAGTTGGAGACAACGATGAAAGGTATACGGCGAAGCGGACTGATATTATCATACTCCTCTTAATCACCTGTTTATGGAGATATTAAATGTCGAAACTGCCCGTGGCAATCTGCCTGAGCCTGTCGGTTCTGGCCGGCGGGATGGCGGGGTTTGCTCTTTTGCAGACGGGCTCTGATGCCGGCTCAATGTCGTCAGCCATTTCCGGGGACAGCTCTCCGGATGAGACTGCCCNTGAGCTCAAGAAGCTCGCGTCGGCGTTGNGGGAAGAGGCCGAGGAGCTCAGGCTGCGCATCGAGAAGCTCGAGGGGGGCACANCCGCCGNTTCAAAGATCGGGGAAGAAGAGAAGACTCCCNCTNTCGCTGNTGATTCGAACCTCGCGGNCGACATAGCCGCCCTTGCCGAGCGGCTCGACAGCCTCGAAAGCGATGAGAATATCGCCGAGCTGGCTCGTTCGGGCTTTGCCCGGGCCAGGGAAAAAGAGGCCGAGGAGGCTCTCGACCTGGTCCTCGACACCAGCCAGCCCGCCAGGGATCGCCTGAAAGCGTGGCAGAGTTTACGTAGGATGGCGGGCAAGTCGAAGGGGAAGGGNCAGAGCGGCCCGCCTGAAGCCCTCCAGTCNATTATCGACCTGGCCAGGGACACTGCGCTTGGACCGGAGCTTCGTGAGGAAGTGGTGAAGACCCTTCGCGGCGAAAGGTCCGAGGAGGTCAAGCAGCCCATGCTCGATATCCTGGCNGATGATNCGGATCCGAGGGTTCGCATGAGGAGCCTGGAGGTTCTCATGTGGCATGGAGGGGATCCGGCCGTATTGGAGACCATCACGTCGATCAGTCGGGAGGACCGGCACGAAGCGGTCCAGCAGCATGCTACGGCGATCATGCCGAAGGTGCAGCATTTCTCCCGCGAGGCCCAGAGGCAAGGCGATGGCCAGGGAGATGGAAAATGACCGGTAGGCGCGGTTTTTTCTCCCGGGAGTGTGTAGGCGCGGTGGTCTTGNTCACCCTATGCGCTGGTGGATTCGCGCAGGATACGAAACCGACAGTTCCTGTTTTCGCCGATGGCGAGGCCCAGGTCGTCGAGGGTTTCAAGGATTCATCGAAATGGATCCGGCATGACCTCTGGGTCCAGACGAATTTCAACACGGACGGAGATGACAAGCCCGACCGCATGCATGTCTCTGTCTGTCGTCCCGAGCAGACCGACACCGAGGGGCTGAAGGTCCCGGTCGTCTACGTGTCGAGTCCGTACTTCGCCGGCACCGGCTCCAATAAAAAGGAGTTTTTCTGGGACCCGAAGCACGAGCTGGGAGCCAAACCTCCTGAGCACAAGCACCCCCCGGCGATCAAGCACCAGAGCCGCAGACCGGTCATCTCGAAATCACATTCGAAAACCTGGGTGCCGCGCGGCTACGCGGTGGTCCATTCCGAGTCGCCGGGGACGGGACTCTCGCAGGGATGTCCCACAGTCGGTGGCGACAACGAGTCGCTGGCGCCGAAGGCCGTCATCGACTGGCTGAACGGGCGCGTTCCGGGCTATACCACGATGGATGGCGACGAGGAGGTCAAGGCCTCCTGGTGTACCGGCAAGGTGGGGATGACTGGCACCTCCTACAACGGTACCCTCGCGCTCGCCGCGGCGACGACCGGGGTCGAGGGGCTCGAGGCGATCATCCCGATCGCTCCGAATACCTCCTACTATCACTACTACCGCTCCAACGGCCTGATTCGCCATCCGGGCGGCTACATGGGCGAGGACATCGACGTTCTCTACGACTTCATTAACTCCGGTGAGCCGATGAGGCGAGAATATTGCGACTCAAACGTTCGTGACCGGGAGATGGCCGAGAATTTCGACCGGCTCAGCGGCGACTACAACGATTTCTGGTTCGGCCGCGATTATCTCAACGAGCTCGGTCCCCTGAAGGCCGCGACGCTGATGTCGCATGCATTCAACGACTGGAACGTCATGCCGGAGCACAGCGTACGTATTTACGAGGCGCTCAAGGAGAAGAAGGGCCTTCCACTGCAGGCCTTTTTCCACCAGGGCGGCCATGGCGGTCCGCCGCCGATGAAGCTGATGAATCGCTGGTTCACGCGCTACCTCTTCGGCATCGAGAACGGCGTCGAGAAGGACCCGCGCGCCTGGATTGTCAGGGAGGGCAAGAAGCGAACCGAGCCGACTCCCTACGAGGACTATCCGAATCCGAAGGCTGCGCCGGTCAGATTGCATCTCGAAAAGGGCGGCAACGAAACGGGCCGGCTCGGTTTCAAGGCCCGGCCCGGCCAGGGCAGTGAGAAGCTGGTCGACAACTACGAGATAAACGGGGCGAGCCTCGCCAGCCAGGAAAGGGGGGAGCATCGCCTGCTCTACGTCACCCGTAAGCTGTCTCAGCCGGTGCACATCTCCGGCACCCCGAGCATCCGCATCAAGGTGGCCTCCAGCCAGCCAGCCGTCAACCTGTCGGTCTGGCTCGTTTCCCTGCCCTGGACCAAGGGCGGCAGGACCAATGACAACCTCATCTCACGCGGCTGGGCTGATCCGCAGAACCACGATTCGATCAGGGAGAGCGAGCCGCTGGTGCCCGGGGAGTTCTACGAACTGAGCTTTGATTTCCAGCCGGACGACCAGGTGATTCCCGCCGGGCAACGTATCGGGCTCATGATCTTTTCGAGCGATAAGGACTTCACCCTCTGGCCGAAGCCGGGCACGGAGCTTACCGTGGAGCTCGGTGCGACCTCTATCGAGCTGCCNGTGGTCGGCGGTCCGAAGGCTCTTCGCCGGGCGACCACGCCGAAACGGCGCAGGCTCTCTGTTCCCCGCACGCCGATCCATTACCTNCTGCCCCGAAAGGCCGGGCCCGNGGGGTTCTGAAGNTCCGGTGTTTCCGGGAAGAGGGGGCTACTTNACCCGNACGAGCTTCATGATCCGNCCGGAGACGTTCCAATCCTGCACGTAGAGGTTGCCGGCGGCGTCCCAACAGGATCCGTGGGTTCCGCTGAAGTGTCCTTCAACCCAATTCTCCTGCTTGATGCCGAAGGACGCGCCCTTGCGGCGGTCGGGATTGTGGCCGAGGACCGCGATGATGGTGTTGGTCTTGTCGAGGATGACCACTCGTCCGTGCAGGTCAGGAACCGAGACGTACTCGCCCTGGACGGCGACGGAGGTCGGCATCCCGAGGCCGGTGACGACCTCGCCGAGAAATTTTCCNTCNAGGCTGTAGTGAACCAGCCGGCCCTTGGGCCGGTGGTTGCGATCGCAGATCAGGAGCCGCGGAGGGTCGTAGCGCGTGTCGAGGGTCATGCCGTGGGCGGTGTTGAACTGCTCCAGTCCGTTACCCTTTTTCCCGAAGTGCATGATGTACTTCCCGGTCTTGTCGAACCTGAAGATCCGNTTGCTGTAGTAGCCATCGGAGAGGAANATNTCGCCGTTGGGGGCNACCGTGATCGCGGTNGGATTCATTCTCCTGATNTTCAGGCCGGACTCCCTGGCGATNCCCGCCACCGTCAGCTTCAGGACGATCTTNCCATCGACNGAGTTGAACTTGATCCCCTCGGCATTGTTGTTGCGGGCNCCGTAGATGNACTCGGCNCCGTCTTCNTCGCGGANNTCNAGGTCGTGNANNTCCGAATACGCCTTNCCGAGGAANTCGCGGANGANCTTTCCGTCCGGNGAGAANACNACGACGCCNTTATTGGCGCTGGTGTAGATGTTGCCNGCCTTGTCGATGGTGACGCCGCCGTGNGTCGGNCCGAGGACNGANTTNCCATCGNCNCCNAGNCCCCANCCNGGAACGGTGTCGAAGGTCATCGANCCATTGCCCATCCGGACCGCCGCGGTCTTGTCCTGCGCCGCGGTGGGGGAAGAGAGACTCAACAGGATCGCGGCAACGATGCACATCAAACAGCTTTTCATGATTGGGGCTCCTGGTTATTTCCGGACGTCATCAAAATGTCTAACTTGCCTTGAAGGACCACCAAAAATACGCCGAAGCGCTTCAGGTAGCGAGAGTAAACATGCCGTGGAGGGGGGGGNATTCCATTCGAGTCGGCGANCCTCAAAGAACCTCATTGATGTATGATCAGGGAGCANNTTGATTGCTGCCCCAACAGGAATTATTCACCNCGAGTGAAAAAGCCAGAGCCAGGAGCCAGCCAATGAAGCGTCCGCAGATTTTCNTCTACGTGTTTTTTACGATACTNGCGATCGGCCTGCCGTCCTCCAGGGCCGAGGGAGGTATGCGAGCCGGCGCCGCCGAGCGTGAGATCACGCCGCCGGTAGGACACCAGATCCAGCACTACTTTCGCCTCAGCGTCGGGGTGAACGACCCTCTCTTCGCCAGGTGCCTCTACCTCGAGGACGCGGAGAAAAACTCACTGGCGATCATCTGCCTCGACCTGATCTTCGGCGGCTTTGAGCTCTGCGATGAGCTTCGCGCCGAGATCAGGAAGCAGACGGGGATAGAGAACACCCTGGTCAATTTCAGTCATTCGCACTCCTCGGCGAGCCTGGGCGCGCGTGGCAAGACTGAAATTTCCAACGATACGGACTCGAAATGGAATGACGCCACGCTGGACAAGATTCTCACCATCGTAAAGGCAGCGAAGAAACGAGCCGAGCCCGTCTTGCTTCGCGTGGGGCGCGCACCTGTGCAGGTCGGCTTCAACCGCAGGCTGGTGAACAAGGAGAACGGGCACGTCTACATGGGCGTGAATCGCAAGGGCCCGATCGTACCCTGGGTCAACGTTTTGTGCGCCGACAGCGNCANGAGCGGCAAGCCCATCGCGGTCTTATACGAGACCGCCGCCCATCCGGTGATAGTTCCCGATCGCAGCAAGCTCACCAGCGCCGATTTTCCCGGAGCCGCGGCGAAGCGAATTCACGAGGCTCTCGGCAAGGATGTCATCGCGCTCTTTGCCCAGGGTTGCGGTGGAAACATCAACGGCTTNCCCCTGCGCACAACTCACGCGAACGCGGAGAAGCAGGGTCGTGATCTCGGCAGCGCTGTTCTGAAGGCGCTCAAGGAGAGCGAGCCGATCAAGGNGGAGACCTTCACCGTCAGGTACGCCCGCGCGGCTCTTCCATCCCNCGCCCTGCCNGCNAAGAAGCTCTGGCAGGAGATGGCTCACCGCGAGAGAGACAGGGAAGGCCGCATGGAACAGCTGAACAAGATACTGGCTCTCATCGACAGCGGCAAGGAGCCGCCGCCACGGCGCATGGACGTCTACGCCGTCATGTTCGCCAGGGAATGGTGCCTCGTCACCATGCCTCATGAGATGTTCTGNCAGTACGAGCTCTGGGTCGACAGGAACGCTCCCTTCAAGCGCACCATGACCTTCGGCTACACCAATGGCTATGAGGGCTATGTCGCCGTGGACTCGGCCCTGAGCCTGGGGGAAAAGGGCGGCTACGAGGCGGCCTGCCTGCCCAATTGGGGTGGCCAGGTGTGGACCCGGCACTTCGGTCCGCCGGCGGTAGGCTGCGAGAAGATCATCAAGGATGCCATCTCCTCGCTGTGGCCGAAGAAATAAGCCGCGGGCTTGTCCGCTGTTAGTTGGTCTTCGCCGTCTCGAGCAGCTTCACCATCGCCTTGCCGAGGGCNTCGCCGATGAGGAANTAGCTCTCGGCNTTGCCGAACCAGTGATGGCCGTGNCCGGGATTNGGGGACAGCTCCTTGGGCCGNGCGAACGGGGTGGTCTTGACGAAGGNGACNGTGCCTCTTNCTGAANTTCGGGCTGGCGGCCGCCCNGGCCTGGGCCTTGCGAATTTCGACAATGCCGCCGGAGGCTTTTTCCCCGAGGTTGCCCAATTCCCCGATCACGATCGGCAGCTGTGGAGCTTTGAATTCCCTGCGGATATCAGTGGCGAGATGGATCATGTTCGCGGCGTACTCGGCCCGCGCATCCTCGTCGACCATGTCGTTCCAGCCCTGGAACCAGACGAANCCGGAGATGANGTATTTCNTNNCNTTCANNGCGNCTCANNGCGGCGCGGACCTCCTCNAGCATTTTCNTATAGTANGGNCCGACGGTNCCNCCNGAGCCNGGCGGTCTGAAGTCCCTGTAGAGGCTCTTGCCNCCCCAGGCGGTCTTGATNAGCAGGACCGNCGCCCNNATCGACGTGGTCACCCACAACGTGCCCGAACTGGAGCTCGGGACCGATATGGCTGGTGCCCCCGTAGCCGGTGAAGCCGACGCTGAGCTTGCCCGTGCGGACTTCCCGTTTGTCCTTGAAGCTGATCCGGACGTCTTCTCTTGCGGTCCACTTACCGCTCGCGTCCTTGAGATGCTTCATCAGAGCCGCGCTCTTTGAGTTCTTCATCGACCAGGCGAGGTTGCCTTTGCCGCCGTTGTAGTATTTCGGGTGGTCGTAGGCGACCACCCCCTGGCCTTCCATATTGGATTGGCCGGCGAGGATGAAAATCCGGACAGGTCCGTCGATGGCGCCGATATTCGTAGCCGCATTCGCGAAGAAAAAGAGACAGGCGAGGCAGGTGAGCTTGGAAAGTGTCATGTTTCGATCTTTGCTTCCATTTGCGCGGGTGTCGGTGAGGCAGGAATTCTAATCGGCTGACTGGCCGGAGGCAACGACCGTAAAGGTCCTGTTCAAAGCGGTGTTCGCTCAATTAAGATCAGGGGGTAATACGAGGAGGTTTCATGACAGACACACGCCCTCACACTCTGACCCGGCGAGAATTTCTCGCTGTTGCCGCGGCAATCCTCTTTTGCCTGGGCCTCCTTGCGGAGGGGCTACCTGATGAGAAACAATCTTCTCTAGCCAGGAAACCGAAGAACACCCAGGCGGAGACGATTCCTCTGCTCACCGCGGAAGAGGCTCTCGCGAAGCTCGAGGTTCCCGCGGGATTCGAGGCGACTCTCTTCGCCGCCGATCCGCAGGTCTTTCAGCCCATCGGAGGCGTCTTTGACGCGCGCGGACGGCTCTGGATCGCCGAGAACAACACCTACGCCGAGCGTAAGGTCAACTTCGACCTCGATTTTCACGACCGCATCGTCATTCTCGAAGATACCGATGGAGATGGCCGCTGCGAGCGCCGCAAGGTCTTCTGGGACAAGGGGCAGCGCCTGACGAGCATCGAGCTTGGCTTCGGTGGTGTCTGGGCTCTCTGCGCGCCGTACCTTTACTTCATTCCTGACGCGGACGGTGATGATATCCCTGATGGGGAGGCCCGGGTCGTCCTGGATGGATGGGAGGATTCCGATGTGCGGCACAATTTCGTTAACGGGCTGAAGTGGGGGCCCGACGGCTGGCTCTACGGGCGCCACGGCATCCAGGGAACCTCGGTGGTCGGGGTCCCCGGCACCTCATCCGATCGCCGGGAGAAGCTCAACTGCGCCATCTGGCGTTACCATCCTCTCACGCGCCGGTTCGAGGTCGTCTGNCGCGGGACAACCAACTCCTGGGGCTCCGACTGGGATGATTATGGCGAGCTGTTCTTCATCAATACGGTGATNGGNCATCTCTGGCACGCGGTTCCCGGCGCTCACTTCAAGNGAATGTACGGTGAGGATTTCCGNCCCCATCTCTATGAANTNCTTGNCCAGACNGCTGACCACGTCCACTGGGCCTCNGGNGANCCCTGGCATGCCGCCAAGAAGGGNTTGAGCAACGCGACCAACCAGGCCGGNGGNGGCCACGCCCANACGGGAATGATGATCTACCTNGGCAGCNACTGGCCGGCNNNNTACCGCAACGANGTCTTCACGGTGAATTTTCACGGCCGNCGCCTCAACCGNGACCATCTCGAGCGCCACGGGGCGACCTATCGCGCGGTGCATCGCGAGGACATGGTCGAGTCGGGAGATTCCTGGTTCCGCGGGGTCGAGCTGCTGCCGGGGCCCACCGGCGAGGTCTTCGTTCTCGATTGGGCTGATATCGGCGAGTGCCACGAGAACGATGGCGTCCACAGGACCTCGGGCCGGATCTTCAGGATCTCTCACGGCAAGCCCCGGGCTCCCCGAGTCATCGATCTCGCGAAGCTGTCGGCGGACGAGCTCGCCCGTCTCCAGCTGCATGAGGACGAGTGGTTTGTTCGCCAGGCGAGACACCAGCTCTACCAGAGGTCGGCGGAGGGCGCTCCACTCGATGATGCGGCTGCGATCCTGGGAAGGATGCTGAGGGAGCACGCGGATGTGCGCCGCAAGCTGCGGGCTCTCTGGTGCCTCCATGTGATCGGCGCTGCCGATGAGAAGCTCCTGCTCGGCCTGCTCGCTAACCCCGACGAGCATCTTCGCTCCTGGGCCGTTCGGTTGCTTGTTGATCAAGGCGAGCCCTCCGCGGGCGCCATCGCCGCGTTGGAGAGTCTTGCCGCGAAGGAGCCCTCGGGACTCGTGTTGACCTACCTGGCCTCGGCCCTGCAGAAGCTGNCGCTCTCCAGNCGCTGGCAGCTGGCGCGAAATCTGGTCCAGCNGGCTCAATTCGCCGATGACAGGGTNCTGCCGACGATGATCTGGTACGGCATCGAGCCGGCGGTCCCGGAAGATCCGGNCGCCGCCCTGGCCTGTATCAGGAATTCGAGGATGCCGAAGGTCAGCCGGTACGTAGCCCGCCGCCTGGCCTACGANCTGGAGAGCGACAGCGAAACAGTCTCCAGGCTCCTCTCCATCGCGGTAAAGGCATCCGGGGAGCAGCGCCGGGCCATCCTCTCAGGCCTGAGCCAGGCTCTCGATGGNTTGCTCAAGGCTGAGGCTCCTGCCGGCTGGGAACGATCNCGANCCGCTCTCCTGGAGATCGACGATCCACNGACCCGTAAGCTGGTGGAACGAACAGCTGTTGTTTTTTCGGGAGGGAGGGACCTGGGTGAGCTGCGTCGTATCGCCGGAAATGGGGGNNTGGATTCGGCCACCAGGAACAGGGCGATTCGAACNCTTGCGGCAAGTGCTGATGAAAAATCCTGGCCGATTCTCAAGAGATTGGTCGGCGACAAGAAGGTCGGTCCCGAGGCTATCCGCGCCATCGCGAGCTATCCACGCGAGGATGCCGCTGATTTTCTCCTGCAGCGAGTGAAGGGGATTCACTCGAACATACGCGCGGTCGTNATCGAGACNCTCGCCGAGCGTCCGTCGCATGCGCGCAAGCTNNTGGNNGCCGCGCANAANGNCGCTCTTCCCCCCGGGACTNCTGACTCCCTACCTGCTCAGGCAGATCCAGCTTTTCGGTGACCCGGAATTGAACAAGCGGCTGNGGCAGGTTTTTCCNGCAACGGCTCTCATAGGATCTGATCGCCTCGCCTCCATTGCGAGGTGGCGTGAGGAGNTGGCNCCGGCGAAGCTGCAAAAGGCAGATCCNGGCAGGGGCCGCAAGCTCTTCGCTGAGGCCTGCGGGAGCTGTCANCGCCTCTTTGGCGAGGGAGGCACGACCGGCCCCGAGCTGACGGGNGCGCAGCGAGGTGAGCTTCAATACTGGCTCGAGAACATTCTCGATCCCTCCGGCATCGTGCCACAGAACTACCGCATGTCGGTGGTGCGNCTNAAGGATGGCCGGNTNCTNACCGGNGTCCCGGGNCTCCAGCGCGGGCGNACGATCANCCTGCAGACNCCGAAGGAAAAGCTNGTTCTNGACCANCGGCTNATCGTCGA
Organism: Planctomycetota bacterium; assembly: GCA_002695115.1. Lineage (GTDB taxonomy): Bacteria > Planctomycetota > UBA8108 > UBA8108 > UBA8108 > UBA8108. The sequence goes on from NZOA01000075.1 coordinate 19,062, forward strand.
GGTGAAGCCNACNGNCCTCTCNCTCATGCCGGATGGGCTGNTGGNNCAGCTCNANNCGNCCCAGGTTCGNGANCTCNTCAGCTACCTGATGTCACCCGGGCAGGTCAAGCTGAAGGAGTAGCCGGCGACGCGNGGGAGCATGGTCGACCTCGGGNNGGAGGGCGTGTATGCTTGTTTTCTGCCGGCNTGCCTGNTCCGGGGCCGGGAAGCTTTCCCCCTGAATCGCGGAGCTCCTCTGGTGAAAAAGTTTTCGATTACAGTCTTCTTTCTGGGGCTCGGCCTTTTTCTCTTCGCGCCGCCCGCGGTGGCGAAGGGAAAGGTCAAGGTCTTCATTCTCGCCGGCCAGTCCAATATGGAAGGGCATGGACAGGTCAGCAGCCTTGAGCATCTCGGCAACCATCCGAAATACGGTGCCCTGCTCAAGAAGCTCAAGAACCCCGATGGGTCCTGGGCTGTCAGGAAGGATGTCACCGTCGCCTGGAAATCCAGGGAGGGAAAAAAGAAGGGGCCGCTGAGCGTAGGCTGGGGGGCGGAGGACCGGGAGCTCGGGCCCGAGCTCATGTTCGGAACCATCATGGGCGAGCTCTATGATGAACACGTGCTGCTCATCAAGGCCGCCTGGGGTGGCAAGAGCGTCTGGTGTGATTTTCGCTCCCCGAGTGCCGGGGAGATGACCCGGGATGAGAAGAGGGTCCTGAAGCGGGACAACTTCCTCAAGCCCGGCCTCTTCTATCGCAGGATGGTCGCTGACATCAAAGAGTGCCTCGCGAATATCAGGGATGTGGTTCCGGGCTACGAGGGACAGGGCTACGAGCTCGCCGGCCTGGCCTGGTTCCAGGGCTGGAACGACTTCTGCGAATGGCACCTGCAATTGGACAAGAAGCCCGTCGGGCTGGGGCTCATCAAACGCTATCCCCACAATCTCGCCGCAATGTTCCGCGACCTGCGCAAGGATCTGGGCGCTCCGGGACTGCCGATCGCCATCGGCGAGTTGGGCGTTGGCGGTCATGAGATGGAAGAGAGGGCGAAGCGCGAGGATGACCACGAGGCACAGGGGATGATGGCCTTTCGCCGTGCGCAGAAGGCAGTCGCCGCCGACAGGTCTCTCAAGGGGGTGACCTTTGTTTCGACCGCGGGATTCTGGGACAGCCGTCTGCAGGAGCTTCGTGAGCAGAGCGATGCCTGGTGGAATGAGAAGGAGAAGAAGGGCATCAAGAGCACCGAGGAGAATCACCTGCCGACCAGGGCGCTCAATGATGAATTCCTGAGACTGGGCGTACACTGGTACTGCCACTACAATGGCTCCGCCGCCAACTACTCGCTGGTCGGCTACGCCCTGGCTGAGGCCCTGAAGAAATAATGGACACGAATATTTTCAGAGGCGGTGTGCCCGCCATCATGACTCCCTGTCTCGAAGACAGGATTCCGAACTATCCGGCCCTGGTCGCTAAGGCCCATGACCTGGTCGCCACGGGGATGAACGCTGTGGTCTATTGCGGCTCGATGGGTGACTGGCCGCTGCTGTCAGACGAGCAGCGCCGGGAGGGTGTTCGGCAGCTTACCGAGGCCGGCGTTCCGGTGATCGTCGGGACCGGCGCGCAGAATACAGCGAGAGCCGCGGCTCATGCGGCGCACGCCCAGGAGGTTGGAGCCGGCGGGCTGATGGTCATCCCGCGGCTTCTCTCGCGCGGAACCTCTCCCGCGGCGCAGCGAAACCACTTCGCAGCTATTCTCGCCGCCGCGCCGGAGCTTCCCGCGGTAATCTACAATAGCCCCTACTATGGCTTTGAGACGAAGGCGGAGCTTTTCTTCGAGCTGCGCTCGGAGCATCCCAACCTCGTCGGCTTCAAGGAGTTTGGCGGGGCGGAAGCGCTTACCTACGCCGCCGAGCACATCACCAGCATCGACGACAACGTGCTCCTGATGGTCGGTGTCGACACGCAGGTCTATCACGGCTACATCAACTGTGGAGCCGTCGGCGCGATCACCGGCATCGGCAATTGCCTCCCCGCCGAGGTTCTGCACCTGCTGGCGCTCTGCGCCCTGGGCGCCG
>NZOA01000076.1 GCA_002695115.1 Planctomycetota bacterium
AGATCGCCGATCCGCCGGATTTCGCCAAGATCATCTACAACTACCGGCTCTTCCCGCCCGCCTCCATTCACATGCTGGCGGTATTCGTCCCCTGGATCGAGCTGATCGCGGGGCTTGCCCTGATCAGCGGCATCGGCCTGCGCGGCGGAGCCCTCATGGCTGCCATCTTCTTCTCTTTTTTCATAGTGGCGCTCAGCTACAACCTGGCCCGGGAGTGTCCGACCATCTGCGGCTGCTTCGACACCCATGCCAGCGGCCGGGATCTCACCGCGGACGAAAAATACGCCAAGATGGGCAGGGAGATCGTTCTCGACTGCACCCTTGTCGCCGCCGCGCTTTATGTCCTCGTCGGTACGCTCGGCTGCTGCGGATCCAGGTCCTGTGATGGGGGAGGCGCCGACACCCCGGCCTCGGCGGAAGATGCCGCTGCCTGAATTCGGCACGGGTTTCCGGGGGTTTAACCCGGGGGGTTCAGCCCCGCGAGGTCGTCGGTGACGAAGAGACCATCCTTGCGGATCAATTCTCCGTCGAACCAGATCTCTCCGCCGCCGTACTCGGGGCGCTGGATGGTGACAAGATCCCAGTGCACCTCCGAGCGGTTGGTGTTGTCGGCATCGTCGTAGGCGTTGCCGGGGGTGAAGTGGAAGGAGCCGGCGATCTTCTCATCGAAGAGGATGTCCATCATCGGCTCGAGGACCTTCGGATTGAAGCCGATGGCNAACTCGCCGATGTAGCGCGCGCCCTCGTCGCTGTCGAGGATCGAATCGATCTTGTCGGTATGGTTGGCCGAGGCCTTGACGATCTTTCCGGCGCTGAACTCGAGGACGATATTGTCGAAGACGGTTCCCTGGTAGAGGCTCGGGGTGTTGACGCTCAGGGTGCCCTCGACCGAGTCCTTCACCGGGGCGGTGAATACCTCTCCATCGGNGATGTTGTACTCCCCGGCGCAGCCGACGGCCGGTATGTCTTTGACCGAGAACCTCAGGTCGGTTCCCGGTCCCTTGATATGGACGTCGCCGGCGCTCGTCATCCTCTTCTCCAGCGGCTTCATCTGCTCGGCCATGGCGGCGTAGTCGACGGTGCAGACGTCGAAGTAGAAGTCCTCGAAGCTCTCCGTGCTCATGTGGGCCTGCTGGGCCATCCCGGCCGAGGGCCATCTCAGGACGACCCACTTCGTGTTCGGCACCCTGACCTCGAGGTGGACCGGCTTGAGGATGTGCTTCTGGTAGAGCTTCATCTTTTCCTGCGGCACATCGGCCANCTCGGTNGAGTTGTGGGTGCCGCGCAGGCCGATGTAGCACTGGGCCTCCTCCATCATCTGGCGCTCGTGTTTGCCGATGTAGGCGAGCTGTTCATCCTCGGCGTTCATATAGAGCTCCCTGAGCACGCGGTTCTGGCGGGTATGGCACAAGGCGTGNCCGCCGGCCTCGTGNATNCGGCGNAGNAGCAGNGCCGTGAACTCCTCGGGGATGTCGAAGGTCTCGACGATGACCTTCTCGCCNGCCTGGANCTTGCAGGAATGGNCGACGATCACNTCGGCGAGCTGTTTGTACCNGGGATCTTGCATTTCAGGACTCCTTTCAGTTTTCTGTTTTCGGACCCGGGAAAAGCTGGCCGGTGAGATCGCTCTTATGGGGCTCGCCGGGGATCTCCTGTACGTAGCGTGGAACGGCGTAGCCCGGCAGCCTGCGGCGCAGCGCCGCGATGAGCTCGAGGCCCCTTCGCACCGGTACGTGAAAGTGTCGCGAGCCCGAGACCGGGTCAAGCTGGTGAAGGTAGTAAGGTATCGCTCCAAGGTNGATCAGGCGNTCGGACAATTCCGCGAGCGCGTCTTCAGCATCGTTGACTCCCCTCAGCAGCACGGCCTGGTTGAGGACNGGGATCCCCGCGTTGATGAACCTGCGGAGGGCATCCCCGGTNGCCGTGTCGAGCTCGGCGGGATGGTTGGTNTGNACCACCACGATCGGGGTGAGGCGTGATGTTCTCAGGGTTCTGAGCAGCCGGTCGGTCACCCTCCGGGGGATGACGATGGGAAGCCGGCTGTGAATCCTGAGGCGCCGCAGGTGGGGGATTCGATCGAGTTTCTCCACCAGGCGTGAGAGCGATCCATCGGTGAGAACCAGCGGGTCGCCGCCGCTGAGTATGATCTCACGGATGCTCTCATCGGCCTTCAGCATCCTGAANGCGGGCTCCCAGGCCTTCATCCCCACNGGTGTTTCTCCGTAGGGATACTCGCGCCGAAAGCAGTACCTGCAGTTTACGGCGCAGGTGCCNGCGGCGATCAGGAGGGCCCTGCCGTCGTATTTNTTCAGGAGACCGGGGGCGCGGAGGAACTCCNTTTCCTCGAGNGGNTCGCTCCGNCCGCNGGGGGCCTCTTCCANNTCCGGGCCCAGGGGCAGCACCTGGCGAAGGAGGGGATCGGCCGGGTCGCCGGGCNGCATTCGCTCGATAAACTCTCTTGGAACGACCAGGGGGAAAAGCTCCGCGGCCTTCCGCGCCTCATCGAGCAGGCTTTCATCGAGCCGCAGGATCTCGATGAGCTCCGCCGGATCGCGAACAGCCCGGGCCAGCGATTCCTTCCAGGATGGGCCGGCGGCCTCACGGCCGCCCTCAAATGTGGCCCTTCGGCGGGGGTTTGTGATATTCTCCATGCGCGTTCGGGGGGAGAAGTTCCTTCGTTCGAGGTATATGTATCTTTGCGGAGCTAAAGGTACTTACGATTTTTACCGAGCACAACAGGCGATTTCGAGCATGGCGACAACATACGGAACCAGTGATTTTCGCAAGGGACTGCGGGTCGAGTTTGACGGTGAGCCCTACCTCGTGGTCGAGTGTGAATTCAGGAAGCCCGGCAAGGGGTCGGCGATCTACACGCTGAAGGTCAAGAACCTCCTGAACGGCAGGGTGCTCGAGAAGACCTTCAGGAGCGGGGATTCCATCTCCGGNGCTGACTGTCGTGACGAGAAGATGCAGTACATCTTCAATGACTCGCGCGATTGGCACTTCATGGACCCCGAGAGCTACGAGCAGTACGCTGTCAGCAAGGAGCAGCTCGGGGATCTCTGGAAGTATCTCGTCGAGGAGATGATGTGCGACGTGACCTTCTACAACGGCAACCCGATTACAGTTATTCCTCCGAACCACGTCCAGCTCGAGGTCGAGTACTGCGAGCCGGGCGCCAAGGGCAATACGGCGACCAACGTCACCAAGCCGGCCAAGGTGCAGACCGGCGCCGAGATCCAGGTACCGATCTTCATCAAGATCGGCGATGTGCTCAAGGTCGACACCCGAACGGGCGATTATATTGAGCGAGTCCACAGGTAAGAGCGCCGGGCGGTTCCGGGGTGCCGCGGCGGAGATCCTGGAGCTTCGGGCCGCCCTGCTGGCGCGGACCCGAGAATTTTTCTCCGGGCGCGGCATCATCGAGGTTGAGACCCCCCTGCTGTCGCGGGGCGTGGTGGTTGACCGTCATCTCGATCCGCCGGTATGCCGCTACAGCCCCGGCGCCGATGGGGCAGGGGAGACCCTCTACCTGCAGACCTCGCCGGAGGCCGCCATGAAGCGCCTGCTGGCCGCCGGCATGGGGGCGATCTACCAGGTCGCCCACGCCTTTCGCGAAGGTGAGCGAGGCAGGCTGCACAACCCCGAGTTCACCATCATCGAATGGTACCGGCCGGGGCTCGATCACCACGAGCTGATGGACGAGGTCGGCGCTCTCATGAGCCTGCTCCTGCCGGAGGTCTCCGGGGATGGAGGCTGGGAGAAGCTCAGCTACCGGCAGCTCTTCCGCGATCGTCTCGGGCTCGATCCCATCGAGTGCGGGGTGGGGGAGCTGGGAGGGGCGGCGGAAAAACTTGGAATCGAGATCGAGGGCGAGTTTGACTGGAATGACAGGGACGCCTGGCTCGACCTCCTGCTGTCGACGAGGCTGCAGGACGACCTCGGCACCGAGCGCCCGGTCTTCATCTACGATTACCCTGCCTCTCAGGCCGCGCTGGCGCGGCTGTGTCCCGCCGAGCCTCGCCTTGCGGAGCGCTTTGAGCTCTTCATCGGGGGAGTCGAGCTCTGTAACGGCTACCATGAGCTGCTCNACGCTGCCGAGCAGCGTGAGCGCTTCGAGGAGGCCAACGAACAGCGCCAGGGNGACGGGAAACAGCCGCTGGCGCTCGATGAGAGGCTGCTGGAGGCTCTCGAGGCCGGGCTGCCGGAGTGCTCCGGCGTGGCGCTGGGTTTTGACCGCATCGTGATGCTCGCCTGCGGGGCAGACTCCATCGACGAGGTGCTCGCCCTNCCCTTCGAGGAGNTCTGAGGCNNCGGCGNTTCTTTTCCCNGGGCGGCTTGCCAGNNGNGCGGGNAGCCCNTAGCATGANGNNCTGCCANNNATGNACAGGAGNCCCCAGCATGAGTGAGATCAGTATCCGCCCGGCCGCGTTCGATGACCTCGACACCATCGTCGACTTCAGCGCCCGGCTGGCCNNCGAGTCCGAGGGTGTCGAGCTCGACCGCGAGGTTCTTTCCGCCGGTATCCGCTCGGCGCTGGAGGATGCCTTGAAGGCGAGGTATTTCCTGGCCGAGGTGAGAGGGGAGGATGGCGCGGCGGAGATCGCCGGGCAGCTGATGATTACCTACGAGTGGAGCGACTGGCGCGATGGCATGTTCATCTGGATCCAGAGCGTCTACGTTCGAGGTAAAGAGCGCCGCAAGGGTNTTTTCAGGGCGCTCTACAAGCACGTCACCGAGCTGGCCTCATCGCCGGGCTATTGCGGCGTGCGTCTCTACGTCCACGATGGGAACACCTCGGCGCGCGAGACCTACCTGCGTCTTGGCATGGTGGAGCCGGGCTATACGGTTCTCGAGACTCCCGATNAGCTCAAGCATGAAGATGAGGGCTGAGAAGTCTCAGGGCTCTTTGCGGGCCCGAAGAGCCTCGAGGATCTTTTTTGCCTGGGTGTTGTCGGGGTTGAGGAGCAGGGCCTCCTCGAAGTGCTCGATCGCTCGTGGGGAGTTTTCAAGCTGGAGGTAGAGGTTTCCGAGATTGTGGTGGATGCTGCCCCTGATCCGCTCATCGGCGCCGCTGAGTTCGAGGGCGCGCTTGAGGATGGATTCCGCCTTCACATGGTCGCCGGCGGCTCCGTGGAGGACCCCGTAGAGCTCGACGACCCCTGCATCATTGGGAGACTGGGCGATGACCCTCTGCATGCCGGCGATGCCCCGCTTCGGTTTTTGAAGGCGCAGGCAGGTTCTCCCCAGCTGTATCGACAGGTCCCTGGTGATCACGGGCTTGCCGCGTGAGTATTCGAGGGCCTTCTCGAGGTGGCCCGCGACCTGGAGTGGATTGACCTGCAGCTGCGGGCTCCTGGCGAGGCTGGAGTGGTAGCCCAGGAGAACATCCTGGAGGTTTTCACCGGGTGAGCCGGTCACCACCNTGCCGATGAGGGTTCCGCGTTTGTTCAGCCAGTCGTCGGGGGAACTGGAGAAGGACGTATTGAGCTTGTCAAGGTGGCCGATGATCTCNGCCGCCCTCTGGAGCAGTTTCGCTCTCTGGTCCCTGGAGACGGCGGCGACCTTGTCCTTGTCGAGGCCCCTGAGACCCTGCCGGTTGAGGTCATCGAGGAGCTGCTTGTGGAGCACCCTGGCAAGCTCGAGGTGATGGAAGGCNTCCTGGCGGATGAGGGAGGCGGCCAGCTTGTCCGCTCCCAGCTCCGTGATCCAGCTCTCATCGGGCCTCGAGTAATCGGCCAGGATCAGGTCGCTGTAGGCGTCAAACTCGTGGCCATACATCCCCTTCGGGCATTCGAACTCGAGGATGGGGGAGCTGTCGGTATTGAGGGGGCCTGTNCCGGAGTAGGCGATCATTTTCCCTGTGTCCATGCGATAGTGCCGCAGCAGGCTCACGGCGTCGACGATTCCCAGGCCGGCGAGGTCCAGGCCGAACCCCGGGTTNTCAAAGAGTGAGCGCAGCCGGGCAGTGTCGAGACGGATCGGGCTCCTGCTGCCGATCAGCAGGCAATCGTAGCCCAGGTCCCAGAGCTGNGCGTGCTCGCCAAAGACCGTCGTAAAGGTACGGATGACGGTCTTCAGGTCCTGGCTGCGCAGGTTGATCTTGTGGATCCACTGGCAGATGATTCCGTCATCGGCCAGCCGTCTCTTGCAGATCTCGAAGAATTCCGTGGTGAAGAGGTTCCCNATTCCGGCGATCCAGGGGTTGGAAGGTACCGAGGTGATGACATCGTAGGTCTCGGTGGTGAATTGCAGGTGGTTGCGGCCGTCACCGACCACGTTGCGCACCTTGGGATGGTTGTCCAGGGAGCCGCGGTTGGCCCTGGAAAAATAATCCCGCGCNGCCTCGATGACCTCGTGGGAGATCTCCAGGCTGTCAATGCTGCGCTCCGGCAGGGGGTAGAGGGTCAGGGTGCCGAGCGTCACCCCGCCTCCGAGGCCGAGNGTGAGGACCCGCTTCGGGTCCGGATGCAGGAGCATCGGCAGGTGTCCCGCCAGGANCTGGTGGGGGAGATCCTGGTTGTAGCTCCCATCTGTTTTGATGGAGGCATCGGCCTTACCGGAGATTCTCAGCGCTATTCCCTTCAGGGGATGCTCGACGACGGTGACCTCGGCATGAAGTCCCACCTTGTGAAAAAGGATCTTATTGCCTTTCTTGGTCTGGGCGATCAGCTCTTTCCACGGCAGGACAGCCTTGTTCCGGCGGTCCTTGTAGTAGGCGCCGGAGTAGTAGCTGTAGGCTCCGAGGCTCATGATGGCGGGGTGCCAGTAGTCGTTGCGGCTGTTCCAGGAATGGGGACGCATGACCCACAGGGGTATGAGCGACAGCAGGATGAGGGCCAGGGCGGCGGCGCGCGGCAGCTTCAGCCCCCCGGTGGCCACCCAGGTCAGCGCCAGTCCCACCAGGAGGTTCAGGGCGGCGCTGATGTAGAGGGTGTGAAAGACCTCGCCGAAGAGCGGAACGAAGAGGAAGCCNGCGGCCAGGGTCCCGAGGATCGCGCCCATCGTATTGGAGAAATAGGCCGANCCGACNGCGTTTCCGACCCGCTCGAGCNCCAGGGTCCTGATCTTGCTTACCAGCGGGAAGACAGTCCCCATCAGGAGCGTACAGGGAAGCACCAGGCAGGAAACCATCCCCAGCTTGATCCAGAGGAAGCCCGAGTAGCTCGGTTCNGCGACCTGGTCGAANAATCGCGCTCCCCACAGGGGAAGGTATCCAAGGGCCGGGATGGTGGCGGAGACGAGGAGTCCCTTGACCGCGATGATNAATCCCAGCGTGAGGAGCGGTCTCTTGAGNCGATCGACCAGCCAGCTCATGATCGCTCCNCCGAGCGCNATTCCAAGAATGAACAACGTCACGATGAGGCTGAAGGCGTAGGTGCTGTTGCCGATGGTCGGGATGAGCGCCTTGGTCCAGGAGATCTGCAGCAGCATGTTNGCGAAGCCGGTGATGCCGAANCAGAAAACGCAGAGNCGGACGTTGAAAGGGATGGAGCTTTCCCNCCCGCTCACGGGTTCATTGTCTTCCATGGGAGNCTCGGTGGAGGNGGCCGGNGCCGNATCGAGCCCACGNGCCGCGGCTATCACCACGACCCCGATGACCACGTCGATGATCACAGCCAGCGCGGTGGTTCCCCAGAGCCCGAGGGTGGCGATGGCGAAGAAACCGGTCAGGGCGGCNCCGAAGAAAGCGCCGAAGGTATTGACCGTGTAGAGCCCGCCGATGCTCATTCCCACNNNGCTCATGCGNGTGGTGAGAAANTTCGACAGNACNGGNAGGGTGGCTCCCATGCAGGTNGTCGGNCCNAGCAGAACGATGACGCAGAAAAGCAGCCTGCACAAGAGAAGCTGNGGNGCCTCGGGATTTCCTTCGAAGGGCTGGTAGAGCCTGGCGAAGAGCGGCTCGGCCACGGTGATCAGGAGAGGCACGAGGAGGCAGAGAACNCCGACNGCGAGCACGAGGATCCCGTAGAGGCGCAGGGGATTCCTCGATCGGTCAGCGGCGCGTCCTCCCAGGCGGCTGCCGAGCGCGAGGCCACTCATGAAGACGGCGACGACGGCGGTGATGGAGAAATGCGTATTGCCGATCACTCCGCCCAGCAATCGTGCCCACAGGACCTGGTAGAGCAGACCGGTGGCGCCGGAGAGGAAGAAGCAGCTTAAGGCCAGTACTCTTAGTGGCATTCTCATTCGCCGTGAGGTTACCGATATTTGAGTCCATCGGAGGGACCGGGACAGTTTACGGTTTTTAGCCGCTGGCGAGAAGGAGGTGCTTGCCGGGNNCCGGTTTTTACTCGACCACGGCGCCCTCAGACGCCGAGCCGACATGGCGGCTGTACTTGCCGAGAACTCCGCTGCTGTAGCGCGCCCTGGGCTTTTTCCAGCGCGCCCGGCGTCTCTTGANCTCCGCGGCTGGAACCACCAGGTTGAGCAGTCTCTTACGGGCATCGATGAGGATGGTATCGCCGTTTTTGACCAGGCCGAGCGGTCCCCCATCGTAGGCTTCCGGCGCCACGTGGCCGATCATGAATCCATGGGTGGCTCCGGAGAAGCGGCCATCGGTAATCAGCGCCACATCATTGCCGAGGCCGGCCCCCTGGATCGCCCCGGTCACATGCAGCATCTCACGCATGCCCGGGCCGCCCTTGGGGCCTTCGTAGCGGATGATGATGACATCGTTGGGCTTGATCCGGCCCTTCTTGACGGCCTCGAAGGCGTCCTCTTCGCGATTGAAGACCTTCGCGGGGCCCTCGTGGACCGATTTTTCCTGTCCCGAGAGCTTGATCACGCAGCCATCGGGTGCGAGCGAGCCCCTGAGGATGGCGATCCCGCCGGTTTTCTTCAGTGGCTTGCGGGCGCTCACGATGACCTGCTGTCCTTTCTTCGCCTTCGCCCTTCGCGCCTCNGCGCCCAGGGTTCGGCCGCTGACGGTCAGCTGGTCGCCGTGGATCTTCCCCGCCTTGAGCAATTCCTTCGCGACCAGGGCCATCCCCCCAGCCTCGAACATCTCCGGTCCGGTGTAGAGACCCCAGGGTTTGAGGTTGGCGAGCACCGGTGTCTTGCGGGAGATCCGGTCGAAGTCATCTATCTTGAAGCGAACCCCGGCCTCGCGGGCGACNGCCAGCAGGTGGAGGACGGCGTTGGTCGAGCCGCCGGTCGCCATGACCCCGGCGACGGCGTTCTCCATCGCCTTGCGGGTGATGATCCGGCTCGGNGTGATTCCCTTCCTGAGCAGCTTCATNACCAGCTTGCCGGTCTCAACGGCGATNTTCTTTTTTCCGCGGTGCTCCGCCGGGACGTCATTGAAGCCCATCGGCGAGACACCGAGCATCTCGAAGGCCGTGGCCATGGTATTGGCGGTGAACTGGCCGCCGCAGGCNCNGGCGCCGGGACAGGCATGGTTCTCGATCGCCTTGAACTCCGCCTTGCTGATCTTGCCGGCGTTGTAGGCGCCGATCGCCTCGAAGGTATCCTGGATCGTCAGCCGCCGGCCCTTGTACTCGCCGTAGTTGATGGAGCCTCCATAGAGCATGACGCTGGGGATGTCGAGCCGNGCCATCGCCATCACCATCGCGGGGATCGTCTTGTCGCAGCCGGATATCGTCACCAGGGCGTCGAACATATGCGAGCGCGCCACCAGCTCGACCGAGTCGGCGACCAGGTCGCGGCTTACCAGGGAGCCCTTCATGCCCTCGGTGCCCATCGTGATTCCATCGGTCACGGAGACCGTGTTGACCTCGAGCGGGGTGCCGCCGGCCGCGCGGACGCCGTCCATGACCCGGGCGGCGACCTCCCGGTGGTTGAAGTTGCAGGGCATGGTGCCGATCCAGCAATGGGCGACCCCGACCTGGGGTCTCGAGAGGTCCCTGTCACTGAAACCGATCGCNTTCATCATGGANCGGGCCCCGGCCCGGTCCACGCCGTCCAGTATCACCCTGCTCTTGTGACGGGTATCAAAGCTCATTGCTTGTCCTGGCTCCGGATCTCGGATAGGTGGAAAAGAACCATTGAAGAGTGATTATGGAAAAAAGCAAGGCCGCCGCATAGGCCTTGATCTCCCTTTCAGGCTGGATTTTGTCGGCGGCTTCGCTTATTCCANAACAACCGAGCCGGGCGTGTTTGNCCCTGTTGAGTCCCGGGAGGGTTCAGCCGGCCGGTTTTCCGGGTTTTATCGNTCTGTTTTTCACGGCAACGGNATGCTTNCGCGGGTGCNCATCGGCTGTGCCCGCNCNTGGCGCAAAGGCGCGGAATTCAAGGATGCGAATCCTCTTCATCAACGAGAGAGTCGATTACTCCAACGCGACATCCTATTCTTTCGACCTGGCAACAGCTCTTGTCGAGAGAGGGCACGAGGTGCAGGTCTGTACCGGGGGCGGTGAGCTTCTCGATCAGTTTCGAGACCGCTCCATCGAGACCTACGAGGTCAGCTTCAACATCCTCTCCATGAATAAGCTGCTGGGCTACCTTGGCGGCTTTGATCCCGATCTCATCCACGTCCAGAATCTCAGGAGCTATGAGTTCGGCCGCAAGATCACGTCTCGTCTCGCTACGCCCGTTGTGTTGACTGTTCATACCCGTCCCGGCCCCCGGGCGCGGCGTTCGCATGGGCAGAATTTCTGCGGAGCGATCGCGGCCAACGAGGTCATCCGGGAAGGCCTGGTCAACGAGCTCGATATGGACAAGAGCCTGGTTCGGGTGATCGAGCGGGGGATCGACCTGGAGGCCTTCAGGCCGGGNAAGCTGGAGTACTGGACTCCCGAGCAGAAGCGGCTGCCGGTTGTCGCCTGTGTGGGGCAGCTGAGCGAAGAGAAGGGCCAGCACCTGCTCATCAGGGCCGCAAGGCTCGTTCTTGACCAGGGTATCGAGGCCCACTTCGCGATTGTCGGGGATGGGGATACGGCCGCTTCGCTTCATGATCTCGTCAAGGAGCTGGGGCTCGAGCTCAACGTCACCTTCTCGCCGCATATCGCCGGCCGCCAGGCGCTCTANGAGCTCTTTGACATCATGGCGATGCCGGTTCTCAAGGGAGGGGTCGGGGTTACGGCCATCGAGGCCATGGCGATGGGGCGCCCCCTGATCACCAGCGGAGTCGGAGAGATGCTCCACCTTGTCCAGGATGGAGAGACCGGCCTGCTGGTTCCCGAGGGTGACATCGAGGCGCTCGCGGCGAAGATCCTCGAGCTCATCAGGAANCCCGNGGAGATCTCGCGACTCGGTGAGAGCGCGCGCAAATGGGTCGAGCAGGAGTTTGTTCTCGAGCCCATGGTCGACGACACGCTCGAGTTCTACGGCGAATGTCTCGACAGGATCGACGAGGAGACCTCCATCGAGGCCTGATCCCTAGGCGCCGNCCGGGTCTCGCAGATCGGCTGCGGTGAGTCTTGAATAAACCGGCCCGGAGGGAGTGAGGACGCTCTCAACCAGGGAGATCCCAGTGGCCGGGAAGCTCACGATGGGACCGGGGTCCAGCTCCTTCAGCCGCGTCCCGATCCGCCTGGAGAGCTCCGNNGGCAGCCTCTTTTTCANGTGGGCAAGCGTCAGGTGGGGGGNGTAGGGGCGGGCCTCGGTTTCAAAGCCGCNGNTCACCAGCTCTCGAGCGAGGCTCCTGTGCAGCTCATTCGTTTCCGGGGAAGANTCGAACCCGGCCCAGATTACCCGCGGGCNGCGGTGATCGGGGAAGCAGCCTGTCCCCCNCGCCCGCAGCTTGAAGGCTCTTCGTTCGCCGACTCCGGTCCGCAGCGCTTCACGCAGGAGGGGAATTGTCGCGGAGTCCACCTCGCCGATGAAATGCAGGGTCAGGTGGAGGTTCCTGGGGCGGACCCATCGCAGCGCCCCTGGCGGAAGCTTCTCCCGGAGCTCATCCTGGACGAGGACGAACCCGGAGCGGGCCTCGTCGGTAAGCTCGATCGCCATGAAGAGCCTGTGGTTGTTTCGCGGGTCCGCCTTCATTTGACAATTCGTCCGGGCGCTGATAATTTGGGCTTTTCGAGGGCGGCCTCTCTCCTGGTCTCCAGCTGTCTTCCGGTATGGGAGCCGGCCGGTGACCGTGCTGTTGTCGTTGCTCTGCGCCCTCGCTTTTCATTCACTCTTGCCGGGAAATTGTAGCGTGAGCGCTCCTGAGAGGACAGCCGCGGTCGTCATTCCAGCCCGCCTGGGCTCCAGGCGGTTCCCCCGAAAGATCCTGGCGCGTGAGACCGGCAAATACCTCATCCAGCATGTCTGGGAGAGGGTCGTGGATTGTCCCGGTATCAGCAACGTGGTGATCGCCACCGACAGCGAGGAGATTCTCGAGGCCTGCGCCGGCTTCGGCGCGCAGGCGCGGATGACCTCCGCTGAACATCGCTCCGGAACGGATCGGGTCGCCGAGGTAGCGGAAAATCTCAGCGAGGAGCTCATCGTCAACGTCCAGGGAGATGAACCTTACATCTCACATACAGACATCGGGACCCTCCTGGGACTCTTCGAAGTTTCTGAGGCGGAGCCCGGCGCGGCAGGTGCGACAGTCATGGCCACCCTTGCCGCGGAGCGAACGGATCCCGAGGGGTTCAACGATCCCAATATCGTCAAGGCTGTTGTAAGCGTTGATGGAAGGGCTCTTTACTTCAGCCGTTCGGCGGTTCCGCAGGCCTGCGCTGAAGAGAGCGGGGATGAGGTCGAGTGGCTGCAGCATATAGGGGTCTACGCCTATACCAGGGAGTTCCTGCTGCGTTTCGCGGCGCTCGAGCCGACGGCTCTCGAGTGGCGTGAGAAGCTCGAGCAGTTGCGGGCGCTCGATCACGGCTACACCATCAGAATTGGAAAAGCCCGGGGACAGCATCTGGGAATTGACACCGAAGAAGAGTACACTCGGTTCGTCGAAGAGGAGAAAGGAAGGAGAGAAGACGTCCCGGTCTCGAGGGAGCCGTGATGGGTGTGATCGGTTGGTGGTAATTGAGAAGTTTTGAGATGGTTTGAAGGCCGGCATGGTTTTAAGCTGCCGGTGGTATGAGTGATTCAATGACCAAGTATATCTTCGTTACGGGAGGGGTGGTTTCCTCGCTTGGCAAGGGACTCACCGCAGGCGCGGTCGGGCTGTTGCTGGAGAGCCATGGCCTCAAGATCGCCCTCCAGAAACTGGATCCTTACATCAACGTCGACCCCGGGACCATGAGTCCGTACCAGCACGGCGAGGTCTACGTCACAGAGGATGGAACCGAGACGGATCTCGACCTTGGCCACTATGAACGTTTCACCAACGCCAAGCTGACCAGGGATTCGAACTATACGACCGGCAAGATCTACAACGAGGTGATCTCCAAGGAGCGGCGTGGAGACTATCTCGGTTCGACTGTCCAGGTGATCCCCCATATCACCGACGAGATCAAGAGATGCATCGAGAACATGGATGACGAGGATGTCGATGTCGTCATCAGCGAGCTCGGCGGAACGGTGGGGGATATCGAGGGCCAGCCCTTTCTCGAGGCGATCCGGCAATTTGGGCTCGAGAAGGGTCGCGACAACGTCATGTTCATCCACCTGACCCTGCTGCCTTACCTCAGCGCCTCGGGTGAGGTGAAGACCAAGCCCACCCAGCATTCGGTAGGAAAGCTGCGCGAGATCGGCATCATCCCCGACATCCTGATCTGCAGGACCGAGCAGGAGATGGAGGAGGAGCATCGCACGAAGATCGCGCTCTTCTGCAACGTGCCGGTGGAGGCCGTCATCGAGGAGCAGGACGTGGAGCATTCCATCTACGAGGTTCCTCTCGTTCTGCGGGAGCAGAAGCTCGATAGCCAGATCCTGAAACACCTGAGAATACCCGAGGGAGATGGCAATCTGAGCGAGTGGACGGCCATGGTCGACACAGTCTGCCATCATCTTTCCCACGTGACAGAGGTCACCATCGTCGGCAAGTACATCGAGCTCCACGATGCCTACAAGTCCATCTACGAGGCGCTCACCCACGCCGGGATTACGCACAATACCAAGGTCGAGTTTCGCAAGGTGAGTTCCGAAGAGGTGGAGAAGGAAGGGGCGGAGAAGCTCCTGGAGGGTTCGAAAGCGATTCTCGTGCCGGGCGGTTTTGGCGAGCGTGGCATCGAGGGCAAGATCAGCGCTGTTCGCTACGCCAGGGAAAACGCTATTCCCTTCTTCGGGATTTGTCTCGGCATGCAATGTGCCTGCATCGAGTTTGGTCGCAATGTCCTGGGTCTTGAGGGCGCGCATTCGAGCGAATTCGACAAGGAGACGCCCCACCCGGTGATTGATCTCATGGAGGAGCAGAACGAGGTTACGCAGAAGGGCGGGACCATGAGGCTGGGGGCCTATCCCTGCGAGGTCATGGATGGGACCCGCGCGAGGAAGGCCTACGGGCAGGCCATGGTGCATGAGCGCCACCGCCACCGCTACGAGTTCAATAATTCCTACCGAGACCAGTTCCAGGAGGCCGGCGGCGTTTTCTCGGGCCTGTCGCCCGATGGAAATCTAGTCGAGATCTTCGAGTTGCCCAATCATCCCTGGTTCGTTTCCTGCCAGTTCCACCCTGAATTCCAGTCGAGGCCGGTTTCGGCCCATCCTCTCTTCAGGGAGTTTGTGCGGGCGAGCCTCGTCTATGCAGGTGTTCTCGAAAACGATAACTCAGCGCAAAAACAGCCGGCCGGCTGAGGTGGACATGAACGAAGAAGAAAAAAAAGAAGACGCCGGGATATTTGTCGACGAGGACTGGAAGCAGAAGGCCGCGGCTGAGAAGCAGGCTCTCGAGGAGGAGCTCGCTGAAGAGGCCGGGGAATCTTCAGCCGCCGATGGGTCTTCGGAGGGCGACTACGAGCTTCCTCCCGCGTCCATCGCCAGCCTGCTGCAGGAATTTTCCACCCGCGCGCTCGTTTCTCTCGGCATGATCCATAACCCGATTACCGGGGATGCCCAGGTGGATCTCAAGGCGGCGGCCTACTCCATCGACATGCTGGCCATTCTGCAGGAAAAGACCGAGGGCAACCTCGAGGACAACGAGGCCGTCTACCTTGGACAGCTCATCAGCCAGCTTCGCGAAGCGTTCCTGAAGGTGTCCTCCGCTGTGGGTGCCGCGGATGGACCTGCGGGGGAAGAGTCTCCCGGGGATGAAGAAGCCGCTCCCGCTGAGGAGGCTCCCGCTGAGGAGGCTCCCGCTGAAGAGGCGGCCGGAGAAGAGGCCGGCGCCTGAGCACCCGCTCAGGTGGGGATCTGGTCGAAGAGCGTGAGCCCCAGCGCTCCAAAGAGCATGATCGGGAACCAGGCGGCCAGGGTCGGCGAGAAGTAGTTGCCGTCGATGGCGATGCTCGCGCAGACCGAGGTCACCAGGTAGAAGGCGGCCCCGATGAGAAAGCTCGCCACCAGCCCCAGGAAGATGCTGCGGTTCTCCATTTTCAGGACAAAGGGTAGCCCGAGGAAGAGCAGGAGTATATGGGCGAGAGGGAAGGCGAAATGGTGGTGCAGCTTGACGGCCAGGTGGCGGTGGTAGTCCTGGCGTTTGAACTGTGACTGCAGCTGTTTCCAGGAGAGGTAGGAGATCTCCCTATTGCTGGCCTCGAGATCGATCGGCTGCAGGGTCGTCTCGAGCTTCATCTTCGCGAAGACTTTTTTCAGGCGCTGGAAATCCCTGCGGTCCTCATTCAGCACCAGGTCTCCCTCGTTGTCCCATTTCTGTATCGAGCCATCGTAGAGAGTCCAGAAGCCCTCCTCGGATTCCGGGGGGCCGGTCTGGACCCACTTCATCTGGTTGGCGTTGATATGGCGCTTCGCCTTCGCGTTGGGATGGCGCTCGAGGATCTTGACCATCCTGCCGATCTGGGCGGTGGTCGAGTACTGCCCAACCTCTATTCTCAGCCCATGCCTGCTGTCGTAGTAGGCTTCCGGTTCGAGCAGTCTCGATCTCGAGATCGCCAGGGCGGTCCGGATGGATTCTCTATTGCCCGGAAGGACGACCTCCTGCAGGTAGAAGGTCAGCCCGATCAGGAGGAAGGAGATGATGAAAACAGGCAGCAGGAGACGGTAGACACTCATGCCGTTGGTCTTGAGCGCCTGGATTTCGTTGTTGCGGTTGAGCAGCGTTACGGTGAAGAGCCCCGCCGCCGAGGTCAGGATCGGCCCCATGAAATTGGTGAAAACCGTGGGAATCATCGCCAGGTTGTACTTCAGCAGGGTGGAGAGAATATTACCCTCCTCACGCATGAAGCGGTCGAACTTGAAGCTGAACTCGATGGCCACGAAGAAGCCGGCGAAGATGATGAAGCAGGCGATGTAGGCGCCCAGGAAGAGACGCGCCACGTAGAGATCGACTGTCTTGATCCTCATCTTTCCGAGACCCGCCATGCGTGGTTTCTTCTGCTGGCTCATCGACGGACGGCTCTCTGGAGGAATAAGGCAGTGATCAGGAGCAGGGCGGCGTTGGGTATCGCCAGGGCGAGTACCGGGGATGTGTCGGTGCTCCGCGCCAGGTACTCGCCGACCATGAGCAGCGGGTAGAAGGTGACCAGCACGATGATCGTGCTCATGAAGAAGGGAACCAGGCGGCTGGAGAAGCTTGCCATGAAGCAGAGGGCCGCTCCCAGCAGAGGAAAGGTCAGTCCCGAGAGCGTGAAGGCGTTTCTCCGGTGCCGTTCTCCCAGGGCGAGCCGGAGCTCCTTCCCGAGCTCCGGCTTCCCGGGATCGATCGCGATTCTCTTTTCCAGCTCATCGATACGCCCGTTGAGGCCCGAGGCGGGAAGATCTTTCAGCTTTCTCCGCCTACCCTGGAAGGAGAGGGGGATGGTGATGCTTTCGGAGATAGAGAATTTCTGGATGAAGCTGTCCGTTCCGGATCTCGTGCCGCTGATGTGCTCGGGCACCAGGATGTCGACTCCCTTGAGATGGAGGTTTACGCCGCGCTGGTCCGGGGAGATCTCGATGCGCCCCTCCAGCGCGAGCAGGGTCACGGTTTCGGGCAGCTGCTGGGGCAGCTGGCCGCGGACCTGGGGAATGAAGGTCGACTGGAGCTCCCGATGCATATCGATCTGGACCCGCTGCAGATCGGTTCCATCGTATTGTCCGACGAAGAGACTTCCGCTGCCCTCCGGCAGCAATATCGTCCGGTTCACTCCCGAACCCAGGCTCTCGAGCTGTCGGATGATGTATTGTTGCAGGTTGTTCTTTTCAAAATGGATCTCGGGGATGACCCAGCCGTTGAGGTAGTAGCCGAGGCCGCCGCAGGCGAGAGCGAGCACCATCACGGGGCCGAGCATCTGCAGATGGGAGGCTCCGTGGCAGCGTATCGCCGCCACCTCCAGGTCCGCGGACATCCTGCCGTAGGTAAGGGTGACCCCAGCCAGCAGGGCCAGCGGCAGGGAGAAAAAAAGCGGGTAGGCGAAGGTCTTGATCAGGAAGGGCCAGATGAAGGCGAACTGTATCCCGCTTCGGATTGTCTGGAAGGTCACCATCGCGCAATAAAGTACCGACACCAGGAGTATGCAGAGTATGACGGCCTGCATCGCCTCCAGGGTGACGTACTTTCCAATGGTCCAGGGCAGACGCCGCCGCCGTATTTTCCAGTTCTCCTGGCCGTATTGGGAGAACGGAGCGGCCACCGGCTCCGCCACGGGAGGGGGCACCTCCAGTGTCACCTCGGTGGAATGAGCTTCCACATCGACTCCTCGGGTTTTCGCTTCACTGGATTCTTCACTTCCTGTCCGCATATTACAGATACATTATTCAAAAGGCAAACGGGGAGAAGCTGACGGTCGGTGAGAAGTGCGTGCTGGCATGAATGAACCGGTCCCGTTAGGATTCGCGTTCGAGAGGCGCTCCGAGGCCGCGAAGGAAGGCCGGCTCGCGGTCTTCTAGCTGTGAATTGACCGGGCGAGCAGCCGGGTGGATTCCGTGCTTATTCATGATGGTGCCGCGGCGGGACAGGATCACTGAGATGACAGAGCAGGAATACAACGCCGGCGGCGGAGGAGGGGGCCTCGAGAGCCCGGCGCAGGAGGCCCTTGCGCCCAGGGACAAAGGCAGGAGCTGCCTCTTCTGGGGCTGCGGCGGCTGCTTGCTGCTGGCGCTCCTCGTCGTTGCCGGAAGTGGGGGCTGCATCTACGTGGGCTACCGGCAGCTCCTGTCTTTTACCGAGGAGGAGGGGGTCGTCTATGAAAAGATCCCGGATTCTCCGCGGAAAGCCGGGGAGATCAGGTCGCGGATCGAGCGTTTCCACCAGGACCTGGCCGCCGGTGAGACGGAACTTATCCTGGGAGCTGACGATCTCAATATCCTCCTGCTCGAGCACCCCGATCCCGATATGGCCGAATACGCCGAGTTCCAGCGCTTCCGGATCGCCGATTCCGTTCTCCTGGCGGATGTGAGCCTGCCGATGGACTGGGTGATTGAACGAATTGAGATGCTCGAGGCAGGGGGAAGGGACCAGCGCCCGGATCTGAAGCTGGCGAAGGCCTTTTTCGAGCTCTTTGGGGGGCGCCATTTCAACGCATCCATCGAGCTGGCGATCGGGATCTCCCGGGGGGAGGTTCGCGTGAAGATCGAGAAGGTGGTAACGGGCGCCGGGATCGAGATCGGCCCGGAGCACCTGGCTTCCCAACAGCGAGGCCAGCAGGCGCCGCTTGCGGATCTGGAGAGAAAGGTCGCGGCGGCTTTCGGAGAGCTGTTCTCCGGGCGGCAGGACACCCGGAAGCGGCTCGAGCTCCGCGGTAAAGAGATGATCCTGGGCGAGGGCCCCTGACGATCCGGCAGGGAGGCTCTCAATACCCGGCGGCGGCGGAGTCCGGGCGCCTGCGGTCGCAGCCCGCCTCCAGTGTTCCATCGCGGCGTACCGTGATCGCCATGGCTGATCCCTGTTTGCCGCTGCGCTCTTCCACGAGATGTCCCATCTTTTCGAGCGCGGCGCGGGTAGAGGCCGAGAGGGCGCCCGCTTCCACCAGGAGCTTGTCGGGGAGCCACTGGTGATGCAGGCGCGGGGCATCCACCGCGTCCTGGATGGGCAGGCCGTGGACCAGGTGGTTGATGATGATTCCCAGCACGGTATTGATGATCGTGCGGCCTCCGGGGGAGCCCAGCACCAGGACGGGTCGGCCCGCCTTCGCGACGATGGTGGGCGACATGCTCGAGAGCATCCTCTTTCCCGGCGCCACCAGGTTCGGTTTCGTTCCGATGAGGCCCTTCTCGGTGGTGAGGCCGGCCCGCGGGTTGAAATCTCCCATCTCGTTGTTGAGCAGGAAGCCCGCGCCGGGGACGACGATTCGCGAGCCGTAGCTGTATTCGAGGGTCGTGGTGAGGGCGACGGACATCTTTCGCGAGTCGACAACGCTCAGGTGGGTAGTCTCCGAGCCCTGCGCCGGCCAGGTGAAGGTGGTGGGGGATGAACTGGATGCCTTCTGGGGGTCGATCGTCGCCGCCAGGGTTCGGGCGTAGCTTTTCGAGGTGAGCCTCTCAACGGGCACCTCGACAAAATCCGCATCGGCCAGGTGCCGGGCGCGGTCTGCGTAGGCTCTCCTCATGGCCTCCGCCAGCAGGTGCACCTCCCCGGGGGAGCGGAAAGCGGCGGTTTGGATGCCTGTCTCCTCGAGCAGGTTGAGCATCTCGACCAGCGCCACGCCGCCGGAGCTTGGCGGCGGCATGGAGATGAGGTCGAAGCCCCGGAAGGTACCGCGCACGGGCTCGCGCTCTACGGGCTTGTAGTCGCGCAGGTCCGCCATATTGATGAGTCCCCCTCCGCGCCTCATCTCGGCAGCTATCAGTTCGGCGGTTTTTCCACTGTAGAAGCCGGCGGCGCCCCGGTCCCGGATGCGTCCGAGGGTTTCGGCCAGCTCGCCCTGTACCAGGAGGTCGCCGGCCCGGTAGGGCTCTCCCCCCTTCGAGAACTGCGCGAGGGTGGCGGGGTATTTGCTGAATTGCTTGAGGCGGCCCGCGAGCTCCGCGGCCAGTCCGGGGCTGAGCCTGAAGCCCTGCGCTGCGAGGCGGACCGCGGGCTCGACGAGGTCCTTCCACGGCAGCTTGCCGAGCCGCTGGTGCGCGAGGTAGAGACCGGCCACCGAGCCGGGGACTCCAACCGCCAGGTGGCTGAAGTGATGGCGCGCGGAGTCGTATTCTCCCTTCTCGTCGAGGAACATGTCCGGGCGGGATGCCGCAGGGGCGCGCTCTCGAAAATCGAAGGTCGTCGCTGTTCCGTCCTCGAGCATCACGACCATGAAGCCTCCTCCTCCGATATTCCCGGCGGCGGGATGGGTAACGGCGAGGGCGAAGGCGGTCGCGATAGCCGCATCGACGGCATTTCCTCCGCCCCGCAGGACAGCGCGGCCCACCTCGGAGGCGTGGAGGTCCTGGCTGACGACCATGCCGTTTTTCGCCCGGTAGGGCGCGGCGTCCGGGCGGTTCTGCTGCGCGCAGGCGGTACCGCAGAGGAGGAAGAAGAGTACCGGTATGCTGCGAGTCGCTTTCATAAGCTCGTTCTCGAATCGCGGAGGAGGGGCTGGACCCTCTGTCTCCGGCTCAGGTTACAGGAAATCCCGCAGGATTTCTCTTAATTCAAGTCGTGCGCGATGCACACGGGTCTTGACCGTGCCGAGCGTCAGCCCCTCTTCGTTCGCTATCGCCTGGTAGGATTCTCCAAGTATGTCGCGCAGGATGATGATCCTGCGGGCCTGCTCCTCCAGGGATCCGATGGCGTCCTCGATGACCTGCCCCAGCTCTTTTTTTTCCAGCAGCCGGTGCGGCTCACCGCTGGTGTCGGTGAGCTGGCGGTCGCCATCGTCCTCGTTTTCGGTGGCGGCGCTCATCGAGAGGGTGGCCGTGGTGCCGGAGCGCTTGATGGCCTGCCTGTGGGCGTGGAAGGAGCGCGCGGTGTTGAGGGTGATGCGAAGGATCCAGGTGCGGAAAGAGGCCTTGCCCTTGAAACCATCCAGGGCCTTCCACGCCTTCAGGAACGATTCCTGCGCTACCTCCAGGGCATCTTCGTGATGCCCGAGGTAGTAGAACGCCGCGTTGATGACGCTCTGCTGGTGTTTCTCGACAAGATGGTCGAAGCTCTCACGGTCTCCCCTCGAGGCAGCCGCAACGAAGCTCTCGTCGGGATTCTCGGTATCCTCGTTCTTATTTTCGACGACAGTTTTTTCTTCTGCTGTCATTGCCCGGTTCTCCAGCGCGGCTGAGCGCTCGCAGCCGCAGGCATTCTATTCTTCCTGCCTTGACAGGAAAACCTTCATTAACGGGGTCTTCCATCAAGAAGACGCTCGACTCCGGAGCGTCATAGGGAAAAAATGTGTACCGATTTCGTAATGGAGGAGTTTTTCGTTTCAGCCACAGCCTTTTGATGGAGCCGAGAATTTGCATTTCCGCCACCTGATGATCATCCTGGCCGCCTCGCTGCCCGCCTGCTCTGCCGTTTTATTGCGCGAAGATGACGGCCTCACCCGGGCCCGGGAGCTCAACCGGAAGCTCCTGGTTCTCGACACCCATCTCGATACGCCCTCACGGGCGCTCAAGCTTCCCGATTGGTCGATTGATGAGAAAAGCGAAGAGACCCTCGTCGATCTGCCGAGGATGCGCGCGGCGGGGATGAACGCGCCCTTCATGGTGGTCTACACCTCGCCCTCCCTGAAGGGACACGACGCGCTCACCCACGCGCTCGCGCTCAGCGATGTGATCAGCGGCTGGGTCGAGGACCATCCCCGCGACCTCTCGCTTGCGCGCAGCGTGGCGGATGTCCTGGACGCGAAGCGGGCCGGCAGGATCTCGGTGGTGATGTGCAT
This sequence comes from Planctomycetota bacterium, assembly GCA_002695115.1. Taxonomy (GTDB): domain Bacteria; phylum Planctomycetota; class UBA8108; order UBA8108; family UBA8108; genus UBA8108. The sequence continues at coordinate 21,741 of NZOA01000076.1, forward strand.
GGAGAACAGTTCACCGGTGCTCGAGGGACGCCTGGACCTGGTGCGCACCTTTTATCGCCTCGGCGTGCGCTACATGAGCCTCTGCCACTTCCAGAACAACCATCTCGCTGACTCTTCCACCGACGAGTCCCTGCATGGCGGGGTCAGCAAGTTCGGGGAGCAGGTCATCGCGGAGGCCAACAGGCTGGGGATCATGCTCGACGTTTCGCATATCTCAGATGACGCGGTGCGGGATCACCTGCGTCTCAGCAAGGCTCCCATCATCGCCAGCCACTCAAACGTCCGCAAGCTCTGCGACCATCCCCGCAACCTGACCGATGAGCTCATCCTCGGGATCGCGAAGGGGGGCGGTGTGATCCAGCTGAATTTCGCCGCCCAGTACGTTTCGGCGGACTACCTGGTGAAATACAACGAACGCAAGGCGCTCATCGCGCTCAAGGAGAAGGAGATCGACGAGCGCCTCGCGGGCCAGGAGGAGAAGGCCTCGGCCGAGAAGGAGAAGCTGTCCGCGAGCGTGCCCAGGCCACCGCCGCCGCCGCTGGAGGACTGGTTCGAGCATGTCGATTATATCGCCAGGCTCGTCGGCAAGGAGTATGTCGGCCTCGGAAGCGATTTCGACGGCATCGGCGCCTGGCCGGGCGAGCTGAAGGACATTACCTCGATCGACATCGTGACCGCAGGGTTGCTCGAGAGGGGCTGGAGCGAGAAGGAGCTCGCGGGCTTCTATAGCGGCAACCTGCTGCGGGTCTGGAAGAAGGTCGAGGAGGTCTCAGGGCGCCTGGAGCGCTGAGACCGCCTCCGCCGTCTACTCGATGCCCCGCTCGGCAAGCCAGCGCTCGGCATCGAGCGCCGCGGCGCAGCCCGTGCCCGCCGCCGTGACCGCCTGGCGGTAGATCTTGTCGACCACGTCGCCGCAGGCGAAAACTCCCTCCACCGAGGTGTCCGTGCGGCCTGGTGTGACGACGACGTAGCCCTGCTCGTCGGTTTCTACCTGCCCCGCGAGAAAGGCTGTGTTCGGATCGTGTCCGATGGCGTAGAAGATACCTCCGCAGGGGATGGTGCTTTCTTCGCCGGTCTTCACGTTGTTGATCCTCGCGCCGGTCACGAGGTCTTCGCCTTCGGCGTCGACAAGGACGCTGTCCCAGACGACCTCGATCTTCGAGCTCGATAGCGCACGCTCCTGCATGATCTTGCTGGCGCGGAGCTCGTCGCGGCGGTGAATCATGTAGACCTTGCTGGCGAACTTGGTGAGGAAGGTGGCCTCCTCGACAGCCGAGTCACCGCCGCCTATGACGACGAGGTCCTTGTCTCTGAAGATGGGGAGCGCGCCATCGCATACCGCGCAGGCGCTCATGCCCCTGTTCCAGAGAGTATCCTCTCCGGGAACGTGAAGCCGCCTGGCCGTGGCGCCGGTGGAGATGATCACGCTATGGGTCTCCACTTCGCGCTCGGTGGTCCTGACCTTGAAGGGCTTGCTCGCGAGGTCGACCTCGGTGACATCCTCCTGGAAGCTGCGGGTACCGAACTCGAGCGCCTGGGCGCGGAATTTCTGCATCAGGTCCGGGCCGCTGATTCCCCCCTCGGGGAACCCCGGGTAGTTTTCCACCTCCGTCGTGGTCATCAGCTGTCCGCCGGGGATCCCACCGGATTGGAAGCCCTCGAGTATGAGGGGTTCGAGGTTGGCCCTGGCTGCGTAGAGCGCCGCGGTGAACCCGGCGGGACCAGATCCGATTATGGTTACTTTTTCCATCTGGAGTTTCCTTGAGGTCGAGTTTTGTAATTCGGGGAGGCCTTCTCCGCGAATGCACAAGATACAGCGGATTCGTCTGACATCAAACCTGAAGGCGCGCGACCGGGCATCTCTTGAGCCTCAGTGGAGCCGCAGTTAAGCTATTGCGGTCGCAGAATCATCTTCGGAGAGCGGGAGCTCATGAGCGGGAACCAGGACTATTACGAGGTGCTCGGCCTAGGTCGTGAAGCCTCCGGTGAGGAGATCAAGAAGGCCTACCGGGCCCTGGCCCTGAAGTACCATCCGGACAAGAACAAGGGGGATGAGCGGGCCGAGGCTCGTTTCAAGGAGGCGGCTGAAGCCTTCGAGGTGCTCTCGGATCCCGAGAAGAGAGCGACCTATGACCGCCACGGTTCCGATGGCCTTCGCAATATGGGCTTCGAGGGTTTCGGGGACTTGAGGACCGAGGATATTTCCGTCCGCTTCTCGAGCATCCTGGAAGATCTCTTCGGGGGTGGAGGCGGGGGGGGAGGCTTCTCTACGGGCAGGTTCGGCTCAGGAGAGGCTCCGGCCATGCCCGGGGCTGACCTGCGGCATTCTTTGCGGGTGACGTTTCGCGAGGCCGCCCTCGGCGGAAGCCGCGAGCTGGCCCTTCCCGGGCTCGGGAGTGAGAGTCGCATCGAGGTTCGAATTCCCGCGAATGTCGCAGAAGGCCAGGTCCTGCGGATCACCGGCAAGGGACAGGCGGGAGCGAATGGTGGGTCGCCGGGAGACCTCCTCCTGGAGATATCCGTAGACAGGCATCACGAGTTCAGCCGGGAAGGAAAAAACATCCGCTCATCGCTCAAGGTGCCTTTGAAAACCGCTGTACTCGGAGGCCAGGTTACGGTCAATACCCTGCGAGAAGAGGTCCAGCTGACGGTGCCGCCGGGCACCTCCTCTGATTCGGTATTGAGGCTCAAGGGACAGGGTGCCGGCGGGGATGCTCCCGGCGATCACCTCGTGCGGATTGTCGTGACCGTTCCGGGAGAGGCTTCCGAGGAGCTGAAGGCGGCTCTCGGGGACTCCGACGAGTAGCCCGGGCACCCCGGCGAGCTCAGCTCTCTTCGGCCGCGAAACCCTCAGGGAAAATATGCTTCAGGCGCGCGCCGCGGGCCGGCGAGATGGAGCAGCTCACGTGGACTCCATCCTCCCGGTAGTCGAGCTCTTCGAGATGGGCGTTTTCCCGCAGGTAGGCGACGACGTCTCCCCTGGCATGGGGAACGATGAAGCTGAACTCTTCGTCGCTCTCCTGGAGGTGGTCGAGGACCGCCCGGGCGAGGGTGTCGAGTCCGTTACCCGTGGCGGCGGATACCTGGAGCGTCAGTGAGGGCTCGATCACCTTCAGGCGCGAGGGGGCCGCCCCCCTCGGATCGACATCCGGGGCGATGTTGCCGAGGTTGTTGGCCTCCGGGATCCTGTCCGGGGTCAGCGCGTCCCATTTATTGAGAACCATCCAGGTCGTTTTGTCACCGCATTCGAGATCGTGAAGAACCCGGTTGACCGTACGGATGTGCGCTTCAGCCTGCGGGGAGCTGGCGTCGACGACATGNAGAATGATGTCGGCATGGCGCGTCTCGGTGAGGGTAGCCTCGAAGCTCGCGACGAGATGGTGGGGCAGGTCCTTGATGAAGCCGACCGTGTCGGTGAGCAGAACGTGNCGGTTGGCGCTCAGGGGCCAGCGCCGGACCCTCGTGTCCAGTGTCGCGAAGAGCTTGTCCTCCACCAGCTCGCTGGATTTCGTTAGCGCGTTCAGAATGGTCGATTTTCCCGCGTTGGTGTACCCGGCGAGAGCGACCACAAACTCTCCCGAGCGATTGTCGATCGCCACCTGGTTGCGGCGCTCGATGTGCTTGAGGTCTCGGACCATCTTCTGAATCCTGCGCCGGATCAACCGCTTGTCGGTCTCGAGCTGTTTTTCGCCCGGACCGCGCATGCCGATTCCGCCTTCGTAGCGTGAGAGATGAGTCCACAGCCGCTTGAGCCGGGGCAGGCTGTAGCGCAGCTGCGCCAGCTCGACCTGCAGCTTGGCCTGGTGGGTCTGGGCACGCCGGGAAAAAATGTCCATGATCAACTGGCTGCGGTCGATCACCGTTTTTTCCGTGATCTTCTCGATGTTGNGCTCCTGGGCGGGGCTCAGGTCGTTGTCGGCGATGATGAAGTCGACATCGAGTTCATTTGCCAGCTCACCGGCCTCCGCNACCTTTCCNTCNCCGATCCAGGTTGCCGGGTTGGGGCGGNGGAGCTTCTGTACCAGGCTGTCGAGCACCTCGACTCCAGCGGTGTCCGCGAGTGCTATGACCTCCGCCAGNGGGTCGGCGGAGCGCTGCTCCTGGCTGAGCAGAGCCTTGATGACTAAGGCCGTCTTGTTCTTAGGGGTGCAGGAGTCGCTGATGTGCTGCATTCTTCAGGTGGAAAAATCCGCTCTGGAAATACTCATATGGCGCCTGAAATTCACGTCATCTCGTTCGGGGTGGTCCGCCCTGAAGTGGACTCCCCGGGATTCCCGTCGGCGCAGCGCGCAATAGGTGAGAAGCCAGGAGGTCTGCAACATATTCTGCAGGGTCCAGCTCTCGACATCACGGAAATCCGCCGCCAGCGGATAGGCTGTCCAGGCCGAGAGTTGTTCGAGCGCGTTGGAGAGGTCCTCTCCATTGCGTTCGACTCCGACCTTGTACCACACGAGGCTCTTGAGGCTGGAGAGGAGGTCGGCAAGGTCCAGGTCGCCGCCGGGGTTTTTGGCCGCTTCAGCCGCCGGGCTGCCGCCGCCAGGGTCCACGGCCTGGCTCGGCTCCGGGCGGGTGATGTCGGCAGCCGCTCGGGCGGCCTCGATGCCACTGCGATGTCCGAAGACGAGGCCTTCGAGCAGGGAATTGGAGCCGAGGCGGTTGGCGCCGTGGACTCTCGTACAGGCCGCCTCTCCCGCGGCCAGGAGGCCGGGAACGCTGGTNCGGCCGTGGGAGTCCGTGGAGATCCCGCCGATGGAGTAGTGCGCGCTGGGCCTCACGGGGATCGGCTGGCTGAGGATGTCGATACCGAAGCTTCTGCTGAGCTCGAGTATTCTCGGGAAACGCTCCCGGATGCGTTCCGGGGCGATGGCGCCGAGATCAAGCCATACCTTGTTGTTCCCGGTCTCCTTCATGATCTCGAGAATGCTCCTGGAGACGATGTCGCGTGGAGCGAGGTCGGCCAGCGGATGNAAACGCTCCATGAAGGCCTCCCCGGATTTCGTACGCAGCACTCCGCCCTCGCCGCGGATGGCTTCCGTGATGAGAAACCTGTCGGCCCCGGCGAGGTAGAGGGTCGTAGGATGAAATTGTATGAACTCGAGATCCAGGAGCTTTGCCCCGGCCCTGAAGGCCATGGCCAGTCCGTCACCGGTGGCGACGGAAGGGTTTGTCGTCTCCCTGTAGAGCCTGCCTGCGCCGCCGGTGGCGAGAATCGTCTGGCGCGCCCAGACAGCCTCGAGCTCTCCTGTTTCGTTCGAGACCAGGGCCCCGATACAGGTGCCCTCGCGGTCAAGAAGGTCGATCGCGAAGGTGCCCGGCCGGCAGAGGATGTTTTTGCGATCCAGGACAGCTTCCACCAGTGAGCGCGTGATCTCCTGCCCCGTGGTGTCGCCACGGTGGAGTATTCTCGCGAAGGAGTGGGCGCCCTCCCGGGTGAGCTGCACGCCGCCGTCGGTGCGCCTGTCGAAGCCGGTGCCGAGCTCGATAAGCCCCTTCACCCGGTCCACTCCTTCGGAGACCATGATGCGAAGGTTTTCTTCATCTGTGAGCCCCGCGGCAACCTCGATGGTGTCGTGTATATGGGCCTCGAGTGAATCACCCGTTCTTTCGGGCAGGACCACGGCCGCGATTCCTCCCTGCGCCCAGCGGGTCGCGGATTCTTCCAGGTCGCCCTTGGCCAGAACGAGGACCTCGAGATCCCGGTTTTCCGCGGCGCTCAGGGCAGAGGAGAGCCCGGCGATGCCGCTTCCGATGATCAGCACATCGGTAAAGCGATGGGAGATGCGGGAGATCTCGAAGTCGGCCAGGTAGCGCCGGTTCATACCGGGTACACAGGCCCTGAGATCTTCGAGTAGAGGATTTTCCAGCGGGTCTGTCATCCTTGTGATCGTCTTTGAGAAGTTTTCCGGGGGGCTTGAAACCCGCTAATCTGTCTGAATCTGCATTCTTTTGCAACACGACATACACTTCAGGGGCGAGCCAGAGGCTTATAGGCTCTTCGCCTCCCGGGGTTTTTATGAATCAGATTAAAACTAAAGCATAGTGGTGTATGGGTTTATGTTAACATGGAGACCCGCCTGGGGAGTCTTTCTCTGTTCCGGCTCTTTGCGGTATCCGATTTGCTGTTAAAGGGTGTAGATGGAGGCCTTTACAAGTACCGAAAAACAAAGGTTTCATCATTCTCGGACTAACCGGAAGGAACTTTCCACTCACCTTGCCTTGTGGACCGAAGAAGAAGAAGAGCTATGGTTTTTCCCATTCCTGAATCCACAGATGAAGGCCGCCGGCCGGATGATAACGCGCGGTTGAGCACTCGCCGAGATGGCATCGCCCTCATGGTGGTGATGGTCGTATTCGTCGTGCTGTCGATGGTGGTTACCCAGCTGACCTATTATACCGCCATGGAAGAGCAGGTTGCCCGTGTGCGCCACGGCGACATCCAAGGCCAGGATGCTCTCTATTCGGTCGCGCAGCTTGTCATGGCGCAGTTGACCGAGGATCTCGTCCAGGACTATTCCGAGGGCGGCGCCCAGGAGACCCCGGCTTCCAGTCCGGCAGCTCCCGGTGAAGACGCCGGAGCCGCAGGGAGGGCGGCTGGAGGAGGCGGTGGCGCTGGGGGNAGGTTTGTCGCTCTCGAGACCGGTCCGCAGGGAGCGGTGGGTGCGGGCGGGTCATCAGGAAATTATGACTACCTGATGGAGGCGATCTTCAACTCCCAGCAGCATGATGTGGGGGAGGTGAAGGTGAAGGCGACCATCATTGACAATGAGCGCTGCTTCGACCTGAACCGTCTTTTCGACTACGCCCCGATTCCCGGAGAGGAGGATGCCCTGACAGGTCCCGGGGGGGCTCTTTCGGGTGAGGAGCTCGCCGAGATGGCCGCCGGAACCTCGGGGGACACCGAGGCGGGCGGGAAATCTCTCTCCGAGCAGATCCGTTCACGTGTCGGACTCATCAACAGGGATGATGACCCCCAGGAAGCCGGGGAAGAGGCCAACGAGCTCGAGAATGTCGCGGGGCTCGAGGATGAGGTCGAATTGACGGAGTTCATCGAGCCGACCGAGGAGCAGNAGGAGGCCACGAACCTCATGCTGGCCCGGGCTATCGAGGTGATGCTGAGCCTTAACGTGGACAGGGAGTTCAACTACGGTGTCGACGAAACAAGCATCGACTACGGGATCGAGCACTATAATTCCGACCAGTTGGCCCGCGATATCACCGACTATGTTCTCGCGCGGCGGACCTCCGATGAGCAGAACAGGATCTACCACGTCACCGAGTTGCTGAATATTCCCTCGGTAACCCGGGAGCTCTTCTACGGGCCCGAGCCGATGGACATCCCGCCAGAGGGCATCGAGACCCCCGGGGGGTTCCTGCTGCATAGAGACGAGTTCGGAGATCTCGCTTCGACCTTCATCTACGATACTGACCAGGAGTTTATCCGTGAGCAGGAGGCCGACGCCCTCTCCGGCCTGATGGACGTTTTTCCGGGAGGTCTGCCGGCGGAAGTCATCATGGAACACGGCCGGGAGTTTCCCGGAATCGGCGGCCTGAACGCGAACTCCCTGACGAGAGGGATGACCGGGCCCGCGCAGGTATTCGACGAGGAGGGATACGAGTATATCGAGCAGCCGGAGAGGCCGATCGGTTTACGGGAGATTTTCACGACCTTTTCCGCCGGGAAGATCAATATCAACACGGCGTCGGTTCCCGTTCTCTACGCTCTCCTGCTCTCTCTGAAGGAGGGCAATGAGGAGGAGGCGGAGACCGTGGCTCTGCAGATCAATGATTACCGGTTTGAATTTCAGCAGTTCGAGGGGGAGGAAGGTGTCGAGGCGCCCGAGGTGGGGGCCGACGCGCTCAAGGATCTTGGCCAGCCCAAGCGANCCCNTNCCCCGGAAGAAGATGAGCTTGGCGAGGGGCTTGATCTCAATTCGATGGTCGGGCTTGACGAGATGGGGCTNGCCTCCAGCGGCGCGAGCGCGCCGATGGCCGATACCGAGACCAATTATTTCACTAACCTCGAACAGATCGAGCTGGTTGACGGCAGCGCGGGCGATGCGACTGACCTCCTGACCAGCGAGGTAGGGGTCGATCGAGTCGATGCCCAGGATGATCCCCTGCTGCAGCGCGTGCTGAACGATTACAGAAACGTCATGTGTTTTGCCGGCACCTATTTCACGATTGAACTTAGGGCGAAGACCCAGGGGAGCCCGGTGGTAAAATCAGGCATAATGGTCATCAAGAGAAACGCCCAGGAAAAGCTCATGGAAGTCATTTTTTGGAAAGAACTGCAGGACTGAATCATGAAGTTGAATGTCAATACGATGCGTATTTTGCTCATGGCCCTGAACATTGGGNTCACCGCCTTTATAGTGACCGGCTATGTGGAGGGCATGGGCCAGGGAGGAATTCTCTCCATGTTTTCAGGCGATGCGGCCGGCGACTCCCGGCCTGAGAGCGCCGATCTCGATATCAAGAAGGGAAAATATTTCGAGTACACGGACAAGAACCTCGTACAGCCGGAGTCCGCCGAGAGGAGGGTGCAGGCTTCAGCGACCTGGCTTATGCCGCAGCCTCCGGTCGATCCGGTTTCCGTGAGCGAGGAGCCCGTGGAAACCACCGAGGAAGAAGAAGAAGAGCCCATTCCGGAGAATGGAGAGCCAATCGAGGGAGGTCCTTTGCAAAAAGACAATTGGTTCTATGTGCACGGGATCATTTTTTCCGAGACTCCGCTCAAGAGCTGGATTCGCCTGGAAAAGAAGGATGACAAGAAGAAGGCTTCCATTCCTTCACCCTCGCGTTATTCGAGTTCGAGGAGCCGCAGCTCCGGCAGTCGTTCCACCAGCAGTATCCGGCGCTCGAGTTCGAGCAGCAAGCTCAGCTCGGCCCGGTCGGCGAACTCCATCACGCTGACCCTCGAGGATCGCTGGTTCGTTGATGAGGAGAAGGGGCTCGATTTCAAGGTCCATCATGTCGATGCCGAGAAGTTCGTCTACTGGACGGACAATCCCAACCGGAAGTATTCCCTTTCCAGGGTAAGTGAGAGCTACTTCCTCGAGGAGACCAGGGAGGAGAGGAGGCTGGCTCCCAAGAAGGAAGAAGAAGAGGGCGAAGGTAAAGAAGAGGAAGAGGAGAAAAAATTCTTCAAGAGATATGCCCCGGGTATCAATCCGAGGGACAAGAGGCAGGAAGATTACCAGAACCTTCTGGATGGAAAGGAGACCGCGGGTTTCCTGGAGCCGAAGCAACTTGGTGATGGCCCCGCTTCAAAAGGGGGTCTGAAGCTCAAGGGATCAGGGAGCACCGCNTTGAAACCGTCGTCGTCCAATTCCAATTCGAGCGCCTCGGCCTACAAAAAGCCGGTATATAGCAATAGCGGGTCTACCAAGTCCACCAAGTTCAAGGCATCCACCTCTAAGCCCCAGAAAACCCTCTCGGAGGCGGAGCAGAAGGCCCAGNTGGGCAAGACCATTCAGGGCCTGAAGAATAATCCCAAGTATCAGCAAGCCGACCCTAAACAACGCGCCGCGCTCGAGCGGTTGATCAAGGGAAAGCGCGGGGGCGGCAAGTAGAGGCCTCCCCGGCCGGGTAACTGAAATAACGAAGAAAGTGCAGATTTCGTCTGCTCACAGTCGATAGTAGGATAATTATGTCTCTCATCCTGGGACTCGATATCGGGTCAACGACCATAACCGGAGCTGTTTTTTCCGGTAATCAGAAGAAGTTTCGCATGGTCGACTTCTTCATCGAGGAGATTCCCCCGGTTCATGCCGGTAGTGACTCCGATGGTGATGAATACGTCCCGACGATGAGCGCCGCCGAGGTGCTTGCCGGAGTTCTCAAGGAGCGCAACCTGAAGGATATCGATGTCGTGACATCGGTAGATGCGAAGGACTGCATCATGCGGGAGATCTCGGTCCCCTTCACCAGGGACGAGCAGATTCGCAAGACGGTCTTCTTCGAGGCCGAGAATTACTTTACCGGCTTTGACCTGGAGAACACCGTCCTCGATCACATCAAGACAGGCGAAGATGACAGCAGCAGTAGCCTCATCGTCTCGGCGCTCAATAACGACAATATCGAGGCTCACCTGGATTTCTTCAAGGACGTCTCGATCGATCCGGTCTCCGTGGATCTTGACACCTGCGCACTCTTCAACGCCTACAAGGTTTCATCGGTCTACGATCCGGACAAGACGGCCCTCGTGGTGGATATGGGCACGACCTCGACCAAGATCGTATTGGTCGAGGGTGGGGAGTTACGGAAGATGCGCTCCTGCCGGCTGGAGACCGGTGTGTCGGCCGCCGCGCGGATGCTCCTGGCCTCGAGAGAGGCCGCGGAAGCTGAAGGCGACGCGGATGAAGATTCCGCGGCCGCGGCGACAGGGGCGCCGGTCGACGATCGTCTGAAGGAACTCGAGACCTCCCTCGATATATTCGAGGACGAGGAGACGAGCCCCAGCGGTTCGATGGAGGACATCNGCATTGACGAGCCTCCCTCGGAGGCGGATGACGCCGGCGCTGAGGCGGATGACGCCGGCGCTGAGGCGGAGGGAGAAGACTACCAGGGAATGTTCCCCGGCCAGGTGCAGGAGGAGTTCAGCTACGATGACTATCTCTCGCGGATCTCCCTCGAGATCCAGAGAAGTCTCGCCGGAGTCTCGCTCGGCTCTTCCGTGGAGCTTATCTGCGTTACCGGCGGTATGAGTGACCGTGAAGAGGCTCTCGGGTTCTTTGCCGATGAGTTTGAAACCGAGACGGTGCAGCTCGCCTTCGACAATAGTTTCGATNTGGAGTCGAAGGTCTCCGACCCGGAGCTCCTGGGTCGCCATGGCGCTGTGGCTGTCGGCCTGGGCATGAAGCTTCTTCGGGAGGACAGCATCGGGGTCGACTACAGGAAGGGCGCCTACCGCTACGAGCATAAATTCGAGAGGTTGAAGATACCGCTGATCGCGGCCTCTCTCCTGGTCTTCCTCTTCTTTCTGCAGGCCACCTTCTGGTCGTTCCAGGAATGGCAGGAGGAGAGCAAGCGCATGAAGGCCTTTGCGAAGAGGAACAAGGAGATCTACGAGTACTTTTTCGAAGAGAAGCTCAGAAGCGGCAACCCCGTGGCCGAGATGAGAAAGAAAAAGAAGATCTGGGAAGGCCGTGGAGCCGGGGATGTTCCCCGTTTCGTGAATTTCGCCGATGCCATGAGGAGCTTCTCCGAGGTCATGAAGGACTCCGAGGTCTACTTCATCGTCAAGAGCATGGACTTCAAGTTTCGCATCAAGAGTCGCGCGGTGAGGAGCGGCTCCGGCAAGGGTGGCTCTACGCTTGACAGTGTCCAGGCCGCGAAGATCGAGATCGAGGCGAACACCTCGAGCAACGCCCAGGTCAAGCTGCCCAACGAGTTCAGGAAATCACCAGCCAGCATCTTTACCTGTACGGCATCCCTCTCCGGCAGCAGGTCGGGGGACAAGGCGAGCATCCCGCTCGAGCTCATGGTCAAGCAGGACAAGCTGAAGGAATACAAGTAAGGGAGATCCAGGAAATGTTCGGTACGAGTGAAGAATCCCGCAGTGAACCCCAGCAGATTGTCATCCTGACCCTGGCGATGACCGGGGCGGGCTTCCTGCTGGTCTACCTGTTCCTGCAGTATTACTATATACCCAAGGTCCAGGGCCAGGTCGGACAGCAGGTCGCCTTGTACAAGGCGCTTGTCAAGGAGCTCGATTCTGAGGAGATGAAGCAGCTGCGTCACCAGGCCAAGCAGCAGGACAAAGACGATCAGCAGCAGGATCTCGGCCAGATTGTCGTCGATATGGTAGCCGAAAAAGGCCTCAAGCTGAGCAAGCAGACTCCCAAGCGTCCGCGGGATATCGGGAAAAATCTCATCGAGGAGGGTCAGAATATCCAGCTGGAGAGCGCCCCCCTCGGCAGGATCATTCAATTCGCGGCGGCGGTGCAGGCAGCCAAGAACTCCGTNCNCATNGAGAGTTTCGAGGTGCGAAGGGCTTCGCGGTCTCGAACNGCCGAAGCGGAGNACTCCTGGCTCGCCGAGNTGGACCTCGTCGATTACAAGGCGANGGAATAGGNGCCGAGCTCCACCCGGGGGCTCCCGGCCTCCCCTGCCGCAAGAGCTCCCGGCTCCGGTTTCATGTCAGCCGGATAAAGCTGCGCAGCTTGTTGGAAACCGCGGTTCGCGCCCGCTGCAGGGAGTCGGCTNCCGCCTGCTGGCTGATGCCGAGCCGGTCCGAGATGGCCTTCTGGGAGAGGACGTTCCTGTAGTAGAGGTTGACGACCTCCTGCTGCCTGCTGGTCAGGATCTCGATGTTGTCGAGGAGNGCCTGTGTCATCAGCTTTCCCTGGTAGATACGAAGGAGGTCTTCGTAATCAACCCTGCCCTGTTCCATCGAGGGCAGGTGAGGCTCGACGTAGCTGCAGATCCGGTCGCAGGTTCTTCTGAGTGGACAGAGGTTGCAGAGCATATCTGGAAGAAGGTTTGAGAGCGTTTTCTTTGCCTGTGGCCGCGCGGTGCGAGCGACCACAACACCCGCAAGGCTATCACATGATTCCGCAGCCTGTCAAAGATGGCTGCAGGAGGACCNCGGGGGAGGGTTCGAGGAGATGTTCTTTACCGCGGGACCTGGTAGCAAACCGGTTCCAAGGTGGTAATATCGAGGTGGGTTTTGAATCGCGAAGCCAAATGTCCTGCGGGCCAGTTCGGCCGCAGAAGCTTATTGAATAGGGAGCTTTCGTTTTGGCGATGGCCGCAAAAAACACGTCTACCATGTTGACGCAGGTATTTCCCGTGGCCCTCCTGGCCGTGCTCTTGCTCGGCCCGGCAGGTCCCGGGGCGCGAGCGCAGGAGCTCAGGCTGGTTCCCGACGGCGATGTCTTCGATTGCGTGGATTTCGCTGTAGATCTGGTCCTTGTCGATGCCGGTGAGCCGGTGTTCGGCTACCAGGTGTCCCTGTCGTACCCCGCCGGCTCCTTTGAGCCGAGACGCTTCGAGGCGGAGAACCAGGACTGGTCGGTACGCCGCAGCGGACGTTTTCCCTTCGCTCCAGCATCTCCTTGTGAGCCGTGGGCGGATGGAGATGCGACCGACAGGATTCTCATCGCCGCCACGGTCTATCCGGATCCGGGCATGGTCGACAGGCCGGTGGCGGATGCGGCCGAGGGCGTGGANCTCGTCCTGGGGAGAATCATCTTCCGTTCCATGAGGGGCTCCGCCGGGGGCGTCTTGTCGGCCTCGGCGAGCGACTGCGCAGGGAGCCCCGTGTCTTTTCCCACCGCGTTTTTCAACGCCGATGGTCAAACACGCACGGTCCATTCGGAGGCCCTGGTGGTTCCTGTCCTGCGGACGGAGGTGGAGGACCTCTCCTGCTCCATCGCCGAGTCGGTTGTCGAGCTTCGCTGGTCTGCCCAGCCGGCTCTCGAGAGTGTCCGGATCGACAGGGATGGTGAGACCATCGCTACGGCTTCCGCCACGGCGGGACTGCACCTCGATGAGCCGGGCCCCGGGCTCCATCGCTACGATATCATTGGGATCCTCTCCGATGGGAGGGAGGCTTGCGCGGTCTCCTGTACAGCCGAAGTGATTTTCGCGGTAGAGGATGTCGCTTTTCTTCGTGGCGATGCTGATGGCAGCGGAGGGGTGAANCTGACCGATGGGATCCAGATTCTCCGTTATCTCTACCAGGCGGGCCCTATGGACTGCCTGGATGCGGCGGATGCGAACGACTCGGGAGCGGTCGAGATCGCCGATGCGATCTTCCTGCTGAATTACATCTTCCAGAGCGGTGAGGCCATTCCCCCTCCTCACCCCGCTGCCGGTACCGATCCTACTCCTGACGCGCTCGATTGCGGGCCAGCGGCCTGAGGGCCATCTTCTGGAAATCTCGGACGGGAGCCTCCTCCTTTCCAGGTAGTCGCCGATTCTGTGGGAATCCGCTCCACCCTCGGTGTCCCGAGTTCTCCAAAGGGCCGAAAAAGTCCTGAGAGGCGCTCCTTACGGGATTCAGTCTCCTTCCGGTTGTTTCTGGTCGCCGTACTTTTTCTACACGGCAGGAAGGTCAGGATTGGGGGATTTGCCGGCCAGGGCACTATATGTGGCTCAAAAAGTGTTTACGCACGACAGGTTGTGGTGTCTGAAAAAAAATATTGGGCTCTTGAGATGTGGATAAATGTGTGGAATAGTGGGGGCTATTCCCAGACCTACCCAGATAGTGGGAGGCAGTTACTCAGCGGTCCCAAGTGGTTCGCGGGTAGCGGAAATCCGCTGGAGGGTGGTCTGTTGAGGAACCTGTATTTTTCTGAAATGGAGCGAGCGAGAAATGCGATTGCGGGACAGAGACTGCTCAGCATTAGCAAGGGTCCACCCGGACGGCCTTGAGCGGTTGCATGCCTGTCTTCGTTTTCCCGTGAGATCCGCTGAAGAGAGGTACGAAAGAGGAGATAGGCCATTCTCTGGCGGCTCAAGTCTCGAGGAACTCGGCGTCAGCCGTGGAGACATGAGATCTACAGGTGGCCGTCCCCGGGCGTTGAGGAGTTTACGGCCGGGGCCGGTTTTTTCCCGCGGAGAGAGTATTCGCGGGGAATGGCCAACACGTTCCTTGGAAAAGAAGAGAAGAAGAGAAGAGCCTGGTCATCAGGGCTCCGGGCGCGCGGTGCTCGCACCGTGGCTGTTCGGTACCTGATTCCAGGCAGGTAAGAGCGCCCTTGCCGGGAAGGGCGCTTTTTTTTGAGATTTAAGGATGCGGCAGGCAGACACCCTGCAATCCAGGCTTTTATTGAAAACGCATTCAGAATGCTCCAGGGAACTCATCGCCTCAATCTTGACAGCAAGAACCGAGTGGTTCTTCCCGCGCCTCTGCGCCGGGAGCTGCCCGAGGGTGAGCTCTCTACCATGGTATTGACCACCGGCCGCAGGGCCCAGTGGCTGCAGCTGTGGACCCGGGATTCCTGGAAGGGACGAGTCGATGAGATCTATGCAAAGTTCGATTCCGATGACGAGGAAGCCGAGAACTATATCCGTGATCTCATGGCTTCCGCGGACACGGTGGATCTCGACAAGCAGTACCGTTTCGTTCTGCCGGATGCCAGGAAGAAAGAGATCGAGGTCAGGAAAGAGGTCGTTTTCATCGGCATGAGAGACAAGATAGAAATCTGGGCCGGCGAGGCCTGGGATGTCTACCGAGCTTCCCGGGAGGGGAAGCAGGAACCTCCGAGAACGAGAGGCCCTTGATGAAACTGATGGGCTGAGATTTCCGCGAACCAGGGAAGGGGAGAGAAGAGAGAAGTGGTAGCCAGGAGAGAGAACTGGGATGGAGAGGTTGGACTGGTAGCCAGGCTTCGGGCTCGGCTAGAGGTGGGGGCTGAAGGGGAGGACGGGCAAACGGGCCGGTTGGGAGCGATCCGCCGTATGAGCGGAGTAACCGGGCAGGGGCCCGGTGGACTGGACCGGCTGGGTAGCGACATAGAAGCTCTGAAGAGGCGGCTTCAACGTCTCGTGGAGCTGTATCCCGAGTTGACGGGCGTAGGGATCAGTGAATATGTCGAGGCCTTGAGTAATAGGTCGACCGCCGAGGTGAAGTAATGCAGGACTCCCTTTGTGCGGGAGTATTCGCCCTTGAATCGTGTGAACGTCGAGCCGGAACACCTCCCGGTTATGCTGGAGGAGACCCTGCTGTGCCTGGCGCCGCAGCCCGGAGAGACGATGCTCGATGGGACCCTCGGTCTCGGAGGGCACGGGGTGGAGCTTCTCAAGCGCCTCTCTCCCGGCGGGGTATTGATCGGAATCGACCGGGACCCCGAAGCTCTCGAGCAGGCCTCGAAGAGGCTCTCTGGAGTGGGGGGCGAGTACCGGCTGCTGCATGGAACCTTCGACCGCATGGGAGAGTTGCTGAAGGAGAGGGGGATCTCTCCGGACGCGGCCCTGGATGGAATGCTGCTCGACCTGGGAGTCTCCTCGATGCAGCTGGATCGAGCGGAGCGAGGCTTCAGCTTTCAGAACGATGGGCCGCTGGATATGAGGATGGACCCCGGAGCGGAGGAGTCGGCGGCTTCCTGGCTCGCCCGCGTTCCGGTGGAAGAACTGTCGGGAGCCATCAGGCGCTACGGGGAGGAGCCCCAGGCCGGCAGGATTGCCAGGGCGATCGACCGTCGCAGGAAGGAGCGTCCGATCGAAACCACCGGCGAGCTGGCGGCATTGATCGAAGACCTCGTTCCGCGCAGGGGGAAGAAAATTCATCCCGCCACGAGAACCTTCCAGGCTATCCGGATTATCGTGAACCGGGAGCTGGATTGTCTCGAGGAGACTCTCGGCAAGCTCGACCGGTACATGAAGCCCGGCGGGAGGGTGGTGGTGTTGAGCTATCACTCCCTCGAGGATCGACTGGTCAAGACGGTTTTCAGGGATCGCGCGGCGGAGGGATTCTTCCTGCCGCATCCCGATGGGCTCCAGCGCCCGGGGGAGGCGGAGGTTCGGTTGAACCCCCGGTCGAGGAGCGCCCGTCTTCGGGCTGTCGTTCGAGCCGGGGGTTGATGTTTTCGAGGTAGAAGAGGGATTTAAGAGAAGGTCATTCCCGATGCCATTATCTACAGGTTCAGCGATCCTGGCGGCCTGCCTCCTGATCATCGGCCTCATCTCGGTCCAGATGGAGGTTCAGAACGTTCACAGCGGGGTGCGGGTGCGCGACCTGCTGAGAGAACGGGAGCAGAAGGTGGAAATCCTTCGGAAGCTGGATATGGAATACAACACGCAGATCGCGCCCGACAGTCTCGAGCGAGATCTGCCGGATGATTATCGTACCGAGGAGGGATACCCGGATAACGGCAGATCGGCCGCGGGGAAGAAGCCCGGCGGCGAACGTGTGAGCAGGACCAGGTAGGAGAGTCACCCCATGAAGAGCCAGCCGCCAGAGGTAAGCCCGGCGAAATCCTCGCCCGGGCTGCAGGCCCGATCGGGCGCGCTCTGGTTCTTCACCATCTCGGTGACGCTCGTATTTCTCCTGCTCGGTGTCCGCCTGTTTTATATCCAGGTCCTCGGGCATGAGGACCATCTCGCGCGCGCCCGCAGCGGCATTGGCCGCACCGACAGCGTTCCTGCCTACCCGGGCGACCTGAGAACCAGCGATGGGGTTATCCTCGCTCGCTCGGAGACAGCCTGGAACATGGGTCTCGATCTGCGCCCTCTTTCAGGGGACCAGGTGCAGTCCGTGGTCAATACCGCCAGCGAGACCCTGGGCTATTCCCAGAGCAGGCGTCGCGAACGTCTTGGCGACGCGGTCAGGAGAAAGGCGAATCGCCGGACCTACGCGAACATCGGGCGCCGCGTGGACGATTCCTCGCGTGATATGGTGAGAGAGTCCCTCGACCGGCAGCTTGGACCCGCGCTCCGAAAGAAGACCCTCGTTGTCGACAGGTTGACCAGGCGGATCTACCCGAAGAACGATTTTCTCTGCCACGTGATCGGCGTGACCTCTCATGATGGAACGGGGCAGGCGGGACTCGAGCTCACGCTGTCTTCCTGGCTGGAGCCGAGGTCCGGAATGCGCAGGGTCATCACCGATGCTCGCGAGCAGTTCCGCTTCTATTCTCCGGAGACGGTCGAGGTGGCTCCGATCAATGGCTACGACATCTACCTGACGATCGACAGCAAGGCCCAGAGCATCCTCGAGGAGGAGCTCCAGCTCGGGATCCGGAAGCACCGGGCGGAGTCGGGCCTCGGCGTTTTGATGAATTGCAAGACCGGCTCGATCCTGGCGATGGCATCCAGCCCGGTATTCGACCCCAACGAGTTTCACCGCTACCCTCCCGGAGTTCTCGCGGAGAAAAGGAAGAACCGGGTCATCGAAAACGTCTATGAAATCGGCAGCGTCATCAAGCCGTTCATCGCCGCCGCGGCGCTCGAGACCGGGGTGGTCAGCAGGGACGAGAAGATCTGGGGCGGAGGACGTTTTCACCGCATCGGCGGCCGCAGGCTCGAGGATGTCAGCAACCATGGCCCGATCACGGTCGAGGAGGCTGTGGTCTTCTCATCCAATATCGGGATGGGGATCCTCGGCATGAAGCTCGGCCGGGACCGGCTCATCGAGGCGCTCGGGCGCTTCGGGTTCTGCCGGAAAACCGGGATTCGCCTGCCCGGGGAGGGGAAGGGAAAGCACACCCCGAGAGAGCAATGGAACGATATCTATTCGACCACCTCGGTATCGATGGGCTACGAGGTGCAGATCAGCCCGATCCAGCTGGTCACCGCCTTCGCATCTCTGGTCAACGGGGGCTACCTGGTGAGGCCTCGCCTTGTCGACAAATACGTCAGGGACGACGAGATCATCAGGAATCCGCCCCACCTTGTCGGCCATACGGTCACGGAGGAAACCTCCGCTATGATGCGGAAGATACTGCACCGGATCGTCGACGAAGGCACCGGCCGGTACCTGAAGATGAAGGGCTTCGAGTTTGGCGGCAAGACAGGTACGGCGGATATGGATCCGCTCTATACCAAGAAGGACTACCTGGCCTCCTTCGAGGCGTTCGCGCCGTTGGATGATCCCGAGGTTGTTATCCTGGTGATGATTGAGAAGCCGCGCGCGGGCAAGTATTACGGCGGAAGCGTTGCCGGGCCTGTCGTGGCGAGAGTATTGCGTCGTTATTTCGGCGTCGCGGCTTTGCCTGAATTTGAGCGATTGAAGTTCAAAGGCTGGTAGCGGGGGGGGGCTCGATGAGGCCCCGTCCGCGGAAAAGAAAAATAAGGAAGAGAAATGCGCCTGGGTGAACTTTGTAAGGGCCTGATGAATATTCCCGCGGGCTGCGGGGAGCTCGATGTGAGCGAGGTTGTCTGCGATTCCCGCAAGGCGGTTGAGGGCAGTCTCTTCCTGGCGGTTCCCGGCGAGACCACCGATGGGTTTCTCTTCGCCCGGGAGGCGGTAAGTAACGGGGCGGTAGCCGTCATCGCTCCCCAGGGCGGCTGTGGCGAGACATCCCTCGGTGTGCCGGTTCTCGAGGTGGAAGATCTCCGCGGTGTCATGGGAGACGTCGCCGACCGCTTCTACGGCGAACCATCGAAAGAGCTCGAGGTCGTTGGCGTGACCGGCACCAAGGGCAAGACGACGACGGTCTGGCTGCTCCATCACCTGTTTTCGAGAATGGACTCGACCGCGGGCTTCTGCAGCACCGTGGAGAACAGGATTGGCGAGGAGTCCTCCGAGGCGAAGAACACCACGATGGGCTGCCTCGACCTGCACCGATTCCTCGCGGAGCTGGTTGAAAAGGGCGGCAGGCGCGCCGTCATCGAGGTTTCCTCCCACGCTCTCGAGCAGCAGCGCACGGCGTCGATCCGTTTCGATTGCGCGGTGTTCACCAACCTGGCGCCCGAGCATCTCGACTACCACGAGGATATGGACAGCTACCTCGCCGCCAAGATGAAGCTCTTCAACTCTCTCGACAGCCATGCCTACGCGGTTCTTCCGCGCTCCCAGGAGGTGTCCAAGGTCATCGCCGGGAACACCCTGGCCAACCTCTCCTGGTACGGCCGCGGGAGTGAAGATGGGGTCACTGGTATCCGGGTCATGGATGAAGGGATGGAATTCACCTGGCGCGACTGCCGGTTCAGTACGGGGTTCTGGGGAGACCATAACCTGGAGAACCTGCTGGCCGTTCTCAGCGCCGGGGAGTGCATGGGGCTGAAGCCCGATGAGATGGCTGCCGCGATATCCGAGGCACGGCTGCCTCCCGGCCGGCTCGAGAAGATCGACCATCCGGGTCCCTACAAGGTGGTGGTGGATTACGCCCATACCGATGGGGCCCTCGAGGCGGTGCTCGAGGCCTTGCGCCCGGTGACGCCCGGGCGCCTGATCACCATCTTCGGCTGCGGAGGAGATCGGGATACGGCCAAGCGGCCCCGTATGGGAAAGGTCGCCGAGAGCGGCTCCGACAGGGTCATCCTGACCTCGGACAATCCCAGGAGCGAGTCGCCCGAGAAGATTCTTTCGGAGATCAAGGCCGGCCTCGAGAGGCCCGAGGAGGCGACCCTGGAGGTCGATCGTCGCGATGCCATCGGGCTCGGGATCCGAATGGCGCGTGAGGGCGACACGGTATTGATCGCCGGCAAGGGACACGAGGACTACCAGGAATTCAGCGACAGGAAACGAATCCATTTTGACGACCGCGAGGTCGCCCGGGATTTTCTGCAAGAGGTTTGCCACGTATGAGAATGCGGTTGCAGAGATTGTTCACGCGCGCAGGGCACGGTCGCCGGGCGGCTTCCGGCGAGGGAGGGCGCGGATGAAGCGGATGCGCCTGTCGGAGATCATCGCGGCGGTGGACGGAAGCCCAGGGGCGGCGGGCACCGATGATCCCGCCATCACCGGTGTCTGCACCGATAGCAGGAAGGTAGAGCCCGGTGAGCTCTTCGTACCCCTCTGCGGTGAGCATCACGATGGACACGATTTCATTGCAGGGGCTTTTGAGCGGGGGGCCGCGGCGAGCCTGTCCAGCCGTGACGCTTCCGCCGGGTCCGGCCGGCGTATCGTGAAGGTGTCCGACACGCTCACGGCTCTCGAAGACCTCGCGCTCTACAACCGTGGCGAGCTGAGCTTCGAGGTGACGGCGATCACCGGTAGCGTGGGGAAGACGACGACAAAAGAATTTCTCAAGCACATCCTGGGCACGGACTTCACGGCATGCGCGGCTCCCAAGAGCTTCAACAACCGCCTCGGGGTGGCCCTGACGCTGCTCGAGACCGATGAAGACACCGAGCACCTGGTGGTCGAGATGGGTACCTCGGGCAAGGGAGAGCTCTCCTATCTCTCGAAGCGGGTCAGGCCGGAGCGAATCATCATCACCACCGTAGCTCTCGCTCATCTCGAGGGCCTGGAGGATCTTCCCGGAATCATCGCGGCCAAGGCCGAGATCTTCGAAGGCCTGGATCCCGCGGGCCGCGCCTATCTGAACCCGGCCGCTCCAGGCTACGAGGAGTTTCGCGCCTGTCTCGATGGCGAGCCGCGGACCTATGGAACCGTCGGGGCGGATTTTCCCCTGGAGCTGATCCCTGCAGCCGGGGGCGCGCAGGCAGGCTACCGGTTCAGGGTCGGCGCTGAGGAGTACACCCTCGACCTTCCCGGCGAACACAACGTGACCAATGCCAGTGGCGCCATCGCTGTCGCCCTCGATCTTGGAGTCAGCCCCGCGAGTATCCGTGAGGGGCTCGCCAGGTGTCGCCTGCCCCCGGGCAGGCTCAACGTGTGGACCGAGGCGGGCGTGCACTTTGTCGATGATTCCTACAACGCGAACCCCTGCTCGATGAAGGCGGCCCTTGACACCTTCGAGGAGTATTGCGCGGGGATCGCCGAAGGCAGGAATATCGCGGTGCTCGGTGAGATGCTCGAGCTCGGACCGCGGTCGAGACATTACCACGCGGAGATCGGCAGCCTGCTGGCCGGCAAGCCCGTAGACCTGCTGGTGACGATCCGCGGCTCGAGTCGCTACCTTGGCGAGGCGTTCACGCGGGAGCGCGAGAGCAGCGGGAGGAGGGGAGACGCGAAGACGATGCACTTCGAGGAGCTCTCCCCCGCGCGGGAGTACCTCAGCGAAGAGATCAGGTCGGGGGACAAGCTCCTCTTCAAGGCCTCGAACGCGGTCGGGCTGAGCGGGCTCGCCGAAGAATTGAGAGAAACAGTCGGAGCCGATGAAAGGGAGCTGCCTCTTGTTTGAATACCTTCAGGAATTGATCGACAGCTCAGCGTTCAGCGTCCTGGCGAGGGAGACAGGCTATCGGGTCCTGCTGGCGGGAGCCTCGGCGTTCGTATTCTCGATCATTTTCGGACGCTGGTTCATCTCCTGGGTCGGGAGCAGGAAGCTGGTCGAGCAGACGGCCAAGGGCGACTCCGAGCACCTCGACGATCTGCACGATCACAAGGCGAATACGCCGACCATGGGCGGCGTCATCTTCATCGTCGCAGCCGGCGCCGCCACGCTGCTATGGGCGAAGCTCGACAGCCGGCCGATCATGATGCTCCTGGCCTATACCCTGGGTTTCGGCGCCATCGGCCTGGCCGACGATCTGATCAAGCTGGGGCCCGGGAAGCGGAACGGCCTGCGGGGAAAGACCAAGCTATTTTTCCAGGTCCTGCTGGGCATTTCTGCCGGCTGCATCCTGTACTGGGATCCCCTGGTGGTTCACCATGCCGGCGCAGTCGACCCGGCGACAGCCTTGAGCGTACCGTTCTTCAAGGACGCCTCTTTTTCCATCGGGCTCTTCTACATCCCCCTGGTGGCCCTGGTTCTGGCCGGTTCTTCCAACGCCGTCAATCTTACCGATGGGCTCGATGGCCTGGCGGCGGGCATCAGCGTGCTCACGGGAGCCACCTTTGTCGTGGTCGCGCTGCTTGCCGGCAGTGAGCAGGCGAGCGGCCTCTTCCGGATTGCCCATGTCGAGGGAGGGGCGGAGACGGCGGTATTTACCGCGGCGCTGGTGGGGGGCTGCCTGGGATTCCTCTGGTTCAATTGCCATCCTGCGAAAATATTCATGGGGGACGTCGGGTCGCTCAGCCTCGGAGGGGCCCTGGGTCTCGTCGCGGTGCTCTGCAAGCAGGAGCTGCTCATGGTGCTGGTCGGGGGAGTCCTCGTGGCGGAGACCGTCTCGGTATTTCTGCAGGTGACCTCCTTCAAGCTGACCGGTAGGAGGATCTTCAGATGTACGCCCCTTCATCATCATTTTGAATTCAAGGGATGGAGTGAGGCCAGGGTCACCCTGAGTTTCTGGGTCGCCTCGGCTCTCCTTGCCCTGGCATCGGTTGTCAGCCTGAGATTATGAAAATCGCGACATTGAAAAAGACCATCAACGCCAAGGAGACGCTGCTGTCCTCGGTTTTTCTTCTGCTGGCCCTCAGCCTGGTGATGGTCTTCAGCGCCAGCGCCTTCCACTATCTCATCACCAAGGACAGCTCTTTCTTTCTCAAGCGCCAGGCGATGTGGATCGGCATCTCGGCGTCGATCTGCTACGTCATGTACCTGAGTGACTACAGGATCCTGCGGAAATACTACCGGCTGGCGTTGATCGTGACCCTTGTGCTGCTCTTCCTGGTCCTGGTTCCCGGCATCGGCATCCGGGTCAACCAGTCGAGCCGGTGGCTGCCGCTTGGGGGTGGAATTCGTTTCCAGCCGTCCGAGGTCGCCAAGATCACCGTCCTGCTCTTCATCGCCGGCTACATCTGTGAGAACCGGGGGCGGACCACGAAGTTTTTAAAGGGCTTCCTGCCGGCGGTAGGCGGCATTGGCCTGCTGTGGGGGCTGACCCTGCTCGAACCGGACCTGGGGACCTCTACCTTCATTCTCGGGCTGGGAGTCATTCTCATGATCATCGGCGGGATGCGCTGGCGCTATTTCGTTCTTCCCCTGGCCGTTTTTACCCCCCTGCTCGCAGTCTTCGCCTATTTCAGGTGGGACATGATCGTGCATCGCTTCCAGGGAGTTCTCAACCCGGAGGGGCTGCACCAGCTTAGGCATTCGCTCCGGGCGCTGGGCTCCGGAGGTACGACCGGCCTGGGGCTTGGAACTGGAATGCAGAAGCTGCGCTATCTGCCCGAGGCACACACCGATTTCGTTTTCGCCGTAATCGGTGAAGAGCTCGGCCTGCTCGGCTGCCTGGGAGTCATAGCGCTCTTCCTCGTGCTTCTCTGGTCGGGCGTCATGATCGCCCGTGGCGCGAAGGATTCCTTCGGCTACCTCCTGGGCGCGGGCATCATCCTGTCGATCGGGATGCAGGCGGCCTACAACATCGCTGTGGTGACGGGAAGCGCCCCGACAAAAGGAATACCACTTCCGCTGGTGACCTTCGGCGGAACGGGCCTCTGTGTGACGATGGCCCAGATCGGCGTTTTGCTCTCGATATGGAGAATTTCCCAGACCACCGGGCCGACACACTTTTCCGGGGTCAACAAGGCGGACCTCGCGGGAGCCGATCCCGCTGAGACCACAAACATGAGGCGACTGGACGGGGGAAAGGACGCAGATCGATGACCGATACCGCTGTACTGGCCGGGACCAGGAAGGAGACGGGTTCCCCTCCCGCGGCCGCATTGAAGGCGCTGGCTTTTTTCGGCGGAGGTACAGGAGGGCATCTCTTCCCGGGGCTCGCGGTCGCCGAGAGAGCGCGGGAGAGGTGTCCGGACTGTGACATCGTGTTCTTCCGTACCCGCAGAGATGTGGAAGAGAAGGTCTTTGCCAACAGCGGCTTCAGGACAGAGCTTCTCGATCTCTCTCCGCCTTCGGGCGGCGCGGGCGCCATGGTGAAGTATTCGCTGCAGTCCCTGAGGGCCATTCCGATGATTCGCAAGGCGCTTACGCGCAGCTATGACGCGGCCATCGGGC
Organism: Planctomycetota bacterium; assembly: GCA_002695115.1. GTDB lineage: Bacteria > Planctomycetota > UBA8108 > UBA8108 > UBA8108 > UBA8108. The sequence goes on from NZOA01000076.1 coordinate 46,097, forward strand.
TGGGGGGATACGCCTCCCTTCCGGGGATCGTCGCGGCCAGGCATGTGGGCCTTCCCGTGGTGCTGCTCGAGCAGAACCAGATTCCCGGCAAGGTGAACCGTTTCGCGGCGCCCTTTGTCGACCTGGTAACCTGCCCGAGTCCCGAGGTGGTCGATCTGTTCCGAGGCCGGCGGGAGGTAACCGGAAATCCCGTGCGAGGTACGGTGGTACGCGCCGCGGGCCGCCGCCGCAGATGGTTTGCCGCGGGGGCTTTCAGTACGCGAAAACGCAAGGTATTCGTCGTTGGAGGCAGCCAGGGCGCCCACGGCATCAACATGGCGATCATCGGCGCCCTGGAGGGACTTTCGGAATATCGTGAAAAAATCCACTGGATACATGTGGCAGGAGATGCCGATAAAAAAGAAGTAGAGAAGGCGTATCTTGACCAGGGCTGGGAAGCCGAGGTCGTGAACTACCTTAAGGATTTGCCGCATTTGCTGTCGCACAGCGACCTGGTGATCACCAGGGCAGGCGGAACGATCGTGGCTGAGTTGGCTGTGCTGGGCGTTCCGGCGGTTTTCGTTCCTTACCCGCATCACAAGGACCAACATCAACTGAAGAACGCCGAGGCGCTGGAGCGGGCAGGGGGCGCCATCCTGGTGCCTGAAGAAGAGCTTGGAGCTGACGTCTTGCGAACGATAGTTGAAGAAATACTTTTCGAGCCAGGCCGCCTGCTGGAGATGGAAGATCGCGCGCTGAGGCTCGGAAGACCGGACGCGGCCGATGCCGTACTGGACCTCATACTGGAGCTTAAAGAAACATGTCAGTAGGATTTCGATTTCTTCTGATCGTTCTCATCGGTTTTTGTTCGCTATGCGTCTACCATATGCGGGAGGGGCAGCTCTCCATCTGGTTGGGGTTTTCGCCGCCTCCGCAGGTTCAGCGACTTCCCGGTGAGGATGCGCTGTCGAGTGTCATCGACTACGACACGATGATCGAGACGACCATCAAGCCCGCCACGCCTCCCAATGGAGTGCGTCCCCGGGTTCCCAGGAGACCGGTTCCGCGCTGGGATCGTCCCTCCATAGAAGCTGGTGAACTCGTTGAAGCTCCCGAGGACACTCGACGTTTTTCGGCCAACACTCCCCATGCCCCGGAAACCGGGGACAGCGTACCCGCGCCGGCGCCCGAGGCCGGGCGAACAGGAGGTTCACTCAACCTGATCAATCCTGGTCCAGCCGTCGTCGAACCGCCTCCATTGTCCGGGGACATCCCGCCGGAGCCGGAGCGGCCGACCGGGCCGGAGAAGCCGGCTCAGCCCCGGTCGCTGGTTCAGCCGGAGGTGGCCTTCACGATTCACGTGGTCAAGGATGGGGACAAGCTCTGGAACCTGGCCGAGAAGTATCTCGGCGCCGGGCATCGTTGGAAGAAGATCATCGTGCTGAACACGGAACAACTCGGTGGCAATCCGGACCGCCTGCGCCTCGGGATGAAGCTGAAAATCCCCACGAAAAAACGGTCCTGAGAGCCCGCCTCCACACTCTCGCGATAGGGCCGTAAATCCCCGCAGGACAGCGGAATCTACGTTTCAGCGGTATTTTTATACTACCTCATGTTGTGGTGTCGAATTGTCCTAGCTCAAGATGCAGCAACATCTTACCGATAAGGGGTTATAGAGGGAAAACTCTGGTTACCCTGTTCGGCATCTGCTTAATTAGGGTCGGTTTCCGTGTTTTTTCGGAGCCGGGCAGCCGGACCAGGCCGCTGGAAAGAAGTTCTGAAGAGAAGATTCTGAAGAGAAGTGAGATATCCGGGCAGGCGGGTTCTGTCCGCTCCGGGTCATCGTTATACGATGCAGAAACGGAACAAGGCTCACCTTGTAGGGATGCTCGGCACCGGCGTGCGAGGCCTGGTGCCCATCCTGTTAGCGCAGAACATCAAGGTGTCGGGTTCCGACACCAGTAGCGGCTCCCTGCCCGAGGAGTTCGAGCGCCTGGGGGTGGACTATTCTCCCAGCCATGACAGGGAAAATCTCGGTCCCGATGTGGACTTTGTCGTTCGTACCGCGGCTGTCGGCAATGACAACGCCGAGATCCGCGAAGCTCACAGGCTGGGAATTCCTGTATATAAATACTCCGAGTTTCTCGGCGAGCTGATGGGCCAGCAGCGTGGAATCGCCGTGGCGGGAACCCATGGCAAGACCACCACGAGCGCCATGATCGCGTGGGTCCTCTATTATGCAGGCAAGGAGCCCTCCTTCCTGATCGGGGGGGAGATTCCCCAGCTTGGCAGCTCGAGACAGGGCTCGGGAGGTGATTTCGTGGCCGAGGCCTGCGAGTACGATCACAGCTTTCTGGAGCTGGATCCTGCGGCCGCGGTGGTTACCAACGTTGAGGAGGAGCATCTCGACTACTTCAAGGACCTGGCTGAGATCTCCAGTGCCTTCGAACAGTTCATCAGCCGGATCCGCGGGGATGGTCTCCTGGTTCTGAATGCCGATGATTCCCAGACGATGAATCTTGTACCGGCGGCCTCCTGCGCGAGCATCCAGACCTTCAGTCTCGAATCCATCGACGGCGACTGGTGGCCCCACCAACTGCGCTCGCGCGGCCTGGAATCCAGCTTCGTGCTGAGAGGGCCTGGAAAAATCCGTCAGGAGGTTCAACTCTCGATTCCCGGTCGGCACAATGTGAAGAACGCGCTGGCGGCCGCGGCCATCTGCAGCTGGGCGGGAGTGTCCGTCGAGAAGATCGCCGAGGCTCTCGGCGCCTTCCGCGGAGTCCGCCGTCGATTCGAGGTCCTCGCGAGGGGGCGGGTAACGGTCATCGACGACTACGCTCACCATCCCACTGAGGTCGAGGCTCTGCTGGGCGCGGCCCGTGCCGGCGGCTTCGAGGGAAAAATCATCGGTGTCTTCCAGCCCCACCAATACTCCCGCCTGCGAAGGATGCTTGGCGAATTCGCCGTGGCGCTTGCCGGTTTTGATGAGGTCCTCGTTACCAGGCCGTATAAGGCCAGGGACAGCCGGGAGGATAAGGAGGCCGTCAACTCCACCATGCTTACGAAGGAGATTGCCGGGCTCGGGGGAAAGGCCGTCGACACCCCGGGATTCAGAGACGCCCACAAACGGCTCGATGAGAACGTCATGGACGGAGACGCGGTGATCTTCATGGGGGCCGGGGATATCACCATCCTGGCCCATAATTACGCAGGTAGGCCCTGGGGCATTCCGATCGTGGAGCAGGGGGGGAAGTGAAGCAGGTGGCCCGCGGTCCAAGACACGCCGAGTTTTCGAAGCTGACCTCGATGAAGGTTGGCGGTCGCACCCGGGATCTTTACGAACCCGAAAGCTTCGAGGAATTGCGCGGACTCCTGACCTCGCTCGAGGAGCCCTTCATACTCGGCGGCGGCTGCAATACCGTCTTTCCGGACGGCGACTTCTGCCGACCCGTCATTCGCACCAAGAAGCTCGGGAAATGGGAGCTGGGGGAAAATGGCAGGGTGTACGCGGAGGCTGGAGTCGGTATCAACACGATCATCAGGAAAACCGTAAATGCCGGCCTGTCCGGACTGGAGAAGCTCGCGGGGATTCCGGGGACGGTCGGCGGCGGCACCGCGATGAACGCCGGCAACGGTCCCGAAGCATGCTTCGGAAAATACATTCGCAAGCTGCACATCATCTCGCCCGGGGATGGTGTCGTGGAAATCATCGAAGGTTCAGAGGTCCCCTGGGGCTACCGCAATTGGAATATGCCCGGCTCGGTGGTCGCCGCCATCGAGCTGGAGCTGGAGCCGGGCGATCGTGCCGAGCTCAAGCGGGAAATGGAATACTACGAAGAGCGTAAGCTCAAGACCCAACCCCTCTCCCACGCCAGCTCCGGTTGTATGTTCAAGAACCCCGGCGAGGGGCCTTCCGCCGGAAAGCTGATCCAGGACTGCAACCTGAAGGGGCTCAGTCGAGGCGGGGTGGAGGTGTCGAAGCTGCACGCCAACTTCATCGTTAACAGGGGGCGCTCGGCGACCTCCGGCGATGTGAGGAGACTCATGAAGGAGGTTATCACGCAGGTCCGTGAACAGACCGGCTACCTTCTCGAGACCGAGGTCGTTTTCGCCAGGGATCTCGCGCTTGCCTGAGTTGAAAGAGAGGACAGCCCGCGAAGGCGGGAGGTATTGACCTATGGCCAGGAATAAAAAAACACGCCCCGGATTGCTGAGACGGATGGCATCCTTCGGCAGCGGTGAGCATTTTTTCAAGAACAGCGGCAGGAAGCTCTGCTTCCTGCTCGGGGCTATGCTGTTTGTCTGGCTGGCCGTGTCCATCAGGCAGGATGTGAGATCCGATGAGCGCTTCCTGCTGGCTAATTGGACCCTGTACCCGGCTAACCTCCCGGCCTGGGTGACCCCGGAGATCAGGGCGCAGATCATGGACGAGTTCACGCTCGAGCAGAGCAGGCTCAGTCTTTTTGACCCGGGCGTTCTCTCCAGGATGAAGGAGGCTCTCGAGCGGTCTCACTGGATCCGGGAGGTGGTCGATATCGGCCTGGTCTATCCCACCCCGCAGAGAGATGGCGAGATCAGGACCCTGATGGTCCTCTCTACCCCGGTCGCCATGGTGCGGGTCGGGAAGGATTGCTTCCTGAGCGATTCCCGGGGCCGGCGCCTTGGAGAGCCCTATAGGGTTGAGACCAGGAGTTGGTTCAAGGTTCCTCTCGTCGAGGGCGCCGGTACCGGCATCGCTGTTCCGCGGCCCGGGAAGCACTGGAGAAGTTCGGCGGTACTCGATGGGATCAGCGTGGCGGCCGAATTGCGCAAGGCCCGGATCGCCGAGCTCTATCCTGAGAACCCGATAGATGAGATCGACGTTTCCAACGCGCGCGGCCGGCTCAACCGGTCCGCCAGTGAGGTCAATCTTCACTGCGGCAGGCGCATCCTGGAGTGGGGGCGCGCCTCGACCTCGGGAGCCCACAGGGTCCTGCCGGTCGAACGCAAGATAGCACACCTGCATGCCGTGCTCACCGATTCGCGCTATTGGAGAATGGATAGAATCACCCTCTACACTCCCAGGATAGTCGGGTCGGTTCGCGGGAATTCCGATGAGGGGAATTACTGAGCGAGCGCCCCCCGGTTCATCTCCCCGGCAGGTGATTCAGACCGTCTTCGCGGGCTTCTTCAGGTGTCCGTGACCGGGTAGAGAACATCGAGCACTTCACTGATCTGCTCTTCGCTGATATGGCCCAGTTCCAGCAAGAGCTGTCCGAGCTGTTTCTCTATCACCCCATCGACACGGTTCCTAGCCTGCAGGGTGAGTGCTTCATAGAGCTGTTCAGCGCTGACGAAGCGTTTCTCTAAGGCTATTTCACCAAAAAACTTATAGCGGTCGCTCATCTCTTTTCTCCACGCCCCTGGGGCCGGCTGGATCATCGGATGCGGAGGGCATCCGGTCTCAATATTTTTTATCGACTCAGAGACCCCTTTAACTGCAGAGATTCGGCTCCGGAAGCCCGCTTTGTGCCACTCTGACAGGACTCTATGCCCCTATTTGGCCTGATGCTGCCGATGTGGCAGTAGGCAGTTCCCTACCTGTTCTATAAGTCATTTAATTTAATGATCTTAAGTCGTGGTATCAGGTTTGCATAAGCAAATGGTTCACGATTTTTTCTACCAAGGGATATTTCAGGAACCTATTGGAATGGCCGACAGAACACCAAAACAAATCGCTTTTGACCTTGAGGCCCGGCTGGCCTCCAGGGAGGGAGTTGAAAAACTCGCCCGCGCAGTCAAGACAACGCTGGGACCAGTCGGTTCGAACGCGGTAATCGACCGTGGCTGGGGCGAGCCTATTATCACCAAGGATGGCGCCAGTGTCGCTGACGAGGTGGATCTCATCGATCCTTATGAAAACATGGCCGCGAAGCTCGTTCGCGAGGCAGCTGAGAAGACCTCCAACGAGGCTGGCGATGGCTCCACCACGGCGACCGTGCTCGCCGAGAGCATCTACCTCCGGGGTCTGAAGAACGTCATTGGCGGAATGAACTCGATGATCCTCTCGCGTGGAATTCGAGTTGCCGTCGACAAGGCCCTCGAGAGCCTGGAGGAGTTGTCCACACCGGTCAGGTCCAAGGACCAGGTCGTTCATCTCGCGACCGTCGCGGCGAACCTGGATCGTCAAATTGGCGAGAGGATCGCTGATGCCTTCGAGTCGGTGGGTGAGGATGGGGTGATCACCATCGAGGAGGGCAAGGAGATCGAGACCCAGGTCGAGTCCGTAGAGGGAATGGAATTTGATCGAGGCTATCTCTCGCCTCACTTCGTGACCGATGGCGACAAGATGCTCTGCGAACTCGAGAAGCCCTTCATCCTCATCTTCGAGGAGAAGCTGACCAAGCTCACCGAGTTGTTGCCGATCATGGAGAAGGTGCTGGCGGCCAAGAGGCCGCTGCTGCTGGTGGCCGAGGACGTGGAGGCAGAGGTGCTCTCAGCCCTCGTGGTCAACAAGCTCAAGGGAGTGCTCCCCTGCGCCGCGGTTAAGGCGCCCGCCTATGGAGATCGGCGCAAGGCCATGCTCCAGGACCTGGCGATTCTTACCGGCGCAAATGCGATCTTCAAGGACATGGGTGTCCAGCTCGAGTCCCTTGAACTCGCTGATCTCGGCGAGGCCGGGAAGGTTCGGATCACCTCCGAGGATACTATCATCGTCGGCGGCGGCGGAGAGGCCGGCGCCGTGGAGGCGCGGGCGAACGAGATTCGCAGCGAGCTCGAGGATACGGAATCCGAGTACGACCAGGAAAAGCTCCAGGAGCGCCTGGCCAAGCTGGTGGGCGGAGTCTGTGTGATTCACGTGGGTGCCGCCACCGAGAGCGACATGAAAGAGCAGAAGTCCCGCTACGAGAGCGCGCTGAACGCGACCCGGGCGGGACAGGCCGAGGGGATTCTTCCCGGAGGCGGAGTCGGTCTTTTCAGGGCCGCGCAGGCTCTCGCCAACCTGGACCTCGATGGTCTCAGCATCGAGGAAAAAGCCGGCGTGGACGTCATCCGGGGGGCCCTCGAGGCGCCCATCCGCCAGCTCTGTCTCAACTCGGGCGTTGAGCCCGCCAAGGTTCTGCGGGCGATCCAGTCGGCGGAAAACACCAACCTGGGATGCGACCTGGCCTCCGATACGAAAGAGATTGTCGATATGTTCGAGGCTGGCGTGATCGATGCGACAAAGGTCGTGCGGACGGCCCTGAAGAACGCCGCGAGCGTTTCTACGCTTCTTCTCACAAGCGACACGATGATAGCCGAGATTCCCCACGAGGAGGATGAAGATGACCACCATCACCACCATCACGATGATGGTATGGGAATGGGCGGCATGGGNGGAATGGGNGGCATGGGCGGCATGGGCGGCATGGGNGGAATGGGCGGNATGGGTGGNATGGGNGGNATGGGCGGAATGGGAATGTAAGGTTTCCTGGAATTAAGGATTATAGAAATGGCTAAACAGATTCTTTTTGATAGTGACGGTCGGCAGAAGNTGACCGCCGGGATGCAGACCCTGGCAAAGGCCGTGAGCTCGACTCTCGGNCCTTCCGGGAAGAACGTGGTTATCGACAAGAGCTTCGCGGGCCCCGTCTCGACCAAGGACGGAATCTCGGTTTCCAAGGAGATCGAGCTTCCCGATCCGTTTGAGAANATGGGGGCGAAGATCCTNAACGAGGTCGCNTCGAAGACGAATGACANTGTCGGTGANGGCACGACCACNGCGATCGTTCTTGCCAGCAGCATGATCGAGGAGGGGCGGAAGTTTGTCGCTTCGGGCGTGCAGGCCCAGTCCATCCGGCGCGGCATGGACCTTGCCGCGGAAGCCGTTGAGGATGTGGTGCTTGNCCTGGCGAAGAAGGTTGAGGGCTACGATCAGATCCGGCANGTCGCCTACATTTCCAGCAACTCNGACAACCAGATCGCTGACCTTCTTGCTGANGCGATGGAGAGCGTGACCAACGATGGAGTCATCACCATCGAAGAAAACAAGGGCACCGAGANNTACCTTGAGGTGGTCAAGGGGCTCCAGTTCGANAAGGGCTTCTGNTCNCCNTATTTTATTACCGACCCGGCGAACCTGAACACCGAGTACNAGGATGTCNNCATNCTNTTCTTCGAGAAGAAGATCACCGCCGTTCACGAGCTNGTTCCATTGCTCGAGAAGGTCGCGCCGACAGGCAAGCCGCTCGTGATCGTAGCTGAGAANGTCGAGGCCGAGGCGCTCGCCGCCCTGGTNATCAACAAGCTCCAGGGCGTTCTGCAGGTTGTGGCNGTCAAGTCTCCCGGCTTCGGGGACCGCAGGAAGTCGCTGATGGAGGACATGGCGATCCTCACCGGCGGCGTCTTCATCTCCGAGGANATTGGAGTTGGNCTCGACCAGGTCGAGCTCGAGCATCTCGGCAGCGCCAAGAAGGTCGTTGTCGACAAGGAGAAGACNATCATNATCGACGGNGCNGGGAAGCAGAAGGCNATCGATGAGCGNCTNAACCAGATCAACATCCAGATGGAGCAGACCACCTCGACCTATGACAAGGAGAAGTTNACCGAGCGTAAGGCCAAGCTCGGCGGCGGTATTGCCGTTCTCTACATTGGCGGTCACACCGAGCTTGAGATGAAGGAACGCAAGGACCGGGCAACCGATGCGCTGCATTCCACCCGGGCGGCCGCCGAGAGCGGNGTGATCCCCGGCGGGGGCACGGTCTTCGTGCGCGCCATCAAGNCTCTCGGCAAGGTCAAGGCCAAGGGAGATGAGGCTTTCGGAGTCAAGGTGGTTGCCGCGGCCCTGGAGGCTCCGCTTCGCAAGATCGCGGAGAATGCCGGCTACGACCCGGGAGATNTCCTGGTCGAGGTCAGCGAGCTCAAGGGAGCGAAGGGNTTCAACGCGCTGAGNGGNGAATACTCCAACCTGGTCAAGGATGGAGTGATTGATCCTACGGATGTCGCNCTCACNGCCCTNAGAAACGCGGTCAGCATAGCCGGCCTCAACCTGACTACGGATGCCCTGATTACGGATGTGGACGAGCATGACGNACCGGTCGTCAATGCCGTCACCTGACAGGNAGCNCGGTTAGTCCAGGGNCGCGTTGANCNGCTGGACATTTACCGGCCGGACAGGGGGNGTTACCCTGTGTGCAATGGCNGGAGAATTCTCTCNGGCGACGCTGAGGACCGGGGGNCTNTTCCTGTTGTTTCGGCGGGTTATTGGTGAAATCTGATGGGGAGCNGCAACTCCACGATGTCCAAGCGGGACTATTACGAGGTNCTGGGTGTTTCCAGGGATGCGTCGGATTCGGAGGTCAAGAAGGCCTACCGCGAGAAGGCGCTCAAATACCACCCGGATAAAAATCCNGGAGANNCCGNGGCGGAGGCCGCCTTCAAGGAGGTCTCGGAAGCCTTTGANATTCTCAGCGACGAGGAGAAAAAAANNCTNTACGACGAGCATGGGCACGAGGGTCTGTCGGCGCAGGGCTTTGGCGGCGGCTTCACGGACATCAACGACATNTTTTCCCGCTTTGGAGACATCTTCGAGGGTTCTCTTTTTGAGGGNCTCTTCGGGGGAATGGGAGGAGGTCAGCGTAACGGNCCCCGNCGCGGCCGCGANCTGCGGATCGATCTCGAGATCACTCTTGACGATGTTCTCNGGGGCGCGNAGCGGAAGNTCGAGATCANGCGGCNGCGTGATTGCGGNGANTGCGGCGNCAGNGGAGCTGAGCCNGGAACGGAGCCGCAGACCTGNGTTCAATGNCAGGGGATGGGGCGGGTAGAGTCCGCCTCGGGATTCTTCCGGGTACAGCGGCCCTGTCCGAGATGCCACGGCGCCGGCAGCGTGATCGCCACCCCCTGCGGAGCCTGCGAAGGCGAAGGCCGCGTCGCGGCCTCCGGTGAAATCGAGATCGACATACCTCCGGGGATTCACAGCGGAACCCAGCTTCGAATCCCTTCCCAGGGAGATTCC